>NZ_DBGCTQ010000087.1:0-20712 GCF_048388525.1 Allofournierella sp. | reverse complement strand
CCCTTCAACCCCCTGGAGCTGGTGGCGCGGGTGAAGACCCAGCTGCGGCGCTGCAACCGCTACGACCGGGCGGCGGCGCCCACCGAGCCGGAGGAGCTGGAGATAAACGGCCTTGTGATCTCAAAGGCGGCGCACCGCTGCACCGTGTACGGCAAAGAGGCGGCGCTGACCCCGCTGGAATTTTCGATCCTGTGGTATCTGTGCAGCATGCGCGGGCGCGTGGTGCCAAGCGAAGAGCTGTTCAGCGCCGTGTGGGGCGAAAAATACTGGGAGAGCAACAACACCGTGATGAGCCACATCGCCCGGCTGCGGGAAAAGCTGGGCGACACCGGCCGCAGGCCGAAGTTCATCAAGACCGTGTGGGGGGTGGGGTACACCATTGAAGCATAAAACGAGCGGCGGGGCGGGCAAAGGCCGCTACCGCAGCGGGCTTTCCCGGCGGCTGCTGGCGCAGTATCTTGTGGCGCTGGTGCTGTGGGCGGTGGGCCTTACGGGGCTTGGCCTTTTGGGCTGGAGCCTGTGCAACGCGGTCATCTGGCAGCCCACGAACCCCATTTATTGGGCGCTGCAGTGGGTGAGGGAATATGTGCTGCTGGTATACGGGGGGCTGCTGGCGGGCGGCTGGGTGGCCGAGAGCTACTACTTTTTGAGCCGCCCCCTGCGCTACCTGGATGAGATTGTGGAGGGGGCAAAGCGGCTGGCCCAGCCGGGCGAGGAGCTGATCCAGCTGCCGGCGGATCTAAGGGACATCCAGGACGACATGAACCTGGCAAAGCAGCAGGCGCTGCGGGCCGAGGCAGCGGCGAGAGAGGCCGAGCAGCGCAAGAACGACCTGATCGTGTATCTGGCCCACGACCTGAAAACGCCCCTTACCAGTGTGATCGGCTACCTGACCCTTTTGCGGGATGAGCCGGACATCTCTGCCGCGACCCGGGCGCGCTATACCGGCATCGCGCTGGACAAGGCCCTGCGGCTGGAGGACCTGCTGAACGAGTTCTTTGAGATCACCCGCTTTAACCTGACGCACCTGGAGCTGGAGACCCGGCCCGTGGACCTGGCCCTGATGCTGCGGCAGGTGGCCGCTGAGTTCGGCCCCATGCTGGCGGAGAAAAACCTGGAATGCAGCCTGGAAGTGCCCGAGACCCTGCCCTACGGCTGCGATGCGGACAAGCTGGCCCGTGTGTTTGACAACCTTTTGCGCAACGCAGTGAATTACAGCTTTGAGGGCGGCACCGTTATGGTGCGCGCCGCGGCGGGGCCCGAAGGGGTGACACTGTGCTTTGAAAACCCCGGCCCCACCATCCCGCCCGAAAAACTGGGCCGCATTTTTGAGCGGTTTTTCCGGCTGGACGCCGCGCGCGGGAGCGCCAGCGGCGGCGCGGGCCTTGGCCTTGCCATTGCAAAGCAGATCGTGGAGCTGCACGGCGGGCAGATCACCGCCGAGAGCGGGGAGGAGCGGGTGAAATTCACGGTCAGCCTGCCGCCGCAAGAAAATCGCAAGATTTTGGAATAAAAACCGCAAGGGTTTTGCCATTTTGCCTGCAAACACCCGGCGCCCTGTTTTGGTACCATGAAGGTATCAAAAACAGGGCGCTTTTTTGTGCGGTCCGGCGGTCCGCGCCGCCCTTTGCAGGAGGAAAGATCCAAAATGGAGAAAAAACGAATTTTGGTGCTGTTCGGCGGCTGCTCCACAGAATACGAGGTATCGCTGCAATCGGCCCACGCGGTGCTCAGCGCACTGGACAGGGAGCGCTATGCCGCGCTGACCGTGGGCATCACCCGGGAGGGGGAGTGGCTGTATTACACCGGCGCGGTGGAGAACATCCCCGCCGACGCCTGGCGGCAGGACAAGGTGAACTGCCTGCCCTGCGCGGTGTGCCCGGGCCGCGGGCGGCACGAGCTGGCGGTGTTCGGCCCCACCACGCTGCGCTTTGCCTTTGACGCGGCGTTCCCCGTGCTGCACGGCAAAAACGGCGAGGACGGCACCGTGCAGGGGCTGTTTGAGCTGGCGGGGGTGCCCCTGGTGGGCTGCGGCACACTGGCGAGCGCGCTGTGCATGGACAAGGACCGCGCCCACAAGCTGGCGGCCCTGGCCGGGGTGGAGGTGCCCCCCTCGGCGGTGTTTGGCAAGGGGACGGAAATGGGCGGCATTGCCGCCGCGGCCGAAAAGCTTGGCTGGCCGCTGTTTGTAAAGCCGGTGCGGGCGGGCTCCTCGTTCGGGATCACCCGGGTGGAAGGCCCGGAGCAGCTGGCGGCGGCGGTGGCTGGGGCCTTTCTGCACGACGGCGAGGTGATTCTGGAACAGGCCGTGCCAGGCTTTGAGGTGGGCTGCGCGGTGCTGGGCAACGATGCGCTGACGGTGGGCGTGGTGGATGAGATCGAACTTTCGCAGGGGTTTTTCAACTACGAGGAAAAGTACACGTTGAAAACCTCGGCCATCCATTGCCCGGCGCGCATTGCCGGGGAGGCTGCGGCCCGGGTGCGGGAGGCGGCCCGTAAGGTATACCGGGCGCTGGGATGCAGGGGCTTTGCCAGGGTGGACTTTTTTTACACCCCCGATGGGCGGGTGGTGTTCAACGAGGCGAACACCATCCCGGGATTTACTGCGCACAGCCGTTACCCCAGCATGATGCGGGGCGTGGGCCTGGAATTCCCCGCGCTGGTGACAAAGCTCATTGAGCTGGGGTTTGAGGCGTGAGGCGGGTGGAGCTGCGCCGGGAGCAGGTGTTCCGGGGCGATGTGCTGCTGGTGAACGCCGCCCACCCGCTGCAGGGCGAAGCGCCGCGCCGCCTTGCCCCGCCCAGCGGCGCTTTTCCGGACATTCTGATGGAGAACCGGGCCGCCGCGCTGCTGGCCGCCTGCGTGGCCGCGGCGGGCGGGGCCGGGCGTATCCGGCCTGTGTCGGGCTGGCGCAGCCGGGCCGAGCAGCAGAAGCTGTGGGATGACTCGATGGCTGAGCACGGCGAGGCGTTTACCCGCAGCTATGTGGCCCGCCCCGGGTGCAGCGAGCACGAGACCGGCCTTGCCATCGACCTGGGGAAAACGGGCGGCGCGCTGGACTTTATCCGGCCCGCCTTCCCCTACGACGGGGCGTGCGGCGCGTTTCGGCGGCTTGCCGCCGGGTACGGGTTTATTGAGCGGTACCAGAAGGGAAAGGAAACGCTCACCGGCATTGCCGCCGAGCCCTGGCATTTCCGGTATGTGGGCGCGCCCCACGCGCTGCTGCTGCTGCAGAACGGCCTGTGCCTGGAGGAGTATGCGGATTTTTTGAGGACCGGGCCCAAAAGCTGCACGCTGCCCGGCGGGCGGGCCGCCCGGGTGTTTTACATCCCCTGCGAGGGGGCGACCGCCCTGGCCGAGCTGCCCGACGGCTGCTGCCAGCTCTCGGGCGACAACGTGGGCGGATTGATCGCGACTGTTTGGGGGGAATGAGATGGAACGCACAAAAAAAGGCCCGGTGCTGGACCGGGCGCGCCTTGCCGCGGCGCTGCTGGTGGTGGCGATCCACACCGGGCCGCTGGTCAGCTACAGCGCAGAGGGCGATTTTTGGCTGTGCCGGGTGCTGGCCCGGCTTGCGGTGCCCTTCTTCTTTATGCTCACCGGACACTTTTTGGCCCGACGGGCCTGGCGGGGTACCGGGGCGCTGTGGCGGCGCACGGCACTTTTGTACGGGGCGGCGGTGCTCTTGTATCTGCCGCTGAACCTGTATGCGGGGGGCTTTTCGCCCTGGCAAGCAGTGCAAAAGCTGCTGATCACCGGCACGTTTTACCACCTTTGGTACCTGCCCGCGCTGCTGTTGGGGTTGCCCATTGCCCATGCGCTGGCCAAGCGGGGGCTGCGGCTTGCCCTGCCCGCGGCGGCGGTGTTGTACCTTGTGGGGCTTGCGGGCGACAGCTGGTACGGCCTTGCCTGCCGGCTGCCAGGTGTGCAGCCCGCGCTGGACGGGCTGCTGACGGCGCTGGGAGGCTATACCCGGGGCGGGCTGTTTTTTGCGCCGCTGTTTTTGCTGCTGGGCGCGGCGGTAAAGCCGGTGCGCCCCCGGGCGGCCCTGCCGGGCTTTTTGGCGGCGCTGGCCGCTCTTTCGGCCGAGGCGTTCTGGCTGAAAAGCATTGCCAGCCCGCGGCACGACAGCATGTACCTGACCCTGCCCCTGGCGGCTGCGGCGTTGTTCAGCGGGCTGCTGGCGGTGAACGGCGGGCGGGACAAGCGAAGCGCAAAGCTGGCCGAGGCGGTGTACCTTGTGCACCCCTGGTGCATTGTGCTGGTGCGGGGGGCGGCCAAGGTGCTGGGGCTGCAGGCCGTGCTGGTGGAAAACAGCCTGGGGCATTTTGCGGCGGTGGCGGCGCTGAGCGCGGCGGTTTCGGCCCTGGCTTTGGCCGTGCGGCCGGTAAAGCCGGACCCCACGGCCCGCGCCTGGCGGCAGGTGGACCGCACCGCCCTGGCGCACAACGCAAAGCTGCTGCGCCGGCAGGCGGGCTGCCCGCTGATGGCGGTGATCAAGGCGGACGGCTACGGCCACGGGGCGGTAAAAACGGCCCGCACCCTGCGCCGGCAGGGCGTGCGGAGCTTTGCCGTTGCCACCCTGCCGGAGGCCATCGCCCTGCGCCGGGCGGGCATTTTGGGCGAGATACTAGTGCTGGGCTACACCGCGCCCGGGGAGGCGGCGCTGCTGGCGCGGTGGCGGGTGAGCCAGGCTTTGGTGAGCGAGGAATACGCCCAGGCCCTGAACGGCCAGGGGCGGAAGGTGCGCGCCCACCTGGCGCTGGACACCGGCATGCACCGGCTGGGAATAAACGCCGCCGACCAGGAGGCGCTGCGGCGGGTATTTGCCCTGCCGAACCTGAAAATCAAGGGCGTGTTCAGCCATTTGTGCATGGCCGACGGCCTTTCGGCAGAGGCGGTGACCTACACCCAGGGGCAGGCGCAACGCTTTTTTGAGGCGGTGGAGGGCCTGCGGGCGGCGGGGATCGCCCCGGGGCGCACCCATTTGCAGGCAAGCTACGGCCTGCTGAACCTCCCGCCCCTTGGCTGCGAGCTGGCCCGGCCGGGGCTTGCGCTTTACGGCGTGTACGAGGATGCCGCGCCGGTGCAGCGGCGGCTGGAGCTTTGGCCGGCGCTGACCCTGAAGGCGCGGGTGGCCGCGGTGCGCCGGCTCAAAGCCGGCGAGGGGGCGGGCTATGGCCTTGCCTTTACGGCGGCGCGGCCCACCCTGCTGGCGGTGGTGAGCATCGGCTATGCCGACGGCCTGCCCCGCGATCTGGCGGCGCACGGCGGCGAGGTGCTGGTGCGCGGAAAACGCGCCCCGGTGGTGGGGCGGCTGTGCATGGACCAGATGCTGGTGGATGTGACCGGCATCGAGGAGGTGGGCATGGGCGACGCAGTGACCCTGATCGGCCGGGACGGGCCCGAGGAGCTCCGGGCTGAGGAGCTGGCGGCACGGTGCGGCACCATCACCAACGAGCTGCTGGCAGGGCTTTCGCCCCGGCTGGGGCTGGTATACGAGGGGGCATGAAGGGGGCGCGCCCTGTTCGACATAAGCTCCCCCGCAAAACCATAAAACGATTGTAGTTTGCCCTGTTCCCGTTTATAATAGAGTAAAAGGCGCCGCGGCGGCTGCCCGGCGCCCGAGCTGTGAGAGGAACGGGGAGGAAACAGGAAATGAAAGAGAAAAAGCAAGGGGAGAACAGATCCCCCTGGTACCGGGGCATCAAAAAAGCGCTGCGGATGGAGCTGAAGGAGCACAAGAGCTCGGCCATCGTGTACTTCACGCTGCGGGCGCTGGTGATCGTTGTGATGGTGCTGCAGATCTTCAACCGCAATTACGAGAACGTGTTCCTGTGCCTGCTCACCCTGCTGCTGCTGGTGGTGCCGAGCCTGGTGCAGGTGACCATGAAGATCGAACTGCCCACCACGCTGGAGATCATTATTCTGGTGTTCATTTTTGCGGCCGAAATTCTGGGCGAGATCCAGGAGTTTTATATCCTGTTCCCCTTTTGGGACACGGTGCTGCACACCCTGAACGGGTTTTTGGCGGCCGCGATCGGGTTTTCGATGGTGGATCTGTTGAACCGCAGCGAGCGGATGATGTTTAAATTGTCGCCGCTGTTCATGGGTATTGTGGCGTTCTGCTTTTCCATGACGATCGGCGTGGTGTGGGAATTTTTTGAGTTCGGCATGGATCAGCTGTTCCACACGGACATGCAGAAGGACACCATTGTGCACGCGGTCTATTCGGTGCTGCTGGACCCGGCGGGCGGCAACCGGGCGGCGGGGATCACCGGCATCACCCAGGTGGTGGTGAATGGGCAGGACCTGGGCCTGGGCGGTTATATCGACATCGGCCTGATCGACACCATGAAGGACCTGATCGTGAATTTTATCGGGGCGGTAGTCTTTTCGGTGATCGGCTTCTTTTACGTGAAGAACCGGGGCGGCGGCGGGGTTGTGGGGCGCTTCGTGCCCCGGGAGAAGGAGCGCAAACAGGATTTTCTGCGCATTGTGCAGGAAGAGGCGGAGCTTGCGGAGCAAAACGCGCCGCCCCAGGCGGACGACGAATAAAAAGAGCGAACAAACAGCGGCAGGGGAGCATTCCCCTGCCGCTGTTTGTTCGCTGTTTGATAAAAAAGGCAGACCCGTCAGCCCTCGTCCAGCTTGAGCACGGCGGTGAAGGCCTCGCTGGGCAGTTCCACGCTGCCCAGCTGGCGCATCTTCTTTTTGCCTTCCTTCTGCTTTTCCAGCAGCTTTTTTTTGCGGGTGATGTCGCCGCCGTAGCACTTGGCCAGAACGTCCTTGCGCATGGCCTTTACGGTCTCGCGGGCGATCACCTTGCCGCCGATGGCCGCCTGGATGGGGATCTCGAACATCTGGCGGGGGATGTTGTCTTTTAACCGCTCGGCCAGGCGGCGGCCCTTGGCATAGGCTTTGTCGGCGTGCACGATCATGGAGAGCGCGTCCACCATGTCGCCGTTCAGCAGCAGGTCGAGCTTCACCAGCTTGGACTCGCGGAAGCCCTTCATCTCGTAGTCGTAGCTGGCATAGCCCCGGCTGCGGCTCTTGATGGCGTCGAAGAAATCGTACACGATCTCGCCCAGGGGCAGCTCGTAGTGCAGATCCACGCGGGTGGCGTCCAGGTATTTCATATCCACCATCACGCCCCGCCGGTCCACGCACAGATCCATCAGACTGCCCACATACTCGGTGGGGGTGTAGATGTGGGCGTCCACAAAGGGCTCCTCCTGGCTGGCGATGCGGCCCGGGTCGGGGTAGTTGGAGGGGTTTTCGATGACCTCCACCGTGCCGTCGGTCAGGGTGATGCGGTATTCCACGCTGGGGGCGGTGGTGATGAGGTCCAGATCGAACTCCCGCTCCAGGCGCTGGGTGATGATGTCCAGATGCAGCAGGCCCAGGAACCCGCAGCGGAAGCCAAACCCCAGCGCCGCGCTGGTCTCGGGCTCAAAGCTCAGCGAAGCATCGTTGAGCTGCAGCTTTTCCAGCGCGTCCTTCAGGTCCGGGTAGCGGGCGCCGTCCACAGGGTAGATGCCGCAGAACACCATGGGAGTGACCTTGCGATAGCCGGGCAGGGGCTCGGGGGTGGGGGCGGCGGCCAGGGTGACGGTGTCGCCCACACGGGTGTCGCGCACGTTTTTGATGCTGGCGGTGAGATAGCCCACCTCGCCCGCCTGCAGCTGGGCGCAGGGGGACAGGCTGGTGGCGCCCATGTGGCCCACCTCCACCAGGGTGAACTCGGTGCCGGCGGCCATCATGCGCACCGTGTCGCCGGGTTTGACCGTGCCCTCGAACACCCGCACGTACACGATCACGCCTTTGTAGCTGTCGTACACACTGTCGAAGATGAGGGCTTTGAGGGGGGCGTTTTCATCGCCGGTGGGGGCGGGGATATCGGTGATGACCCGTTCCAGCACATCCTCCACGCCGGTGCCCAGCTTTGCGGAAACGCGGGGCGCGTCGAGGCAGGGAAGGCCGATCACATCCTCCACCTCCTGGGCGACCCGCTCCGGCTCGGCGCTGGGCAGGTCGATCTTGTTCAGGATAGGCACCAGCTCCAGGTCGTGCTCAAGGGCCATGTAGGTGTTGGCCAGGGTCTGCGCCTCCACCCCCTGGCTGGAATCCACCACCAGCACCGCTCCCTCGCAGGCGGCCAGGGAGCGGCTGACCTCGTAGCCGAAGTCCACATGGCCCGGGGTGTCGATCAGGTTGAATTCATAGTCTTTGCCGTTGCGGGAGCGGTAGGAAAGGGTCACGGCGCGGGCCTTGATGGTGATGCCGCGCCCGCGCTCCAGATCCATGTTGTCCAGCAGCTGCTCTTCCATCTGGCGCTCGTCCACCGAGTGGGTCTTTTCCAGAATGCGGTCGGCCAGGGTGGACTTGCCGTGGTCGATGTGGGCGATGATGCAGAAATTGCGAATGTTATCTCTTGCCAAGGGGCGTGACCTCCTGCTCGTTGTTGATATCCTGCCCGGCCCGCCCGCCGGACAAAAAGCCCGCGGCCAGCAAAACCAGGCAGCTGAAAAAACAAAATGCGTAGCGGGCGTTTGCCTCCCACAGGCTCAAAAACGCCAGGTTGCCCAAAAGGCACAGGGCGGCGGCCAGGGCAAAGCCCCCGGGGCGCTTTTGGCGCAGCGCCCGAAGGGCGGCGCCGAAAGCGCAGAGCCAGACGAGCCAGTGGAACGCCTGGCCGAAGGCGGCGGTGAGACCGGAGTGGGCACCGGTGGAGGTGAACCACTCGCTGAGCCAGGTGGACCGCACCGGAGCGAACGCCGCGGCGCCGGGCGAGCCGTACAGGCCGTCGGTCCAGTCGGTGCCGGCTTTGGTGTACATGAGCCAGGCCAGAGCCACCGGATTTTTGACGAGGGTGTGCAGGTTGGTGCCGATGCGCGCGGCGATGGCGGCCCTTTTTTCGGCCACGGTGGGGTAGCGGCCTGAATAGGCAAAGCTCTCGCTGTTATAGGCGCCGTCGTGCTCGAGGCCCATCATGACCCAGTGAGTGAGGGGCATGTGCAGCGCGTCGTAGCCGGAAAAGTCGATGAGGCCGCAGCCCCGCACATATGCCTTGAAGCCCCCGATGACCAGCCCGGCGGCCAGCGCCACCGCCAGCACAAGGCCCAGGGCCTGCCGCCCGTGCCCCTTTAAGGGCAGGCTGAAAAGGCACCACAGCCCCAGCGCGGGCACAAGCACAAGGGCGTTGCCCTTCATTAAAAAGGCCAGGCCCAGCAGCGCGCCGAGACCCGCCGCGCGCACAAGGCGCCCCTTGGGCGAAAGAAACGCCCAGCGCCCGCGCAGCCGCACAAAACAATAGAGCGAGGCGGCCGCCAGCGGCGCGGCCATGGGGTCGGTGTACAAAAACGGGGTGAAGATATAGAGGGGCAAAAACAGCAGGCAGAGCGCCAGCGCCGCGCCCCCGCCCGCCCGGCCCCAGAGCAGCAGGGCGGCTTTGCAGGTGAACAGCGCGGCCAGCCACAGCAGCGTGGTGTTCAGCAGCATGCCCCACACGGGGCTCAGGGATCCGCCCAGCAGAAAGACCAGCCGGTACAGCCAGTACAAAACGAACATGCACAGGGTGTTGCTCTCGCAGGAAACGAAATAATCGTTGTATTCGGCGGGTACCTGCCCCGCGGCCAGCTGGGTGGCGGTGCGGTACACGGCCTCGGTATCGAAAGGGGCGGTGGTGTGGTCGTTCAGCAAAAGAAAACCGCTGCCCAGCTGGAGGGCCAGCAAGAGGCCGAGCCCGCCCCAGAACACCGCGGCCCAGGCCCGGGAGGAAAGGCTGGGCAGGCGCGGCAGGCCAAAGCGCGCCAGGCAGAAAAAGCCCCCGGCCAAGAGGACGAACAGCACCGCGCTGTTTGCCGAAACGCCCAGCCTGCCGCGCAGGGCTGCCACGGCAAAAATGCTGCCGAAGGCGGCCAGAAAGATCACCAGGCAGGCCGAGGCGAAGCCTCGCTGCCAGCGGGCAGGCGCGGCGCCCGGGGCAAAGGGGCCCGCTGGCTTTGCGGCGCGGCTCATTGGAGCAGGTAGCCCATGCCGGCCAAAAGGCGCAGGGCGTTTTGATGATCGGCCGGGTCGGCGGCGGCGCAGAGGTTTTGCAGAACGGCGATCTCGCTGCTTAAAAAGCGGCTGTGCAGCAGGATGGCGTTGGAGACGACGCAGATGCTGGTGACCACGCCGCACAGCTGGATGACCGGGGGCTCACCGCCGCACAGGGCCTCGGCCGCGCCGGCCAGCTCCGCGCTGCCGAAGGTGGGCTTGTCCACAAAGGCAACGCGGGGGTCTGCCGCGGACTCGTAGGCGGCGAGGCTGCCGTAGAGGTGCCAGCCCGCGGAGCCCTTGAGGCAGTGGGGCACCGGCAGAAAGCGCCCCTCGCGGGTCTCCAGATAATCGGGCCCGTGGGTGTCGCGGGTGAAGATCACCCGCCAGCCCGCGGCGAGCGCCTGATCCACCCGGGCCGCGATCGGCCCTTCCAGTGCCCGGGCCTGTTCAAAATCCAGGGCCCCGCTCACGAAATCGTTCTGATAATCCACCACAACCAAAAGATTTGCCACGCTGTGTTCCCTCCTGTTTATAAGCTGGATTGCCTGAGATGATCGACCACGGCCGCGCAGCGGCCGCCCTGCAGATAGACCCGCGGCACCCGGAGCGCCAGACCGCACAGGATCTCGTAGGGGATGGTGCCCACCTTGGCCGCCACCGCCGAGGTGGTGTCGGCCGTGCCGCCCGCCCCAAACACGGTGGCCTCGTCGCCCGCCTGCACGCCGGGGATGCCCGTCACGTCCACCATGAGCTGATCCATGCATACCCGGCCCACCACCGGCGCGGGCGCGCCGTGCAGCGCGCACAGGCCCTTGTTGGTCATGGCGCGGGGATAACCGTCGGCGTAGCCCACGCACAGGGTGGCCACCCGCATCGGCCGGGATGCGGTAAAACAGAGGCCGTAACTGAGCGCCTGGCCGGGGCTGAGCTCTTTTACCTGGCTGACGGCGGCCTTGAGGGTGAGCACCGGCACAAGGCCGGGCAGCGCCGCATCTTCGCTGGGCTGCTGGCCGTACAAGAGGATGCCCGGCCGCACCAGGTCCATGCCCCACTCAGGGTGCAGGGCCAGGGCGGCGGAATTGCAGCAATGCGCCACCCGCACCCGGCGGCCCTGCGCTTCCAGCGCGGCCAGGACCGCGAGAAAAAGCTCGTATTGGCGGCGGGTGTAGGCCACATCCGGGGGGGCGAGACTGTCGGCCACGGCGAAATGCTGGAACAGGCCGGTCACCGAGAGGCCTTTCAGATCAAAGCAGGCGCTCAGCGCGGCGGCGCAGGGGGCGACATCGGCCGGGTCGCGGGCCATAAAACCCAGCCGGCCCATGCCGGTATCCACCTTCAGGTGCACCTGGACTGCATGGCGGGTCTCCACGGCCGCGGCGGCCAGTTGGCGGGCGTATTCCGGGCTGAACACCGCCTGGGTCAGACCATAGCGCACAAGGCTGGGGGCGCAGGCGGGGTCGGTGCGGCCCAGGATCAGGATGTCGCCCCCAATGCCCACCGAGCGCAGGTGCAGCGCCTCGGAAAGGCAGCTCACCCCAAACCATTTTGCGCCCGCGGCTTCCAGCGCGCGGCACACCATGCCGTCGCCGTGGCCGTAGGCCCCGGCCTTTACCACCGCGCATACCTGAGCCGGGGCGGCGTGGGCCTGGATGAGCTTGAAATTATGCGTCAGCGCGTCCAGGTCGATCTCGGCCCAGCAATGCCGTTCAAAATCCATTCGTAACACCTCGCAACAGTTTTAACGCGGGCCGGGCGTGCCCTTTCGGCGCGGCGCCCCGGGCAGGGGGGCCCAGCCGTCCAGATCCGCCTGCTGCAGCGCGCCCAGCATTTTTTGGCGGAAGGCCCGGTCGGCGCGGCAGGCGCCGGCCACATATTCCTTCATTTCCTGGCGGCGGGTGGCGCCGTCGGCCGGGCAGGCGCTCTTGACCACCGGCAGGGAGAGGCTTTTCACCGCGCGGCGCACGTCCGCCTCGGTGGCGAGCACCATGGGGCGGATCATGTAGAGGTCCTTGCGGGAGAGGTAGGTGACCGGCGAAAAGCAACCCAGCCGCCCCTCGCCCCAGAGGTTCATGTAAAAGGTCTCGATGGCGTCGTCCAGGTGGTGGCCCAGGGCCACCTTGTTGCAGCCCAGCTCTTTGGCGGTGTTGTGCAGAAGGCCCCGGCGCATTTTGGCGCAGAGCGCGCAGGGGTTGGACTCTTTGCGCAGATCGAACACCACGTGCCCGATCCCGCTGCGGCGAACCTCGTATTGCACCCCATAGGCGGCGAACAGCCCGGCCAGGGGGGTATAATCGGTGGGCGTGCCGCCGAACTGCGGGTCCAGGCTCACAGCCACCAGCTCAAAGGGCACGCCCAGGTATTTTTGCAGCCGGGCCAGGGCGATGGTGAGGGCCACGCTGTCTTTGCCGCCGGAGACGCCCACACACACCCGGTCGCCGGGGGAGAGCATGCCGTATTCCTGAATTGCCCTGCGCACCAGGCCTTCGAGCCTTTGCATGCCGGATTCACCGCCCTTAAAATGTATTATAAAAGAACAAGACCGATTATACCACAGTTAAAGGGCGACTTGCACAAACTTTGAGAAAATTTTTTGGAAAAATAGAAAACGCGTAATCGATAGTAAAAACGAGATATCAAGAGATAATGAGAGCTGTGAAAGGGCCAGTTAAAATAATCGAAAAAAGTGCTTGACGCGGGGGCGGGCTTTCGTATATAATGAGCCTTGCGCCAGGATGCGCAAAACAAAAGCGTTCACCGCGCCCGCCGCGGGCGCGCAAGAGAAAATGATGGAGGATACACGATTATGAGCACTACTCTCGCAAAGCCCGCCCAGATCGAGCGCAAGTGGTATGTGATCGACGCCGCCGGCAAGCCCCTGGGCCGCGTCGCCGCCCGCGCCGCCGTTCTGCTGCGCGGCAAGAACAAGGTCACCTTTACCCCCAATGTGGATGGCGGCGACCATGTGATCATCATCAACTGCGACAAGGCTGTTCTGACCGGCAAGAAGCTGGAAAAGAAATACTACCGCACCCACTCCGGCTGGATCGGCGGCCTGAAGGAAGTGCAGTACAAGACCCTGATGGCTGAAAACAGCGACAAGGCCATGTACATTGCCGTGAAGGGCATGATCCCCGCCAACACCCTGGGCGCCAAGGCCATGACCCGCCTGCGCTGCTACAAGGGCGCTGAGCACGATCAGGCTGCCCAGAAGCCCGAAGTTTACGAGTTTTAATAGGAGGCAATAGAATAATGTACGAGACGAAACCTTATTTCTACGGCACCGGTCGTCGTAAGAATTCCGTTGCCCGTGTTCGCGTGTACACCGGTACCGGCAAGATCACCATCAACGGCCGCGACATCGACGATTACTTTGGCCTTGAGACCCTGAAGCTCATCGTGCGCCAGCCCCTGGTGGTGGCCGCCGCCGAGGGCAAGTTCGACCTGGTGGTGCGCGTGGGCGGCGGCGGCGTGTCCGGCCAGGCCGGCGCCATCCGCCACGGCCTTGCCCGCGCCCTTTTGCAGTACGACGAGAACCTGCGCCCGGCGCTGAAAAAGGCCGGCTTCCTGACCCGCGACCCCCGCATGAAGGAGCGCAAGAAGTACGGCCTGAAGGCCGCGCGCCGCGCGCCCCAGTTCTCCAAGCGCTGAGAACTGCTTTTTGCGGCAGAGGGCTGCAGCGCCCGAAAAGACCCGGAAGTTCCCACCCGCATGCGGGTGGGAACTTTTTTTGTCGTGCGTTCCGGCCTGCCACTATTAAAAACGGAAAGAGGGGGAAGTGCGGATTATACTCAATAAAGTGCGCTTAAAAGCCAGATAAGCGAAAAGTTATATATTTGTTTCGATGAAATGCTCATCGTACAGGTTCCAGTATTTTTGATATACTCTATTTTTTGCCCGTCAAAGTTTAACTGATACATTCGGAATATCACCGGAAAGCTCTTGGGCTGCCACTGCTCTTTATAAAAATAACACTATTTCATGCCGATCCGCTTCATAACAGCCCCGCTTCTGGGATTGCTTTTGTCATGTGTGGCTGTTATATAAGGAATCTCCTCTTCTTTTAGTAATTTGATAACCGCATTGCCTGCCTCACTGACAATTCCCTGATGCCGGTATTCCTTATAAGCCGGTTTGTTTCAATTCTTATGTGGTCCACCCGCATCTCCTCAACTTCCTGTTTTTCACGTATGCTTTTTTCGCCCCATGCGGATATTCCCGTTTTTTATACTCTAAATTTTAATGTCGGATCTGCCAAGCTGTTTCATCTTTTTTTATGCGGAGCAATAAAAAAGCGCGGTCACACCTGCATAAGCCCCGCCCGGAGAAAGCTCCAGGGAGAGAAAAATGCCGTTGAGCCCGGAAAAAGAAATATGCAGAATATGGATCCATTTACAATTTGTTCATACAGACTGTGCACTATATATAATTTTTAAGAGATGTATTTGGGCAAAAAAGCGAGATGAAAACGGAGGCGAATTATGACAAAACGGTTAAAAATCAAGACGAAATTTTAGGAAACAAAAGAAAACACAAGAAATCGGGAGCGATAAAAAGTTTGAGCGGGGCAAAACGTGAAATCCATGGAAATAAACAAAATTTGGCTAAAATCCGCTTGCGAGACAGGTTTGACCCGCCCGGGACCATCTGGTACAATGCCTCAAGTGCCCTTTTGCGGCACACATTCTTTGCAGGGCGCGGCTGAACCATGTTACAGCCGCCCGCCCGCACCCGGTACCCCGCGGTGCGGCATTGCCCTTCAACATGGAACGTTAGGAGAGTGTATGACAAAATTCACAGAACATCTGCGGCGGCGCATCCTTGCCACCCCGGCACGGCTTCCTGCCACGCTGCTCACCCTGTGCTGCCTGTCACTGACCGTATTTGCGCTTTTTACCACCCTGAACGTGGTGTATGTTTCGGACTCGCACGGCAACAGCAGGATGCTGATCACCCGCGCCAGCGACCCGGACGAACTGATGAACCTTTCCGGCATCGTGGCCGGCGAGGCGGACGCGGTGCACTACACCGCGTATAACGGCAACCTGGCCAGCCTGAGCATTCAGCGTGCGGTGCCCGTTACCGTGAACGCGGATGGGCAGGAGCATGTGGCCGAGATGGTGGGCGGCACCGTGCAGCAGGCACTGGAGGCGTGCGGTGTGGAGCTGGGCGAGCACGATTACACCGAGCCCAGCCTGCACACCGAGGTCTCGCAGGGGGAGCCCATCACGGTGCACCGGGTGGAATACCGCGATACCCTGAGCTATGAATCCATTCCCTTTGAGACAGAATACGTTTATACCAGCCTGTTTTACCGCAACCGGAACCGCACCGTGACCCTGCAGCAGGGCCACGAGGGCACCAACGAGATCACCCACCGCGAGCGCGTGGTGGATGGGGAAGTGGAGTCCAGCCAGGTGGTGAGCGTGGTGATGACCGACCCGCCCGTGAACACCATCATCAAGGCCTACAAGGCGGGGGCGCCGGTTTCCAGCCTGGCAGGCCCCGAGGTGGTGAACGGCGTGCCGGCCAGCTACTCGGCGGTGTACACCGGCCGGGCCACCGGCTATTCCGCCAGCCGTGGGCGGGGTGCCTCCGGCCTGGGGCTGGGATACGGCACTGTTGCGGTGAACCCGAACCTGATCCCTTACGGCACAAAGCTGTATATCACCAGCACCGACGGGCGTTTTGTGTACGGGTATGCCATTGCCACCGACACCGGCACCTCGCTGCTGAACGGCACCTGCCTGGTGGACCTGTTTTACGAAACCTACTCGGAGTCGCTGATGAACGGCGTGCAGCAGGTAAATATGTACGTGGTGGGCTGAGCGCAAAAACAATTTACAGGCCGCGCGCCCCGGTAAAAGCCGGGGCGCGTTTTTTTGTGCCGATTTTGCTTGACAAATGCGGGGGGCAGGGCATAAACTTATTTAGGGTGTGGCGCCGGCCGCACCAGATAAAAAGCACGGCAAGGAGATGAAAGGCATGGACGGCGACCCCAGCAGTCGAATGTGCAATGAAAACCAATGCGGCGTCCCTGCCCTTCGCTTCAGCGCCTTTTAGAGCGCCTGTGGGGGGGCGGGCCTTTGTGCGCCGCCACCAAATGAAAGCAGGTGTTACCCATGATCACGATTTACCTGAGCGACGGCGGGCGCATGCTGGAACAGGACCAGATCTGCCCCGGCGCCTGGATCCACCTCTGCGACCCCAGCGAGAAAGAGATCGGCCGGGTGTGCGCGCAGCTGCACATTGACCCGGACCTTGTGCGCGCGCCCCTGGACGAGGAGGAGCGAAGCCGCATTGAGCAGGAGGACGACGGCCAGACCCTGATCATTGTGGATACCCCCACGGTGCAGACCGAGGGGCACAGCTTTGTGTACTCGACCATCCCGTTCGGCATCATCCTCACCCAGGACAACGTGGTGACCGTGTGCCTGCGGGAGAACGCTTTGGCCCGCGCCTTTATGGAGGGGCTGGTAAAGGGGTGCAGCACCAAAAAGTTCAAGCGCCTGGCGCTGCAGATGCTCTACCGCAACGCCAGTTTGTTTTTGTTTTATCTGCGCCAGGTGGACAAGGCCAGCACCCGGGTGGAGAATGAGCTGCACATCAGCATGAAGAACAAGGAGCTCATTCAGATGCTGGGGCTGGAAAAAAGCCTGGTGTACTTTTCCACCTCGCTGAAAGGCAACGAGATCGTGCTGGAAAAGCTGCTGCGCATGGACTTTGTGAAGGACTACCCTGAGGACACGGACCTTTTGGAGGACGTGATCATTGAAAACAAACAGGCCATGGAGATGAGCAGCATCTACCGGGACATTTTGTCCGGCACCATGGACGCGTTCGCCTCGGTCATTTCCAACAACCTGAACATCGTGATGAAGCTTTTGGCGGCGGTGACCATTATCCTGACGGTGCCCACCATTGTGTCGAGCCTGTGGGGCATGAACGTGCCCGTTCCCTTTGAGCATAACCCCTTCGGTTTTTGGATCGCATTGGGCATTGCGGGGCTTGCCACCTTTGGCGCCTTTTTGCTGGCCCGCCACAAAAAATGGTTTTAAAGCGCAGAGCGTTTTGCGGCCGCCCCTTGGGGGCGGCCTTTTTGCTGCGCCCCAAAAAGTTTGGCTTAAACGGCCGCAGCGAAGGCCGTTTTTGCGGCCGCGGGGGGATAAAATGGGTGAAATCGGCCCATGCTTCTTGCACATGGAAGCGAGAACCGGTATAATGATACTATTCAAGCGGCCGCCGAGCGGTGCGCGGCTTTGCATAAAAGGAGCGATGGAATATGCAGATTTTCAATACGCTGACCCGCAAAAAAGAGGAATTTGTGCCCCAAAAGCCGGGCGAGTACCGTATCTATGTGTGTGGCCCCACCGTATACAATTACATCCACATCGGCAACGCGCGGCCGGTGGTGGTGTTCGACACCCTGCGCCGTTACCTGGAATACCGGGGCAACAAGGTGCTGTATGTTTCGAACATCACCGACATCGACGACAAGCTGATCAAAAAGGCCCAGGAGCAGGGCTGCACCATGAAGGAAGTGGCCGAGAAATTCGAGGCTGAGTTCATTCGGGACAGCGACGGGCTGAACGCCATGACCCCCACCGTGCGCCCCCGCGCCACCGAGCACATCGAGGAGATCCTGGACATTGTGAAGGATATCCTGGACAAGGGCTACGGCTACGTGGCCAAAAACGGCGACGTGTATTTCCGCACCAAACACTTTAAGGAATACGGCAAGCTGAGCCATTTGAACCTGGACGATCTGGAGAGCGGCAACCGCGAGCTGCGCAGCCAGCTGGGGGACGATTTGAAAGAGGACCCGGCCGACTTTGCCGTGTGGAAGGCCGCCAAGCCCGGCGAGCCCGCGTGGGACAGCCCCTACGGCCCCGGCCGCCCGGGCTGGCACATCGAGTGCAGCGCCATGGCCCGCAAGCACCTGGGCAAGACCATTGACCTGCACGCGGGCGGGCAGGACCTGATCTTCCCCCACCACGAGAACGAGATCGCCCAGTCCGAGTGCGCCAACGGCTGCGAGTTCAGCCGCTACTGGATGCACAACGGCTTTTTGAACATCGACAACCACAAGATGAGCAAGAGCGCCAACAACTTTTTCACGGTGCGTGAGATCGCCGAGGTGTTTGGCTACGAGCCCATCCGCTACTTTTTGCTCACCGCCGGCTACCGCATGCCACTGAACTACACCGTGGAGCTGCTGAACAGCTGCAAGGCGAGCCTGGAGCGGCTGTACACCTGCCGCGACAACCTGGATTTCCTGCTGGCAAACGGCACCAAGGGCACCAGCAACCTGCTGACCGAGAAGGCCGCGGCGGCCAAGGTGAAGTTCATCAACGCAATGGACGATGATCTGAACACGCCCGATGCGCTGGCCGCCCTGTTTGATCTGGTGAAGGACATCAACACCCTGGCCCCCGAGGCGAGCGGCGAGGCCCTGGCCGCCGCCGCTGCCGCCTTTGACGAGATCACCGGGGTGCTGGGCCTTTTGTACAACCGCAAAAAGGACGAGGTGCCCGCCGAGGTGACCGAGCTTGTTCAAAAGCGCGCCGAGGCCAAAAAGGCGAAGGATTGGGCCACCGCCGACGCGCTGCGCGCACAGATCACCGAGCTGGGTTATGTGGTCGAGGACACCCCCCAGGGCCCCAAGGTGAGCAAGGCGTAAAAGCCGGCTTTTTATCCGCGTTCTGCCGGGCGCAGACAAAACTCTACGCCCGGTGGGTGGCGGGTAGAGAAAATTCGCGGTATGCTGAAGCTGCGCCCGGCAGGGTGCGGAAAGGCGGTAAGCATATGAACGAACGGACCTTTGGCGAAAGGCTCAAGGCCTGCCGCGCCCAGCGGCGGTACACCCAGCAGCAGCTGGCGGACCGGCTGGGCGTGAGCGACAAAACGGTGTCCAAGTGGGAGTGCGGGGGCGGCTACCCCGACGTGGGCGTACTGGTGCCGCTGGCGCGGGCGCTGGGCGTTACGGTCGACGAACTGCTGGACGGCCAGAACCCCCTGCGCCAGCTGCAAAAGCAGGACTGGCAGAATTTTTTGGCCTTTGCGTTCAGCCTGGGCGGGGGGCTTTTGTGCTTTTTGGTGGCCACCTTTGCGCCGGCCCTGCTGGGGTATCTGTTGTACCTGGGCTGCCTTGCCTACGGGGCGTACCTGCAAAAGTATTATTGCTACAAAACCCGCTGGTTCACCCTGACCGGCGTGGGCATGCTGGCGTTCGTGCACGTATCCCTGGCCTTCAGGCTTGTCATGCTGTTTTACCCGCTGGGCCTCATGGGGCAGGTTTCCTGGCTGGAGGGCATGGGGCGCTCGACGGAATTCACCGCGCTTTTTTTGCGGCTGCTTTGGCCCGCCCTCGCGGCGCTGGTTCTGGCGGCGGTGCTCACGGCGGCAGGGGCCGTGCTGCTGCGGCGGTACCTGGCCGGGCAGGGGCAAAGCCCCTGCCTGCGGCTGCGGCTGGGCCGCCCCCGGCCCGCGCAGCTGTGGCCCTGCGCGGCCTTTGCCCTGCAGGCGGGGTTCGTGGCGCTGTATGCGGGTGTGGGGCTGCCGGGCTTTGTGTACATTCACCAGACCGCCCTTTTTTGGGCGCTTACCCTTGCGTGCGGGCTGGGGCTGGCGGCCTTCTATGGCCCGCGGCGGCAATGGGCAAACCTGGCCCGCGCCCTGGCCGTACTGCCGGCGGGGCGGCTGATTCTGGCCACCGGCGCCCAGGGGGCGTACAACATGCGCGACGGCCACCTGCTGGCGCCCGCGCTGTTTTCGCCCGAGATCTCGGTGGATATCTACGCGGTCTATCAAAAGCCTGCCCCGCAAATGGCTGTGTTTGCCGCGCTGGTGCTGGCGGTGTATCTTGCGCTGTGCTGTGTGCGGGTGTGGGACCGAAAGCCCGGCAGCGAAAAAGAGCCGCAAGGGCTTTAAGCCGCGCTGCGGCGTAAAGAGCGATGTTACAGGGCCGCGAGGGGGAAACGCCCGCGCGGCCTTTTTGCTGTAAAGCAGAGAACGAGAGGGGAGGGGCTGCCCATGCCCAACTTGCAAACAGAAAAAAGGGGGGGCTGGCAGGGGCTTGTGGCGGTGCTGGCCGCCGCATTTGCGGCGCGGCTGGCGCTGCTGCTGATCACCGAGGGCTATGCCACCGACGTATCCTGCTTTTCGGCCTGGGCCTTCCGCTTGGCGGATCTGGGGCCGGGGCAGTTTTATGCGCCGGACTATTTTGCCGATTACCCGCCGGCCTATATGCTGGTGCTGTGGGCGGCGGGCAAGGCGGCGAGGGTGCTGGGGCTCGCTTACCAGAGCAAGGGCCTTGCCCTGGTACTGGGGGCCGTGCCCATTTTGTGCGATCTGGGGCTTGCGGCGCTGGTGTGGAGGATCGCCCGGCGCTTTTTGGGCGGGCCGCGGGCGCTGCGGCTGGCGGCCTTTGCCGCCTTTTGCCCGCCCCTTTTGTACGACACCGGCGTGTGGAAGCAGGTGGACGGGGTGTTTGCCCTGGCGCTGGTGGGGGCGTTCTGGCTGCTGCACGAAAAAAAGCATCTGCCCGCGGCCGCCGTTTACGGGCTGGCGTTGGCGATCAAGCCCCAGGCGCTGCTGCTTGGCCCGGTGCTGGCGGTGTGCTTTTTGGCGCCGCTGCTGGCTGAGCGGCAGCTGCGGGGGGCGCTGCGCGTT
>NZ_DBGCTQ010000086.1:0-5604 GCF_048388525.1 Allofournierella sp. | reverse complement strand
CGCGGCGCCCTGGAAAGCGTGACCCGGCAGGACCTGAAGCTGCCCTCGCCCCCCGCAAAAAAGCCGCTGGTTCCCTTTGTGATCGACGGAAAGCTGCTGCCGGAAAACCTGTTCTGGTGCGGAAAGGATAAGCCCTGGCTGGAACGGGCTCTGGCACAAAACGACTGTACCCTAAAACAGGTGCTTTTGCTTTTGGGCGACGATACCGAACATTTCAGCCTTACAAAAAAAGAGAGCCGCTGAAACTCAGCGGCTCTCTGAAAGGGGCGGTAAAGATACAATGAAGCGAGTATATGCGGCGGTGTGGATCCTGCTTTTTCTTGCGCTGGTCATTCTGGCCAGCAGCTGGCTGGTGCACGACACGAACATTACCATGCTGGAAACGCTAAGCCAGCTTGAGTGGCAGGCCAGCGAAGGGGATTTTACGGGCGCACAAAAAACGATCGGCCGGCTGAACCAATACTACAAAAGCCGGGAACACTTTATGGCCCTGTTCATCAAGCGGGACTACCTGGGCAGCACCGCCGTGTGCCTGGGCGGTCTTTCCGCCTATGCGGCGGAAGAAAACCTGCAGGATCTGCGAAGCGAGATCGGCAAAGCCAAGGCACAGATCAAAATGATGGACCACTTATTTTTCAGCATGCTGTGAACGGCTGCTCAGCATGTCTTTCAGCTCGTCCATAAAGGTGTTCAGGTCGCCAAACTGGCGATAGACCGAGGCAAAGCGCACATAGGCCACCTCGTCGATCTTTTTCAGCTCGGCCATAGCCAGCTCGCCAATGTGCATGGAGGTGATCTCGCGCTCATAGCTGTTCAGCAGGGTCTGCTCGATGTTGTCCACGGCGGTCTCCAGCATCTGGTAGCTCACCGGGCGCTTTTCACAGGCGCGCAGCATGCCGCCCAGCAGCTTTTGCCGGTCGAACGCCTGGCGGGAGCGGTCTTTTTTAATGACCATCAGCGGAACCGTTTCCACGATCTCGTAGGTGGTGAACCGCTTGGAACAGCCGAGGCACTCGCGCCGGCGGCGGATCTTCTCGCCATCCTCTGTGGGGCGGGAATCGATGACCTTGGACTCCAGTTCACCGCAGTAAGGGCATTTCATAACCGTTCCTCCTTGGGTTTTGTTGAGACCAGTATACCACATTTTGGGCCGTTTGCCTAGATTTTTGCCCTTTCCCTGTTTCTTTTTGTCGGCAAAAACAAGCGGCGCGCCGGGAGAGATTCTTTCCCGGCGCGCCGTTTCAGTTATTTGGATGCCTTGCCCTTTTTCTTGCCAATGCTGTGCTTTACCCGAAAATTCTCCCAGGTGACCCACAGCGAGGTGGTGATGAACAGCGAGGTGTACAGGCCCGAGATCATGCCGATCATCAGGGGCAGCGCGAAGGTAAAGATGCTGTCCAGCCCAAACAGGACCGACACCACACACACGGTCAGCAGCGCCATGCAGGTGGTCAGGGTGGTGTTCACCGAGCGGCGCAGGCTCTGGTTGATGCTGGCGTTCACCAGGGTCTCAAAGCCGGGCTTTTTGCCGTACAGGCTCTCGTTCTCCCGGATGCGGTCGTACATGACCACTGTATCGTTGATGGAGTAGCCCAGGATGGTGAGCATCGCGGCGATAAAGTTGCCGTTCAGGGGGATGCGCAGCACCACAAACACGCCAAACACCACGGTCAGGTCGTTCAGCAGCGCGATAATCGCCATCACACCGGCGGGCAGGCCCCCGATCTTGCGGAAACGGAGGGCGATGTAGATCAGGATCAGGATGCAGGCCGCCGCAACCGCCACCCAGCTTTTCTGGAAAAATTCGTGACCGATGGTGGGGTTTACGTTGCTCATGGAAAGCTGCTCAAAATGGTTGTCCGGGTAGCTGCTCTGCACCGATACCAGCGCCTTTTCCAGCTGCTCCGCCGTCACGGTTTCCGCCCCCGGCAGGCTCACGGTCAGGGTGGCGTCGCCGGTGGCAATGTCGCTGCCCTCCTGAAAGGTCAGGCCGCTGCCGAACACGCCGGAAATAATGCTCTGCACGTCCTGCATGTCCGGCTCGCCCTCGTAGCCCAGCACCACCATGGCGCCGCCCTTGAACTGGATGTCCATGGGAACGCCAAATATGGCGGCAACCCCCACAATGAACACGATCAGGGCGATGGAGATGGCAAAGAACAATTTGCGGTGCTTCATAAAGTTATATTTAGCCGTCATTGCGAACACCTCCGTACAGCCAGAGTTTGCGCAGGCCCTTGATGCGGGAGGCGCCGCGCAGCATGATGCGGGTGCAGCACACGCCGAACACGAAGTTCAGCAGCACGCCCACCAGCAGGGTGTAACCGAAGGAATAAATGGTGCCCGCAGTGGAGGGGCCAAACGCGAAGAAAATGGGGGTGAACAGCTTTGCGAAAAAGCCGTCTGTGGGGCCGAACGCGCCCATCAGCACGCAGGCCACGATCACAATGGTCACATTGCCGTCAATAATGGGGGCAAGGCCGCGGGCAAAGCCGGCGTTCAGCGCGCCGTCCAGCGTCTTGCCGGAGGCCAGCTCCTCGCGGATGCGCTCCGCCGTGATCACGTTGGCGTCCACGCCCATGCCGATGGCCAGAATAATTCCCGCGATGCCCGGCAGCGTGAGGGTAAAGCTGTTGAAGATGGACAGATAGCCCGACACAAACGCCAGGGTGGCGGCGGTCTGGCCCAGCAGCGCTATGGAAGCGATCAGGCCGGGCAGGCGGTAAAGCGCGGTCATAAACACAAGGATCAACAGATAAGCGATCACACCGGCAATGACCATGGCCTCCAGGCTTCGGCTGCCCAGGCTCGGGCTGATGGTGCTGTAGCTCTCGGCCGAAAGGGCGAAGGGCAGCGCGCCGGAGTTGATCTGGTTGGCCATGGTGATCACGCTCTCCTGCGTGAAGTTGCCGCTGATGATGGCCTTGCCGTCGGTGATGGGGGTGTTCACGCTGGCGGTGCTCACGTTCTGCTCGTCCATCCAGATGCTGATGTACCCCTTGCTTGCCGCCAACTCGGTGGTGGCGTCGGCGAAGGCCTGCCTGCCGCTGTTTTTAAATTCCAAAGAAAGGTAATATTCGCTCTGGCCGCCCTCTTTGGTGGGGCCGTAGGCCGGGGTCGCTTTCTCCACGTCCTTGCCTTCCAGGATCAGCTCGCCGTCAATGGAGCTGCCCTTGCGGAAGGTCAGGTGCGCGGTGGTGCCGATCTCCTGGATGGCGGCCTCGGGGTTGAAGTCGCTCTCGCCTTCCTTCCAGGGGAAGCGAACGATGATGCGGTCCTTGTTGTAGTCCACATACACTTCGCTGTCGGTAATGTTCAGATTCACCAGCCGCTGCTGGATCACCGTCTCGGCGGCCGCCATCTGCTCGTCGGTGGCGTCAAACCCGTCGGTCGGCATGAACGTCACATCCACGCCGCCCCGGATATCGATGCCGAAGCGGATGTCTTTTGCGCCCTTGACATAGGTATGGGTGATATCTCCGTACTGGCTGCTGATGCCGAAAAACGCCGTATAAGCGAATGCAAAGATCAGCAGGGCCAATACGAAGAGATGCCAGGGCTTGCCTTTCTTCTTCATAAGAACCTCCAGACTTTCCCCTCTCCCCGCCCCAGCCGGGGGCAAAAACAGGGGTGTTTATATTTTTACAGCCGTTTCCCCGCAGGGAGTCATGCCTGTAAAAGCGTTTCCAGGGTGGCCATGCGCACGCACACGCACAGCAGCTTGCAGGCCATATCCAGCTCGGCCAGGCTCGGGTAGGTGGGCGCGATCCGCAGGTGGTGATCCTGCGGGTCGAGGCCGTATGGGTACGAAGCCCCGGCGCCGGTCAGCACAACGCCAGCCTCCTTGCAAAGCTGCACGGTGCGCTTTGCACAGCCGTCCATCAGGTAAAGGCTGATAAAATAGCCGCCCTTGGGGTCGGTCCAGCGGGCAATGCGGCCATAGGGCGCAAGCTGCCGTGCAAACGAATCCTTCACCAAATCAAACTTGGGCGCCAGGATCGCCCTGTGCTTTTTCATATGGTCCAGCACGCCCTTGCGGTCCTTCAAAAACTGCACGTGGCGCAGCTGGTTCATCTTGTCGTAGCTGATGATCATGGGGGTCATGTTGGCCAGGATATGCTGGATGTTGCGCCGGCTTGCCCCCAGCGCCGCCACGCCCGCCCCGGGGTAGGTGATCTTGCTGGTGGAGCAGAACAGCAGCGCGCGCTCCGGGTTGCCTGCCTTTTTGCACTCCTCCAGCACCTGCAGGGTTTCGCAGGGCTCGTCGGTCAAATGGTGCACGCAGTAAGCGTCGTCCCAAATGATCTTGAAGTCCGGCGCAGCGGTCTGCATGGCCGCAAGGCGTTTTACCGTATCGTCGCTGTAGGTGTAGCCGTCCGGGTTGGAGTAAACAGGCACGCACCACATGCCCTTCACGGTCTCGTCGTTTTTCACCAGCTGTTCCACAAGGTCCATGTCCGGGCCTGTGGGCAGCATGGGCACCGGAACGAGTTGAAAGCCAAAATACTCGGTCACCAAAAAGTGCCGGTCGTAGCCGGGTACCGGGCAAAGGAATTTAATGTTGTTGCAAAAGCGCCAGGGGCGCACACTGTCCACAAAGCCCGCGCGCCAGCCCAGATCAATCAGATAATACATCATCGCCAGCGAAGAGTTACCGCACACGATCACCTCTTCCGGGTCGCCAAGGCGCAGCAGATCGGCAAAAAAGCGCCGCGCCTCCGGCATGCCGGCAAGCAGACCGTAGTTGCGGGCATCGGTGCCGTCCTCGCCGGTGTAGTTGTCCACCATGCGCAGCATCTCCTGCGAGAGGTCCAGTTGCTCGGGGCAGGGCTTGCCGCGGGACATATCCAGCCGCAGATCCATGCCGCAAAAGCCCTGATACTGCCCGCGCACCGTTTCCAGCTCGGCGCGCAGTTCGGCCTCATCCATTGAAAGATAGTCTTTCATCACACACTTTCCCCTTTTCTTGTTTTTCCCACTCTATGCGCCGCAAAAGAAGTTTGCCCCCACCCAAACGGCGGAATTGACCTTCCCTTGTCAAAAAGGCAAGCTTTCAAGCGTACTAAAGTATTATAGTATAAAACCACGGCCAAAACAAGCCTTTTGTTGCCCGTTTTGGCCTGCTGCAAGCCCCGTTCGGCCTTTGTTTTTGCAAAAACAGCCCCCCGCCCGTGGGCGGGGAGCTGGAAGTTTTGGAGATCGCAGGCAGGCCTGCCGCTCACACCTGCAGGTTCAGGGGGTTCTCCGGGGTCTCAACCTTATCGAACTCGTAGTCGTTGCCGGGCAGAACAGCGTTCAGCAGAATTCCCAGGATGGCCGCAATGGCAAGACCGGACAGCGAGATGGTAACGCTGCCGACGGCGAAGGTCAGGCCGCCCAGGCTGTTAAAGCCGAGGGCGCTTACCAGAATGACCGCCGCGATGATGAGGTTGCGGCTGCGGGTGAAGTCCACCTGGTTTTCCACCACGTTGCGCACGCCGATGGCGCTGATCATACCGTACAGAATGAACGACACACCGCCGATGATCGCGCTGGGCACCGTGTTCACCACCGCCTCAAATTTGGGGCTGAAGCTCAGCACCACCGCAAAGCAGGCGGCAATGC
>NZ_DBGCTQ010000085.1:0-2391 GCF_048388525.1 Allofournierella sp. | reverse complement strand
TTGCCACCTGCGCCCGGGTGCGGGAGCTGGCAGACTGCCCGATCGTATTCCTCACCGCAAAAGTGGGGGAGGAGGACGTGGTGCGCGGCCTGGCCCTGGGGGGCGACGATTATCTGCTGAAGCCTTTCCGGCTGGCGGAGCTGCGGGCACGGGTAAATGCGCACCTGCGGCGGCAGGGGCGCGCGCCGGCCCGCCGGCTGGTCCGGGGAGCCTTTCAATTCGACCTGGCCGGGCGGGCGCTGTACGCAGGCGGCCAGGCACTGCCGCTGACGCGGGGGGAGTATTCTTTGTGCGAGCTGTTGGCGGTGCGGCCCGGCCAGGTGTTCAGCCGGGAGCAGCTGTACGAGGCGGCGTTTGGCTATGAGAGCGAGGCCGACCCCGCCGCCGTGACCGAGCATATCAAAAATATCCGGGCAAAACTGCGGCCCTTTGGGCAGCCTGTGGAAACGGTGTGGGGAGTGGGGTATAAATGGAAAAGCGAAGGGTGAAAAAGCCCCGCGGCCTGAAATGGCTGCTGGCCAGCTATTTTTTGCAGACGGCGGTGGACTGCGTGGTTCTGCTGCTGCTGTGGTGGATGGGAATGGGCTTTTTTATCCGCTTTTTGGTCTACCCGGCGAATGCCGCGCAGCAGGCGGCGCAGGCGGCGAGCCAGGCTATTTTGGAAAACGAGGCGTTTTTGCCGGAGCTTGTGGACCCACTGTGCCGCTATATTGTGTTCGGGCCCGGGGGTGAGGTTCTGCAGACCGACATGAGCGCGGGGGAACAGGAACAGGCGCAGAGCAATTATCGCGGTGATTCCATGCAAAACGGCTTTTTTTACCCCAAGTTCTATGCCCACAGCCGGCTGGAAAACGGGCAAACGGTGCTGCTGCAATACGATTTCCGGCAGCAATACCGCAACCCAGCCCTGCGCGGCCTGCCGGATTTTCAGACCTGTTACCTGCTGGCGCTGGCGCTGGTGGGGCTGTTCACAGTGTTTTTGCACACCTGGCTGTTTGCGCGGCGGCTGGAAAAAGCCATTCGAAAGCTGGCCCAGGCTGGGGGCGCCATTGCCGCGGGGGAACTGGAACAGGGGGATTTTTCCTCCACCGGCGTAAAAGAGCTGGACGGAGCGATGGCGGCCATGGATACCCTGCGCAAAAGCCTTGCCGCCAGCTTGAAGGAGCAGTGGGCGCTGCGCCGGCAGCGGCAGGCGCAGGTGGCGGCCCTGGCCCATGATCTGAAGACCCCGCTGGCGGTGATCAGCGGCAACACGGAGCTTTTGCTGGAGGAGCCCGCAGGCCAGGACGGCGGGCGCAAAGAGCTGGAAACAATCCTGCGCAGCGCGCGGCGGGCAAACGACTACCTTGCCCAGCTGGTGGGAACGGCCGCGGGCGCGGTGGAGGAAAAGCCCCGCCCGGTGGAGCTTTTGCCGCTGCTGGAGGAACTGGAGGGGACGGCAAAGGCGCTGGGCGCTCAAAAGGGCGTGCGGTTTTGCCTGGACCGGCGGCAGGAGGGGCGGATTGTGACCGGGGAGGCAGGCCTGCGGCGGGCGCTGACAAACCTTTTGGACAATGCCGCCCGCTATGCGCCCAAGGACGGGCTGGTGGAGCTGACCGCACGGCTGGAACAGGGCGGCGTGACCTTTGAAGTGAGGGATAACGGCCCGGGTTTTTCGGCCGAAGCGCTGCGGCGGGCGGGAGAACTGTTTTATACCCAGGATGGGGCCCGCGGCGGCGGCCATTTTGGGTTTGGGCTTGCCTTTGCGGCCGAGTTTGCCCGGGGGCAGGGGGGGGCTCTGAGGCTGGAAAACGGGCCCCAGGGCGGCGCCCGGGTGAGCCTGTGGCTTCCGCAGCCGCAGCCCGGCCCGGCGGGATGAGGTTTGGAAAAAGGCGGTTTACATCCATTCGTGTTTATGGTATGATAAATAGGAAATAAAACCGCATTACGAAGGTGCGGATGCTTTTTGGAACGACCGTTCCCACAATCGAATCAGCATGTGAAATGATGCCACGAAGGCATGCCGCCCCGCCGAAAGCGTGTGGGCAAGCTCTTCGTGGCAGCTTTTTGTTGCCCGGCAATAAAAAGCTGTTAAAAATGATGTGAAAGTGAGTTTGGAACCGATGAAAAAGTTTCTTTGCATTGTTTTGGTCTTCGCAATGCTGGCGTTGGCCGGCTGCGGGGCGGCGCCTGGGGCGGGCAACGCTTCCCGTCCGGCATCCGGTGGCGGGGCCGAAAAGAACAACGTGGTGGTGGCCATGAACACCGAGAGCGAGCCGGAGGCGGGGTTTGACCCGGCTTACGGGTGGGGCGCCGGCGAGCACGTGCACGAGCCGCTCATTCAAAGCACCCTCACGGTCACGAACGCCGACCTTTCGATCGGGTTTGACCTGGCAACAGGTATGGAAGCAA
>NZ_DBGCTQ010000084.1:0-2503 GCF_048388525.1 Allofournierella sp. | reverse complement strand
TGCCCTTCGCGGTGAGCATCAGCACCGGCAGCCGATGGGTGGCAGGGGCTGCCCGCAGCTTTTTGAGCACCTCGATGCCGCCTTCTTCGGGCAGCATCACGTCCAAAAGGACCAGATCCGGCAGGGCCTTTTCCAGCTGCGCCCAAAATTGGCTGGGCACCTCGAACCCCATTGCCTCGTGGCCGGAGTGGGCCAGGGTATACACGACCAGCTCACGGATGCTGCTGTCGTCTTCCAGAATATAGATCATGGCAAACGCCCCCTATCACAACTCTTTCTGCTTTTAGTATAAGGCATAGCGTGAACCTTTGCACGGCCCATTTTGTAAAAAGTGGGTAAAAAAAGTACGCCGCACAAAGATCTGCTAAAAAAGCGCAAAAATGCCCCGCCCGGCGTTTAAACCGGGCGGGGCGGAAAACAGAATCAGGCTTCGGGGAGCGCCGCATACAGGAAAGCAAGATCCTTGTTGGTGACAAAGGTCTGGAAGTTGAACACGAACAGGACCTCGTCGTAGCCCTCCTGCTCCATCAGGTCGTCGATGGGAAGGCCATAGCCGCGGGGATCGATCACGCCAATCTGCGCATAGTGCTGGGCGAGATAGGGCACAAGGCAGTTGGCGTAGCTGTCCTTAATGACCAGCAGCTTGCCTTTACCGCTGCCCTGGATGGTGGTGTAGCTGTTGTTGCCATACAAAAACATGGCGTACTTATCCGTGGTGCCGAGCTTGGAGAGATCGTACAGGCCGATCGTGCCGGCGTCGGTGCCGGGATTGGCGGCGCTCCAGCCGCCCAGGCCGTCCGATTTCCAAATGGTCATCTGGTTGGGCAGGTCAAGATAGCGCAGCGTGTCGGGAAGTTGGTTCCAAAGCACGCACTTGGCATAGGTGGTGCCGTAAAAATCGGGGACCGAAGTAAAATCTTCTTCGGCGAACTGCGCCGGGGCAAAGCCCTGCCGCCTGCAGAACTCCTGGTAGGCGATATAGGCGCCGCCCTCGGTCGTCCAGTGGTGATCGGTGTCGTAATAGAGCTTTTGCGCTTTGTTTTGCAGGAACGCCTGGCGCAGGTCCAGGCAATTTTCCGCGCCCAACGCTGCAAAAAAGTCGTTCAGATAAGCATCTTCGTCCACCATGGGAACGCCGGCGGGCAGACGCTCGGGGTAAATGAGGCTCGCCGAGGGCGCCAGAAGCACGGTGGCGCTGCCGGGGTGGCGGGCAATAAAGTTTTGCAGGATCTGGGTGTTGGCGGCCAGCTGCTTTTCTTCGCCCGGTTTCAGGGCAAAAAGCTTTGTGAACAGCTCGTTTTCGCTGCCCAGCAGCGCGCCGCCGATCTCCTTTTTCTGGAACAGGAGGCTCTCGCTGCGGCTTTGCAGCTTGATCCAGCCGTCGCGGAAAACCACCTGATCCTTGGTATATTCGGCGTAATCGCTGGTCCATTCATTGGCGAACAGGGCGCTCCAGCTGAATTTGGGGAACTGCTTAAGGTCGCGCCGCTCCAGCTCTGAGCGGGCGCGCTTGGGCCACAGGCCGTCCAGGATCATAAAAGAAAAAATAAAGAGAAAAAACAGAACCAGAACAGGGTAGCGCTTTAACGAAGCCCATTTTTCTTTCATCACAAAAGCACCTCCCTCAGAAACGATAGTAAAGGAACGGGCTGCTGGTGGAGGCCACGATATACGCGATGCAGAGCACCAGCAGCAGCCCCACCACGACCACCTTTATAAACGTGTTGTCTTTGATGCGATCCCAGATTTTCAGGGGCAGCGGGGTGCTGCACAGGATCCCCACCAGCAGGATCACCCAATAGTTGCGCAAAAAGTACCAGCAGCCCACGCCGCCCGAGGGAACGAAGAGCTTTTGAAACAGCGCGCCCAGCCCAACGCCCTGCTCGTTGCCCACAAACAAGGCCCAGCCGGTGACCACCAAAAACAAGGTGTAAATGTGGGGCCAGACCCGGCCTTTTTTGAGTTTGTCCAGCAAAAAGATTTTTTCTATAGTGAGAAGAATAAAATAGTAAATGCCCCACAGCACAAAATTCCAGTTTGCGCCGTGCCAGATGCCGGTAAGCGCCCACACCACAAACATGTTGAAGATCTGGCGCTTCAGGCCTTTGCGGTTGCCCCCCAGCGGGATGTACACATATTCCTTGAACCAGCCTGAAAGGGTCATGTGCCAGCGGCGCCAGAATTCGGTGATGCTGCGGGCGATATAAGGCAGGTTGAAGTTCATGGGGAAATCGAACCCCAGCATTTTGCCCATGCCGATGCCCATGAGGGAATAGCCGGAAAAGTCAAAATAGAGCTGCAGGGAATAGGCAAGCAGCCCCAGCCACACCAGGGGAGTGCTGGCGTTGGCAATGCCCACGCCGGCGGTGACCAGCTCGGCACCGTTCCACACGCCGATGATATCGTACCACAAATGGCTCACAGTGTCGGCAATGAGAACTTTTTTAGCCAGGCCGAACACGAACAGGCAGATGCCCTCTTCGATCTGGGTCAGGCGGTAGCG
>NZ_DBGCTQ010000083.1:0-5535 GCF_048388525.1 Allofournierella sp. | reverse complement strand
CCGCGCTGGGCAGCGTGGCGCCCATCTCGTTCCAGGCCGAGACGGTGGTCATGGCCGGCACCATGGGCAAAAACATGCGCGAGCGGCTGTCCATGGTTCTCTTCGCGGGCCTCACCATGGCGGTGCTGGGTGCCTGCGGCCTGCTCACCGTCATCACGAACTTCGCGGGCGACGTGGTGCTGCACGCCATGATGGCCGGCGTGGGCCTGGTGCTCACCAAGCTCAGCCTTGGCATGCTGAAAGAAAACGCCCTGGTGGGCGGGGTGTCCATTGGGGTCGCGTTTTTGGTGTACTTTTTCCTGGGGCACAACCTGGTGTACACCATCGTCCTCAGCCTGGTGGCCGCAAGCGTTGCGGCAAAGCTGGCAAAGCAGGATATCGGCGGCGGCGTGGGCCAGGGTGAAAAAATGGCCAGGCTGGTGCTCCAAAAGCCCGTCTTCAACCTCACCGTGCTGCGGGGCGCGCTGGCGCTGGCCTGCCTGACCATCGGGGCCAACATCGCTTTTGGCAACATCACCGGCAGCATGGCGGGCACCGCCCAGAACGTGGACCACCTCACCATCTACTCGGGCCTTGCCGACGCCGTCAGCGCCCTGTTCGGCGGCGCGCCGGTGGAGGCGATCATCTCGGCCACCGGTTCGGCCCCCCACCCGGTGGGCGCGGGCGTATTGATGATGCTCATCATGGCCGCGATCCTCTTCTTCGGCCTTCTGCCCAAGATCGGCAAATTCGTGCCCAGCCAAAGCATCGCCGGGTTCCTGCTCATCCTGGGCGCGGTGGTCACCATCCCCGGCGATGCCGCCATCGCCTTCTCCGGGGCAAACCCGGGCGATCCCATCGTGGCCGGGGTCACCATGGGCGTCACCGCCTTTGTGGACCCCTTTGTGGGCATGCTGGCCGGCATCCTGCTCAAGGTCCTGTTCGGCTTCGGGCTCGGCCTGTGACCGCCCTGTACATCCATTCAATTCAGTAAAAGGAGCGTTTTTTATGTCTGAATGCTATGAACTTCGCGTGGCCGGCGTGGTGCGTCAGCTTCCCATCATCCAGCTCACGCCGGAACTCTCCATTGCAAGCTTTGTGATCCTGGGCGACCAGGAGCTGGTAACGGCCGCCGCGCAGGCGCTCGCCCCCAAGCTGCCGCCGGTGGACTACCTCCTCACCGCCGAGGCAAAGGGTATCCCCCTGGTGCACGAGCTCAGCCGCCTTCTGGGCCTGCCCTATTACATCGTGGCCCGCAAGAGCGTAAAGCCCTACATGGCCCAGCCCCTGGTGGATGAAGTCACCTCCATCACCACCCAGAAACCCCAGACCCTCTGCCTGGACGGCAAGGACGCGCTGGCCATCCGCGGCAAGCGCGTGGCCATCGTGGACGACGTGATCAGCACCGGCGAAAGCCTGGGCGCCATCGAGCGCCTGGCCGAAAAGGCCGGCGCGCTTGTCGTGGCCAAAGCCGCGATCCTGGCCGAGGGCGATGCCGCCCACCGGGCCGACATCCTTTTCCTGGAACCGCTCCCTCTGTTTACCCGGTAAAGTGCGGGGTCACAAATGCGCCGGGCCTCTTGCCTGCAAGCGCGAAAAAAGAGCCTGGGCCATATGGCCCGGGCTCTTTTTCACGGTTTTGCACCGCTTTATGCAAACGCGATCTCCCGCATTACAATCTTGTTCTCCCAGCGCGTGTTGGCCCCCGTGATGTTAATGCGCACGGCCCCGGTAACAACGGGCGCTGCCAGCGGCACCCGCACCGTTTCGCCCGCCTCCACATCGCCTGCTGCGGTCCAGGGGATGGTATATTCCACGCCCTCATCGGCCCAGCTTTGGGTTTCCGCATCCCAAAAGGCCAGGGTGTAACTGCGGATGCCCTGCCCCGCGCCGTAATTGGCCGAAAACAGGATGCTCTCCACCACCCGCGGCTCCTCAAAGCGGTACGAGATATATCCCCCCTGTGGCAGGGGGTTCATTTTTTCACTCCAGCAGGAGGCGGTGCTGGTGGGGTCGCCGTCGAACAGCTTCGCGATCCCCTGGGGGTTCAGGTTCGTATCCCATGGGGTGGGGCGCAGTGTCAGCACCGGCGCCCGGTAACCGGGCGTGTTCTCCGCCAGATTCGGCGTCGTTCCGGTCAGGGTCACGGCCTCCCCTCGCTCCAGCAGGGCGTATTGTTCCTGGCTCAGGGCAGGCCAGCGCACAAACTCCTGCGTTTTCACCCCGTCGTTGTACAACACGTTTCCATAGGAGCGTACCCCCGGCAGATGTGCCTCGGTGTATTCCTCCCCCTCATGGCCCGCCACCGCCGAAACATACCGCGCCGGCCGGGCCGAGGGCAGCACCTCGGCCTCCTGCTCCTCCACCGCGGCAATGGCAAGCTGGTCCGCCGGCAGCTCCTGGCCGCCGGGAACCGACTTATACACCCGGACGTAATCGATGTCAAACGTGTTGGGGTAAGGCTTGGGCAGCCAGACGCCCGTCCATCCGCCGCCCCGCTTTTCGTAGAGCGAGAACAGCTGGATCATGGGGTAGTCGATGTTCACGTCCCGCCCGCCGGTCTTCACCCCGTCCACATAGAACTCCATCCGGTCCGGGTTTGCGCCCTGGCCGCCGCCCTCGATCCAGTCGAATCCGTAAATGTGGAATTCATCATGAAAATCCATCTTGTTGTTGGTGTAGGAAAAACCTCCCCCGTCCGGCGCGTCCGGGTCGTTCCAGGCGTGAAAGTTCACCGGCACCTTGTGGGAATTGTTTCCCAGCAGTTCAAACACATCAATCTCCGCCGACTCCTCCGGCACATCCTCAAAGCCCAACAGCCACCAGGCCACGTGCCGGGCAGACCCCGGCTGTCCCTTTGCCCGGATCTCATAATATCCATACTGGTTCAGGTGGGTCGCCTGCATGTCCACGGGGTTTCGCACCACGTTGGTTCCGTTCCAGTTGTGCAGCGCGTTCCGGTCGCCGGTGGTAAACCCTGAAACCACGGTCTTGCCGTCGTATTCCGGGCACCAGGGCGGGGTTTCGGCAAAGATCCTGAGCCGCATCAGCCCATTCTCCATGGCGTAGGTGGGCTCCGCCAGCCCCGGGTCCTTGGTCCAGGACGAAAGATACCGCGGTACCCAGCGCGCGGTGTCCAGCGCCTCGCCGTCAAACTCGTCCTCAAAGATCAGTCGGTATCCCGGCTTTTCCCGCGCGGGCAGCGCGGCGGCGGAAAAATCAATATAATCCAGGCCTGGGCCGTTCTCTCCGTCCGGCGCAAAAAAGCGCAGGGTATTCACCTGGCCCGGTTCCAGCGTGACCGGGATCGAAAGGTTGGCAAACGCGCTCCAGCTTCCGCTGCTGAAGCCCGAGATGCGGCGCGCCGGGCCGCCGTTGACCTGATACATCAGGTTTCGCACTTCGCCTGAGCGATAACGCAGTTTCATCACGTAGTCTGCACCGCCCTGGGGGGTTACCCGAATCTCCAGTGCGTTCGCGGGCCCATTGTCAATAAAGCTCACCGTCCTGCCCGAGCCGCCCAGGATATTTTCCGTTCTTACCGTGCCGGTCATATCTCCTGTTTCGGCCTCCACGCGCTGGTTCCAGTCCGCAGCAGCCGCTGGGGCGGAACACAGGCCGGCCAGCATCGCCGCCGCCAGCACGGCGCCCAAGAACCGGCAGAATCCTGTTTTCATCTTTTTCTCCCTTCTTTCTGAAAAACGTCCTTCTTCTTTTCACAGCGCCCGCTCTTTTACCCCTTTACAGAACCCGCCACCACCCCTTCGATGATGCTCTTTTGCATAATCAGGTAAAACACCACCAGCGGCAGGGTTGCCAGTACCAGCATGGGGAAAAACGAGGTCCAGTTGGTGGAAAAGGGGCCCACATTTTTGTACACCTCCTGCAGCAGCACCCCTTTTTGGGGGCTCTGCAAAAACAGCAGCGGGGTCATAAAGTCGTTCCACACGGCCAGTGCGTCCAGAATGGCCACCGTGGAAACGATGGGTTTGAGCAACGGAAAAATGATCTGCCAGAAAGTGCGCAAAATGCCGCAGCCGTCCATATACGCGGCCTCCTCCAGTTCCTTCGGCACGGTGTTGATGAATCCCCGGAACAAAAAGATCGAAAGCGGCAGGTTGATGCAGAACACGTCGATCAGCACCACACCCGGCAGGGTATTCATCAGGTGCAGCCCGGAAACGATCTTGTACAGCGGAATAATGGCAATCTGAAACGGCACGATCAGCCCCACCATAAACACCGAATACATCCTCCGAAAGATCTTTTTGGGGCTGCGGGCAATCACGTAGGCGGCCATCGAGGCAAAAACCAGCAGCAGCGCCACCGCGCAGCCGGCAATGATCAGGTTGTTGCGCAGCGCCCGGCCGTATTCCATTGCCGCAAGGGCATTTTTATAATTTTCCAGCGTAAAATGCGCCGGCAGGCCCAGCGGATGCGCCGCCGCCTCGGCGGGGGTTTTAAAGGTTGTCACCACCAGGTAATAAATGGGCAGCAGCATCACCGCGCCAACAAGCGCGTACACCAGGTTCAGCAGCATCTCAGCCGCCCGTTTTCTGTAGTTTCTGTGTTTCATGAGATCTTTGCCTCCCAGCGGCCCAGCAGCCACGTGATCACCTTGGTCATACAGAACACGATCACAAAGAACACCACTGCAAAGGCACAGGCATAGGCGTTGCGCCCACTGTTAAAGCCCTCCCGGATCATGGTGGTCATAATGGTTTCGGTGGCGTACCCCGGCCCGCCTTTGGTCATGGCAAACACGGCGTCGAACACCTTCAGCCCGCCGATCAGGCTCATCAGCACATTAAACGAGGTTGCCGGGTAAAGCAGCGGCAGGGTAAGCCGCCAAAAGCACTGGCCTGTGCCCGCCCCATCGATCTGCGCTGCCTCGTACAGGCTGCCGTCAATGCTTTTCAGATTTGCCACATAGATCACCATGCTCCAGCCCGTCCACTGCCACACCTGGGTGGCCAGCACCGAATACAGGGCAATGTTGCTGTCGCCCAGCCAGTTCACCGGCGCAAGCTTGAAAAAGCGCAAAATGTTGTTCAGCAGGCCGTAATCAGCGCTGGTCATAATGTACTGAAACAGGTATCCCACCACCAGGATGCTCAGCACCGCAGGCAGAAAAAAGATGGATTTCAAAATGTTCGACATTACCAGCTTGCGGGCCAGCAGCACCGCAAACAAAATTGCCAGCGCGTTCTGGATCAGGGTAATCAGCACTGCATATTTAATCGAATGCCCAATGGCCGCCATGGTCTTCTGGTCGGCAAACAGCTTTGCAAAGTTCGTAAAGCCCACAAACCGGATCTCCGGGTTATACACCGACCAGTTGGTCACGCTGTATGCAAAGCTCATCAACGTGGGCACGATAAACAGCAGCATAAACCCCAAAAAGGCAGGCAGGATCATTCCCAGGAACACCCTGTCACGATGTTGTGTATTCATCTTGTATCTCCTTACCACGTGAAATAGCAAAAGCGGGGCCGGAGCATTTGCTCCGGCCCCGCTGCTATGGGTTATCCCAGGCTCTCGCGCATGGTGTCGTTG
>NZ_DBGCTQ010000082.1:0-3275 GCF_048388525.1 Allofournierella sp. | reverse complement strand
CCTCGCCGGCGGCCAGATTGGGGGCCACGGTCACTGTGTTCTTGCGTGTGGTAAAGAAGGCTTCGCCCGCGTCGGTTTGGCCGAAGACCAGCAGCGGGTAGCCGCCGTTCTCGCCCGTGACGTCGAACACAAAGGCCTCGTAAGGGGTGCCGGAGGCGTCTTTCAGGCCGCTGTTCAGGCCTTCGAGGGCCGCGAGGGACTTCATCTGGCTGGTGGCGAGGGCCGAACCCGCACCGGCGGCACCGGTGACCTGCTGGTCGTAGTAAGCGAAGGCAGGCTGTGCACCGCCGCTCAGGCTGCCGATCAGGCCGCCGAGCTTTCCGCCGGTGAGGACGCCGGTGACCGGGCCCGCCGCGTAGCAGTTTTTTACGCTGCCCCGGTATTGGCGGCCCACAATGCCGCCCGCGCCGGAGGTGTTGTTGCCCGCCTTGCCGGAGGTGCTTATTGTGGCCAGGCTGAAACAGCCCTGCACCAGTTGGGCGGTGCCTATCTGCATATCGCCCACAATGCCGCCCACGGCTACAAAGGAAGCGTTGCCGCTTTGGGTCAACTTGCCGGACAGCACGCCGCAGTTTTTCACCTGGGCAGAGTCCAGCAAAAAGCCCGCCGCGCTGCCGATGCAAACGATGCTGCCTGTGGTGACACGGATGTTCACATTTTTCAGCAGAAGGGAGTCAAGCACAGCGCTGCCCGCCAGGGTACCGAACAGGCCGTAGTTGGAAAAACTGTTGTAATTATTGACGGGGCAGTTCAGGTAAAGACCCGCAACCACATGCCCACGGCCGTTGAAGGATCCCCGGAAGGGGCACTCGCCCCCGGGGGACGGCGCGCTGCCCACAGGCGTCCACACAAGGGGAACGGCCTCGCTGCCGCCGTAAGGGGCGCCGGTAAGGTCGATATCGGCGGTGAGCACCGCCTTGCTGGACTGGAAAGAACCATTGCTGTGGTTGACCTGGTAGGCGTACCAGGCGAACTGTTCGGCTGAGCCGATTTGATAAACGCCGCCCACAGCGGCTGCGGGCGCCACCAACACCGTATCGCTTGCATAAAGCAGACGCGGCAGAGGTGTTTTTTTCTCGTAGCCGTTACTCAAGGTCACCGAAGTATAATCCTGCCCGGCGGCCACGGCGCTTTTTTGCTGGGCGGTGAGGGCGGCGCCCGCCTGGATCAGGCCGCCAATGCCGTTCCAGCCGGAAAGCGAATAGCCGAGGGGAACGGGGTAACCGCCGGAAGCGTAATGGTAAGGGGAGGCTTCGTACCAGATGAACGGCGAGCGCCCGGCGTTCAGGCTTTGCCGCAACTGCCCGCCGGAAGCCTGCGCCAGGGTAACGCTTTGGGAGCCGGGAGTGGCCGAGAGCGACAGGAGATCGAGATAAAAGCAATTGCTTGCCTGAGCGTTAACGCCAAAGGTGCCGCCCACATACTTGTTGGAGCCGGAAACAGAGCCGGCGACAAAGCAGCTTTGCAGCGTGCCGGTATAGGAGTTCGTGTAGCCTAAAAAGGCGCCGGAGGTGCCGTTGGTGTTATCGACCATTTGCACATTGGAAAAGCAATCGGCAATGGAGCCGCTGGCGCTCACGCACTCGCCGGCGAAACCGCCGTGGGTAAGGTATTTCCAGGTGCTGGTCGCCTGGGTGCTGCCGCTGAACACGCAGCAGCAGCGGACCGCGGCGCTGCCGGTGATCCGCCCCGCAAACGCGCCCATGGAAATGTTTCGATTTGAGCCGTCGGGAGGAGCGACAACAGAGACGTTTTGCAAAAAGAGATTGCTTACGGCGGCACCGCTGCCCAACACACCGAAAAAGCCCAGGTAGGAGGTGGCGCCGTCGATGGGGCGTTCAAATTGGACGCGCAGGTTTTTTATCACATGGCCCTGGCCGTCGAACACGCCGCAATAGGGTTTTGCAGTGGTCACACCTATGGGCGCCCAGCGGAAAGGCAGCGCCTCGGTGCCGTAATATTGCGCGCCGGTCAGGTCGATATCAGCGGTAAGCACCGCGTTGGCGGACCCGTAATGCGCGGCGTCGGTGTTGACCTTGTACATAAACCAGGCCAGCTGCTCGTCGGTGCCGATCTGGTAGGCGCCATTTTTGTAAGCGGGCACATCCAGCGCAAGGGCGCCTTTATCCTGCCAGCTGATCTCGCGCTGGTAAGAGGGCAGAGGATACCCCTCGTTGATGTTGCGCACATCCTGATACCACACCCCCGGGGATTGGTTTTTATCCAGTTGGTTTGCAATGAAGGAGGCGGCGTTGCCGCCGCTCATCTGGCCCTGGGGAATGCCCACGATGTTGGAGGCACCGTAATCGCCGGCATTTTGGGCGGTGCCGCCCGCACCCTGTTCGTAGTAGCAATAGGAGAAGTTGGGCTTGCTCTTTTCATTTTTTCCGTAAAACACGCCTCCACGGCCGGTGACCTGGCCGGACACGTAAATGCGGGAGATCACCGGGGCTTCCAAGCAAATGCGCCCGGCAAACGCGCCGGCATAAATATCGGTATAGGTGCTTCCCGGCGTAATGGATGACTGAGAGGTGTCGACACTGAGGCGGCTGAAGCAGTTCTGAACGGTATCGCCCATACGGATGTCGCCCACAACGCCCCCGGCACAGGCAAAATCGAAGACACCTTTTATGGTAAAGTTGCCGGAAATAAAGCCGCAGTTTTTTACCGTTCCCGGGCCGGTGGTCTCGCCCACAATGCCGCCCACAAAAAGCCAATGGTATTTTGCCACATCGACCGTAATGTTGGCATTTTTAAGCAAAAGGTTTTGTGCCACACCACCCTTGCCAAGCATCCCAATCAGGCCGGCAAAGGTGCTGGTAGTGGAATTTGAAGGCGCTTGGGACAAGGGCGCGCCGGTGGCTTGTAAGGGGTCGGTGATGGTGAGGTGATCGATGTAATAACCGTCACCATCCAAAATGCCGGTAAACTTTTCGTTATAACCGATGGCGACCCATTCGTGGCCGGCAAGGTCGATATCGCTGAAAAGTTTTGCCTTTGCGCTGTACTGGTGTTTTTCGTTTACGTACCAGGAAAACCAGCCGAATTGCTCGGGCGTTTTGATGATGTAATAGTCGCCTTCCAGCTGAGGCTGCTCGCTTTCGGGCAGCGCGGCGCCCAGGTCCATCCAGGTTTCGGCGGCGGCGGCCGGCACAGCGGCAAAGAGGGTGGGCAGGCCGCCGTTCTCGGTTTCGCCGCGCACAAAGCCCTCCCCCTGAGGGGCCGGCTCAGTCAAGCCCGCATCTGCGGGGGGGGGGGGGGGGGTTTTTTCGGCT
>NZ_DBGCTQ010000081.1:0-3924 GCF_048388525.1 Allofournierella sp. | reverse complement strand
GAGGGCACCGTGGCGCTGCACATTTGGTGCGCAGGCTCCGGGGCGGCGGCCGGCCCCTCGCATTGCTGCACCTTCACGGCCACGCGCCCCACAAAGGCAAGCTCGGCGCATGCCAGCCCGGCCGCCCTTTCCAGCAAAAACGCGTAGGCGGTGCCGGCGTGCTCCGGGTCCTGCAAAATATCGCCCAAGCAGCTTCGCTCGAGCCCCAGGCCCAGGAGCGAGCCCATATAATCTTTATGGGCGGGCGCCCCGGCCCCGGCGGGAACAGCGCATTCCAGCTTAACGCAACAAATCGGCGGCGCGCTCACAGCGCCCGCCGGTTCGATGCAAAGCAGCTTCCGCTCCGCGGCGGGATGCCCGCCCTCAAAAGAATATTCCGCGCAGCCCGCCGCATTCAGCGCAGCTTGGCAAAGGGCCTGTTCACGGTCGCTCAAAAAGCCGCTGTACCGCGCCGCACCCCTGCCGCAGGCCGCCCGAAAGAGATCCTGCGCACGGCGCATGACCAGCTTTTCCTGCTCGTTTTGCGGGGGCAAAAACCCCCGCCCGCCGTTAGAAGAAGACACCGTTGCTCTCCAGCTCGTCCAGCAGATCCCCCATGATATCCACATTGTAAGGGGTGATAATAAAGGTGCTGTTGGCCACCCGTTTCATCTGGCCGTTGTTGGCGTACGCCACACCGGACAAAAAGTCCACCAGCCGGCGGGACACCTCTTTGTTGGTGGATTCCAGGTTCAGCACCACCGTGCGCTTTGCGTTCAGATGATCCGCCACCGTGCTGGCATCGTCGAACCGCTCCGGCTTGACCAGAACCACCTGCAGCTGGGTGGTGGCATTGATGTTGACCACTTTATTGCGCTTGCCGCCGGTCACCTCAGGCTGGGGGTAATCGTCTTCCACCGGGGCGCTTGCGCGGGAGGGAAACATATCTTCATCGGGGTAATCATCGTATTCGTCGTCGTTCACACCTAAAAAGCCCTTGATTTTATCAAACATCTCGCGTTTGCTCCTTCCAGTTTACCAAGGCCGGACACAGCAGAACACAGCCTGGCAAACCCTATAACATCAGTTAGTATATATTATCGCTTTTTTTGGCGTTTCTGTCAACAAACAAAGCGGTTTTTTTGCGTTATTTACAACATTTTCCCGTCCCGCAGATCACTGCCTTCCACGATCACCTCATCGAACAGACGCACCTCATTCTCGGTGCCCACCTTGCCGCCCTCGGGAACCAGGATATATTCCTCGTTTTGATACAGCACCGTGATCCTGCGCCAGCGGGCCAGATTTCCATATTTTACATACACGCCCTTTTCCCCGTCCACGATGTGCAGGGCCTTCGCGTTGATGCGCACCCCCTGGTAAGACTCAAAATCGATCTTGGCGCTGCCCCTGGCAAGGCTCAGCACATCGGCCCCCACGTACTCGCAGCTCAGCACCACCTTGGCAAGGCCGCTGGCCTCGTCCACCGTCACGCTTTCCACCTTGGCGGGCAGCACTTTTTCGGCTTCACCGGGGAAACTCAGGTTCACCTTGCTCACATTTTCGAACTTTTTGCTCTCCTGCAGGGTGCACACGCCATAAAAACGCCACTTGTAACTGCCCACCAGCTTGCCCGCGCCGCTCATGGCGCGCACGCCCGCACCGCTTTCCAGCGCGTCGGCAATCTCGGCCGCGCCCATTGCGTCCAGCTGGTCCACATCGTATTCCAGCCATTCCCCCGCCGCCGCAGCCACAAAATAGCCGCCTGAGGGGGCCGTGACCGGCGCCGGGCTGCCAAGCTGGGCCAGCGCGGCCTGGCGCTCCTCTTCCAAAAGGCTGCGCGCGGCAGAAAAATCCCGGGTCGCGCCGGTCGTGATCTGCAGGCGGTTTACAGCCAGCAGGTATGCGTTTGCCTGCCTGGTCACGCCCTGATAGTTTTGGCTGTCCAGCTGATCCAAAAGGTCGTAAAAAGAGCTCTGGCGCTGGGTGAGCAGCAGGTCCACATCGCTGCCCGCCGTGTTCTCGGATTTTTTGAGCAGCTCAATCTGCGCGTCCAGCTCGGTAAGGCGCTGCCGGGCCCGCCCCTGGGATTCGTCGGTATACTGTTCAGCCACCTGGCCGTTCTGGGCCACCCTTTCGCCATTCTCCACCAGGTAGCCCAAAAGGCCCCCGCCCGGCACCTCCGCCTGGTCAAAGGCGAGGTATCCCTCGCACAGCAGGCTGTCGGACAGATCGTACTCAATGGCGGTCTCGGTCTGATACGGGCGGTCCAGGATGGCAAAAAGCTGTTTTGCCAGATACAGCACGGGCACGGCCAGCACCAGCAAAATGGCAAAGGTGGCAATCTTATGTTTTGAGCTGCGCACAGGCAGGCCCTCCCCTCTTTTCAGTGCTTTCCCTTTTCGGCGCTCTGTGCATTACAGCGCAAAGCGCCCCCGGATCGCTTGCTCCGCCGCCTGCTGTACCCCCGGCGCCGAGCCATCCAGCCACACCACGCCCTCCATGCGGCGGAACCAGGTGAGTTGGCGCTTGGCATAATTCCGGCTGGCTTGTTTGAGCTTGGCCGCGCACACTTCCAGCGGCGCCGCCCCCTCAAAATAAGGAAAAAGCTCCTTGTAGCCGATGGCCTGGGCCGCCGTTTTGTAGCTTTCGCGGTTTTTCCATACCAGCTCGGCCTCGGCCAAAAGGCCCCGGTCCAGCATCTGGTCCACCCGCTGGTCAATGCGCTCATAGAGCTGGCCGCGGGGCCAATCAAGGCAGAGCACCAACGCATTGTAGGGCCTTTGCGCTGGGCGCGAGGCCTCCCTTTGCTGCGTCATGGTGACCCCGCTGGTATAATAGAGCTCCAGCGCGCGCAGCACCCGCCCCTTGTTATGCGGGTGCACTGCCGCCGCATAGGCAGGGTCAATGCGGCGCAGCTCGGCGTGAAGGGCCTCCGGGCCCTCCCGGTCTGCGCGCTGCACCAGGGCCGCGCGCAGCGCCGGGTCGGCTTTCTGGGGCGCAAAGCGAACGCCCTCCAGCAGGCTCTCAATATAAAGGCCGGTGCCGCCCACCACAAAGGGCAGCCTGCCCCGGCCCGCGATCTCCACGATGCAGCGCCCTGCGGCCTCCACATAATCGGCCACACTGAAGGCCTTTTCCGGCGCAAGGAACCCCACCAGATGATGCGGCACGCCCTGCGCCTCGGCCGCCGTGACCTTGGCGGTTCCCACATCCAGCCCCTGGTAGATCTGCATGGAATCGGCGTTCACGATCTCGCCCCCGAACGCGCGGGCAAGCGCCACCGACAGGCCCGTCTTGCCGCTCGCGGTGGGGCCGCCCAGCACCGCCAGGCACGGTTTATCCCATTCGGCCAAACTGCTTCTCCAGCTCCTTTTGCGTCAGCTTCAACACCACCGGCCGGCCGTGAGGGCAGAACGGGGGCACCTTGCCGTCTAAAATATCCTGCGCCAGGCGCAGCAGCTCCATGCGGTCCGAGCGGTCCCCCGCCTTGATCGCCGCCTTGCATGCGATGGAATGAAGGACCCATTCGGTCTTTTCGCTCATGGCGTCTTTGCTGCCCCGCGCCAGCTTTGCCGCCAGCTCACACACAAGGGCCTCCACATCTCCCGCCTCCACATCGGCCGGCACCGCCCGCACCAGCACGGTGGAGCCGCCAAAGTCTTCTGCCTCCACCCCCGCGGCTTCCAACAGCTGCGCGTGCTCTGCCAGGGCATGTTTTTCCTCGGCGGAAAGGTTCACGGGAACAGGCGCAAGCAGCATTTGGCTGCTCACCTGCCCATACGAGGCAGCCAGCTTTTCGTACAGCACGCGCTCGTGGGCAGCGTGTTTATCGATCAGGCAGAGCTCCCGGCCCCGCTGTGTGATAATGTAGGTTTTAAACGCCTCGCCGATGTACTGCAGCGGCTCCCTCTCTTCCCCCTCGGGGGCGGCGGGCGGCGCGCT
>NZ_DBGCTQ010000080.1:0-17281 GCF_048388525.1 Allofournierella sp. | reverse complement strand
CTTTAAAAAGAAAATGACGGTGACTGCCGCCGGAGAAGGCCAGGAGGCGTTACACGCACTGCTGTAACAGAATGCCCCGCAACGCTTGAAGACCTCAAGCATTGCGGGGCATTCCCGTTTCAACGTTGACCGAGCGCGGGGCAGCAATATGCAGGGATCTGACAGTGTTGTGAAACTGCGGATTTTCATTTGCAAAGGAAAGGATGTTACTGCACCTGATACACGACCTCGCCGCCCACAAGGGTCATGACGACGATGGTGGAGAGGATCTCCCCGGGGTCCACGGCCAGCAGGTTTTTACTGAGCACCACCAGGTCGGCCAGCTTGCCTTCCTCGAGGGTACCAAGATCCTGGAGGCGGCCGGCGGCCATGGCGCTGCCGCGGGTGTAGGCGCGCAGGGCCTGGGCCACGGTGATCTTTTCGTGGGGCTGCCAGCCGCCTTCCGGGTAACCGTTCACCGGGCTCTGGCGGGTGACGGCGTCGTAAATGACGTTCATGCTGTCGATGCCGACCACCGGGCTGTCGGTGCCGAAGGCGTATTTTACGCCCAGCTTTTCGTAGGTGTGGAAGGGCCACATGTATTTGGCGCGCCGGGGGCCGAGATCCCGCTCGACCCCATCGGGGTCCAGCACCAGGTGGGGGGGCTGGCAGGCGGCCAGAACGTCCAGCTCTTTGAGGCGGGCGATATCCGCCGGCTGGAAGTTTTCGAGGTGCTCGAGGCAGTTCTGGCCCTCGCACAGGGGGCCGTATTTTTCGCGGGCCTCCTGGAAATAATCCAGCGCCTCGTGAACGGCCTCGTCGCCGATGGTGTGGATGCGCACCGCAAAGCCCTGCCCGGCCGCCTTGAGCACCAGGCGGCGCAGGGTCTCGGGCGGGGTGACGGTGCAGCCCCGGTCACCCGGGAAACAGGCATTGGAATAGGGCTCTTTGAGATAGGCGGTGTGGGTGCTGGAAACACCGTCGGAAAACTGCTTGACACCGCAAAAGCGCAGCCGGCCGCCGGTGAAGGTGCGGCGCATCCACTGCGGGCGGGACAGATCATCCAGCAGGGTGGGGAACATGTGCACCCGCAGGGTGAGCTGCCCCGCGGCTTCCAGCTGCCGGTAGATATCCTCGCGCACAAGGTCCGGGCCGGAGCCCGCCATGGTGGACATATCGCACACGCTGGTGATGCCCTGGGCGTTGAGCTTTTTGATAAAAGCATGATACGCGGTGCAGAGCTCGGCCTCGGGGAAGGCGAACACCTTGGGCAGCGCCTCGTCGGACGCGGCCTCGTACAAGAGGCCGGTGAGCCGGCCGTTTTCGTCCTTGCCGTACCTGCCGCCCTGCGGGGGCACGGAATCGGGGGTGATGCCCAGCCGCTCGAGCCCCTTGCTGTTCAGCCACAGGGTGTGCAGATCGCCGCTGGTCATGGCGACGGGCCGGTCGGGGTATTGGGCGTCGAGGCTTTTTTTGCTGGGCTCGCGGGGGTCCGCCCACAGGGGATGGTACCAGCCGTGGCACACCAGCCATTCCTCTTTGGGGCGCACGGCGGCCAGGGGGGCGAGGGCGTCGACGCATTCCTGCTCGCTGCGGCCCTCGCAGAAGACCACATAGGGGCTGGCATAGATGGCGGAGAGGAAAAAGTGCAGATGGGAATCGTGGAAGCCGGGGGCGATGAGCTGATCGCCCAGATCCAGCACGCGGGTGCCCGGGCCCTGGAGGGGCGCGGCGCCCGCGGCGGGGCCCACGTATGCGATCTTGCCGCCCTTCACGGCCACGGCCCCGGCAAAAGCGGTGTCGGCTGTGGAGGTGAAGATGGCGGTGCTTTTCAGGATCAGATCTGCCTGCATGGTAAAACCTCACTTTTTACAGAATGCGGCGCGGCGGTAGGAGCCGGGCCGCAAAAGGAAAACAGCGCGGGAACGCCCCGGAACGCTTGAAACATTCAAGCGTTCCGGGGCGCCCCGTTTTGCGGTTTGGCCGGGCGCGGGGCGGTGGTATGCGCCGAGGCGCCCGGCAGCTTTGTGAAACTGCAAATTTTCATTTGCAAAGGGGGAGGCATTATTCTTTTTCGTACACGATCTCGCCGTCGGCGATGGTCATGACGACGCTGGTGGAGAGGATCTCCTCGGGGTCCACGGCCAACAGGTTTTTACTGAGCACCACCAGGTCGGCCAGCTTGCCCGCCTCCAGGGTGCCGAGGTCTTGGGGCCGGCCGGCGGCCATGGCACTGCCGCGGGTGTAGGCGCGCAGGGCCTGGGCCACGGTGATCTTTTCGTGGGGCTGCCAGCCGCCTTCCGGGTAACCGTTCACCGGGCTTTGGCGGGTGACAGCGTCGTAAATGACGTTCATGCTGTTGATGTCCACCACCGGGCTGTCGGTGCCGAAGGCGTATTTTACGCCCAGCTCCTCGTAGGTGTGGAAGGGCCACATGTATTTGGCGCGCTGGGGGCCGAGATCACGCTCCTCGCCGTCCGGGTCCAGCACCATGTGGGGCGGCTGGCAGGCGGCCAGAACATCGACCTCCTTGAGGCGGGCAATGTCGCCCGGCTGGAAGTTTTCGAGGTGCTCGAGGCAGTTCTGCCCCTGCGGCAGGGGGCCGTATTTTTCGCGGGCCTCCTGGAAATAATCCAGCGCCAGGTGGATGGCCTCGTCGCCGATGGTGTGAATGCGCACGGGCCAGCCCTTGCTTGCCGCCTGGAGCACCAGGGAGCGCATCTCTTCGGGCGGGATGGTGGTGCGGCCGTGATCGCCCGGGAAATAGGCGTTGGAATAGGGCTCTTTGAGATAGGCGGTGTGGGTGCAGGAAACACCGTCGAAGAACTGCTTGAGGCCCGGGGTTCGCAGCTTGTCGCTGTGATATTTGGCGCGCAGGGCCTCGGGGCGGGACAGATCGCTGAGCAGGGTGGGGAACATGTGCACCCGCACGGTCAATTCGCCGCTCTGTTCCAGCTGGGCATAGGCTTCGTCCTGGATAAAATCGGAGCCGGGCAGGGCCATCATGCTCATGTCGCACACGCTGGTGATGCCCTGGGCGTTCAGATCCTTGATGAACTGCAAAAAGGCCGCGCGGACTTCCTCGGGCGAGAACTGCATGAACTTGCGGGTGAGGGCAAGGCCTGCCGTCTCGTAGATGATGCCGGTGAGCTCGCCGTTTTCATCCTTGCCGTATTTGCCGCCCTTGGGAGGGACCGAGTCCTTGGTGATGCCCAGCTTTTCCAGGCCCTTGGAGTTGACCCACAGGGTGTGGGCGTCGCCCGAGTGCATGCACACCGGCCGGTCGGGGTATTTGGCGTCGAGGCTTTTTTTGCTGGGCTCGTGGGGTTCGTCCCACAGGGAGTGGTACCAGCCGTAGCAGATCATCCAGTCATCCTTGCCGCGCACGTTTTCCACCGCTTCCAGGGCGTTTACACACTCCTGCTCGCTGCGGCCCTCGCAGAAGACCACGTAGGGGCTGCGATACATGGCGGACTGGAAAAAATGCAGATGGGAATCGTGAAAGCCGGGGGCGAGCATCTGATCGCCCAGGTCCAGCACGCGGGTGGCCGGGCCCTGGAAGGCCTCGGCCCCTTCGGCGGGGCCCACATACACGATCTTGTTGCCCTGCACCGCCACCGCGCCGGCGAAGGTATCGTCGCCGGTGGAGGCAAAGATGGCGTTGCTTTTTAAAATCAGGTCAGCAGCCATATTTCTTCTCCTTGTTAGTTAAAAAAGGCGGCAGCCGCCGCGCGGGGGGCGGCTGCCGCGGGGTGGATGGGAAAAGGGAGCTCAGGCCTCCAAAGGATTTTCCTCTTTTTTGATAATGCGGCCCAGGCGCCGGAATTCATACACGATGAAGATCAGGGTGAACAGGAAGGTGCAGATATCGCCCACGGGCTGCGCCCACCACACACCGGTGATGCCCAGGGTGCGGCTCATGATGAGCACGGCGGGGATGGCGAAGAACAGGTAGCGGCACACGCCCATGATGTTGGAGAGGAGGATCTTGTCCACGCTGAGGAAGTAGGTGGACATCATTTGGGCCATCAGGCCGAAGGAGCAGCCCAGCAGCACGATGCGGGTGCAGCTGGTGGCGAGGGCCGCCAGCTCCACGTCGCCGCCGCAGAACAGGGTGCACACGGGGCCGGAGAACAGGGCGAACACGCCGCAGCACACGGCCAGCGCGCCGAAGGTGGTGAGCATGGAGAAGCCCAGCAACTTGCGCAGCCGCTTGTAGCTGCCCGCGCCGTAGTTGTAGCTGGCCACGGGCTGCAGGCCGTAGGTGGCGGTGGTGCAGACCATGGTGATCATGTAGACCACATAGCCGTTGATGACCGAAAACGCGGCGATGTTCAGGTCGCCGCCGTAGCTGCCCAGGGAGTTGTTCACCACAATGGTGTACACGCTGGTGGCCGCCTGCACCAGGAACATGGGCAGACCCAGCTTTACGACCTCTTTTACAATGGAGAAGTCCAGCTTCATGTCGGCCTTGCGGACCTTGAACACCTTGCTGCCACCCTTGCCCACAAAGTAGAAGATCACCAGGAACCAGGCGCCGATGGAGATGCCGTAGTAGAACGCGGTCATGGCCACGCCCCAGTGCATGATGAACACGGCAAAGTACAGATAGGCGATGGCCAGCACGGCGCTGCCGGTGGCGGCCCAGGTGGCAAGACCCGGCTTTTCATCCACACGGGCCATGGAGCAGAGCATCTGGCCCAGGATGCAGAAGGGATAAAGGATCATGAACAGGCGGATAAAGAGGGTGGTGTCGGCCATCAGGTCGGGGGTGGCGCCCAGGAAAACCGCGAGCTGGGGCGCGAAGATGGCGAACAGCACGGAGACGGTGACGATAAAGTAGGCGCTGAACCAGAAGCCCTGGCTGAACGCCTTGGCCGCGCCCTCTTTATCGCCGTTGCCGAGCCGGACGCCGGCCAGGGTGGAAACGCCGAAGCCCAGGGCGCCGCCCAGGGCCAGGTTGAGGGTCTCGATGCTCATGATGATGCTGATGACGGCAAGGCCGTGGGCCCCCAGGCCGTTGCCCATGATGATGCCTTCCAGAATGACCATGATGATCTGGGCGGCCATGCCTACCAGGGTGATCAGGCTGTATTTTAAAAACAGCTGACCGACGGGCTTTGTGCCGAGCTCGCGGCTGGTATCCACCGCCGCGGCGGGCGCTTGATTTGTTTCGGACATGTTTCACTTCACCTCACATAAAAATTCACAATCAGCCTGCCCACGATACCACGGCAGCGCTGCTTTGCCAAAGGGGGGAGCCGGGGCTTGCCCGGCGCTTTCCGTGCCCTCACTATAGCCCGTTTGGCGGCGGGTTTTCAATAAACTTTGCTATAACTTTGACGTTTTGAGGGGTATATCTTTATAAACCTTAGACAGATTGTAAAATGAAATCTGTGATGAATTGTGCAAGATGTACAGCGAAATGACCAAATGCAAAATTTGTCGAAGCGAAAACTTGTGCCCTGTGCGAATTGCCCCGGGGGGCGGTTTATAGTATAATGGGGTACAGACCAGGCAAATGAGCGCAGCGAAAGGGGGAGATGGGGATGGAGGTGGCGATTTTTTTATACAACATCCTGCTGATCCTGCTGTTTGCGCTGAACGCCCAGGCGTTTGGGCTTTTGTGGAGCAAGGGGCGCCGGAAGCTGGATTTTTGGCTGATGGTCATGTTCCTTGTGTTTATCGTGGACGATATGCTGTACTATCTGGCCGAGTTTGTGGACAAGCTCTCGGCCAGCTACAGCAGCGTGTTTGCGCCCAGCACCTTTTTGGCGGTGGGCGTGAACATGGCGATCATTTTCAGCTACTATATGATCTCGCACAACCTGCGGGGGCTGGAAGTGGGGTACACACCCTGCATCTGGTGGTTCGTGTTTTCCATGTGCATGGCCGCCGCCGCGGGGGCCGGCCAGGAAAACCCGGTGCTGGCGGTGGCGCAGAACACCCTGCTGATCGCCATCGGTGTGGGGCAGATGCTGCTGGCCGGTGCGCGGCTGGGGCCGGCGGTGCCCGAAAACGAGCGGAAGGGCTGGCGCAGGCTGTGCTGGGGCTGCGGGGTGATGATGGGGCTCTCGGCCGCGGAGTACGCGCTGTGGTACGTGTTTCCGCAGCTGAGCCTGTCGAGCCTGTTGAACGTGATCAGCCAGCGGCGGCTTTTTTTGGAATTGATGAGCATTGTGATGGCCTTTGCGGGCCTTGCTTACACGGGCCGCAGGCAGGCGCTGCTGGCGGCGGCCCCGGCGGAAGGGGCGAAGGCCGCCCCCGGGCAGAGGTTTGCCGCCGCGTATGATCTGACCGGGCGGGAGCGGGAGGTGCTGGAGCTGGTGATCGAGGGAAGATCGAACCAGCAGATCAGCGAGACGCTGTGCATTTCGCTGGGGACGGTGAAGGTGCACCTGCACAACATTTTCCAGAAGGCGGACGTGACCAAGCGCAGCCAGCTGCTGGAAGAGGTGCAGCGGGTGGAGAGCGGGGAATAGAAAAAAGCGGCCCGGAAGGACCCTGAAAAAGCTGTGGGCGGCCCCTGGAAAAAGGGACCGCCCACAGCTTTTTCAGTTTAGAGGACAGTTTGCACATGAGAAAGATTAGTTGGGACTAGTTGGGACGTACTTCTGAATGAAAAAGTAATGGCGCGTGCTTTTAGCTCATTGGAACCACCTTATCCTTTTACTTTGTTTGGCAACGGTGCCAGATACTCTATCTCGTCGATGGAAAAATCAAAGCGCAGGCAGGAGAAAAGAACAAAAAGTTCCCCTAGGCTGGCGCTAAGAGACGCGCGACCCCAGCTGACGAAGGGCAGCCCGGTGCTCAGGCCAGGGGCAAGACCCAGGTTTTCTAGGCAGTAGAGCAAAAATTGAAGCAGAAGGAAGGACGCGCAGCCTGTGGCAAGATAAAAGGCAGTCGGTTGGTGGCAGGTGGCCGCGCGGATGAGAAGAAAAAAGAGCAAAAGCCCCATGGCACATACCAAGACCCCTGCGGGCACAAGGCCATAACGCAGTGCGATATAAAGAAACAGATAGTCCTGCTGAACGTGTTCGGGCAGCAGGTTTTGAAGATATTGGTGAGAAGGGGCATCCAACAAGGCATCCCGCTCGGCCTGGTAGGACTGATAGGCCGGGGTATGCGGGCCGTTTTGGAAGAGGGTTTGGTAGCTTTGCAGGTCGTAACGCTGCAGGATCAGGCGGCGGTATTCCTCTGCGGAGAATTGGGCAGGCCCCCGGAGGGATGCGTGGGACAGGAGCTGACGTGACAGGGTACTGTTGTAACCAGGAGACCAATAACCGACGGAAGCGGCGGCAGGCGCACCGTGGGCCGCCGCCGGGCCGAACAGAAGTGCCGCGCAAAGAAGAAGCGCCGGCAGCGCCAGGGCGGTAACGCCTTTGAGGGAAAAGGCCGCCTTTCGCTTTAAAAAAGCCAGCAGCGAGACGAGGCACAGGGTGAGGAGAAAAAGGGTAAGCGCGCCCGCGTGTTGTGTGAATGCGGCATAACCGGCGCAAAGCAGAAGGCCGCCGCCCCAGAGGATCGGCAAAGACCACCGGCCGCCTTTTACATAAGCAGATAAAAGGCATAGCACAAAATACCCAAACGAAAACAGCCAATGGGCGATAGAAACCGAAGCGCTGCCCGGCAGCAGGCTGAGAAGAGCGGCGGCAAGGGCGAGCGACAGGCCAAGCAGGGCTGCCCCAAAAGCGCGGCGCAGCAGCAAACCATAATTTAAAAAGCAGGCCAGGCCCCAAGAAATGAAAATTACGCCAAATGAGACCGCCGCGCGCACCGCCAAATGCCCTGGTGAGAGAGCAAAAGGCTGGGGCAGAAGGCCGACACCGCCGCCGGTGATCCCGCGGTTTACCAGGAACATGGCCGAAAACCCCAAACACGCATAGAGGAGAACGACGGCTGCATATACGGTCAGCGAAGCGGGCCGGTAGGCCTGCGCCAAACGGCCACCCAATTCATCGGCAGAGCCCATTTCCTGAACAGCACGGCGCGCCGCAGCCTCAGCCGAAAGACCAGAGTGCTGCAGAAACTCGGCTTTCTCTTCCAGATGGGCTTCAAGTTCCGCCCGGATGGACGGCCGGATCGACCGCTCATGGACATGACTGCAGGCGGCTTGGGTATACTGCTTAAAAATCGTGGCAGGGCTCATGCTGTAATCCCTCCAAGGTCTTGTTCACGGCAGTTACATAGGTGAGCCAATCGGAATGCTTTTGCCGATAAAGCTGTGCGCCGGTCTTGGTGATGCGATAGTATTTGCGGGGGCGGCCGCCGGCGATCCTTGCGGTATAAGATTCCACGGCCCCACGCTTTTCGAGATTGTGAAGCAAGGGATACAGGGTGCCCTCTTGCAATGAAAAAGCCTGTTGGCTGCGCCGCGCCAATTCGGCAATGATCTCGTAGCCGTAGCGGTCTTTTTCCAGCAGCAGACCCAACACCAGCAGCGTATTGCTGCCGGTGGTAAAAGTTTGATCCATTGGGTAAATCCTCCTTCTCGAAAGCATAGACTGTCTATGCTTTGATTATACATCGATACTCCAGGTATGTCAAGCAGTTGAAAAGAGCTGTTGCGCAAAATGCCGTTAAAAAGTGATACTTTGTTAATCGCTCTGCCACAAAGTGAAATGTTGAGTCTCACCATAAAATGCCAAAATAAAACAATAAAAGATGAGATGGATTTCCCCAAAGGAAATATCTATCTCATCTTTTTGGTATAAGCTTAAATGGCGATGAAACGCCCTCGTGAAAGAGCTGTTTCAGATTTGGCTGCCGGTGGATCTATCGGTAAATATCGCCTTGCAGTCGCAGATCAACAGGTTGGCGCTCTGCTGTAAGTCCTTATTTTGGGGACGAACCGATGAGAGGGAAAAGGTGCGGTGCCAGGCCTGGTCAGCGCAGCACAAAAAACTGCTCGTACCAAAGGATGAAGCTGTAAAAGCTCCATATTTTTGTCATGCCGCCGTTTTTGCCGGCCTTGTGCTCGTTCAGCAGGCGCACAAGCTCGGGCACGTTGAAAAACTGCGCGGCCACCGGGCCCTCGAACTTTTCGAGCACCATGTTATAGTATTTATCCTGGCGCAGCCAGTCGTTCAGGGGCACCGGGAAGCCCAGCTTTTTGCGCTTTGCCACACTTTCGGGCAGCTGCTTTAAGGCCGCCCCCCGCAGGGCGATCTTGGTCTCGCTTTTGCCCGCCCGGTACCGGCTGGGGATGGAGAGCGCGAGCTCGAGCATTTCCCGGTCGAGGAAGGGCACCCGCAGCTCCAGGCTGTTGGCCATGCTCATGCGGTCGGCCTTTAACAGGATGTCGTACAGCATCCAGGTGTGCATGTCGACCCATTGCAGCTGGGTGGGCTCGTCGAGGCCCTGCACCTGGTCAAAGTAGGGCTTGAAAAACTCTTCGGGGGTTTTGTCGTGGTAGTGCTTTTTCAGGTATTTGTCCCGCTCGGCGGGTGTGGCGAACACGTAATTAGCCCGCATGCAGCGCTGCCAGGGCTCCTGCGCGCCGCGCAGGACGAAGTTTTTGCCCTTGAAATCCGGCAGCTTTTTGGCCAGCGCCGCGGCGGCTTTGCGCAGCGGGCGGGGCAGCTTTGCATAGCCGCTGAAATACCGGCCCGCGCAGTAGAGCGGGTAGCCGCCGAACAGTTCGTCCGCCCCCTCGCCCGAGAGCACCACCTTGACGTATTTGGCCGCGTTTTGGGTGAGGAAGTAGAGCGGCACCTCGCTGGGATTCGGCATGGGCTCGTCGAGATACCACTGGATGGTCTGGTTGGCCTGGAAAAATTCGTCGGCGCTCACCTTGTTGGCGATGCTGGGGACCCCGATCTCCTTGCTGAACGCCTGCGCGTAGGGAAGCTCGGAATATTTTTCTTCCTCGTAGCCCACGCTGAAGCTCTTGACCCTGGGGGTACCCTTGGCGACCTCGTTCACCACAAAGCTGGAATCCACGCCGGAGGACAAAAAGCACCCGACCTCCACATCCGCGATCTGGTGCGCGGCCACGCTGTTGGAAAAGGTTTCGGTGATGGCGGCCTCCCACTCGGCGAGGGTCCTGCCCTCGTCGATGTGATAGGAGATGTTGTAGTAGCGCTCGATCTCCAGGCTGCCGGCGTGCCAAGTGAACATGTGGGCGCCGGGCAGCTTGTACACGCCCTTGAACATGGTTTCTTCGTTGGGGATGTATTCGATGGAGAGGTACTCGGGAAGGCGCTCCTCGTTGAGCTCTTTTTTGAAGCCCGGGTGGGGCAAAAAGCTCTTGATCTCGCTGCCGAACAAAAATTCGCCCTGTTCGTTCTGGTAGTAATAAAAGGGCTTGATGCCGAAGATATCCCGTGCGCCGAACAGGGTGCCGGTGGTTTTGTCCCAAATCACAAAGGCGAACATGCCCCGGAGCTTGGCGGGCAGGCCCTTGCCCCACTCTTCGTAGCCGTGCAGCAGGACCTCGGTGTCCGACTGGGTGGCAAAGGTGTGCCCGGCGGCGATGAGCTGCTCGCGCAGCTCCATAAAATTGTACGCTTCGCCGTTGTAGACGATCACAAGGCTGCCGTCCTCGTTGAACATGGGCTGGGCGCCGCCCGCAAGGTCGATGATGGAAAGCCGCCGGTGGCCCAGGGCCGCCCGGTCGTCCACATAAAAGCCCTCGCCGTCCGGCCCGCGATGGGCGATCAGGTCGGCCATGGCCTTGACGGTCTTTTTTGCCTCTTCGGCGTTATGCTTTGCACTGGCAAAGCCCACGAATCCACACATAGCTGCTCCTTTTTATAGGTTTGAGGCCGGCCCCGCGCAGGGCGGGGCCGCGGGGCGTCAGTCCACCAGGCCCTTGTTGCCGAAATAGCGCTTGTATTTGCGGAAGTTGTTGAGCTGGTTTTTGATATACCACACCCGGCGCTTGAGGCCCGCGTCTTCTTTGCAGAACAGCTGATGGCTCACCTTGCCCTGCCGCATCAGGCGCTTTGCCTCGGCCAAAAGCGCTTCGTCCTTTAAATAGCGCCGCAGGATGCCCGCGGGGGCGATCATCCACAGATGCTCGGCGTCGGCGATGGTGAGGCCCTGGGATTTGTGCTCCACCACGTCCTCCACCAGCCATTTGGCCAGATTGTAGCCGCTGGCGGTGACAAAAAAGCTGGAGCGCCCCTGGCGGGGATTCATCTCAAACAATTTATACTGGCCGTCACGCGCGTCGTACTTCATGTCGAAGTTGGAAAAGCCCTCCCAGCCCACGTCCTCGAGGAAGGACTTCATGCGCTGCATCAGTTCTTCGTCCTTGATGGAGAGGATGGCGGCGTAGTTGCCGATGCCCTCGGGGGTTTGTTCCTCCAGCAGGGGGCGGCCCAGGGCCATGAGCTTTACCTTGTGGTCCAGGCCGGAATAGCAGTTCAGCACCCGCATGCAATTGTCGTCGCCGGGGATGTATTCCTGGAGCACCAGGTTGTCCTGATAGCTGGAGGAGTAGATGGCGGCGGTGATGGCGTTGAATTCTTCCTTGTTGTAGGCGACAAAGACCTTTTTTTTGTGGGGGAAGCGGCAGTTCCAGTAGGCCACGCTGTTGGAGGGCTTGATGATGCAGGGGAAAGCGAAGGGCAGCTCCACGGTTTTGTAGTTCTGGTTGGTGCAGCCAAAGGTCTGGGGATAGGACAGGCCGTGCGCCCGGCAGGCATGATAGAAAAATTCCTTGGTGTCCAGCTGTTCCACCAGCTCAGGGGTGGGGCAGGCGAACTTATAAAAGGGCTCCAGCGCCGCGCGGCTGCGGGCCATCAGGCCGGTGTAATTGTCGCCGCAGCTCACCAGCACCAGCGTTTTGCCGGGATGCGCATGGGCAAAATCCGTGAGGGTGCGGCGGAACACCTCGTCGTTTTCCAGACAGGGCTCCACCACGGCCATCTGCACCAGCTTTGAGTTGGCGGTGGGGGCAAGGCGGCCCTTGCCGATGGCGAGGCTGGTGACGCCGTATTCCATGTAAAAGCTGCGGGCCATGCCGTAAACGTTCGCATCGCTGCCCAGGAGCACCGGAAGAAAATCTGCCATATCGCTTCATCCATCCCTTGCTTTTGTATTCCTGCTTATTTTACTTCTTTCGGGGCGGGGTTGTCAAACCGGGCGGCCCCCTTTTAAACTGGGCAATATTGTAGTATAATAAACTACATATTGGGGTTTTGTACCCTTTTGGGAAAAACCGCCGACAGGGAAGGGAAAAGAGAGCGTATGTGTGGAATTACAGGCTTTACCGGCCGCAGAAGCGATAAACAAAAAATCTTGAAGGCCATGACCGCCGCCATTGCCCACCGGGGGCCGGACGGCGCGGGCGAATATTACGCCGACGACGTGGCCCTGGGGCACCGGCGCCTGTCGATCATCGACCTTGCGGGCGGCACCCAGCCCATGTTCAACGAGGATAAGACCCTGGCCGTTGTGTTCAACGGCGAGATCTATAATTTTATGGAGCTGCGGGGGGAACTGGCAGAGGCAGGGCACGTGTTTGCAACCGACCACTCAGACACCGAGGTGCTGCTGCACGGCTACGAGGAGTGGGGCGAGGGGATGCTGGCCCGGCTGCGGGGCATGTTTGCGTTTGCCCTGTGGGACGAAAAGGACAAGAGCCTTTTCTGCGCCCGGGACCATTTTGGCATCAAGCCCTTTTATTATTACCAGAACGGGCGGGGCGAGTTTTTGTTCGGCAGCGAGATCAAGAGCTTTTTGCCCCACCCGGGTTTTGAAAAAAAGCTCAACGAGAGCCAGCTGGAGCTGTATCTGACCTACCAGTATTCCCCGGGGGAGAACACCTTTTTTGAGGGGGTGAAAAAGCTGCCGCCCGCCCACTTCCTGCGCTGGAAAGGGGGCGAAGCGACCGTGCGCCGCTACTGGGAGCCAAGCTTTGAGCCGGACGGCAGCCGCACGCTGGAGGACTGGGAGACCGAGATCCAACATAAAATGGCAGAGAGCGTGGCGGCCCACAAGATCAGCGACGTGGAGGTGGGCTCGTTCCTCTCGTCCGGCGTGGATTCCAGCTATATGGCCCACCTGGCCCATGTGGATAAGACCTTTACCGTGGGATTTGCCGACAAGCAGTACGATGAGACCGACTACGCGGCCGGCTTCAGCAAGTTTTTGGGGGTGGAAAACTACGCCTACCGCATCGAGCCGGAGGAGTATTGGCAGAACCTGCCCAAGATCCAGTACCACATGGACGAACCCCTGGCCGACGCGGCCAGCGTGGCACTGTATTTTGTGAACCGGGAGGCCGCAAAGCAGGTGAAGGTGTGCCTTTCGGGCGAGGGGGCCGACGAGTTTTTCGGCGGCTACAACATTTATAAGGAACCCTTTACCGTGAGCTGGTATGACCGGGTGCCCGCGGTGCTGCGGCGCGCGGTGGGCTGGGCGGCGGAAAAGCTGCCCCCGGTACGGGGCGTGAACTTTTTGGTGCGGCGCGCAAAGCCTTTGGAGGAGCGCTACATCGGCAACACAAACCTTTTGGGGGAACGGCAGAAAAAAAAGCTGCTGCGCCGCTACACCGGGAGGGTGAAGCCCACCGACCTTTCCCGCCCGTATTTTGAAAAGACGAAGGGCCAGGACCCGGTGACCCGGATGCAGTACACCGACCTGCACCTGTGGATGGTGGGGGATATCCTGCTGAAGGCCGACAAGATGAGCATGGCCAACAGCCTGGAGCTGCGGGTGCCCTTTTTGGACAAAGAGGTGTTTGAGACGGCGCGCCGTATCCCGGTGGAATGCAGGGCCAGCGCCGCAAACACAAAGCTGGCGCTGCGGGGCGCCGCGGCGCGGGAGATCCCGGAAAAGACGGCCGACAAAAAAAAGCTGGGCTTCCCGGTGCCGGTGCGGGCCTGGCTGCGGCAGGAAAAATACGCCGCCATTGTGCGCAAGGCTTTTACCAGCGAGGCGGCGGCGCAGTTCTTCAACACAAAGCGCCTGGAAAAGCTGCTGGATCAGCACGTGAGCGGCAAGCGGGACAACTGGCGCCAGATCTGGTGCGTATTCATGTTCCTTACCTGGTACGACGAGTACTTTGTAAAGCGATAAACAAGGCAAAGAGGGGGGCTATTGAATGAAACTGGAACAGCTTTTGGAGGGTGTGGAGTACACCCTGGTGCAGGGAGACCTTTCCGCCGAGGTGCGGGACATCGTGTACGATTCCCGCAAGGTACAGATCGGGGTGGCCTTTGTGTGCATTGTGGGAACCACCCGCGACAGCCACGACTACGCCGCCGACGTGGTGATGAGCGGCGCCGGGGTGCTGGTGATCCAGCACAAGCTGGAGGAGACGCCCCAGGGGGTGACGGTGATCCAGGTGCCATCGAGCCGGCGGGCTTTGGCGCTGATGAGCTGCAACTTTTTCGGCAACCCCGCAAAGCGTATGACCATGATCGGGGTGACCGGGACCAAGGGCAAAACCACCACCGCCCACATGATCCGCTCGGTGCTGCTGGCCGCGGGGCGCAGCTGCGGGATCATTGGAACAAACGGCGTGGCTTACGGCCAGGTGGGCCACACCCTGATCAACACCACCCCCGAGAGTTATGAGCTGCAGAAGATGTTCAGCGAGATGCTGGCGGCCGGATGCGACAGCGTGGTGATGGAGGTGTCGAGCCAGGGGCTGATGATGGACCGGGTGACCGGCATCCATTACGATGTGGGCGTGTTCACCAATCTTTACCCGGATCACATCGGCGGCCCGGGCGAGCATGCCAGTTTTGAGGAATACCGGGCCTGGAAGGGGCAGCTGTTCCGCCGGTGCGACGTGGGCGTGGTGAACTGGGACGACAAAAACTGCAACACCCTGCTGGCGGGGCACACCTGCCGGCTGGTGACGTACGGAATGCACGAAGGGGTGGAGTTTCAGGGCACGGACATGCGGCTGGAACGCTCGGAACATTTTTTGGGCATCTCTTACCGGGTGACGGGCACGGAAACGATGGACGTGAAGGTGAACATGCCGGGCGAATTCACCGTGTACAACAGCCTGGCCGCCATTGCGGTGGGCCGGGTGCTGGGCCTGGAGCGGAAGGCGATTCTGGAAGGGCTGGAGCGCCTGACGGTAAAGGGCCGGGTGGAGATCGTGCCGGTGAGCAAAAAGTTCACCGTGCTGATCGATTTTGCCCACAATGAGTCGGGCGCTGAGAATCTGCTGTCCACCCTGCGGGCGTACCACCCCAAACGCCTGGTGGTGCTGTTTGGCTGCGGAGGCGACCGGAGCCGCCTGCGCCGTTACGGCATGGGCGAGGTGGCCAGCAAAATGGCGGACTTTTTGATCCTGACCGAGGACAACAACCGCTTTGAGCGGGTGGAGGATATCATTGCCGACATCAAGGTGGGCATTGCGCAGGGCCGGGCCGACGTGCCGTACGTGGAGATCCCGGACCGGCTGGAAGCCATCCACTATGCGCTGGATCACGCCCGGGAGGGCGATCTGATCGCGGTGATCGGCAAGGGGCATGAGGCTTACCGGGACCGCATGGGCGAGAAGACTCCGTTCCTTGAGCGGGAGCTCATTGAGGAATACGCGGCGCGGATCGGGCTGGAATAGGCTCCGGCGCGGATGAATTTTTATTGCACAGCATTAAACAAAGAGAGGTTTGAACATACGTTATGCCCATTATTGGCATTGATCTTGGAACCACCAACAGCCTGGCGGCTGTGTATCGGGGAGGCCGCTGCCAGCTGATCCCCAACGCCTTCGGCGAGGTATTGACCCCCAGCGTGGTGAGCATGGACGAGGACGGCACCGTGCTGGTGGGGCAGGCCGCAAAGGAGCGGCTCATCACCCACCCCGGCCGCACGGCCGCCGCGTTTAAGCGCAGCATGGGAACCACCCGGCAATTTTTGCTGGACCAGAAGCTGTTCAGCCCGGAGGAGCTCTCGGCGCTGGTGCTGCGCCGCCTGAAGGAGGACGCGGAGGCCTTTTTGGGCGAAGCGGTGGAGGAGGCTGTGGTGAGCGTGCCCGCTTACTTTACCGACCGGCAGCGTGCGGCCACCAAGCGGGCGGGCATGCTGGCGGGATTGAAGGTGGACCGGCTCATCAACGAGCCCAGCGCCGCCGCCCTTGCCTGCTATGACCCCGCCCAGGGGGACGCCGCGTTTCTGGTGTATGATTTTGGCGGCGGCACGCTGGATGTTTCGGTGGTGGACTGCTTTGAAAACGTGGTGAACATTTTGGCCGTAAGCGGTGACAACCAGCTTGGCGGCAACGATTTTGACGCGGCCATCGCCCACATGTACTGCCAGCAGAACGGCATTGACTATGGCGGGCTGCCCCCGGAGAAAAAGGCCATTTTGCTGGCGCAGGCAGAACAATGCAAGCGCACTTTGACCGAGTCGCCCATGGCGATGATGGTGCTGGACCTGCCCGGGCTGGAGGGCTCGATGGGGCTGACGGGGCAAAAGCTCATTGAGGGGGCCGCCACACTGTTCAGCCGCATGCGCGCCCCGCTGCAAAAGGCCCTGAAGGACAGCGGAATTTCCGCGGAGGAGCTGAAGGGCGTGGTGCCGGTGGGGGGCAGCTGCAAAATGCCGGTGGTGCGCCAGTACCTGAACCACCTTTTGGGCAGCCAGCTGCTGGACGCCGGGCACCCGGACACGGTGGTGGCCCAGGGCGCGGGATTGTATGCGGCCATGAAGGCGCGGGAGGAAAACCTGAAGGAGATGGTGCTCACCGACATCTGCCCCTTTACGCTGGGGGTGGGAGTGCACAACCCCACGGATGAGGACAACCTGCTGATGAGCCCGATCATTGAGCGCAACAGCGCTCTGCCCACCAGCAAGGTGGAAAATTACTACACTGTTTCCAACGGGCAGGACCGCCTGCGGATCCAGGTGTACCAGGGCGACGCCATGTATTGCAGGGACAACCTGAAGCTGGGCGAGCTGGACCTGCCCGTGCCCCCGGCCCCGGCGGGCAAGGAGGGCGCGGCGGTGCGCTTTACTTACGACATCAACGGGATTCTGGAGGTGGAGGCCAAGAGCCTTTCCACCCAAAAGACCATCAGCACCGTGCTGGTGGGCAGGGGCAGCGGCATGACCGAGGCGGAGGCCAAAAAGCGGCTGGCCCAATTGCAGGGCCTTAAGATCCACCCCCGCGACCAGGAGGAAAACCGCCTGGTGCTGGCACGGGCCGAGCGCCTGTGGGAAGAGGCATTGGGCGAAACGCGGGATGTGATCGCCCAGGCGGCGCAGGCCTTCGGCGAGGCGCTGCGCAGCCAGGAGCCGGCGCGCATCCTGCGGGTGCGCAAGCGCTGCCAGGGCCTGCTGGACCGGGTGGAGGCGGGCCTTTCGGTGGAGGGCTTCAGCTTCGGCGAGG
>NZ_DBGCTQ010000079.1:0-6153 GCF_048388525.1 Allofournierella sp. | reverse complement strand
GGCACTGTCGACCCCGCCGGAAAGGCCCACCAGGACCTTGTCCTGTTCTTCATAGGTGGAAAACTGTTCGCCGGGAAACAAAATATCGCTCATGGAAAATGCTCCTTTGCGTGTTTGTTCTTTTTACACTTTTACTATAAAGGATTTTGGGGCCAAACGCAATCAAAAAACGGGAGAGGAAATCAGGTTTCCTCCCCCGTTATCTTTTTGCGGCACAAACGGCCCTTTTCCTCACCGGCCTCCGCCGCTTGCTCCACAAGGGCGAGGGCACCGGCCGCCAGGGGCAGGTACCCAGGATCCATGCGCTCCAACAGCCGATGGGCGTCGGAGGTTTGCGCCGCGTGCGCAGGGCCGAACAGCAATTCGTCGGCTGAAACGTTCAGAACGCGGCAAAGGTTGGTGAAGGTGGACAGTGACATGCCCTTCTGACCGCACTCGATATAGCTCAAAAACAGCGTGGAGAGATCCAGCTGCTCGGCCAGTTTCTCGCGGGTAAGGCCACGGCGGGCCCGGGCGGCGCGCACCCGCCGGCCGATCTCCACATTCTGTTCCTTTTTCATGCGATCACCTCCACCCGTGGTTTTAATTTTATGTTTCCCAAGAATAAAAGACAATTTACTGAAAGTAATTTGAAATTTATTACTTAAAGGTGTATAATTGATAAAAATCGCCAATATGGAGGTGCCGCAGTGGCAAAGAAAAACGAAAAAAAGCGCACGAGCAGAAAGAAAAGAAGACAAGGTAAAAGCCAGTGCCCCGCCGTGCAGCCTGGCCGGGCGGCTGCGAGGGACGCCCGGCCGTCTGCCGCAGGCCCCCAGCCTGCCCCCAGGCAGGCTGCAGAAACGCCCCAAAAGGCACCAGCAGCACAGCGGTCGGAGCCGCCTGTGCTCCCGGGCGCACAGGCGGCTGTACAGCCCGTGCCCCAGGCGGCAAAAGAGCCTTCTGCGGCTGGCCCGGCACCCCAGACCAGCCTGGCGGCTTTGTCGGGCACAAAGCCCCGAAAGCGGACCGACGCCATCCGCCGGTCGGACGGAGTGCTTTACCGCAGGCGGCAGTGGTGGCGCCCTTTGGCCGCGGCTCTGATTGTGTTATGCGTGATAGGCGCGGTGTATGCGGGGGCGGCCGCATTAAAAGGGCGCATTGACCAGCCGGCGGCCAGCCAGGTAAACAGCCCGGCCTCCGGCGCCGCGCCTCCTGCGGCATCCACTGCGGCAACCCCGACCCCTTCGCCGGCCCCGGCGCCCAGCCCAGCGCCCCTGAGTGAAGCGGAATTTTGGGATGGGGTGCAAACCCTGCTGGAAAGCAGTGGGGACGCAACCCTGGTGAAAGTGGACGCGGGCGCCAGCGCCCAGGCACCGCAGCCGGTGCTGGCCGCCCTGTTCGGGAGGGATGTGAGCCTGCTCATTGTGTGGGATGGAGGGGAGCCGATCCTTATCAACGGCATCAATATGTACCGCTACACCAAGCAGCCGGCCTACCCGCTGAGCCTTTTGTACGACACCTACCGCGGGTTTGTGATGGAGCACAGCGCGGCGCCGGCCGACAAGCCCGCGTTTGATCTGGTATTTGAAGGCTGAGCCGTTTTGAGCGCAAAAGAAGCCCTCCGGCCGCAGAAGCATTTCTGCGGCCGGAGGGCTTCTTTATTTGTGGGATTATGCCTGCCTTCCGCCGTATTTTTTGCTTTGGGCCACCGCCAGCCGGTCGCACCGCTCGTTCTCCGGGTGGCCGGCATGCCCCTTGATCCACTTGTAGGTGATGGTGTGAGGCTCGGCCAGCTCCAGAAGCCGGGCCCACAGATCCGGGTTCAGGGCGGGGGATTTATCGGCCTTTTTCCAGCCCCGGGCGCGCCAGCCCTTGGCCCAGCCCTTTTGCAGCCCGTCGATTACATATTTGGAATCGCTGCACAGGGTGATGCGGCAGGGCTCTTTCAGCTCTTCCAGGGCACGGAGGAAGGCGGTGAGCTCCATGCGGTTGTTGGTGGTCTCGGCTTCGCCGCCCGAGAGCTCCTTTTCGTGTTGCTTATAGCGAAGCACCGCGCCCCAGCCGCCAGGGCCGGGGTTGCCGCTGCAGGCGCCGTCGGTAAAAATCTCGATCTCTTTCATGCCTGTCCTTCCGCCCGGCAGGGCCGGGCTTTTGTTGATGTTTTTTATTATTATACCGGGTTTGCAGCGGCCCGGCAAGTGGGTTGAAACGCACTTTTTTTGGCTATACTGTTTAGGACGACGGCTGCTTTTTTGTTGACAATTACCGATAACCAGCGGTATAATAACTTTATCTTTAGGTTGGGATAGTTTGCCCCGGCCTGAAACGAGTGCGTTTTTTAGCAAAGGGCCCGGTCGCATTGAACAAATGGACCTTTCGTGCCCCAGGCGGTGAGAACCGCAAGACCCACCCGGCGGGCTTTTTAGCCTACATACGTCAAACGAACATTTTGTGCGGCAGAAGGGACCTTCCGGGACTGGAAGGCCTGTTCGGCGCACCGATTTTACGGAGGAAACAAATGAACCAGACAAGCGAAAAGGAAACCCAGACCAGTAAAAAAGCGCCGCAGCCCCGCGCCGCGGCAGCCGGGGGCGAGAAAGCGCCCGCCCGGCGCAAGCCGTTCTACCAAAAAAGCCGCCGCCCCCAGGGCGCGAAGCCGGCCCAGAAGCCCGGCGCGCCCGCGGTGCCGGTGCACATTATTCCCCTGGGAGGCCTGGGGGAGGTGGGCAAAAACATTACCCTGTACGAGTGCCAGGGCGATATGATGATCGTGGACTGCGGCCTCGTTTTTCCGGACAGCGACATGTTCGGCGTGGACCTTGTGATTCCGGATTTTGGGTATGTGGTGCAGAATAAGGACAAGATCAAGGGCGTGGTCATCACCCATGGCCACGAGGATCACATCGGCGCGCTGCCCTACCTTTTGAAACAGGTCAACCTGCCCATCTACGCCACGCGGCTCACCATTGGGCTGATCAAAAACAAGCTGGAGGAGCACGGCCTGCTGGGCCGCACCAAGCTCATTGAGATCAACGCGCGCCGCAAGTTCAAGCTGGGCTGTTTTACCATTGAACCCATCCATGTGAACCATTCCATCCCGGACGCCGTGGCGCTGGCCATCGACTGCCCGGCGGGCGTGATCCTTCAGACCGGCGACTTTAAGATCGACTACACCCCGCTGACCGGCGGCCCCACCGACCTGCCCGCTTTTGCCGAGTACGGCAGGCGGGGCGTGCTGGCACTGCTGAGCGATTCCACCAACGCAGAGCGGCCGGGCTTTACCGCCACCGAAAAAAAGGTGGCCCAAAGCTTTGCGGGCCTGTTTCGCAAGGCGGACAAACAGCGCATCATCATTGCCACCTTTGCCTCGAACCTGTACCGCATCCAGCAGATCATCGACCTGGCGGTGGAAAACGGCCGCAAGGTGGCGGTGTCGGGCCGGAGCATGGCCAACAACACACAGATGGCCCTGGAGCTGGGGTATCTGCACGCGCCGGACGGGGTGCTGATCGACATTGAGCAGCTGAACAAATACCCGCCCGAAAAGGTGGTGCTGATCACCACCGGAAGCCAGGGCGAACCGCTGAGCGCCCTGTCGCGCATGGCCAGCGCCAGCCACCGCAATGTGCGGGTGGGCCCCGGCGATTTTATCATCATCTCGGCCACGCCCATTCCGGGCAACGAAAAAATGGTGACCAAGGTGGTGAACGGCCTGCTTCTGCTGGGGGCTGAGGTCATTTATGAATCCATGTACGACGTGCATGTGTCCGGCCACGCCTGCCAGGAGGAGCAAAAGCTCATTCTGACCCTCACCGCGCCCCAATACTTCCTGCCGGTGCACGGCGAGTACAAGCAGCTGAAAAAGCATGCCATGACCGCCGAGAGCCTGGGGATTCCCCCGAAGAACATCCACATTGCCGAGATCGGGCAGGACATCCGCCTTTCCGCGGACGGGCTGGAGCTGGGCGAACCGGTGCCAGCGGGCGCAGTGATGGTGGACGGCCTGGGTGTGGGCGACGTGGGCAACGTGGTGCTGCGGGACCGGCGGCATCTTTCGCAGGATGGGCTGGTGATCGTGGTGGCCACGGTGGACAGCCGCTCGGGCCAGGTGCTGGCCGGGCCAGATCTTGTGAGCCGGGGTTTTGTGTATGTGCGCGAGAGCGAGGAGCTGATGGACGAAGCCCGCCGCCTGGTGGTACAGTGCTTTGAAAAGTGCCGCACCGAGCACGTGCGCGACTGGAACAGCGTGAAGACCCGCGTGCGGGAGACCCTGTCCTCTTATATTTTCCGCAAGACCAAGCGCAGCCCCATGATCCTGCCGATCCTGATGGAAGTATAAGCGGCCCTTTTTGGGCGGCAAAGGAGGCTTTTGCCTATGGATCCCAGACCCCGGTTTTCCCTGGAGGTGGCGGCCGCCGGCCTGCTTGCGCTGTGCTGTGTGCTCACGGCGCTGGTGGCCGTGTGCGATGTGCGCCTGCTTGCGATGTTGCTGCCGCTGCTGGCACTGATTGCACTGGCCCTGTGGCTGGGTGCGCGCAGGCTGCGCAAAGGCATTGCCGCTTACGTCAGCGCCGCGCCCTTTGAGGGCAGCGAGCTGCAGGCAAGCCTGGCGCAGCTGGAGCTGCCGGCGGCGCTGCTGAGCGGCAAGACGCTGGTGTGGTATAATGCGGCGTTCGACCGCCAGCTTTTGGCGGGGGAGGGCGCGGTGCTGCAGCCGGTGAACCGGGTGCTGCCGGGCCTGGAGCTGCACCAGTGCGTTTTGCCCGGCGGCCAATGCCTGGAAAGGGCGGGCCGCCGCTACACCATTTTTGCCAGTTCGCTGCCCGGGCGCGGGAAAGAGGACGTGACGCTGCTTTATCTGGTGGACGACACCCCGCTGAAAGTGCAGGCCGCCGAGTATGCGGCCAGCCGGCCCGCTTATATGATCATTGAGCTGGACGGCTACCAGGAGCTGGTGGCAAACCTGCGCGATTCGGAAAAAGCGCGGCTGATGGAGGCGGTCAACCGCACGCTGGAAAACTATTTTGGGCGCACCAGCGGTTTTTTGAGCCGGGTGTCGGGCACCCGGTACATAGCGGTGGTGGAAGAGCGCCACATGAAGGAGATCGCGGCCGCGCGGTTTGACATTCTGGATAAGGTGCGCAGCCTGGACGAGGCGGTGGGGGTGACCCTGTCCATCGGTGTGGGCCGGGGCGGGGCGGACCTCAAGGCCTGCCAGGAGATGGCCCGCCAGTCGCTGGATATGGCGCTGGGCCGCGGCGGCGACCAGGCGGCAGTAAAAACGCCGGACGGATTTGAATTTTACGGCGGCGTGTCGCGCAGCGTGGAAAAGCGCAGCCGGGTGAAAAGCCGCATTCTGGCCACCGCCCTGGCCGATCTGATCCGACAGGCGGACAGCGTGGTCATCATGGGGCACCGCATGAGCGACCTGGACTGCCTGGGTGCCGCCATTGGGGTGCTGCGCATCTGCAAAGGGATGGACGCCCCCGCGGTGATCGCGGTGCGGCGGGAGGCAACCCTGGCCGCAAACCTGATCGAAGAATTTGAACGGGCCGGCTTCGGCGAGGACTTTATTCACCCGGACCAGGTGCTGGAAACCGTGACCCCCCGCACCCTTTTGGTGGTGGTGGATACCCACATCGTGAACCTGCTGGAAAGCAGGGATGTGTTTGAGCATTGCGGCCAGGTGGCGGTGATCGACCACCACCGCAAGGCGGTGGGGCACATTGAAAACCCGGTGCTGTTTTTTCACGAGCCCTACGCGTCCTCGGCCTGCGAGCTGGTGAGCGAGCTGGTGCAATATGTGGACGCGCCGGGAGCAAAGCCCACGGCCCTGGAGGCCGAAGCGATGCTGGCCGGCATCATGCTGGACACCCGGAATTTTGCGCTGCACACCGGCGTGCGCACCTTTGAGGCGGCCGCCTATCTGCGGCGCATGGGCGCGCAGACCGAGGCGGTGAAAAAGCTGTTCAACTCGTCGCTGCAGGAATATACGGTGAAGTCCAACCTGGTGGAGGGAGCCGATATTTATATGGGCTGCGCCATTTCGGTGGCTGGGGAGCTGGAGCCGGGCATGGCGGTGGCCGTGCCCCAGGCGGCCAACGACCTGCTCACCATCGAGGGGGTGGGGGCGAGCTTTGTGGCGGTGCAGAAAGGTACCGGCGTGAACAT
>NZ_DBGCTQ010000078.1:0-22000 GCF_048388525.1 Allofournierella sp. | reverse complement strand
TAAAAAATATGAAATTGCCCCTTGACTTGAAGTGAACTCCAGGTTGTAGAATGAGCGCAAAGCGGTCGATACAGCCACTGATTTTGAAAGATGAAGGCAAAGGAGCGATTTTTATGACGACCATTACAAACAAAATTTTTGATGAGGAAAGAGCCCTTTATGGGGTGCGGGATGTTTTGGTGACCGACTGCGCGTTTGACGGCCCGGCCGACGGGGAAAGCGCTTTTAAAGAGGGCGGAGATATTGCGGTGAAACGCTGCTTTTTCAATCTCCGTTATCCCTTTTGGCACGATACAGGGGTAAAGGTCGAAGACTCTGAAATGACGGACAAATGCAGAGCGGCCCTTTGGTATTCTGAAAATGTGGAGATGAGCAATACCAAGCTTCACGGGACCAAGGCCCTGCGTGAATGCCGGGATGTGAAAATGCGCGGCTGCGAGATCGTTTCCCCGGAATTTGGGTGGTCGGTGCGAGGGATTGCAATGGAGGACTGCACCGCCGAGAGCGAATATTTTATGATGCGCGCGGAGGGATTGACGTTCCGCAAGGTTCGCATGAAGGGAAAATACTCGTTTCAGTACATCACCGACGCGGTGTTCGAAAACTGCGTGTTCGATATGAAAGACGCTTTTTGGCACGCGAAAAACATCACTGTGAAAAACAGCGTTGTAAAGGGGGAATACCTTGCCTGGTACAGCGAAAATGTCACCTTTGAAAATTGCAGGATCATGGGTGCGCAGCCACTTTGCTACTGCAAAAATTTACGGCTGATCAGCTGCGAAATGGTGGATACCGACCTTGCCTTTGAGCGCTCCGATGTGGAGGCTACGCTCACCGCGCCGATCGTAAGCATTAAAAACCCGCTGTCCGGGCATATCCATGTGCCGGAGGCCGGCGAGATCGTGATGGATCTGGACGGGGCAAAGGGCGAAGTCGTTCTTACAAAACAGTGCCGATGCGCCTGAGCTTTTGCATGCTGGAACAGGCTCTGTTGGCAGCTGAAGCGGATGAAAAACAAAACGATAGGAGAGGACATACATAATGCGCAAAAAAATTTTGGTTATTTCAAGCAGCCCCCGCAAAAACGGCAATTCCGAAGCTTTGGCCGACGCATTTATAGAGGGAGCAAGGGACGGCGGCAGCACAGTGGAAAAGATAAGCTTGTACGATAAGACGATCGGCTTTTGCAGGGGCTGCCTTGCCTGCCTAAAAACCGGGCGCTGCACGATCCGCGATGACGCAGATACCATTGCCCAAAAAATGCTGACCGCCGATGTGCTGGTTTTTGCCACCCCTATTTATTATTACGAAATGTCGGGGCAGATGAAAACGATGCTCGACCGCGCGAACCCCCTTTATCCCGCCGGATACGCTTTCCGTGAGGTTTACTTTTTATCGGCGGCGGCAGAGGACGGGGACGGCACCGACGCCCGTGCCGTAAGCGGCCTTGAGGGCTGGATCGAGTGCTTTCCCAAAGCGCGCCTTGCGGGAACCGTTTTTGCGGGGGGTGTGAGCGGCGTTGGGGAGATCGGGGGGCATCCGGCTTTGCGGCGGGCCTACGAAATGGGAAAGGCGGTTTGAGATGAAACGAACATTGCCGAAAAGCGGATCGTTCCCTGTGAAAAAACTTAAAAAATGGGCCGCCGCGGTTATGCTGGTGTGCCTGGTATGCCATTTGTCCGGCTGTGAGAGCGCGGGACCGGCCGGGGAGAGCAGCAGCATCCCGCAGCTGCAGCCAGGCACGGCAACGGAAAGCGCCCCCGGGAAAACCGATGGGACCAAAGCGGTGACAAGCGAACAGGAAGAGACAACAAGCAAGGCGCTGGTCGTATACTTTTCCGCGACCCGAAACACGGAAAGCGTGGCAAAAACGATTGCGGAGATCGCGGATGCGGAGCTTTATGAGATCGTTCCGGCACAGCCTTATTCCGCCGAGGATCTGGATTACGGGGACGAGGCCAGCAGGACGTCGGTTGAGATGAACGACCCGGAGGCCCGCCCGGAGACCGGCGGCGAAGCCGTGCTGCTGGACGGATACGATACGGTCTATCTTGGCTACCCGATCTGGTGGGGAACGGCACCCCGCATTATGAGTACATTTGTGGAGGGCTGTGAGTTTGACGGCAAGACGGTGATCCCGTTTTGTACCTCGGGTGGAAGCGGCATTGGAAACAGTGCGGACACCCTGGAGCAGCAGGCCGGGGGCGGGGTGTGGCTTGAAGGGCGGCGGTTCGCCGCGGACTGCCCGCGGGAAGAAATACAAACATGGATGGATACCCTGGACTAGGGAGGGGGGAAAGGATCGGCCTGTATCAATAGGGGGATTTTTCAAGCGGCGCTGTGCCGCCCCGATGGGGGCGGCACAGCGCCGCTTTGTTGTGCAAGGCGGGGACGCGCCGGGCGGGCCTGCCCGCGCTTGCTGCCGGGAAAAGGAAGGTTTTGTAAAAGCGCCGCGGCAAACCGGCGCTTTGGGCGAACCGATCAAAATGCCCTTGGAATTTTGGATAATTTGGCTAACCTTTTTCGGTGCCGCGGCTTGCATTTTACAACTCGCTAACGTATAATAAATATGTCTTGGTGGGTGAAAGTGGGTAAAAGTGGGGAACTTTCCACGGCTCTTCACAAGTTTTCAACAAAAGGGGGCGGTCAGGGATGTTGATGGGCGAATACAACTATGCCATCGACGAGAAGGGCCGCCTGAACTTCCCGGCCAAGTTCCGGGATCAGATGGGCAAGGAATTTGTGGTGACCCGCTGGCTGGACGACTGCCTGGTGGCCTTCCCCGAGGGCGAATGGCAGCGCATCACCGAGATCCTGAAGAGCAAGAGCATGGTAAAGACCCGGGATATCCAGCGCTTTTTGTTTTCGGCCGCCGAGGAGGCGGTCCCGGACAAACAGGGGCGCATCCTGCTGGGGCCCGCGCTGCGGGCGCATGCCGGGCTGGAAAAAGAGGTGACCGTGATCGGCGTGGGCAGCTATGCCGAGATCTGGAACACCGCCGCATGGCAGAGAAAACAGCAGAGCCTTGGCAGCGCCGAGATCGAGGCCGCCATGGAAGAACTGGAATTTTAAGCGACAGAGGGGAAGGGGAACACATGATGGAGTTCAGCCACGTCCCCGTCCTGCTCGATGAATGCCTTGAGGGGCTTGCCATCGACCCGGCGGGCACCTACCTGGACGGCACCGCCGGAGGAGGCGGGCATTCCAGTGAGATCGCAAAACGTCTTACCACCGGGCGGCTTGTCAGCCTTGACCAGGACCCGGATGCGGTGGCAGCCGCCACCGAAAGGCTTAAGGGCCTGCCCGCCACGGTGGTCAAGACGAATTTCCGCAACGCCCGCGAGGCGCTGGAAGGGCTGGGCATATGCAGCATCAACGGAGCCCTGCTGGACCTGGGAGTATCCTCGCACCAGCTGGACGACGCGGCCCGTGGGTTTTCCTACCGGGCCGACGCGCCGCTGGATATGCGCATGAGCCAAACCGGCCCCACGGCGGCGGATCTTGTGAACACCGCCAGCCGGGAGGAGCTGGCCCGCATTTTGCGGGAGTACGGCGAGGAGCCATTTGCCTGGGCCATTGCGGGGCGGCTGGCGCGCCAGCGGGAGGAGCAGCCCTTTGCCACCACCCTGCAGCTTGCCGGGGCGGTGGCTGCGGCGGTGCCCCCGGCGGTGCGCCGCAAGGACAAGAACCCGGCGCGCCGGACCTTTCAGGCCCTGCGCATTGCGGTGAACGGCGAGCTGGACGCCTTGAGCGAGGGGCTGGAGGAGATTTTTGAGCTGCTGAGCCCCGGCGGGCGGCTTGCCGTGATCACCTTTCACTCGCTGGAGGACCGGCTGGTGAAGAACCGTTTCCGCCAGTGGGCCACCGCGTGCACCTGCCCGCCGGAATACCCGGTGTGCGTGTGCGGGGGCAGGGCGAAGGCAAGGCTGGTGAACAAAAAGCCCATCGAGGCCGGCGGCGGCGAGCTGGAAGAAAACCGCCGCAGCCGCTCGGCCAAGCTGCGGGTGCTGGAGAAGCTTTGAGGCGCAGAAGACCGCCCGGCTGAACCCACCGCGGGTGGACAAGCGGTAAGAACAAAAACGACAAGACGAGAGGAGGTGATCGCCATGGCACAGGCTGCCTACGATCTGGAGCGGTTTGAGCACCGCGAGCGCGAGCCGAAAGCGCGGGTGCGCGCGGTGCAGGGGGCAAAAAAGCCCAGCAGGTTCAATGCCCATACGGCCAAGCTGGCGGCGGTCACCGCCATTTTGGTGACCCTGGTGTGCGGCCTGCTGTACAGCCAGGCGACCCTGACCGAGCTGACGGGTGATATCCAGGCCACCCAGCGGGAGCTGGTGGAGGCCCAGAGCGAGTACAACTACCTGTCCAGCGTGCTGGACAGCAAGACCGGACTGAAAAATGTGGAGGAGATCGCCACAACCCAGCTGGGCCTGATGAAGCTGGACCGCAGCCAGATCACCTATTTTTCGCTGGACGGCGAGAGCTCGATCCGCCGGCCGGACAGCACGGCAAAGCGCATTACGGAATTTTTAACCACCAGCGTGTTGAGCCTGGCGGAGTATCTGGATCCCTGAACCATCGCCCGAAAAGCGTGCGGCGCCGCACGCTTTTCGGTTTATCAGGGGCCGATTTTTACAACACGCAGAAGGAAATGGAACGATCATGCAGAATACGCCGCAAAACCCAAAACGAAACGCCCAGCAGGGCTTGCCCCGGTTTATGAGGATCCGCAGCTATGTGCTGCTGGGTCTGTTTTTGCTGGTGGGCTGCGGGGTGCTGATCTGGCGGCTGTACGACCTGCAGGTGGTGCAGCACGACGAGATGCTGCGCCAGGCCGCGAACCAGCAGCTGAAGGATACCTTCATCACGCCGCAGCGGGGGCAGATTTACGACGCGACCGGCAAGGTGCTGGCCAAGAGCAGCATCGTGTGGACCATTACGGCGGACCCCAGCCAGATCAAGGCCCCCGGGCTGACCAAGGAGCAGCTCAAGGCCCTGGGGGGCGAGGAGAGCGAGGAGGCCGCCGCCCAGCGCCGGGCCGCGAAGGTGAGCGAGGTGAGCGGGGGGCTGGCCGAGCTGCTGGGCCTGGAATACCAGGAGGTATACGACAAGCTGATCGACGACACAAAGCAATATGTGGTGCTTGCAAAACAGATGGACAAACCCGTTGCCGACAAGGTGAAGCGTTTTGCCAGCGAGCAAAAGCTGCCGGTGAGCGTTTCGCAGGATTCCAAGCGGGAATACCCCTACGGCGCGTTTGCGGCCAGCGTGCTGGGTTTTATGCACGCGGACGGCTACGGCTTTTATGGACTGGAAAAGCAGTATGAAGAAACCCTGGCCGGAACCCCGGGCCGGGTGCTGAGCCAGAAAAACGCCTGGGGCAACGAGGTGGCCAACGACGACCGCACCCAATACGACGCCCAGGACGGCGACAGCCTGGTGCTGACCCTGAACGCCGAGGTGCAGGCCGTGGCGGAAAAGTACCTGGAGAACTCGGTCAAGGCGAACAATGTGACCGAGCGGGGCGTGGTGATCGTGATGGACGTGAACACCGGTGCGATCCTGGCCATGGCCACAAAACCGGATTTTGACCCCAACGACCCCATGACGATCTATGACCCGGACCTGGCGGCCACCCTGGAGGGGCTGGAGGGGGACGCCTTTACCCAGGCCCAGGGGGAGGCGCGCCAGCGCCAGTGGAAGAACAAGGCCATCACGGACCTGTACGTGCCGGGCTCGGTGTTCAAGCTGATCACCACCAGCGCGGCCATTGATTCAGGCACCTGCACGCCCAATTCCTCGTTCAACTGCACGGGGCATTACACCGTGGTGACGCAGGACTATTCCTGCGCGGATAACGGCTTTGGCGTGTTGGGCGTGCACGGCTGGCAGAACATGGGAGAGGTGCTGAAAAACAGCTGCAATCTGGCGACCATTCAGGAAGCGCAGCTGATGGGAAAGGACGTTTTTTCCGATTACTATAACGCGTTCGGCTTTACCGCGCCCACCGGTGTGGACCTGCCCGCCGAGCAGCAGATCCGGGCGGGCGTATCCTACCACGCGGCGGAGGAAATGAGCGCGGTGGACCTGGCGTCCTCGAGCTTTGGACAGGCGCAGAAGGTGACCCCCATCCAGATGATCACCGCCGTGAGCGCGGTGGTGAACGGCGGCTACCTGGTGCAGCCCCACATCGTGAGCGAGATATTGGACAGCGAGGGCAACCTGGTGGAACAGATCGCCCCCAGCCCCAAGCGGCAGGTGATCAGCGAGGAGACCTCGGCCGCGCTGCGCGGCATGATGGAGGGCGTGGTGGATGGCGGGCGGGATGGAGCCTCGGGCCGCAACGCCTATGTGGCGGGCTACCGCATCGGCGGGAAATCCGGCACCAGTGAAAAGCTGGACAAAGGCCGGCGCGCCTCGGACGGCGAGTATGAAAAGGTTTCGAGTTTTGTGGCGGTGGTGCCCATTGACGACCCGCAGATCGCGGTGCTGGCCTTTGTGGACGAGCCCCATGCCGAGACCGAGTTCGGCTCGATGCTGTCGGCCCCGCTGACCGGAAACATCATCAGCGAGATCGCGCCGTACCTGGGAATTGAGACCGACCCGAACTATATGGCCCCGGCCGAGGTGACGGTGCCGGACCTGACAAACCCCGCCAACAGCGCATATTTGCAGTGGGATATGGCCCAGGTGACCCTGAACAAGCTGGGCCTTGCCCACCGGAGGGTGGGCAGCGGCACCGCCGTGCTGGCGCAGTATCCGGCAGCGGGCGCCAAGGTGCCGGGCGGCACCACCGTGTACCTGTATACCGACAGCGCCGAGGTGAGCCAGGTGCCCGTGCCGGACGTGCGGGGCAAAAGCGCCGAGCTTGCCAGCCAGATGCTGGCGGGCGCGGGCCTGAACGTAAAGCTCAGCGGTGCAGAGGAGGGCACGGTGACCGCCCAGGACGCCGCGCCGGACAGCCAGGTGCCCATGGGAACCGTGGTTACCCTTACCATAGAGGAAGCCGCCCCGGAGGAGTGAGGTCCGCACCGGGCGGGAGGAACGCTCACATTCCCGGCCGCAGGGCCGCATACACTGAAAGTAAGACAAACCTTGCCCCAAAAAGGAGGGAGCTTTTATGCAGCCTATCTCTGCAAACCAACTGCTGGCGGGCCTTTTTCAGGCGGGCTCGGCAGGGGAGGAAAAGATCACCGCGGTTGTGACCGACAGCCGCCGGGCAGGACCCGGCTGTGTGTTCGTGTGTTTTCCCGGCGAGAAGGTGGACGGCCATGACTACGCCGCCGCCGCGATCCGGGCCGGGGCGGCCTATGTGGTGGCGAACCACCCGGTGCCCGGCGTGCCGGAAAAGCAGCTGATCCTGGCCGAAAGCAGCCACCGGGCGATGGTGCGCATGGGAGCAAACTACCGCATGCTGTTTGACCCCGTGATGATCGGGGTGACCGGCAGCGTGGGAAAGACCACCACCAAGGAGTTCTGCTACGCGGTTTTGGCGGCGTTTGGGCCCGCGATCAGGACCGAGGGCAACCAGAACAACGAGATCGGTGTGCCGAACACCCTGTTCCGGCTGGAGCGGGATACCAAGTATGCCGTGGTGGAGATGGGTATGAGCGCGCTGGGCGAGATTGAGCGGCTGGCGCGCGCAGCACGGCCCAGCGCCGGGATCATTACCTGCATTGGCGTGTCGCACCTGGAGACGCTGGGCAGCCGGGAGAACATTTTAAAGGCGAAACTGGAATTGTGCGCGGGCCTGCCGGACGGCGCGCCCCTGGCACTGAACGCAGACGACGGGTATCTGGCCCGGGCCAAGGCGGAGGGGAGGATCCCCGGGCGCCTGGCGCCGGTGTGGTACGGCATCGACGCGCCCTGGGCCGAGGTGCGGGCCACCGCGCTGGAGAGCGGGCCCGAGGGGGAGCGGTTCATCCTGGAGGACGCGCTGCACGGCAGCTTTGCCGCGGCGATTCCCGCGCTGGGACGGCACAATGTGTACGACGCGCTGGCCGCCTACGCGGCGGCCACCCGCCTGGGGCTTGAGCCCGCCCGCTGCGCGGCGGCCCTGGCGAAGTATCAGGCCGCCGGCATGCGCCAGCGGATCGTGCAAAGGCGGGGCCTGACCGTGATCGAGGACTGCTACAACGCAAGCCCTGACAGCATGCGGGCGAGCCTTGCCATGTTCCAGGGGCTTGCCGCAAAAGACGGCAGAAAATTTGCCCTGTTGGGTGATATGCTGGAGCTTGGCCGCATTGAGGCTGAGGCCCACGCCGAGGTGGGCAGGCTTGCGGCGGCGGCCGGGCTTGCGGGGCTTGTGGCCTTTGGCCCCGCCAGCCGCGGCATGGCCGAAGCGGCCCAAAAGGCGGGGCTGGACGCCGTGTGGTGCCAAACGCCCGCAGAGGCGCTGGAACAGCTGCAGCGCAGGCTGCGCCCGGGCGACGCGCTGCTGGCGAAGGCCAGCCGCGGCATGAAGCTGGAAAATATTTTAAAAGCCCTTTACGGGGAGCAGGCTTTGCAATAAAATAGAGAACGGCGGGCACGGCCGTGGGCCGCCGGAACAAAAGGAGCGGCGCCTTTTGGGGGCGCCGCGGGCTGATGAATGTGAGAAGGAGTAAAGTTTATGGCACGCTATGCGCTGATCCTGGCGGCCGCCTGCGGGTTCATCCTCTCTGCAGTGTCGGGTGTTTTTCTGGTGCCGTTTTTGCGGCGAATCCATTTTGGGCAGACCATCAAGGAGATCGGGCCCACCTGGCACAATAAAAAACAGGGAACCCCCACCATGGGGGGGCTGTGCTTTATTTTTGGCAGCACTGTGGCGGTGGCGCTTGCCTTTTTATCGCTGCTGCAGACCGGGCCGGAGCTTGTGGAGGGTGCGGGCAGCCAGAACATGTTCATTGCCATGTTTTCGGCCTTTGCTTTTGGCATGGTGGGTTTTTTGGATGATTTTATCAAGGTGGTGAAAAAGCGCAACCTGGGGCTGCACGCCTGGCAGAAGATTGCGGCGCAGCTGATTATCACCACCGTGCTGCTGCTGGCGCTGCACATGAACGGCACCCTTTCCACCGCGGTGACGCTGCCCCTGTTCGGCTTTGTGGATCTGGGAATCTGGTTTTACCCGCTCTCGTATGTGCTGATCATCGGCATGGTGAACGCGGTGAATCTGACCGACGGCATAGACGGGCTGTGCAGCTGCGTGACCTTTGTGTGCATGCTGGGCTTTTTGAGCCTTTCCAGCTTTTTGGGGCAGTTCAACCTGTCGATCTTTGCGGCGGCGCTGGCCGGCGCGCTGGCGGGCTTTTTGTTCTGGAATTTTTACCCGGCCAAGACCTTTATGGGCGACACCGGCAGCATGTTCCTGGGCGGCGCGGTGGCCGGGTTTGCCTACGGCATGGGCCGGCCGGAGCTGCTGTTTTTCCTGGGGGCCGTGTATATCTGGGAGGCGGCCTCGGTGGTGATCCAGGTGACCTACTTCAAGCTCACCCACGGCAAGCGCCTGTTTAAAATGACCCCGATCCACCACTCGTTCGAGATGCGCGGCTGGAGCGAGGTGAAGATCGACGCGGTATTCAGCTTTATCGCCATGGCGGCGGTGGCGCTGGGCATGATGTTCGCATACATTTATTATTGAGCAAAAAGCGCAGGCTTTGAAGAGAAAGGAGGCCCCAGCCATGACGGAAACACCCATGCGGCGGCCGGGGCCGACTTCCGGCCCGCGGAACGCGCCGCCGCCCCGTTCGCCCCGCCCAGGGCGGGACGAGGCGCCCCGGCAGGCGGCCCGGCGCGCGCCGGCGCCGCGGCGGCCTGCACCCAACGCGCCGCCGGCACCCATGTTTTTTAAGAAGGCGGGCCCGGTGAACGGCGGCTTTGTGGCGACGCTGCTGGTGCTGGTGGTGTTCGGCCTGCTGATGCTGTTCAGCGCCAGCACGGCCAGCGCTTTTTACAAATTCGGCGATAGCTTTTATTACATTCGCTCCCAAGCGCTGTATGCGGCGCTGGGGCTGGGCGTGATGTGGGTGGTGAGCCGGGTGGATTACCACTGGCTGCGCCAGTTCACCTGGCCGCTTTACGGGGTGGTGCTGATCCTGCTGGTGGTGGTGATTGCCACCTGCGACCCCATCAACGGCTGCCGCCGGTGGCTCTACTGGGAGGGCGTTCGCCTGCCCACCGTGCAGGTGAGCGAGATCGCGAAGTTTTCGATGATCCTGTGCATGGCGCATCTGTTTGAAAAGTACAAAAGCAGGGTGAGGGGCTTTCAGTGCGGGGTGCTTGTGCCCGCCGCATTGCTGGTACCCATTTTGGTGCTGCTGGTGTTTGAGCCGCATTACTCGGCCATGGTGCTGATGTGCTGCATTACCGCGGCGATGATGTTCTGCGGCGGCACGGGCCTGGGATGGTTCGGAGCGGGGATCGCAGCGGCGGGCGCGGGCGGGGCCTGGTTTTTGATGACCCGCATGGACTATGTGCAGGAACGGCTCGCGGGGTGGCTGGATCCGTTTTCGGATGTGCTGGACTCGACCCATCAGACCGCGCAGAGCCTTTACACCATCGGCTCTGGGGGGCTGTTTGGCGTGGGGCTGGGCAACAGCGTGCAAAAGCACCTGTGGCTGCCCGAGGCGCAGAACGACTTTATTTTTTCGGTGCTGTGCGAGGAGCTGGGCTTTGTGGGGGCGCTGCTGTGCATCCTGCTGTTCGCCCTGCTGCTGGTGCAGGGGATCGTGATCGCGGTGCGCTCGCCGGACCGGTTCGGCAGCCTTTTGGTGGTGGGCGTGATGGCCCAGGTGGGCTTTCAGTTTATGTTCAACGTGGCTGTGGTGACGAACACCGTGCCCAATACCGGCATCAGCCTGCCGTTCTTTTCGTCCGGAGGGACCAGCCTTTTGCTGCTGCTGGGCGAGATGGGCGTTGTGCTGAGCGTGTGCCGCGCCGGGAACAAAAAGCGGGCCGAGCAGCGCGCGGCCGAGGCGGAGGGGCGCGCCCGGCAGGCGGGCCGCACGCCGCAGGAAAAGACCGTGTTCCACGCGGGACGCTGATCCATGGAAGAAAGAGGGGGCGACAAACCCATGCGCGTATTGATCGCAGCCGGCGGGACCGCCGGACATATCAACCCTGCCCTGGCCATTGCGGGCGCCATTAAAAGCCATTGCCCGGCTGCCGAGGTGCATTTTGCGGGGCGCCGGGGCGGCATGGAATATGGGCTGGTGACCCGCGCCGGCTACCCGTTCCACCACATTGAAGTGAACGGCATCCAGCGCAGCCTGACCCCAAAAAACCTGCTGCGCAACGCACAGGCGGCGTATCACCTGGCGCTTTCGGGCCCGCGGGCCAGGCGCATGCTGCGCCAGCTGCGGCCGGACCTGGTGATCGGCTGCGGGGGATATGTGAGCGGGCCGGTGGTGCGCTGCGCAGCGAAAATGGGCATGCGCACGGCCATCCACGAGCAGAACGCCTTCCCGGGCGTGACCAACAAGCTTTTGGCCAAGGACGTGGACGTGATTTTTGCGGCGGTGCCCGCCGCGGTGGAAAAGCTGGGCGCGCCCGAAAAGACCAGCGTGGTGGGCAACCCCGTGCGCCCCGAGATCTTTATGCAGGACCGCGCGCTGGCCCGCGCAAAGCTTGGAGCGGGCACGCGCACGGTCATTTTGAGCTTTGGCGGCAGCCTGGGAGCGCGGCGCATCAACGAGGTGGTGGCCGAGCTGGCGGCCTGGGAACAGGCGCAGCAGCGGCCGCTTTTGCACCTGCACGCCACCGGGAGCCGGGGCGTGGAGCTGTTTGAACGGCTGGCAAAGGAAAAGGGCTTTGCCAGCGGGGACAGCCTGCGGGTGAGTGAGTATATCAACAACATGCCCGAGCTTTTGGCTGCGGCGGACCTGGTGATCAGCCGCGCGGGCGCGCTGACCCTGGCAGAACTGGAGGCCGTGGGCCGGGCGGCGATTTTGATCCCCAGCCCGAATGTGGCGGAAAACCACCAGTATTACAACGCGCTGGAGCTGCAAAAAGCAGGCGCCGCCGTGGTGCTGGAGGAAAAGGAACTGACCGGGGAAGCGCTGATCGCCCAGGTGGAACGGCTGCTGAGCGAGCCCGGCAAGCTGGCGATCATGGGCAAAATGGCCCACACCCTGGCGGAGCCGGAGAGCCTGGAAAAAATATGGGCCAGGCTGGCGGCGCTGATGGAGCTGAAGTAGGCGCCGGGAAAGCAGAAAAAGGAGGTGTTCGGTGTGGACAGCAGCAATGGCCGCAGGCCCCCGCAGCCGCCGCGCCGGGTGGACACCTCGGCCGCACGGGGTAAAAAGAGCCAGGCGGGCCCCATTGAGCCCTTTCCGGTGGCGCAGCGGCGGGAGAACCGGCAGGCGGCGCCCTGCGCCCCCGCCCCGGCGCACCCGCCCGCGCCGCCCCGCGCCCGCGCAAAAAAGAAAAGAGGGGCGCGGCGGGCAGCGGGGGCGCAGGGCCAGAACGCGGCCCGCCGCCGCGTGAGCCGGGGCGAGCTGCGCCGGCGCAGGCGGCGCAGACGCCTGTGGGCGGTGCTGCTGGTGCTGGCGCTGATCGGGGTGGGGCTGACCCTCTCGGTGACGGTGCTGTTCAAGGTAAAGGAATTCCGGGTGGAAAATCTGGACAAGACAACCCCGGCCAATACCGGCATTTACACCGAGGACGCCATTTTGGGCGCGCTGGCGGTGCCGCTGGAAGAGAATATGTTCCAGTTTTCGGCAAAGGAAAGGGAACAGGCCATGGCGGCCGCGCTGCCCTACCTTGAAACGGTGCGGGTGCGCCGCAGCCTGCCGGGCACCGTGGTGGTGCAGGTGGAGCCTGCCACTGAGACCTGGTGCGCCAAAACAAGCGCCGGCTGGTTGGTGCTGAGCGGGGGACTGAAGATCATGAAGCTGCAGGAGGAACAGCCGGACGGCCTGCCGATGCTGCTGGGGCTGGAGCCGAAGGCGCCCCAGCCGGGCTACCCGCTCTCGCTGGCGGGGGAGGCGCGCGCGGCGGGATCGGGGGCCGTGGCGGCTTCGGGGCAAGCTGGGGCCGGCGGAAAAGAACGGCTGGAACAGCTGAAAGAACTGCTGGAGGGGCTGGAGGCCCAGGAGCTGGGGCGCAATTGCACCGCCATTGACCTGAGCGAGGAGAACGAGGCCTATTTTGTGTATCAGGGGCGAATCAAGGTGCTGCTGGGGACCTTTAACAACCTGGAGTACAAGCTCTCGGCAGCGGGCCTTTTACTGCGCAATGAGAGCGGCGAGTACCTGAGCGCCGGCGACCGGGGCACCCTGGATGTGTCGCATCAGATGGAGGGAGCGGTGGTGCGCATGCCCTTCTCGCCCGGTGATTTTGAGATGGGGAGCGGCGAGCCCGAACCACCCGGCGAGGAGCCGCCCCCGGAGGGCGGGAACCCTACCCCAGAGGAATAACCAGGGGAAACGAAAGCCGCCCCCGGGCGCCTGTAACAGGCGCCCGGGGGCGGCTTTGCCGCTGTGCAGGCGGAGGGCTACACCGTGAGAAATTCGTTTTCGCGGTCGAGATACAGGCAGAACACCAGCAGCCCGCACAGCTCTTCGGGGGGAAGATGGACCTTGCAGCGCAGGTCCCAGCCGCCCAGAAGGCCGCGGTGCAGCACCTGCACCAGGCAGCTGCCGGCTGCGCTGCGCAGCTCGTAATTTTGGCTGTTGAGCATTTCGAGAACGCAGGCTTCGCCCTGCAGCACAAGGTCGGCGTGATTGGTGCGGGGGAGATGGCTGACCGGCCAGCCCTGCGAGGCGGGGTCCTCGCCCGGTGCATACCCGGGCCGGGCGATGGCGGCGGGCGTGCCGTCCGGCCGGAGCAGCAGGTACTGCCTGGCCTGCCCGGAAGGGTCCGCCTGGATGACGGCGCGCAGGGCAAGAGCCCCGCCCGGCCCCAGGATGTGCCGCTCGCCGCCGCAGAGCGTGTTTTTGATGCGGGCCAGAGGGGGGGAGCCCTCCGGCTGGGCCGCAGGGTACAGGCAGCCGCCCTTGATGACAAATTCCATAGCGATTCGTCCTTTCCTTACACGAGCTGATAGAGGAAGAGCCCCGCGGCGCCTGCCCCCGCCAGGATCAGGATCGGGCTTTTCTTCCACTTTCGCAGTACGAAGAGCGCCGCCGCGAACAGGCACAGGGCGACCGGGTCGAGCTGTGTGAACACAGGCCGGCCGGAGCTGCTGCCGAACAGCGCCAGCAGCAGGATGGAGAGCCCGGCGCTGGCGATCATGCCCACCACGGCGGGGCGCAGGCCCTGAAGGACCCCCTTCAAAACCAGGAAACTGCGATATTTGAAATACAGGTGTGCCAGGGTGAGCACGATGATGCAGGAGGGGAGGATACACCCGGCCGTGGCGATCAGCGCGCCGGGGATGCCGGCAATGTGGATGCCCACAAAGGTGGCGGAATTTACCGCGATGGGGCCGGGGGTCATTTCGGCGATGGTGATGATGTCTGTGAACTGGGTGAGGGTGAGCCAGGCATGCGCTTCCACCACCTGATGCTGGATCAGCGGCATGGCCGCATAACCGCCGCCGATGCTGAACAGGCCGATCTGAAAAAAGCTCCAGAAAAGCTGAAGATAGATCATGCTACACCACCTCCCTGCTGTGGGAGACATCCAGCACGCCCACCAGGCCGCAGACAAGAATGATCCACAGAATGTTCACCTTAAAGAAGTATATGGCAATAAACGAGCCCACAAGCATTACCGCGGGCAGCCAGCGCCGCTGCGCCAGCACTGAACGTCCCATGGTGAGCACTACGTCGAGAATTACGGCCGCCACCCCGGCCTGCATGCCCTTCATGACCAGGCTCACATAGGGGTTGGCGCGGAACGCCGCGTAAAAATACGAGATGACCGAAAGGATCACCAGCGGCGGCAGAACCGTGCCGAGCACGGTGAGCATGGCGCCGGCCACCCCGGCTACCCGATACCCCAGCAGGATGGAGGCGTTCACGGCAATGGCGCCGGGCGAGGACTGGGCGATCGCGATCAGGTCCATCATCTCGCTGTCGCCCAGCCAGCCGAGCTCTTCCACAAATTTTTTGCGCATCAGCGGTACGATCACAAAACCGCCCCCGAAGGTAAATGCGCTGAGGGTCAGGGTGGAAAGAAACAGTTTTGCATATGGCTTTTTTGTTTGCTGCATATTCATCAACTCCCTGTTCCCATGATACGCATTGCAAAGCGATAAGTAAAATAGTATAATTTTATAAAAGTGATAATAAATTACTTATGGAAAGAGGGGGAGGGAATGACGAGGCGGCACCTGCATATCTTTTTGAGCGTGTGCGCCTGCGGATACAGCATGACCCGGGCGGCCGAGGCGCTTTACCTGAGCCAGCCCGCGGTGAGCCAGGCGGTGGCGGAGCTGGAACAGTATTATGGGACCCGCCTGTTCGAGCGCCTGGGGCGGCGGCTGTATCTGACGGCGGCGGGGGAGCAGCTGCGGGAATACGCGGTGCACATTGAGGCGCTGTTCGACGGGATGGAAAAGGGCCTGCGGGGCGGGGGCTCCGGCGGCCCCCTGCGGGTGGGAGCCAGCATAACGGTGGGTTCGCAGTTTTTGCCCTACTATGTGAAGGCGTTCCGGCAGAGAGAACCGGCCATTGAGGTGCAGGCGCGGGTGCGGCCCTCGAAAGAACTGGAGCGGGCGCTGCACGAAAACAAGCTGGATCTTGCTTTGGTGGAGGACGCGGTGCAGGGGGAAGGGCTGCTGGCGGAGCCCTATATGGAGGATGAGCTGGTGGGGGTCTGTTCGAGGAGCGGGCCCTTTGAACAGGGGCAGCTGGTGAGCAGGGAGACGTTTTTGCAGCAGAAATTTTTGCTGCGGGAGGCGGGCAGCGGCACCCGCGAGGTGTTTGACCGGGCCCTGGCGGCCGCAGGGGTGGCGGTGGAGCCTTTGTGGGAGAGCACCAGCACCGGCGCGCTGGTGAACGCCGCCATGGAGGGGCTGGGGGTGGCCGTGCTGCCGCGCCGGCTGGCGGCGGCGCCCCTGGCGAGGGGAAGGGTGCGCTCGTTCCGGGTGGAGGGAATGGACTTTAAGCGCACCTTTCAGATGGTGTGGCACAAGGACAAGTTCGTGACCCCGGCCATGCGCCGCTTTATGGAGCTGTGCCGGACCTATGAGCTGGATTACCCCGAGCCATGCCCGGAAAACTGAGCACAGCATAACAATATTCCCCAATAAAGAAGCAAAAGCTCCCTACCCACGTGAGGTTTGTGGGCAGGGAGCTTTTGCTTGCGTTTTGCCGGGTGGGTATGGTGGTATACACACCCAGCCGGCAGCTTTGTGAAATGCAAACAAGTTGCACAAGAGAAAAGCAAGGAGGAAAGCGGTAAAGGCGCTTACAGGACAGCGTCTAAAAACGCACGCATGTGGCCTTCGTTGTACTGCCGCAAGCTTTCGTTTGCCTGCTTCATCCTGGGATAAAGATACCAGGCCAGCAAACCGCGCTGGGTGTGCAGACGATTTTCCGCTTCCTGGAACACCAGCGAGCGGGTGGGATGATCCAGCACTTCGCTGGTGATCTCGACTTCCCGATTGGCGGGCAGGCAGTGCAGGGCTTTGCAGTGGGTGGGGGCCCGGTTCAACATATCCATATTCAGTTGGTATTTGGGCATAAAAGCGGCCATCCGGTCGGCTTCTTCGCTCTCGTACCCATAATAGGTCCACACATCGGGTACTATGAAATCGGCGTCACAGACCGCGGCGTCCACGTCGTCGGTTACCACCAGCGTACCGCCGGTCTGAACCATTTTTTCGCGGATCTTGGCTTGCTCCTGTTCGCTCATGGAATAACGGGTGGGAGAGCATACGGTATATCGCAGACCCAGGGTGGCGCACATGTGGCCGGTCTCTTTGCTCATGATGCCGGTATCCTGGCGGGAATCGCCTACAAAAACCACGTGCAGGTCCTCCAGTTTTTTACCGGCGGGAAGGTGCTCGCTCATAGTAAAGAAATCACAGATACCTTGAGTTGGATGGTTATAATAAGTCATGGCGTTGAACACGGGTACACTGGCATGCCCGGCCAGCTTGAGCACAGTTTCGTGTTCTTTGCTGCGCAGCATAATGCCGTCGCACATGCTGGAAAGGATGCGGGCGGTGTCTTGAATGGCCTCATGGGAACCGAAATGAATCTCACCTGGCTTCAGGTACAACGCATGACCACCCAGATCGGTCATGGCGGTTTCGAAAGAAACACGGGTGCGGGTGCTGGGCTCCTCAAAAATCATTGCCAGGGTAGCGCCCTTTAAAAGTTGAGGCACCGCGCCCTGTGCGTCAGCTTTTTTCAGCATACGGATGGTTTCAAAAAGCTCCAGCATCTCTTCGCGGCTCAGGTCAATGGTATCAAGCAGATGTTTCGGTTTTATCATAGTTTTCTCAAACTCCTTTTAAGGCGGCGCAAGACCGCATTGGTCTGCCGGCGCTTTGTGGCTGCAACAAAAGCATAGCAGCTTTTCTGCGGCACTGTAAACTGCCGGGGAGCATTTGGGAAAAGTGAGAAATAAAGAAAAACATTTTTACATTTTCAGTAAAAATGTTTCAGGCTGATGGTTGTCTTTGCATCCGGAGCGCGGTATTATATTACGAGAGAGAAAAAGGGGGAATACACCATGCCAGCGGATTTTTTTGAACGGGCGAACCGCAATTTGCAAAAGCTGAGCCAAGGGGAAAAAAAGATTTTTGATTATGTGGTGCGCAATCTTTCGCAGGTGAAGGATATGAATATCCGTGAGCTGGCAAATGCCTGTTATGTATCCACCACCACCATGTTCCGATTTGTGAAAAAACTGGGATTTTCGGGTTACGGCGAGTTTTCCAGCGTGTTGAAGCTGACAGATTTTGCGGTGCCCACGGCCCAGATCCCCCAGGCTTTGTGGCAAAAAAACTACATGAGCGCCTACTTGAAGAATATCAATGAGTCGGTACGGGTGATCAGCCAGGAGCGCCTGGCCCGCTGGAACGCCCTGCTGGACAAAGATCCCACGATCTATCTGGTGGCCGAGGGCCTGAGCCGCGATGTGGGGGCTTATACCCGGCGCCTGTTGGTAACTTTGGGGCTGCGAGTGGTGTTTCCCTGCGAAGAATTTGAGGTGCAGTCTGCCATTGAGCAAATTCAGGACAGGGATCTGCTGCTGGCGCTCTCTTTTTCCGGTAAAAATGGAGCGGTGATCCGGATCATCGAGAGCGTGCTTGCGCAGAAAAAGCCCACCGTGGTGTCGGTGACTGGTTCCACCAACAACCCCATTCAAAACTTGTGTGACCTGGACTTTTATGTGTTCAGCGATGGGCTTGCCTGCCGTGGACAGGATATCACCTCACGCATTTCCATGCTGGCAGTGGTGGAAACCATGGTATACAGCCGGTTAGTGGGTAATGAGGTAAATTTGTTACCGAATTTGTAACGATTACCGAGTTTTTTTACAGCCTTTTCAAAAGCGGGTTTGCCACTTGGCAGAACCGCTTTTTTTCTGTATCCTTTTACATGAAGAGCCTCCACTGGGCTCGCTGAGCATGATAAAAGTCTGGCGGCAGGGTGGCTGCGCGCATTGCTGAAATGCTTTTAAATGTTTGCGAAGAAGAAAGGTGGACGTTGCTTTTTATGAAAAAACTCGACAGTACCCCCAAGGCTGACGGCTTTTGGATGCCGGGAGAGTTTGAACCCCACGAACGCTGTTGGATGATCTGGCCGCAGCGCCGGGATACTTTCCGTTACGGCGGAAAACTGGCGCAAAAGGCGTTTGTGGAATTTGCCCGGGCCATAAGCCGGTTTGAACCGGTCACGGTGGGGGTGAACCCGGATCAATACGATGTGGCCCTGAATGAAATGGGTGATTTTGCGCAGGTGGTGGAACTGACCAACGATGATTTTTGGATTCGGGATACCGGCCCGACCTTTGTGACCAATGGCAAGGAGATCCGAGGTGTGGACTGGTGCTTTAACGCTTGGGGAGGCTTGGTGGATGGCCTGTATTTCCCTTGGGCAGAGGACGACCGGATCGCCAGCAAGGTATGTGGCCTGGTGAAAGCCGACCGGTATCGTTTGGATACTTTTGTACTGGAAGGCGGGTCGATCCATGTGGACGGAGAGGGAACTCTTGTGGTCACCGAATCCTGCCTGCTGAGCGAGGGCCGCAACCCGCAGATGACGAAAAAGGAGATCGAGACGACCCTGCGGGAATATTTGAATGTGGAAAAGGTGATTTGGCTTAAAGAAGGGATCTATTTGGACGAGACCAACGGCCATGTGGACAATATTTTTAACTTTGTAAAGCCGGGTGAGTGTGTGCTGGCCTGGACCGACGATGAAAGCGACCCCCAGTACGCTATATCCAAGGCTTGCTATGACACGCTGGCGGCGGTTACCGACGCAAAAGGCCGCAAGCTGAAGATCCACAAGCTGCACATTCCAAGGCCGATCTTCCTTACGGAAGAGGAACGGGAAGGAATGGACAAGGTGTGCGAGTTTTGGCCGCCGGAGGCGGGTACCCGACTGCCCGCCTCTTACGTAAACTATTACACTGCGAACGGAGGGATCGTGTTTCCGAAATTTGGAGATCCGGTGTACGATAAACAGGCCGAAGAGGTGCTGCGCGGGGCATACCCTGACCGGGAGATCGTGGGGGTGGAATGCCACGAGATGTTTTTGGGCGGAGGGAATATCCACTGCGGGACCCAACAGCAGCCCCGCGTGGAAGGGCCGCGTACAAAATAAAAAGCGAAAGGTGAGGAAAAAATGGAACGGCAGAAAACATTAAAGTTTGTGGATTTGATCGGCATGGCGTTTGCGGCGTTTATGTCACTGGAGGTGGTGGCTTCGCAAGCCGCTATGGGCCCATCGATGGTGTTTTGCTTTGTGGTGATCGGCGGCGTGTATTTTGTGCTGCACGCGCTGATCTGTTCGGAGCTGGGCGGCGCGTATCCGGATCAGGGCGGCATTTATGTTTGGGTGAAAAAGGCCTATGGAGACAAGTGGGCGGCCCGGACGACCTGGTGGTACTGGGTAAACGTGGTGGGCTTTATTCCCTCGGCGTTTGTGGTGATGGGCACCGTGTTCCAGCAGCTGTTTATGCCGGATATGTCGGTTTGGGGCATGGTGGTGATGTGCATTGTGTTTACCTGGGTCATTGTGCTGATGAACGCCCTGCCCTTAAAATATACCAAGTTAATTCCCAACATCAGCTCGGTGTGCAAGGCGGTTGCCTGCCTGGCGCTGATTGGCGGGGCGGGGTATGCGTTGGCGACCCGCGGCAGCGCCAGCGAGTTCAGTGCGCAGACCATGCTGCCGGAACTGAACCTGGGCTTTTTTGCCCTGATCCCGGTGTATGTTTATTCCCTTACCGGCCTGGATCTGATGTCTTGCTCTGCGGGCGAGATGGAAAACCCAAAGCGGGACGTGCCCCGCAGCGTGTTTACTTCGGGTGTGCTGGCCATTGTGATGTATATCATCACCGCCTGCGCGCTGCTGGTGCTCATGCCCCAGGGCGAGATCGACGAGTCCTCCGGTGTGATCGACGCGCTGATCCAGGTGTTCGGCAGCAACAAGGTTGTGCTGTATGCGCTGGGGGCGGCCATCGTGTTCTCCTTTTTGGGATATGCTCTCAGTTGGGCGCTGGGCGGCAACAAAGCAGCGCAGGAGGCCGGGGAATTTGGCGAATTGCCCGCCATTTTTGCCAAGACCAGCAAATCCGGTGCGCCCATGGGCGCGGGCATCCTGCTGGGCATCGCCTCCACCGTGCTGCTGCTGGTTTACGGCTTTACTGCCAGTTCGAATGAGGGGCTCTTTTGGACATTGCTGGCGTTTACCAGCATCATTTTTTTCCTGCCTTATATTGTGATGTCCTTTGTGCTGATCACCCTGCGCAAAAAGGATAAAACGACCCCCCGGCCTTTCCGCATCCCCGGCCCCGATTGGGTGAGCACTCTGATCGCGGTGGTCCACGCGGTGCTGCTGGTCGCATCGGCCATTTTCTACTTCATTGCGCCGGAGGGCGAAGACCCGCTGGTATACGCGCTGGTGCTGGGCGTGGGCGTGGTGATCGCGCTGACGCTGGGCGAATATCTGGTGAGCCGTTCGATGAAAAAGAGCCGCGCACAGGCAGAAAAATAATAAGGGCAAAATAAAAGCCACAGGGGACCGGCGGCAATTTGCCGCCGGTCCCCTGCAATGGAGGAGAAACCGTGAAACAGATGAGCGAGCATGTTTATATGCTGCCCTGCGCCGCCGAGGGAGACCGGCCTGACCTTTTTTTGATCGCAGGCAAAGAGCGCAGTTTTATGGTGGATGCGGGCGCTTCGGAAAAGCATCGCCGGGAGTTTATGGAACAGGTTGCCCGGGCAGGGCTTCCTGCGCCGGAGCAGCTGGCGCTGACCCATTGGCATTGGGATCACAGTTTCGGCCTGCAGGGCATGGTGCTGCCATGGTATGCCAACCCGCTCACACTGGGGTATCTGCAGCTTGCGAGGCAACAAAGCTGGGATATACAAGCCGTTGCCCGGCGGGTGGAGTGGGGGCAGGAAAATCAGATCGTGCAGCAGGGCATGGCGGTGGAGCAGCCTGGCTGTGCGCCGCCAATTCCCGCCGTGGAGGGAACACCATTGAAAAACGGCGAGGAATTTGAGCTGGGGGACGTGACGGTGCAGGCGATCTGCCTGCCTTGTGATCACACCGACGATGCGGTTGCCTATCTGGTACAGCAGGATCATTTGCTGCTGCTGGGCGACGCGCTGTATCCGGATTATTACCATGGCCCGAATCATTACAGCCTGCGCAGGCTGCGGGGGCTGGGGGAAACATTGCAGCGACTGGCTTTTGATCAGGCAATTTCTTCCCATGGGGAGGAATTGCTGGAAAAGACGCATCTGGTGGAATTTATAGCGCGATTGGGAAGTGGAAATATTTTGCCGGAGGCACTGGCCAGCCCGGCGCTGCGTCAGCTGTTGGAAGTGGTGCAGGCGGACGGCGCGCTGGTGCTGGAAGAGCGGGGAGTGGTACAGCGCCTTTAAAAA
>NZ_DBGCTQ010000077.1:0-6362 GCF_048388525.1 Allofournierella sp. | reverse complement strand
CCGCGCCTTTTGCTGCACCTCCTGCAAAAACTCCGGGTAGGCGGCCACCGTGTCCAGCTCGGCCTTAATCTTGCTCAAAAAGCTGTACTCTTGGCGCAGGTTCTCGGTGTACAGGGTGTAGCTTTTGTTTTTGTAGATTTCCTCGTACTGCGCAAACAGCTCGGGGTACTGGCCGCGGGGGTCCGTGCCCCACTGGGTGCCCGCGTTCAGCGCCTGCTCATACAGCAGCTGCCCCACCTGCAAAACGCCCTGGGCGGTGGCCAGCTTTTCGTTTACCAGCGCCTGCTGCGCCTGGGCAGGCAGCCCCGCCAGCTCCCGCCCAATGGCCCGGTAGGCCGCGGCGGGCGGCGCGTTGGGCCCGGGCTTTGTGCCGGTGTACAGCAAAAACAGGTTTGCCCCCGCCAGCACCGCCAGGCACAGGCTGAACACCCGCTGGCCCCACACCTTGCGCAGCTCGGCAAAAAACAGCCTCATGCGCCGCCCCCCTCGCCGAACACGGCCAGGTACACATCCTCCAGGCTGCCGCCGGGGGCGTACCGCGCCACCAGCTCGGGCACCGGGGCCTGCGCCACCAGCCGTCCCTCCTTCAGCAGCAATATCTCGTTCGCCACGCTCTCCACATCGCTCACCACGTGGGTCGCCACCAAAATCACCCGGTCGGCCGCAAGCTGCGCCAGCAGCTGGCGCAGGCGCACCCGCTCCTTGGGGTCAAGGCCCGCGGTGGGCTCGTCCAAAATCAGCAGGCGCGGCTGCCCCAGCAGCGCGGCGGCCAGCAGCAGCCGCTGCTTCATCCCACCCGAATACGCGGCAAGCCGCTTGTCCAACTCGTCCGTCAGGTTCACCGCCCCGGCAACCCGCCCCACCTCGGCGGCCACCGCCGCCCGCGGGATCTCTTTCAGCGCGCACATATAGGCCAAAAACCGCCGCCCGGTGTAGCTGTCATAAAGGCCCTGCTGCTGCGGCATATACCCCAGCTCACGCCGGAACGCGATGTCCAGCGCCCGGGCGTTTTTGCCCTGCCACAGCACCCTGCCGCCGTCCGGCGCAAGGCTGCCGGTGATAATGTTGATCAGGGTGCTTTTGCCCGCCCCGTTGGGCCCCAAAAGGCCATAAAGGCCCGGGCCGAGGGCAAAGCTCACCCCGGCCAGGGCCTGTTTTGTTTTTGCACCGCCCGCTTTGCGCCAAAACGGCGCCGCGGGCAGGGCGTAGCTCTTTTTCAGATCTTTTACCTGCAGCATATCTTCACTTCGCTTTTCGAGGTCTATGTATATAACACGGTCGCTCCCTGCGGTTTTATTTCACTTCTGCCGCACGATCTGCCGCGATATGTTTTTTGATCCCAGATAATCCGGTTTTGCAAACAATTCCATCTGGTAAACCGGCAATTCGATTGCAATTTCTGTTCCATCCCCAGAATCCAGCGTTGCATTTTCCACATAGCTTTTGGTGATCACCAAAAACTCTTGTTCGGTCTCCGCTATCACTTTGGCTTCATATTGTGTGTGTTTGCCCTCGTCATAATAGCCGATCGTGCTTTTTACCACCGAAAAATCGCCGGTATCCACTACCAGATTGTAATAGCAGTCACTCTGCTCGTCATAATAAGGAACAAACAAATATTTCCCAATTGATGTAATAGCATTGCACACAAAGCTGGTGTCCGAGCCATAGCCGCCTAAGGGGTAGGTTTCTTTTGCTCCCGCAATAGTGTATTTTTCCAGTAAACCGTCGTTTACGCCCATAAGATAAAACGCCTCTTGGTTTACGGCAGTATAAACGAGCTTTTCACTCCCCCAAGAAACGATTGGGGTTTGTTCTCCGGTGTCCACGTTAAATGCATAAACCGTGTAATCTGTTCTATGGTCGTTGCCCGCTTGGACATCTTCAACGGTTTGAACGATCAGGTTTCTGTCCCATCCTTCCAGAAATTGTGTTCCAAAAGGAAACGTTGCCACCAGCGTTTCTTTTCCTCCGTCGAACGCCAGCTTAAACAACTCTATTTCTTTCATCGTCACGCGGAAGCAGTATAAAAATTGATCATCGGCAAGAACCACCGGTAACAGGGTCGATGTACTGTCGCCTTGGTAAATACGTTTGCGATCTGCGCCGTCTAGTCCCATAGAATAGATGGCACTCAGCGCTCGTTCGCCAAAGCTTTCGTTCGCAGCATATGCGGGCGCTCCGCCGCGCAGGAAGAACAGCCGGTCATTGTATAAAAACAGCGCGGTTTCCCCTGCGAGCGAGTCCAGATAGGATGGGTCCTCTTCCCCTCTGTGGTCGCCGTTCACTTGGCTGGAAAGATAAACATCCTGTCCGCTGGCGTAATCCACATAGCGGATGTTTCCTGTTAGCATGTTTTCGGGCGCCGGGGCCACATAATAAAACCCTGCTTCACTTCCCGTTCCGCAAATGATATCCGCACCCCGCACAAGCATTTCCAGCTTTCCCGCATTGCCGTCCGGCGCCTCCCCTTTTTCGGCCGTTAAGATCGGGCCGGAGTCCGGTTTTGCACCACAACCGGTGAAAAGCGCCAAACACACCAAAAAGCCCGCCGTACATTTTATTTTGCTTTTGCAACGCATCTTTCCCCCTCCTTCTGCTTTATAAAAAGTTCTGCAAAGCAAATGCAGTTCTTCCTTGTACCTAAAGCATAAGAAGGGCGGCGGCACTAAGTCTGCACAGAAATGTATCGAAACGGTAAAACAAACAATCCTTTCGCTCACGTGGTATGGTCTGTAATATCAATATACCGCGGGATACCTTCCCAGTAGTCCGCCGCGTCGATCAGGGCGTAATCGCGAACCGGCGTGTTGCTGTAGTAGGGGACCCCCTCCTCATTCTGGGCCGCCCCCTGCTCATAGGCCTCATGCTTCACCACCAGATACTGCCCTGTGGCAAGCGTGTCGATCACCGTCACCGCAGCCGCTTTTCCCTCGAACATATATTGCAGATCCCACACCCGGGGCTCTCCGCCTTCTTTGTCTGCGGTATAAAACACCAGGCTTTCGATCCCCGGTTTGTGTTCTTTCAATTTGCGCACCCGATACAGCAAATGCCCGTCTCGGTAGTCATATACCACAAAATCCGTGTTGGGGTCCTCCGGCAGCCGGACCTGCGAAAACGAAAAAGTCTCGCCCGAGCGTAAATCCCGCACTTCCACTTCTCCTGCTTTCTCATTGCAGACCACAAGCGAACTTCCAAACAAATTCGGCATGGGCTCCTGCGCTTCCCATGCAAACACAGGCGTTTCCTCCAGCGTGTCAATGTTGAGCAAATAGAGCTGGTACCCGCTCACTTGCTCAAATGGATCGGCACCATTTTCTTCTTTTGTGCGGTAAAGAAGAACGGACCTGTCGAACGCGCCCCATATCCAGTCCACCCGGTCCGCGTCCAGCGCGCAAAGCTGGCTGTTTTCCCCCGTGGCCAAGTCAATTTGCCGGATACTTGCCGTTCTCCCTTTCTCCTGGTCGGTGGTGAGCCGAAAATACAGCGATTGTCCGTCCGTAAAAAACGGTTTTTCAATTCGCTCATTTGCCTTGAATTCCGCGATCTTCCTGCGTTCCGAGCCGTCAAAGTTCATGGTTTCAATGTGCGGCAGCGCCGCAGCGCCCCAGGTGTCATAATCGCCGGTACCCAGGTAAACCAAAGCCAGCGTTTCCCCCACGACCGAAGGCACCACGCCCCCGCTTCCAGGCGCAAGCCAACCGGTGCAGCTCTCATCGCTGTGGGTACAGTTTGGCTGGCCGCACAGGGTCACCGTCTGGCGGGTGGCATAATCGGTATACCGAAGGTTGCCCGACCCATTTTGCCGAATAACGGGGCTGATTGAAAAATACCCCTCGCCGTTGCCGCTGCCGGTTGAAAATCCATCCGCTCCCTGCAATGCATACAGCGGCATGGCGGCGTGCGGCGGGAGCTCCTGCGTAGGCCTGGATACCGGAACATTTGTCGGCGCCTTTTCCCCGCACCCGTAAAAGGCCAATACCCCAGCCAAAACGCAAAGCAGGTAGAAAAGCTTTCTCATATGTTTCTCCTTAAAAGGGGCGTGGCCGCCTTAGTGGTCACGCCCTCTTCTTTCCGATCAAATCAATCCTTTGTCCAATATGCATAAGTGGTACCACCCCAACTTACGCTTCTGCCATATATCGCCAGTTTATTGCCGCGGTGATTGGACAAATCAATGGTAAACTGATCAATGCCGCCGTTGATGTAAACCACCGAATCATTATCGTTCGCCGCCACATTTTTATAAATGTTGCATTTGTGTATCTTTTTCAGGGTGCCCCCTACGCTGGCCCCAGCAATAGGCTCTCCTACGTGAGATCCGCAACAATTTTCTTTTGATCCACATCCGACCAAAATGTCTGCACATCCTCCAGGCCGTAGATAAACCTCGTGTCCAGTGCTTGATACGCGGTCCCGTCCGCCGCATAAAAAGTTTTTGTTTCGTCAGTCCGGTCTCTCACAAATAGGTATTGGTTTTTTGCCGCCGCAACAATATTAACACTATGGTCGATCGATCCCTGGTAGCTGTAAGTAAGAGAATTTTTATAAATCGAACCAGAATCAAGGTCAATTCCATAAAGCTGCTGCTTTTCGGTTTCTCCCTCCATTGTTGTAACCCGGTAAACAAAATAGTTTTCCCAAATACCACTCACGAATGTTGTTTGTTTTGAACCCACAGGGATACTTTCTTGAACCACCGCAGATTCCCCTGTATTCAAATCTACCCGCACAAAGCTTTGATCGATATGGTCGATATAATAAAAGGAATCCCGATATGCCACACCCGAGGTTGTTTCATTTGAAATGGAAACGAGCTGTTTTTGCTCCAAGGCCGTGAGGGAAAACACCGATAAATTCATCGGGTTCGTCTCCGAATCGATCACGTTTTCCAAAACCAATTGGTCTTTAAATGCGCCCACCACAAATTCGCCTATCGGCATGGCGCAAAGCACTTCTTGTTCCCCGGTCTCCAAATCCACTTTTGTCAGCTCGTTCACATTTTGCCCCAGGGGCGTTACCGCTTCGATCACCGTGTAAAACGAGTCCCCGTCCGTTGCAACGCTGCGCATCATGCGCTTGCTTGCCTCAAATTCGGTAAGGACGCGTCTCTCGCTGCCGTCAAGCCGCATTTCATATACGCACGCCTTTTTTGCATCCGCAGAATCCGAAGAGGCAAACAGTGCGCCCGGATATACGGCATAAAGTTTGTCGTTGATAACAAAAAGGTAGCTTATCCCGTATTGGAACCAGCTGGGGTCTTCTTCTGAAATATGAGAGGCAACTACGTCACTGGAAAGATAAACGGTTTGGGCAGTATCAAAATCCGTATAGACGATGTTGCTGGAGCCGTCTTCGTTAAAACGGATATCATAATATCCGTTTGGGGAAACGCTTCCCGCCAGCCCAAACATTCCTTCCGTGCTGGTCACCAATTTCAATTCCGTGGGTGCAGCGTTTGTTTCAGGCTGCCTTAATGATTGCGGCCGTTCGCTCCCACTCTGGGGCCCGGCCCCTCCGCACGCGCACAAGCAAATTGCCAAAAGCACCAGCATACCTTGCAACAGTTGCTTTTTCATCTATCTTTCCTCTTATAAACAAATCCCCACACAAGCAAGCGCAAATTCCATCCTGCGCTTTTTTCGCTTCTCATGTTTATAACACGGTTGCCCCTTGTGGTTTTATTTCACTTCTGCCGCACGATTTGCAAAGATAAATTTTCTTGAAACAATTCAATTGGCTCACAACCGCAACAGCTATGCGGCGGTTATTTTGTGTCCTTCTTTACTCCATCGCATTTTCAAGCGCATCGGTTGTTTTTACTTTTGACCATTCCATACAGAATTCAAGTAGTCCTGCCACTTGTATACCACAAGTTCCTGGCCCACATAGCTGCTCTCATCCTCGCCCGAATACAACAGATTTTTTAAAACGATGTCTTCTCCCAGCGTTCCCTCGATCGTCAGCGGGTAATTTCTAACCGGGTCGTAAAGCTCGATCTGTGTCAGCGCCCCGCTGTTTAGATCGTATGCGTATTGATGAACCAGCAGCGCCCCGCTTTCCTGGTAGCCCTCTATCAGCTCAAAGATAAAAAAGCCGTTGTGATAAAGCAGCGCGGTAACGTCCGCAAGCGTCTCCACCTCTTTGCCAATTGCAAAGGCTTTTTCCTCTCCTGTCGCACAATTCCGAAGGGTCACTTGCAGTTGTTTGTCCGGCTGTGTGATCAGGAACAGATTTTCGCCTGCCATAAATTCCTTACACATATCCTGCTGCCAGGCCGAAACGGTTTGGGTCGCGCCGGTGGTCACATCCACGGTAAACACCTGGTGTTGCTGCTGTAAATACGCTGTTTCCCCGTT
>NZ_DBGCTQ010000076.1:0-3368 GCF_048388525.1 Allofournierella sp. | reverse complement strand
TGCGGGTGCTGCGCCAGGCGGCCGAACAGGCGGTGGGCGAGGCGGCAGCTTTGGCGGATGTGCTGGAAGACTTTCCGCAAGCCGGTGAGCCGGGCGGTCAGCCCCCGGTAATGGATGTGGAGTTCCGCCCGGTGGACGACGATTGAGCCGCCCCGGCAGATAAAAACAAACAAAGAAAAAGCCGCTGGCAACCTGCCGGCGGCTTCTTCTTGGGGCTTGGGCATGCGCCCCTAAAAGGTTTTTGAAATGGCGTGTGCGCTTTGCCCCGGAAGTGAAGGGGAAACACTTGACGGCGGAAGGCGCAGAGTTACTTTTGCGAGATGGAAACGCTGCCGCTTGTGGTGCTTATTTCCAGGAGCGGCCCGCCGGCGCCATAGGTGTCGGTACCCTTGCCCTTTCCGGAATGGCCGGTAAAGGCATTGCTTACCTGACCCGAAGTAGTGCTGTAGCGCAGGGCGAAGCCGGAGTTTTGGGGCAGCGTGAGCCACAGGCCGCCGCTGGTGGTCTGGAAGCGGCAATCGCTTGTGGGCATGCCCAATTCGGCCTGCAGGTTGCCGCTGGTAGACTGAAAATCCACGCTCTCAAATTCGCCCGCAAGCTCCACCGAACCGCTGGTGGTGTGGGCCGTCAGGGCTCCGCCGGAACCCTGGATGCCCATATTGCCGCTCAATGAGCCAATCTCGGCCTCTTTTGCAAAGCTGCCGGCGGCGTCCACGTTGCCGCTGGTGGTGCCGAGCGCGAGCGACTCGCAGTCGCCGGAGAAAGTGAGGCTGCCGCTGGTGGAGGAGAGCGCCGCCGCCCGGGCGGCGGACGCCAGGGTAACGGCCATATCGCCGCTGGTGCTGGAGGCGGACAGCTCGGACACCGTGAGGTCCGTGGCGCGAAGGCCCCCGCTGGTGCTGGAGACGGCCAGAAGCCCGGCCTGCACGCCGGTGACGCGGACGTTCCCGCTGGTGGTGGACACCGCGGCGGGGGGCAGCTCCACCCCTTGGGGCACAAAGACCGTCACCTCGCCCCGGGGCGGGTCCAGCGGATTGAGAATCACGTTTTTGGGGCTGGCGACCCGCAGGGTGCCCTGCCGGAACGAGAGTGCCGGCGCAAGCTGGGCGGGGCCGTGGAACTGGACCTCCACTTTTATGGCTTCGCCGTCCCACAGGGCGATGGTCACGTTTTCAAAGCTGACTTCCACCTCGAGGGCGCTCACCTCGGCCGGGGCATACTCGCCCTCGGCGGCGAGGCCGCTCAGCGTGCCGGAGGTGGACTGCGGCGGAGCGGAGGACCCCGAGGGGGGGACGGGCACCGACACAGAGCCGGGCACCGACACGGTCTGCTGGCCGACGCTCGCGGCGCGACGGTAAGAGGCAAAGCCGAAGAGCGCGGCCCCTGCGACCAGCGCGGCCGCCACCGCTAGGGCGGCCAGCACCCAGGGCAAGAAATTTTGCCTGTGCGCTGCCGCCTGCGGGGGCGCTGCGTAAACAGGGCCTGCGCCGGGCAATTCACCCAGGGCCTCGCTCAGATCCCCCAGGCTTTCGATGGCGCGCTGAAAGGCTTCTTCCTCGCCGGCGCCCCGGGCCAGTTCGTCCTCGTAGCGGTCGTTCAGGTTGGCAAGCAGTTCCTCGCGCAGTTCCTCCGCCTCGCGGCTTTGGGGCAGGCGCCCGAACAGGCCGTCTATGTAGTGGTTAATCTTCTGATTCATACAGGATCCCTCCTTGTGGTGTTGGATGCGCCTCCCGGCGCCAAAAGCTGGTCCAGAATGGCCTTGATGGCCTCCCAGTCCCGGCGGTTTTCTTCATACAGGAGCCTGCCCTGCGGGGTGATGGAATAGTAGCGCCGCCGCGCCCCGGCCTGTTCGTCGCCCCAGTAAGAGGTGATCATGCCGCCCTGTTCCAGCCGGCGGAAGGTGGTGTAAAGGGTGGCCTCTTTGAGTTCCAGCCGCCCCCCGGTGGCCTGAGCCAGCCCTTTGTTGATCTCGTAGCCGTAGCTGTCGCCCGCGGCAAGATGCGAAAGAATGATGGTGTCGGTATAGCCGCGAAGGATATCCGATGTATTCAGCAAAGTGCGCCCTCCTTTCGAGCTTGGAACCAAGCGCTTTAAAACGCAGCTGCGGGGAGCCGCTCTCCGTGGCCGGAAGATCTTTTTGCGCCCCTGAAGCGGCTTGGCCGCCGCAGCGCACCGTTGGATCGACTTTGGTTGTTGATTGCATTATAGCTTTATATACCTCGTCTGTCAAGGTATATCTTCACGAAATGTTTAAAACCCGCTGCCCCTTTGGTGCCTGCAGAGAAGGGCCCGGGGCGGCATGCCCCCTTTTTCCCGGCGGAAAAATGTGGTACAATAAAACCAAAATAAGCTTGCAAAAGGGGGCGGCGCGTTGACCGGGCTTGCAAAAAATACCGCCGCAATGAACCGCGCGGGCGCTGCCTGCGGCTGCGGCGCACTGATCTATCTTGCCGCCCGCAGCCTGCTCACCCGTTTGGCAAGCCTGCTGCTGGCGCTGCGGGTGCCGGGGGCGAGCCTGCAAAACCCGGCGGGGGCAAGCCAGCTGGAGGCGGCGCTGCTGCGCATTGGGGTGAGCGGCCTGGCCCTGGCCGCGCCCTTTTTGCTGCTGGCGGTGCTGCCCCTGCCGCGGCCCCTGCCGCTTGGGCGGGGCGCTCGGGGGATTCGGCCCAGGCTGTTTTTGTTTTTCTGGGGCATGATGCTGGCGGGCAACCTGCTGGCGGGGGCCCTGGTTCGTGCCATGGGCCCGGAAAATGCCCGGGTGGAGCTGCCGGGCGGCGGCCTGCCGCTTGGCGCCGCTTTTTTTGCGGTGTGCCTGCTGCCCGCGGTGGGGGAGGAGCTGGTTTTCCGCGGCCTTTTGCAGGGCTGGCTGCGCCCCTTTGGCGCGCCGGCCGCGGTGCTGGGGCAGGCGGTGCTGTTCGCATTGCTGCACGGGCGCCTTTCGGCCTGCCTTGCAGCGCTGCTGGGCGGCGTGGCCCTGGGCCTTTGCGCCGAGTGGTCTGGCAGCCTGCGGCCGGGCATGTGGTTTCATTTATACAACAACGTTCTCGCGTTTACCGGCCAGTATGCCAGCCAGTACGCTTCGCCCGAGACCGGGCAGCTCGTGAGCCTGGCGGTGCTGCTGGGCGGGCCGCTGGCGGCCGCAGCCGTGTGGGCTTCGGGCCGGGCAGGGGGGCGCCGGGCAAGGGTGAATGCCCTTGCAATGGGTAAGGGGGCGGCCTGGCCGCTGGGCTGCCCGGGCTGGGTGTGCAGCGCCCTGTTCCTGCTGGCGCTGAGCCTTTGGCAGACCTTTGTTTAAGATGAGGAGGACAGGAACCGTGACCGATGAAGAGCTGATGCGCCTGGCCCTGGCCGAGGCGGAAAAGGCCGCG
>NZ_DBGCTQ010000075.1:0-27519 GCF_048388525.1 Allofournierella sp. | reverse complement strand
CAGCGCCGGAATGCGGGCAAAGTATGCGAGCCTGAAAAAGGGGGCCCTGAACTGAGTGAAGGGAAAACTCATTGTGATGGAAGGGCTGGACGGCAGCGGAAAGGCCACCCAGGCAAAGCGGCTGGCGGGGGCGCTGGCCGCCGAAGGGCAAAAGGTGCGCCAGATCACGTTCCCGGATTATGCCAGCGATTCGTCGGCCCTGGTCAAGATGTATCTGGGCGGGCGGTTCGGCACCCACCCGGACGATGTGAACGCCTACGCAGCCTCGGCTTTTTATTCGGTGGACCGGTTTGCCAGCTACAAGACTGATTGGGGCGCTTTTTACCGCGGAGGAGGCGTTGTGGTGGCCGACCGCTATACCACCAGCAATGCGGTGCACCAGTGCTCCAAGCTGCCGCCCGAGAAGTGGGAGGCTTTTTTGGCTTGGCTGTTTGATTTTGAGTATACTAAGATTGGAATTCCATCGCCCGACCAGGTGGTTTATCTGGAGGTGGACCCGGCGGTGAGCCAGCGGCTTATGAGCGGGCGCTACCAGGGCGACGAGGCCCGGAAGGATATCCACGAAAAAGACTTTGAGTATCTGGCACGCAGCCAGCGTGCGGCGGCCTGGTGCGCCGCGCAGCTGGGCTGGGCCAGAGTGGCCTGCTGCCAGGGGGAGGAAATGCGCCCCATTGAGGCCATCCACGCCGACGTGCTCAAGGCTGTAAAGGAGAAGTTATGACCGAATTTCATCCCATCACGGCGCAGGACTTTGCCTGGGCCGCGCCGATCATGCGTTCCAGCGGTTACATGTGCTGTGGTTACGCCTTTGTGACCCAGTTTATGTGGAGCCGCTCTTATAACACCCACATTGCCCGTTATGGCGACTGGGTGCTCATTCGCAGCGATGTGGGCGATGCGTTCCATTACCTGTGGCCAGTGGGCCGGGGCGATGAGCGGGAGGCCATTGAAGAGCTGGTGCGCGACGCCGGGAGCCAGGGCAAGCCCATGGCCCTGTATTCCGTGTCGCTGGAGGCAAAGCACCAGCTGGAAGAGTGGTACCCCGGGCGGTTTGACATTCGGGCGGACCGGGCGGATTACGATTATATCTACGAGCAGAACGACCTGGCTGAGCTGCCGGGAAAACGGTTTCAAAAAAAGCGCAACCATGTTTCCCGTTTTGTGCGGGAGAACCCGGACTGGCAGTTCCACCCCCTGAGCGAGGGGGATCTGCCCGCCATCCGGGCCTTCAACGATGCCTGGAGCCAATTGTATGAAAACAAAGACAACCCCGGCATCCAGGCTGAGCACGAGGCCATTGAGCTGCTGTTTCAGAATTTTTCCCGCCTGGACCTGCGGGGCGGCTATGTTACCGCGGGGGGGCGCATTGTGGCGTTTTCGTTCGGCAGCCCCATCAACGACCGGGTGTTCGACACTCACGTGGAAAAGGCGCTGTACGATGTGGAGGGCGCTTATAACATCATCAACCGGGAGATGGCCCGCAATGTGTGCGCGGGTTTTCCGCTGATCAACCGGGAGGACGACGTGGGCGACGAGGGCCTGCGGGCGGCAAAGCTGTCGTATCACCCAGCCATTATTGAACCCAAGTATCTGGCCGCGCTGAAGCCCTGAGCGGCCGCGCCCGCAGGGAGAGGGGAAAGCCCCCTGCGCATGCAGAATTCCGGGGAGGGGAAAGAGATGTTCCGCGCTGCACAACCTGCCGATCAGCCTGCGCTGGCGGCCTTGTTCGCCGACAGCTTTGGCGACCCGCCCGCCTTTGCGGGCGAAGTGATCGGAAAATTTGCCGGGCCGGGCAATGTGTTTTTGGCCGAAGTGGAGGGAAAGCCCGCGGCGCTGCTGTGTGCGGCGCCGGTGACGCTGGAGGGCCGGCCGGGCGTTTATTATTACGGCCTGTGCACCGCCCGCGAGGCCCGGGGAAAGGGCCTTATGACCGGCCTGATGGACTGGGCACGGCAGCAGCTGCGCCAGCGGGGCGCCGCCTTTGCGGTTCTGGTGCCGGCGGGGCCCGCGCTGTTTGATTTCTACGCGGCCCGGGGATTTGAAAAGGCCTTTGGCCTGCGGCGGCTGGAACGGCCCATCCGCAACAATCTTTGGGCGCGGGCGGATTTTGATTCCGTTACGGCAAAGGGCTGGGAAGCCCTGCGCCGCCGGTGGGCCCCCCAGAGTGTGATGCTGAACGGGGCCGGGTATATTATGGCGCTTACCGACCTGTATTCCGGCGGTGTAACCACAGTGGAAACAAACGAGGGCTACGGCTTTTATTTCCAGCAGGGGGATACCCTGCGCTTTGTGGAATTGTTCGCTGAGGGCGACCGGGCGGCGGAAAAGCTGATGGAGGCCGCGCGGCAAAAAACCGGGGCCGGGCGGGCCGTGATCACCCTGGGGCAGGGGCAGAACCTGTTTTTGGGCGAGGGCGCCCCGCAGGATTACGGAATGATTGATTTTTGGGGGCAGCCGTTCGATGTGCGGGACGCCTACATGCGCCTGATGCTGGACGGAGATCAATAAAATAGAAAAACAGGATTGCAGAAATGCAAAAAAGCAGGAAGGGAACATAAGTATGGCTAAATACCGCTATGAGGAGTACGAGGACGAGGCCCCCCGCAAACGGCGCAAGGGGCCAAACGGCTGCTTGATTTTGGTGGCGCTGTTTGTGGCGCTGCTGATCGGGCTTGGGGTATGGGGCGTTTCGATCATCAACGAGATCACCGGGAGCGACGAGCCGGGCGAGGAGGTAACGGTGAGCATTGCGCAGGGGGAGGGGCCCACCTCCATTGCCGAGACCCTGGCCGAGGCGGGTGTCATTAAACAGCCCACGGTGTTCCGGTATTATCTGCGCTACAAGGGGGCCGCAGGCAATTTGCAGTATGGCGAGTTTGTGCTGCAAAAGGGCCAGAGCTACGACGATATCATTGAAACCCTGAGCCAATACGTGCGCCGCGCCACCGTGACGGTCACCTTCCCCGAGGGGATCACCGCCATTCGGTTTGCCGAGCTGATGGAAGAAAACGGCCTGTGCACAAAAGACGAGTTTTTGGAGGTCGCCAACAACGGGGATTTCAGCCAGTACGACTTTTGGAACGCCATCCCCGAGGACCCGGACCGGTTTATGAAGTGTGAAGGATACCTGTTCCCAGACACCTATGAGTTTTTTGAGGACGACACGGTCTATAATTATGTGAACACCTTCTACGCCGAGTTTGATAAAAAGGTGACGCCGGAAATGCGCCAGCGTGCCGCCGAGCTGGGTTTCACCCTGGAGCAGGCCGTCACCCTGGCCAGCTTTGTGCAGGAGGAGGCGGGCAACGCCGAGGATGCCCGGGTGTCGGCCGTGTTCCACAACCGGCTTGCCGAGGGCTCGCCCTTTCCGCGGCTGGAGAGCAACGTGAGCAGCTATGTGCAGAACCCGAACGACAACAACTATATCTACAACTGGATCGCCCCCTATTACGGCGGATGGGACAATATCCCCCAGAATGTCTACAACGCCTACAACACCTACGAGCGCGCGGGGCTGCCGGCGGGCCCGGTATCGAACCCGGGCAGCGACGCCCTTCAGGCGGCGCTGTACCCGGATGAGGAATACCTGGAGGAAAAGTACTACTTCTTTGTGACCGATAAAAACGGAAAATACTACTACGCAAAAACAGTGAACGAACACCAGAACAACGTGAATACGGCGTTTTCGGTGAAATAAAAACAGGCAAAGGCGCGCCCGGCACCATGCCCCGCGCGCCTTTGCCGCTTTGTATGTAAGGAGAAAACAAGCATGCTGCCTGTGCCGGAACTGCTGGCCCCCGCGGGGGACCTGGAACGGCTGGAATATGCCCTGCGCTACGGCGCGGACGCGGTGTATGCGGGCCTGACCGAATTTGGAATGCGCGCGGCGCCCGATAATTTTACCCCGGAGCAGCTTGCCCAGGGGGCGGCTTTGTGCCATGCCCGGGGCAAAAAGCTGTACCTCACCCTGAACACCCTGCCCACGAACCGGGAGCTGGAACGGCTGCCCGCGGCCATCCGCGAGGCGTGGGCCGCCGGCGTGGATGCGTTTATCGTGGCGGACCTGGGCGTTTTGGCGCTGGTAAAGCAGCATGCGCCTGGTGCGGAGGTCCATCTTTCCACCCAGGCGGGCATTACCAACTGGGCGGCCGCCAAGGCGGCCTTTGAGCTGGGGGCAAAGCGGGTGGTGCTGGCCCGGGAGCTGAGCCTTGCCGACATTGCCGAGATCCGGCAAAAGGCGCCGGCGGAATTGGAGCTGGAGGCCTTTGTGCACGGGGCAATGTGTATGAGTGTGTCCGGCAGGTGCCTGCTGAGCCAGCACCTGGCCGGGCGTGACGCGAACCGCGGCCAGTGCGCCCAGCCCTGCCGCTGGAAGTATTACCTGATGGAGGAAAGCCGCCCGGGGCAGTTTATGGAGGTGGGCGAAGGGGATGGCGGCAGCTATATTTTAAGCGCCTGCGACCTTTGCACCGCGCCCTTCATTGACCTGATCTGCGGGGCGGGCATTGATAGCCTGAAGATCGAGGGCCGGGCAAAGACCTTTTATTATGTTGCAAGCGTGACCAGTGCCTACCGCCAGGCGCTGGACGCCTTTTTGCAGAACCCCGACGGTGAGTACCGCTGCCCGGATCGCGTGCTGGAAGAGCTGGCCCGCACCAGCCACCGGCGTTATTCACCGGGGTTCTATTTTGGCCCGGAAAAAGCCCGGCAGGACACGGCAAGCGGCGGATACATCCGCCAGTGGGAGTTCGTGGGCGTGGTGGAGCAATGGCGCGAGGGGGTGGCCCGCTGCACCCAGCGGGGCAAATTTGCGCGGGGCGAGGCCTTGGAAGCACTGCTGCCCACGGGGGAAACCGTGAGCTTTGCGCCCGCCTGGATCACAAACGGAGCGGGGGAGCGGGTGGAAGCCACCCCCCACCCCATGATGGCCTACACCATCCCCTGCGAGACGCCCCTGCCGCCCCACAGCCTGCTGCGCCGCCGCCTGGAAGCGGCCAGGACATAACAGCCCAAAACAAGCCGCGCCCCGTTTTTTTACTGGGGCGCGGCTTGTTTTGAAAAAGCTCAGATGGTGCCGTATTTATCGTAGGCGGCGCGGATGCCGAGGCCGGCTTCCATATCCTTGCCCATGCTGTCTTCGCGGGCGGCCATATCCTCAGCCCGCTCCAGCACTTCCAGAATGTGCTCCCGAGGCACGGCAAGCACCCCGTCGATGTCCGCCATCATGAAGTCGCCGGGATGAATGGTGATCTCGCCGATCTGGATGGGCTGCTGGAAGCTGCAGATGCGCCACCGGCCCAGCGAGCTGCCGCAGGAGTAAAAGCGCGCGAACACGGGAAAGCCCTGCTGCAGAATATCATTTACATCCCGCACGCCGCCGTCGATGATGGCTCCGCAGCCGCCGGCCTGGCGGGTGCTGCGGGTCATCAGCCCGCCCCAGTGCGCGCAGGTGTCGGTCATGTTGGTCTGCCACACCGGGATGTCGCAGGGCTGGATGCTTTCCAGCATGGCGAAGCGGATGTCGTTGTCGTTGCAGGCTTCGTCGGTTACAGGCTCGCCCAGGCCGGTGAAGGCGGGGCCGGCAATGACCATGTCCGGCGTGAGGGGGCGCAGATAGGCCGGCAGCAGGTGTTTGCGAAGGCCCAGTTGATCCATGGCATCCGACACGATGCCGGTATACAGCTTTTTGTACCGCGCGACCAGTTCTTCGGTGGAGATGTCCGTCATTTTAAAAGCCTCCTGTTATGATTATAATCGGAATAAAAACGAAAGGCGCAGGGCCTTTGGATCGCTGGTCTTATCATAACCGGGGAAAGAGGTGCGGCGCAATTCGCAGCCTGCATAAGATTTGAGAGAGGTCCAGGGCAAAATCTCTAATTCTTGCGAAAAATAGTTTTGTATAATAAACTTTAAAAATGCATAGTCAACAATATACTTGAAATATGATTGAATATGGAGTATAAGTTTTATATAATAAACTTTTAAATAAAGAGGGGCTGGAAAAGATGGGGGAAAGCTATACCGGCGTGCCCGCTTTGGAACGGGCGGCGCAGGTGTTGGAACAGGTGCTGCGTGCACCCGCGGGCCTGGCGGCAAAGGAGCTGCACCGCAGCTGCGGGTTCCCAAAGGCTTCGTTTTACCGGCTTTTGCAGGCGATGGAAAAGAACGGCTACCTGGAGCGGGAACCGGAGAGCGGGAGGTATTTTGCGGGCCGCCTTTTTCGCTGTGCCTACCGCAGCCGGGATGAGCGGCTGCAGCAGCTGCGGCAGGCGGCCCAGCCGGGCCTGGAGCGCCTGGCGCAGCACAGCGGGGAAACAGCCAAGCTGAATGTTATTTCGGGCGGGAACTGCTATGTGCTGGCCACAGCGCCCGGCCCGCAGCGCATCCGCATTACGGTGGACGAGGGGGCCGCCTACCCGCTGCACACCGGCGCGGCGGGAAAACTGCTGCTGGCTTATGCGGGCGATGAGGCGATCCGTTCGTACTTTGGCGGAAAAGCCGCCGAGCGGTACACGCCCCAGACCATCACCGACGAGGCGCGTTTTTTGCAGATCGCCCGGGGGATCCGGCAGCAGGGCTTTGCACTGGACACGGGCGAATTTATAGAGCAGATCGGCGCGGCGGCCTGCCCGGTGCGGCTGCCGGATGGGCAGGTGGCCGCGGCGCTAAGCATCGCCTACCCCAACGTGCTGTTTCACGAGGTGCGGATCGAGAAGCTTGTGAAGCTGCTCAAAAACGAGACGGCGCGCCTGGAAAAAGAGCTGGCCCGCTAGGCAGGAAAAAGTAAAAGAGCAGAAGGGGAGCGCTTCCCTTCTGCTCTTTTTGCGTGATGCGCTCAAACCTGGGGGCCGCGCCCGGGCTTCCTTCCGTTTTGAATGCGGGCGAAGAGCAAAGCGCTAGGCCTCGGCCCAAAAACGGGCAAGCTGCCCTTCCAGCTCATCGCTGCCGTATACAAAGCGGCAGTGATCCCAGTGGGCGGGGAAAAGCCGGCGGTAGCCGGCGGCGGCAAAGCGGTCGTCGATCAAAAGCACCGTGCCCTTGTCTTTGGGGGTGCGGATGACCCGCCCGGCGGCCTGCATAACCTTGTTGAAGCCGGGGTAGCGGTAGGCATAGTCGAACCCGCTGCCCCGGGTATCCTCGAAATAACGGCGCAGGGCCTCCTGCCGAGGGTTTACCTGTGGCAGCCCCACCCCAACGACGGCGGTGCCGATGAGCCGGTCGCCCACCAGGTCCACCCCCTCGCCAAAGACGCCGCCCAGGACCGAAAACCCCAAAAGGGTGCCGCCGGACCCCGCCTCGAATTTTGCGAGGAAGGCCTGGCGGGCTTCGTCGCCCATGCCGCTTTCCTGCAGGATGGTGGGCACGTGGGGGTAGGCCCTGCAAAAATGCTCATAAACCTGTGCAAGGTAGGCATAGCTGGGAAAAAAGGCCATGTAGTTGCCGGGCCGGGCTGCCACCAGCGCCGCCAGATACGCCGCAATGGCGCCGAGGCTGCTCTCCCGGTCGCGGTAGCGGGTGCTCACATCCGCCGCGCAGTAAAGGCCCAGGCGCGCGGGGTCGAAGGGGCTGGGCAGAGCCGCGCATTTGGCCGCGGCGCAGCCAAGGATATCCTTGTAATAGGCGGCAGGAGAAAGCGTGGCGCTGAACAGCACGGCCGCCCGGCCGCAGGAAAAGCTCTTGTCCAAAAATGCGCTGGGGTCCAGGCAGAGCTGGCTGGCGCGCACATCGCTGCCAAAAGCGGCAAGCTGGGTGATGTAGTGGTCGTCGTACCCTTCGCTTACCCGCAGGTATTCCCGCACTGAGAAATACACCTCCAGCAAAGCCTCGTGGGCCTCGCCCTCCCGATGTTCATCGAGCCATTCCTCCAAGGGGCCGGTGCAGCGGCCCAAAAGCTTGTTGAATTCGGCCAGGGTTTCGGCCTGGAAAAAGGTGCGGCCCGGTTCGGCCTCGCACCGGCGGCGCAGCTCGATCAGAGCGGCGTTCACCTTGCCCAGTGCGTTCTTGAGTTTGCCCTTGCCGGGGCCGAGCAGCTTTCGGGCGGCGAGGAGCTGGCTTTTTTGCAGATGCGCCGAGTGCATCTCACGGGCGCGGTCGGGCAGGTTGTGGGCCTCGTCCACCAAAAACAGATAGTCGCCGCCGGTTTCAAAAAAGCGTTTGAGGCTGACCACAGGGTCAAAGAGATAATTGTAATCGCCCACGATCACATCGCACCAAAGCGAGAGGTCGAGCCCCAGTTCGAAGGGGCAGACCTGAAACCGCGCTGCAAGCTCTTCCAACAGAGGGCGGGTGAATTCGTTTTCGTTCAGCGCCTGCCACAGCACGTTCCGGATGCGGTCGTAATAGCCGCTGGCATAGGGGCAGGCGTCTGGCGTGCACTCGCGCTTTTCCAGTAGGCAGGCTTTGTCTTTGGCGGTAAGGGTGATGCTTTTCAGCGAGAGCCCCGGCTGCGCGGCGCGCAGAGCGGCAAGGGCCTGCTCGGCGGCGGCGCGGGCGGTGGTGCGGGCGGTGAGGTAAAAAATGCGCTCGCCCCGGCCCTCGCCCATAGATTTGAGCGCAGGAAACAGGGCGCTCATGGTTTTGCCGATGCCGGTGGGCGCCTGGCACAGCAGGCGCCCACCGTCCCGAAAGGTGCGGTAAGCGGCCGCCGCCATGGCCCGCTGGCCGCCCCGGTAGTGGTCAAAGGGAAAGGGCAGGGCCTGCAGGCTGGCGGCCCGGGCCCCGGCCCATGCGGCGGCTCGCTTTGCCCAGGGGGCATATTCGGCCAGGAGCGCCTGCACAAAGGAATTCAGCTCGGCCGCGGTAAAGCGCCGCGTGAAACGAATGATCTTTTCTTCATCCACCTGGAAATAGGTGAGCCGCACCGCCATTTCGGCAAGGCTGTGCTGGGCGGCATAGATTGCCGCGTATACCTGCCCCTGAGCCCAGTGCACAGGCTTCATGTCCTGGGTGATCTGCTCGGACGGGATGGTGACGGTCTTGATCTCGTCCACAGTGACGAGGCCGTCCGCGGTGAAAATGCCGTCGGCCCGGCCGTCGATGAGATAATCGACCCCGGCGGCGCTGTATTCCTGTTTAAGATATACTTCGGCCTCATACCCTGCGCCCGCGGCTTTTTGCAGACGGCGGTGGATGCGCGCGCCCTCGGCGGCTCGGTCAAAGCCGGAAAATCGGCTGTCGATGCTGCCGGTCTGAAGCAAAAATTCCACCAGTTGGCGCACAGGCAAATGCACCTGTTCCAAACCCGGCCGCCCCCTTTGCTTGATGTGTTCGCCTTATTGTACCACATAACATGGCAGGCTAAAAGCAAAAGGTGAAAAAACACCATGGGTGGGGTGTAATTGAGCGAAGGACACAAATCTTTGTGGGAGGGACAGACTTCGACAGCATTTGATGCAAAGCTTGGGGTATCATACGACTTAGCACTTAAAAAAGCGGAAGAGGGATCCAAATGTGTGAATACAGAATGTTCAAACAGCGGCTGTGTTCGCCGTGTGCCGGCGAATACGATACCTGGGGCATCGCTTATTATTGCGGCAGAGAGATGAGGTTTGCCCTGGAGGATGTGGGCTGTGACGAGGCGATGGTGCGGCGGCTGACACATCAGCTCAACCGGTTTGATGTTTCAGTTTGTCATTTCAAAGACGTGGTGCTGGATTCTTTGGAATAGAATACGGAGCGTTTTCCACAAAAAGGAGAACGCTCCGTATTTTTTGCCTGCGGCCCGGCGGGGGCCGCAGGCAACCGGAAGTTTTGAACAAACAGCCCGCGAAAACCGGAGGGACGGGGGCGCGGGGCGAAAGATTTTACAGCCCCAGCTTGGCGTTCAGCGCCGCTGCCGCGGCGTCCACCGCGGAGAAGTCGACGGCGGCGCCGTAAAACGCCTCCAGTTCGTCATGGCTGGCTTTGGCCTCGCACTGCATAGCGCTGGCCTGGGCCAGCAGGTCGGCCGCGGCGCGCCGGTTGAAACGAAGGCGCTTTTTGCGGCAGCGAAGCCGGTCTTTGGCCTCGAACCGGGTGCAATGAATATTCTTTTGGTTCGGAAACTCCATGGAATGCCAGCTGTTGCTGGTGAGAAACGCCAGCCGGAGCTCGGGCAGGAACAGATGGTCGATCTTGCCCTCGGAAAGCGGGCAGGGGCAGGTGACAACGTGGTAGCCGCGCTCTAACCCCAGGCGGCGGAGCGTTTCCATCAGAAGGCTGCTGCAGGCCCCATATTCATCGTGAAAGACCACCAAGGTGTCGGCCAGGGCAGGAATGGTATCGCGGAACACCTTGTGGCCCTGGGGGGTCACGGCGCTGAGCAGGCGTATGCTTTCGCGCCCTTCGCCCCCGCGCCGGGGCAGGTAGCGCAGCGCCAGGCGGTTTGCATAGGCGCGGGCCTTTTCCATATCCGCAGCGCCGGCGGCTGTGCGGCGGCTGTCGGCCAAAAGCTCGGCGGCACTGGAAATATAGCGGGCTGCGCGGCCCTGCAGGCACTTGCAGCGCCGGAACAGGGCAATGATCTCGGCCCGGTTTGCCTTGAGCCGCTTTGTGTCCATAGTATGGTACAGGCTTACCACCTCTTCGGCCGCGCCGGGGTAGGCCGGGTCCAGCGTATGGGGGGCGGTGGCGTCCAGCACGGCGGCAAAGGGCCGGGGCAGGATAACGCCATCGAGGCTGTCGGGGTCGGAGGAACAATGGATGCGCTCCACAGGGTCGCCCGCTTTTTGGGCGATGCGGCGCATCATGGTGCTTTTACCGCAGCCGGGCCCGCTTTTGATGAGATACAGCTGAATGCCCGGTTCTGCGCCGAGCTGCTCAAAATAGCCACGGAAGCCCCCGGGGCCAACCGCGCCCAAAAAGAAATCCACACTTTTTTTGTCGTTTTCCATGGTGAACACCCCTCTCTTTGCCCATGTTATGCCAAGAAAATTTTATTCGCCACACTGCGCGCAAATATTTGCCGCTGATTTTGTATGGTAATAAAAGGAAGGGGGCGAGCGGAATGACGCGTTTTGTGCTGGTGCTGCTGTTCATGGTGCTGTTTGTGGTGTTGTGCAGCCTGTGGGTGGGCGAGAAGTGAGCAACGGTTTTTGTGGGAATAAAATAGCAAAAACGGTTGATTTTAGGGTGGTAAAGTGATAAAATAAATATAAACACACGGCGACAGTATGTGAAAAAGAGGAGGAATATACTTATGAACAAAAAAGCAACGAGCGTGATCGCCTACCTGAGCTGGGTGGGTTGGCTGATCGCTTATCTGGCGGGAGACAAAGAGGGGGCCAAGTTCCACCTGAACCAGGCCGGGGTGCTGGCCATTGCGGGGCTGGCGGCCACGGTGCTTACCTGGGTGCCCATTGTGGGCCGCTTTATGTGGATTGTGAGCATGATCGTGGGCATCTTCGCGCTGGTGGGGCTGATCTACGCCGCGCAGGACCAGGATAAGCCTCTGCCGCTGATCGGCGGCATCACCTTGCTGAAATAAAAGCTTTTGCGCGGAATGCCCTGCAAGCGGCGTTCCGCGCTTTTGTGTGCTGCGGCCACGGCTTGACAAGCGGCGCGGGGGATGCTATCATAACGAAGTCTTGAAAGGCACACTGGAATTGCCGGGGCTATAGATTTACCTGTTTCTGAGTACAAACAGGGGGTCTGTAGCCTCTTTTTTGTGAAAAGGAGTTGATCCCGTTTTGCCGCAGGCTGAAAACCCCATGGGCACAAAGCCCGTGTTCCCGCTGTTGATGGGAATGGCGATCCCGCCGATTATTTCCATGCTCATTCAATCACTTTACAATGTGGTGGACAGCGTGTTTGTGGCACGGCTGTCGCAGGATGCGCTGACCGCTGTGTCGCTTGCATATCCGCTGCAGAACCTGGTGCTGGCAGTTGCGGTGGGCTACGGCGTGGGCGCAAACGCCTTTATTGCCCGAAGCCTGGGCGAGGGCAACCGGCAGGCCGTGGACCGGGCGGCGGGCATGGGGCTGGTGTTCACCGGGCTGCACGCGCTAATCTTTTTGCTGGTGGGCCTGTTTGGCGCGGAGCCCTTTTTGAGGCTGTTTACGCAGGATGCCGGGGTGCTGGCCATGAGCTTAAGCTACACCCGCATCGTGATCTGCCTGGCCTTTGGAACCCTGTTCCACATTTACATTGAAAAGCTGTTCCAGGCGGTGGGCAATATGGTGGTGCCCATGATCCTGCAGGCGGTGGGTGCCATTGTGAACATCGCGCTGGACCCGGTTCTCATTTTTGGGCTGCTGGGCATGCCCGCGCTGGGAGTAACGGGGGCGGCGATCGCCACCATCATTGGCCAGATGACCGCGTGCACGCTGGCCGTGATCTATTTTATCCACACGGATACGGGCATCCATATCCGGCTTTCCGGCCTGCGGCCGCAGGCCGCCATTGCCAAGAAGATCTACGCGGTGGGGGTGCCCTCGTGCATGATGGCGGCCATGCCCTCGCTGCTGGTGGGGGCACTGAACGCACTGCTTGCCACCCTGCACAGCCAGGCGGTGGCAGTGTTCGGTATTTACTTTAAATTGCAGACCTTTGTGTACATGCCGGCGAACGGCCTGGTGCAGGGCATGCGCCCCATCGTGAGCTACAATTATGGGGCCGGGAAGGCCGGGCGCATGCGCGCCACTTTGAAAGACAGCCTGCTGGTGACCGCGGGGATCATGGCGCTGGGAACGGTGCTGTTCTGGGCGCTGCCCGCCCCCATTATGCAGCTGTTTGGGGCCGATGGGGGAATGATGGCCCTGGGCGTGCCGATGCTGCGCATTGCCAGCCTGGGCTTTTTGGTATCGACTGTCGGAACCGTGCTGGCGGGCGGCTTTGAGGCGCTGGGCAAGGGCATGGATTCGCTGCTGATTACCCTGATCCGGCAGCTGCTGGTGATCCCGCCGCTGGCCGTTTGCCTTTCCCGGGTGTGGGGCCTTGCCGGGGTGTGGGCGGCGTTTCCGGTGGCGGAGGGGCTGGCCGCGCTGGTGGCGGTGCTGCTGTTCCGGCGCACGCTGCGCCGGCTGCAAGCACCGGGCGGCGGCGTAAAGGCCTGAAAACACAAACGGTTCAAAAGCCGAAAGGCCCCGGTGCACAGCGTGCGCCGGGGCCTTTCGGCTTTTGAATCATTTGTGCGGGGGTACGATTTCGAGCCAGTAGCCGTCCGGGTCCTGGATGAAATAAATGCCCATGGCCGGATTTTCAAAGCAGATGCAGCCCATGGCGGCGTGCTTTTGATGGGCGGTTTCGTAGTCATCGGCCTGGAAGGCCAGGTGGAACTCGCACTCGCCCAGGTCGTAGGCGCCGGGGTGGTCGCGCAGCCAGGTGAGCTCGAGTTCAAAGGAGCTTTCGGCGTTTGCCAGATACACAATGATAAAGGAACCGTCCGGCGCTTCTTTGCGGCGGACTTCCGCAAGGCCCAGGGCTTCCTGGTAAAACGCCAGCGAGCGGCCGAGGTCGCGCACATTGTAGTTTTCGTGGATCATTTTAAAGTTCATGGGGGTCCTCCGTTTCGGTTTGCCAAACATCGGCGGTGACGATCTGCCCTGCGAAGGGAGCCAGGGCGGGCAGCGAGAGATAGGCCAGCATGGCGGCCCGCTCATCCCAATAGTGCATGGGGAACGCGTGGGCGGTGGGGCAGGCCTTTAAAAAATCGACAAAGCCCCAGGGGGCCGCCGCCTCCTGCCGGGGATCGAGAGGCAAAAACGCGCAGTCGAACCGGGCGCCTGCGATCCGGGCCAGCTCTTCGTGAAAGGCTTTGTCCTGCCAGACGTTGGAGGCCTGGCTCTCGCCTTCCCAGTGCCACCAGTTCAGATCGCCCGCATGATAAAACCGCAGGCCCTCGGCTTCCACCACAAAGGCACAGCCTGTATCGGTGGAACGAAGGGTTTGGATGGAAAGCCCCTCCAGCGAATGCGTTTCGCGGGAGCCCACCCGCAAAAGCGCCGCCCCGTGGTGGATCGGGACCTTTTTGTGCAGGATGTAGCGCACGGCCGGATGCTCTTTGTACAGCTTCCAGATGGCGGGGTCGTAGTGGTCGGGGTGAACGTGCGAGACGAACACGTACAGCGGTTTTTGGGCGTTCAGCGGGGGCAACTGGCCCTTGTACCAGTCAAACAAAAGCAGGGTGTGCTTCAATTCCACCAAAAAGCCGCTGTGATAGAGATGGGTCACTTTCATGGCGCGCGGACCTCCTTTTAAGCTTGCGGGCCGCCCGGAAAGGGGCGCGGGTCAGAGCAGTTCGCGGCGCAGTTCGTCTGCCGGAAGGGGGCTGAGCAGGGCGGGGGCGATGTCCAGCACGGTGCGGCAGCCGGTCTCGCCCGCCTGGCGCAGCCGGTAAGCGGCGCGGGCATAGGCCACGATGACGCTGGAGGTGAATTCGGGGTTGGAATCCAGCTTAAGGCTGTATTCCACCACATGGCTGTGCTCATTTTCCCAGCCGGTGCGGCCTGAGCGCAGCACCGTGCCGCCGTGGGGCAGGCCTGCGTGCCCGGCCGCCAGCTGCTGGGCGGTGATGAAATGAACGGTGGTGTCGTAATCGGCAAAATAGTTGGGCATTTGTTTGATCTCGCGCTCGATGCGGGCAAGATCGGCGCCGGGGGCGGCCACCACAAAGCACTCGCGGGTGTGCTTTTGCCGGGTGGTAAGGGCGGGCTGGCTGCCTGCCCGCACGGCGGCCAGAGCGCTTTCTACCGGAATGGTATACTGCCGCGCGTCCAGCACGCCCTCGATGCGGCGGATGGCGTCTGAGTGGCCCTGGCTGACGCCTTTGCCCCAGAAGGTATAGCTCTCGCCCTGGGGCAGCACCGCCGCGGCATACGCCCGGTTCAGCGAGAACAGGCCGGGGTCCCAGCCCACCGAGATAACGCCCAGCGTGCCGGCGGCGCGGGTGGCCGCGTCCACGGCGGCAAAATGCTCGGGGATCCTGGCATGGGTATCGAAGCTGTCGATCACGGTGAACCACTGGGCAAAGTGCGGGGTCTGTGCGGGGAGGTCGGTGGCGCTGCCGCCGCACAGGATCAGTACGTCGACTGCGTCTTTCATGGCCTCGGCCTTTTCGGCGGGCAGAACGTTTGCGCCGGGGGTCAGGGGATGGACCCCTGCGGGGTCACGGCGGGTAAAGATGGCGGCAAGCTCCATGTCCGGGTTTTGGCGCACCGCGCACTCCACCCCGCGGCCCAGGTTGCCGTAACCCATGATGCCAATGCGGATACTCATAGTATTTCCCTCCACTCAATGCATTCAAAAGCGGGGCGCGCCCGTTTTTACGTTACAAGAATAGCACACGCTGCGCCCCCTGACAAGAAAAAACTGGCCCCCGGGCGGGAATTTATCCCGGCCCGGGGCCAGCCTGCGGGAAAGAACGGGCAGAGCCAGGGCGCGCCCGGAGCCGCTAGCCCACCTGTTCGAGGCTGCGGCGGAGAAACGCGCGGGTCTTGGGGCTTTGGGGGGCACCGAACACCTGAGCGGGGGGGCCCTGCTCCTCGATGACGCCGTCCGCCATGAAGATGACCTGGTCGGACACGCCCTTTGCAAATTCCATCTCGTGGGTGACCACGATCATGGTAGTGCGGCTGCTTTTCAGGCTGCGGATGACCCGCAGCACCTCGCCGGTGAGCTCAGGGTCCAGGGCGCTGGTGGGTTCGTCGAAGCAGAGGATATCCGGCTCCAGCGCCAGCGCACGGGCAATGGCCACCCGCTGCTGCTGCCCGCCCGAGAGCTGGAAAGGGTAGTTCTGCAGCTTGTCGGCCAGGCCCACCCGACCCAGCAGCTCCCGGGCCTTTTGCTCGTTTTCGGCCGCGGCCTGCCGCGCCGCGGATTTTCCTCGACGCTCTTTTGCCAGAAGATCCATTGCAAGGGTGACGTTGCGCAGTACGGTATACTGCGGGAAAAGGTTAAAATTTTGGAACACCAGCCCGAAGTGCAGCCTGCGCTGGCGCAAAGGCTGGGTGCAGGCGGGGCCCCAAAGCTCCTGCCCGGCCACGTACAATTCGCCCGCGTCCGGGCGTTCGAGAAAATTGAGGCAGCGCAGAAGGGTGGTCTTGCCGCTGCCGGAGGAACCGATGATCGAGAGCACCTGACCCTGGTCCAGCGTGAGGTCGATGCCGTTTAAGACCTCCAGCCCGCCGAACCGCTTGCACAGGCCCTTTACTTCCAGGATTGCCATGCCCGTCACCCCTTGTAATAGTTTAATTTCTTTTCGGCCCAACCGAACAGAAGGGTCAAAAGGCCGCTGAACGCCAGATAGAACACGCCGGTGTAAAACAGCGGCCAGACCAGGGCGCGCTGGGCGGCGATGTCCTGCGCGGCGCGGATCAATTCGCCCACCGCGATGACCCGGGCAAGGCTGGTGTCCTTGACCAGGGTGATGATCTCGTTGCTCATGGGGGGGAGGATGCGCTTGGTGACCTGCAGCAGCACGATGCGCCCAAAGATCTGGGCGCGGGTCATGCCCAGCACCTGCCCGGCCTCCCACTGGCCCTGGGGAATGCCCTCGATGCCGCCGCGGTAAATCTCGGAAAAATAGGCGGCGTAATTGATGATGAACGCCGCCAGCACCGCGGCCAGGCGGTTGTGCATGGGCATGCCGAACGCGAGGCCCGGCACATAAAAGACCACCAGGACCTGGAGCATGAGCGGGGTGCCCCGGATCACCCAGATAAAGGTGCGGGTGAGCCAGCGCAGGGGGGCAAAACGGCTCATGGAACCCAGGCAGACCACGAGGCCCAGCGGCAGCGAGGCGGCCAGCGTGACGGCAAAGATCAGGCAGGTGGTTTTGAAGCCCTGAAGCAGTTCCAGCGTAACCTGTAAAAACGACATGGGTGGGATACTCCTTGCAAGGGCGGCACAGGGCCGCCGTATTCACACGAGGGCCGCCCGGGCGTGCCCGGGCGGCGTTTAGGCGTTTAAGTGTTTGATCTTAGCCCTTGGCTTCCAGCAGGGGAAGCACCGAGGGATATTTTTCGGCCAGCGCGGCAACGGTGCCGTCGTTTGCCAGCTGCTGCAGCGCGTCGTTCACCTTGGCGGTGATATCGCTGCCCTTGCGGAAGCCGATGCCGTATTCCTCCTTGGAGAGCTCGATGCCCTCCACCACCATGAGGTCGCTGTAGCTGGTGCCCTCGCCCACCGAGGCGTAGGCCATGACCGCGTCGATCACGGCCACGTCCGCCGTGCCGGATTTGAGCTCCAGCAGGGTGTCGCGCTGGGCCTGCACGGCGGTAAGCTGCGCGCCTTTGAGGGCCTCGCTGCCCTCAACGCTTTTGGCGCCCGCGCTCTCGGCTTCGGCCACAAAGCGGGCGCCGGCCATGCTTTCGAGAGTGGTGTAGACCGAGGCATTGGCCTTGTTGATCACGCACACCTGCATGTTGCCGCTGTAGGGAACAGAAAAGTCGATGCTCTCTTTGAGATCATCCAGAATGGTCATGCCGTTCCAGATGCAGTCGATGCTTTTGCTTTGCAGTTCCACCGTTTTTTGATCCCAGTCGATCTCCACAAACTCGGGGGTCACGCCCAGCTTGGCGCACACCGCCTCGGCCAGTTCGGTGTCGAAGCCGATGAGCTTTTGGGGATCCTGCGGGTCGTAATAATTCATGGGGTCGAACAGGGTGATGCCGATCTTCAGGGTGCCTTTGTCCTGCACGTACTTCCAATCGGATTCGCCGGTCTGGCCGCAGCCAGTGAGCATGCCCGCCGCCAGAGCGGCGGCCGCCAAAAAGGAAACGATCTTTTTCATGAGTAAACCCCTCCTCTGATGCTTTAGTAATTTAGCACAGTAGAATAATAGCATGACAGAGCGAAAAGGGCAAGGCTTTTTTGCAAAGTTTTCTAAAACGCCGGAAAAACGGGGCGTCGGGCCGGCGGAGGTTGGCGGATACGCACAAAAAAGCAGGCCGCACATGCGGCCTGCCAAGAAAGAAAAGGAGATTAAGCGCCCAGAGCGGCCAAGGCGCGCCCCACAAAAATGGGCAGCTGCTTTTGCCACCAAGGCCAGTCGTGCGCGGAGTCGGTGCCCCACAGCTCCAGGGTATGGGGCACCTGGCGGGCTGCAAGGGCCGCCGCCAGCTCGCGCGTTTCGGCCAGAAAGCGCTCCTCGTAGGGGCCCTGCCCGCAGCAGAGAAGCAGGGGGCCGCCCGTGGGGAGCTTTTCACGGGGGAGCAGGCGCAAAAGGTCCACCGGGCTGCTGCGCAGGGTCAGATCATCGGAATACCCGCCGAACCAGCCCCCCGCTTTGTAGCTGCCCGAGAGGCCCACCGCGCCGCAGAAAAGGGCGGGCCGCCGCAGATACAGGCTCACGGCGTGCAGCGCGCCGAGCCCCGCGCCCATTGTGAGCAGGCGGCGATCGCCCCGGCCCGCTTCGCCGGCAAGCCCGAGCGCGCGCGGCGCAAGCTCGCCGCAGAGATAATTGAACCACCGCTCCTGCATTTCAGCGCGCGGCCGGCCTTCCCCCACGGAGAGCCAGCTCTCGCCGTCCACGCCGTCGGCACAAAAAAGCTGAAGCTGCCCGCCCTCGATAAAAGGGGCGAGAGAGGGCGCAAGGCCGCGGTCCTCCCAGTCGTAAAAGCGGCCGCCCTCGCACGGGAGCGCCAGGCATGGCTGCCCGGCGTGGCCGTAGACCTTGAATTCCATCTCGCGCTTTAAAAAACGGCTGTATTCTTTATAATAGCTTGTTTGCATAAAAGGGCCTCCCAAAGATCGCGGCCGGCCGCCCCGCGCAAAAAACGGAGAAGCGCTTTTTCAGAGTAGGGCCGCCGGCTGTTTTTACCAGTATACCAGAGGCGGCGAAGGGCGGCAAGTGCCCTGCGATTTTCTTGACAAAGATCACCGGGCGAGTACAATTAAAGGAAATGCGCGCCCGGCAAAGGGCGCGGTGAGGGAAAAGGGGAAGAGGAACATGGATGCGGTAAAAAACTTTTTGCACAAAAAGAATGTGGAGATCAGCGCCAAGCGCTACGGGGTGGACGCGCTGGGGGCCATGGCGCAGGGGCTGTTTGCCTCGCTGCTGATCGGCACCATTCTGAACACGCTGGGCACGCAGCTGGGGTTGGGCCTGTTCAACGAATTGGGCGGTTATGCCACCGGCGTGGCGGGCCCCGCCATGGCGGTGAGCATCGGCTTTGCGCTGCAGGCCCCGGCGCTGGTGCTGTTCTCGCTGATCACGGTGGGGGCGGCGGCAAACGCCCTGGGCGGCGCTGGCGGCCCGCTGGCGGTGCTGGTGGTGACCATTCTGGCCTGCGAGGCGGGCAAGCTGGTGTCGAAAGAAACAAAGGTGGATATTTTGGTCACCCCCTTCGTGACCATCTTTGTGGGGGTGGTGCTGTCGGTCTGGTGGGCGCCCGCCATTGGCGCGGCGGCCTCCGGCGTGGGGGCGGTGATCATGTGGGCCACCGAGCTGCAACCCCTGCTGATGGGCATTGTGGTGAGCGTGGTTATCGGCATTGCGCTGACGCTGCCCATCTCGTCGGCGGCGATCTGCGCCGCGCTCTCGCTCACAGGGCTGGCCGGCGGCGCGGCGGTGGCGGGCTGCTGCGCCCAGATGGTGGGTTTTGCGGTGCTTTCGTTCCGCGAGAACCGCTGGGGCGGCCTTGTGAGCCAGGGGCTGGGAACCTCGATGCTGCAGATGGGCAACATTCTGAAAAATCCGCGCATCTGGCTTCCGGCCATTTTGACCAGCGCCATCACGGGGCCGCTGGCCACCTGCGTGTTCCGGCTGGAGATGAACGGCCCGGCGGTTTCTTCCGGCATGGGCACCTGCGGGCTGGTGGGCCCCATCGGGGTGTACACCGGCTGGGCAAACGAGGTGGCTGCGGGCACCCGCGCGGCCATTACCGGCATGGACTGGCTGGGCCTTGCGCTGATCTGCGTGGTGCTGCCCGCCCTGCTGTGCTGGGCGTTCGGGCTGCTGCTGCGCAAAAGGGGCTGGATCAAAGAGGGCGATCTGACCCTGGCGGAATAAAAAGTACGGCGGCCGGGGCACAAACGCCTCGCCCGCCTGTTCTTTTGCGGTGTGGTGTGGTATACTAACCGCGTGTGCGGTTAGTATAGCTTATTTAAAGGGCGTTCGCCTCGCCGCCCCTTGGGCGGCAACCGGCGAAGGCGCCAATTATACCATGCGCGCTGCGCGCTTATGGTATAATAGCCCCAGCGGCTAAACTTGGGAAGGGAGCGTGCGGCGTGAACGCGTTTTTATTGATGATCCCGCTTTTTTTGATCCGCTTCGGCCTGCTGGGCGCCCTGAACAGGGAAGCGGTGGGCCGGGCCGCGCGGTTTGCCCCACTGGAAGGAAAAGAGCGGATGGCTTACCTTTTTTATCAGGTCTCCAATCTCTTTTTGATCCTGTATCCGGCCTTTTTGAAGGTGCAGGCTGCGCCGCCGCTGTTCTGGGCGGGGCTTGGCGTGTACATTGCAGGCATAGCGGTTCTTGCCGCCACCACCGCCGCCTTTGCCAGACCGGATGAAAAAGGGCTGAACACGGCCGGGGTCTATAAGCTTTCCCGCAACCCGATGTACGTGGGATATTTTTTGGATTTTCTGGGCTGCGCTGTGCTGGCGCGTTCCTTGCTGCTTTTTGCAGCGCTGCTGGTATTCCAGACCGCGGGGCACTGGATCGTGCTCTCGGAGGAAAGATGGTGCGCGGCGCAGTTTGGAGAAGAATACAGGGCTTACATGAAACGGGTGCGGCGTTATATTTAAAAAAGGGCCGAAAAGCCCTTTCACAGGAACGGCGTCCAGGATCGCGGTGATGGGGGAATGGAACTTTGCCCGGGCGGTCGAACAGGCGGGAAGGGTTTTGAAATTTTGAGAAAAGAGGCGCGGTTGTGGGATATAAAATATACGACCGGCTGGACCCGCTGTTTGAGACAGCGAGCCTGCTGCTGCTCTGCGCGCAGGGCGATGCGCGTTTTGTGCGGGAGGAAACGATCCGGCATCTGAACGAGTTTGGGCTGGAGGGGGAGGCGTTTTATGCGCGGCACGGGAAAGCTTACGATAAATACTTCCGGGTGTTTGCGGAAAATCAAAAGCTGGAACCGGGCGACAAGGAGCTGCTGCAGGGCAGCTATGCCGTATTTTTTATGCGGGTCCTGCCTTTTTTGCAGGATCCCAGCCAGGTGGAACGAAAAGATTGGGACGCCCGCCGCCTGACCGAAAGCTGCGTGCACGCCTGCGGCGTTTATTTTGAGGAGGAATGGAAGCTGCCCCTGGGAGAAACCCTGCGGGACGCCGGCGCGCTGCTGGAACTGGTGCGGAAAATGGACCTGGACGAAGCGGACCGCTGGCGGGCCTTTGAGCTGCTGTGCGATCCGGTGCCCTCGTTTTTGCGCATGGCGGCCCTGCTGGAGCGCAACCTGCCCGCCCAAAAAAAGGCGCAGCAGGCGGTGGCAAAGCCGCTGCAGGCGATGATCGGCGGGATGGGCACCGACCCCCTGCGCCTGGGCGGCGCTTACTTTGTGAAAAAGCCGCAGAACGTGACAAGCGTGTGGCCCAGCCTGGCGATCGCCTTCGGCCTGCTGCTAGTGGACGAGGTGGGCTATTGCGGGCTGCTGTGCGAGCCGCTGATGGAGCTGGCGCAGGGCAAGGGCGAGGCGGACCAGATGCTGGCCGCGCGCCTGAAAGCCCTGGGAGACAAAACGCGGCTGGCGATCATGGATGAGCTGCGGCGGCCGGGCGGCAGCTACAACGCTGAGCTGGCCCAAAAGCTGGGGCTGACCCCCGCCACCATCTCGCACCATTTAGACCTGCTGCTCACCGCCGGGCTGCTGGAAATGCGCCAGGAGGACAAGCGCCTCTATTGCAGCGTGAAGGAGCGGGCGGTGGAGGAGGTGGCCGGGGCGCTGTGCCGCCGCTTTGGTGGCACGGAAAAATAAAGGAAAAACGATTTGCGGGCGCACCCTTCGGGGTGCGTTTTTTTGTTTGATGAATTATAAAATATTTTATATATAGTTTGACATATATCTAATATTATGCTATGCTTTGTGCCATCCGGAATAAGGGGGAGAAAAAGCTTGAAAGAATGCATGAAGAAGAACAAGGGGCTGCTGGCGCTCACCGCGCTTGCCGGGGTGGCGGCGTCGAGCGCCATGGTGCTGCTGGCACTGTTTTTGCAGAGGATCACCGACGTGGCCCTGGCCGGGGACATGGATGGATTTTTAAAGGTGCTGCTGGCCGCCCTGCTGTATCTGGCCGCCCTGGGGAGCCTGTATTGGATTTACGAGCTGCTGGGCAAAAAGCTGATCAGGCGCATCACACTGTTGCTGCGCCGCCGGGTATTCCAGGGGGTGTTCCGCCGCGGGTACGAGGACTACACCGAGCACAACACGGCGGATTATATCTCGGCGCTGACCAACGACATAAAGCAGGTAGAGGAGAATTACATCCAGCCGCTGCTGCTCACCGTGGAGAGCGCGGTGATGTTTTTGGTGACCCTTGGGCTGCTGCTGTACTTGAGCCCGCTGGTCACCGCCTGCCTGGGGGTGGGGCTGGTGGTGATGTTCCTGGTGCCCTCGCTGTACGGCAAGGCGCTGGAGAACAGGCAGGAGGGGTATTCGCAGCAGATGGCGGTGTTTACCGCAAAGCTGAAGGATCTGTTTTCCGGGTACGAGGTGATCCGGGCGTATGGAATGAAAAAAGCGGCGGGGAAAAGTTTTGAACGGGAAAACGAGGCGGCGGCGGACGCAAAGTACGCGGCGGACCGCCTGTTTGCCGCCAACCAGACCCTGTCGCAGATGCTGGCCGCGCTGACCCAGTTCGCGGTGATTTTTTTGGCGGCGTTTTTGCTGCTGAAGGGCCGGATCACCATGGGCGCCGTGATCGCGTTTATCCAGCTGAGCGGCACATTCATCCAGCCGGTGATGGCGTTGCTGCAAAACCTGCCCAAGGTAAAAAGCATGAAGCCGGTGCTGGAGCGGCTGGAAGGGCTGGCCGATTATGAGCCGGCGGACTTTACCGGGGCAAAGGCGCCCACCTTCCGCCAGGGGATCGAGGTGCGGGACCTGCGCTTTTGCTATGAACCGGGCCAGCCGGTGCTGCAGGGCCTTTGGTGCGGGTTTGAGCGGGGCAAAAAATATGCGGTGGTGGGCGAGAGCGGGTGCGGCAAGACCAGCCTGATCCGGCTGCTCACCGGCTGCTACGCCGGGTACGACGGCGCCATTTGCTACGACGGAGAGGAGCTGCGCGGGCTGGATGTGGAGGCGCTGCAGCGCATGGCGGCGGTGATCCACCAGAACGTGACCATGTTTGACGAGAGCATCCGTTACAACATCTGCCTGGGCGAAGAGTTTTCGCAGGAGGAACTGGAACAGGCGCTGCGGCTTTCCGGCGTGGCGAAGTTTTTGCCGCAGACTCCCGCCGGGCTGGATTCACCGGTGGGGGAAAACGGGGCCAACCTTTCGGGCGGGCAGCGCCAGCGCGTTGCCATTGCCCGGGCGCTGATCCGCAAAACACCGCTGCTGATCCTGGACGAGGGCACCAGCGCGGTGGACCTGCAAACGGCTATGGACATTGAGCAGCAGCTGCTGGCGGTGCCGGAACTGACCTTGATTACCATCACCCACAAGCTGGATCCGGAGCTGCTGGGAAGCTACGACCAGGTGCTGTTCTTAAAGGGCGGTGCGGCGCAGGGCGCTGGCGGTTTTGCCGACCTGCACCAGGAAAACGAGGCGTTTCGCGCATTCTGCGGCGTGCACGCCGCGGCGCAGGTATAAATTGACCTTAAAACGGCACCGGTGATTTTATCATCGGTGCCGTTTATATTTCGGTTTATAAAGAGTTGATTTCCTGCGCTTTACAATTTGCCGGATCGTCGGTTTGGTTTTCGGGTTGACAACGGCTTTTTTGCTGGCTGTAGAAACACAGGGCCCATAGAAGATAGTCTTTCTTTTGTCTGGCTTCTTCCAAATGCCGCGTGAGCTCAGCCTCGGGGATGGGCTCACGGGTCAATTCTTCTACAAAGTCGATGTTCTCGATTATCCAGAGAACGACCCTTTGCGCTTCTGCAGGAGCTTCTCTAAGGCGCTGCTGGAATTCGTAAAAATTTTGATCGGTGCCATTTTGCGTGTTTTTTGTATGGGGTTCCATCGGAACAGAGCGCTCCAACTTATCAGACATGTCAACCTCCTAAAATCAATATGAATTTGTGGGTGCCGTATTGATTTTATCAGAAAGGAAATGAAAATATGGGAATGGATACATTCCAATTTCAAAAAATAAATGCTTTTTGAAATTTTCAAGAGAATGATTGCCGTTATAACCCATTAACTTGTGGCTAAAACAGAACAATGATGCCCCCGCAGCAAACCGCTGCGGGGGCATCATTGTTCTGTGGCCGTTAACGGCCCCGGTGCTTTTCCAGACGTTTTTGCCGGCGCAGCAAAAACGTCTGTTCGGCCAGCGCCTGCCGGCGCTGCTTTTGTTCTTTCTGCCGTTTTTCCTTGTTCTGCCCGCGCTGAGCAGCAAGCGCCTGTTGGGCCTTGGTGCCCACCCCGTGCTGCGCCAGTGCCTGGGCGGCTTGCCGCTGGGCCCGCTTGGGGCTTGCCGGCCGCCAGGGAACGGGTGCCTTTACTGCGGGCGAGAAGCGCAGCGTGTGCCAGCGCTCCAGCACCCACTGCCAAACCTCCTGGTCGCTTGGTTCAGCCCCAAAGGTGGTTTTTGCGGCGGTGAGCTTTCCCTGGCAGTGCCGCTGCACCACGCCCACCCAAAAGGGCGCCTCGAAATAAACGGTGAGCGAAAGATAACCTGTGTCCATTGCGCGTTCCTCCCTAAAAATAAACTCAGGGAACGGACGACCCCGGGAGGGGGAGGGCTACTTGCGGTGCGCCGCCGCCTTTGGACTACCAACCAAAGTGTGTTTTTATCCCTGCAGCGCCATTATAGCACAAAGGGAGGCAAAACAAAAAGCCGGCCACAAATGTGACCGGCCATTTTGCTTTGCTGCATCAATCAGATCGCGCGGGTAACCTTGCCCGAGCGCAGGCAACGGGTGCAGGCGTAGATGTACTTCGGAGAACCGTCTACGATAGCCTTAACACGCTTCACATTGGGCTTCCAGGTCCGGTTGGAACGCCGGTGAGAATGGGACACCTGAATGCCGAAGGAAACGCCCTTGCCACAACAATCGCACTTTGCCATTTGCTGCACCTCCTCATAATCAAGTCGCTAAAATATAATATCAGACCCTGCACAAAATTGCAAGCGATTTTTTGAAATATCTGCACAAAAGCCCGGTAAAATTACAATTCACTTGTGTAAGCGATCCAAAACCGGTATAATAAAACGTAATATGTGCAAAAACGAATCAAAGGAGGCTGCCGCATGGGGCTGCTCAGCACAACGCAGATCTTGAGTTACCTTGCCCGGGCGCTGGTGATGCTGATCGTGATCCCGGTGCACGAGGCCGCCCACGCTTTTGTGAGCGCCAAGCTGGGCGACACCACCGCAAAGGACGCGGGCAGGCTCACCCTGAACCCGCTGGCGCACTTTGACCCCATCGGCGCGCTGTGCATGATCGTGGCGGGCTTCGGCTGGGCAAAACCTGTGGGGGTGAACCCGGCCCGCTTTAAAAACCCCAAGGCCGGCATGGCCCTCAGCGCGGCGGCGGGGCCCGTTTCCAATCTGCTGCTGGCGTTCGTGGCCACCATTGTGTACAAGCTGGTGCTGTTTTTTTACCCGGCGCTGCCCGGCGGCATTTTTTCGGACCTTTTGTATCTGTTCACCTTATATATGGTGCTGATGAACGTTTCGCTGGCGGTGTTCAACCTGATCCCGCTGCCCCCGCTGGATGGCAGCCGCATGCTGCTGGTGTTTCTGCCAAGGCGGCTGTATTTCAAGGTAATGCAGTACGAGCGCTATATCTTTTTTGCCATGGCCGCATTGCTGCTGCTGGGGGTGTTCGACCGGCCGCTGGCCCTTGTGAACAACTGGGTGCTGAACCTGCTGTTAAAGCTTACCGGTTTTGTGGACCTGCTGCTGCGGGCCGCCTCCGGCGTGAGCGTGTGATATTAAAAGAGAAAAGAGCTGCACATGGAGACCCTTACTTTTAAACTGGAAGAGTTTGAAGGCCCGCTGGATCTGCTGCTGTATCTGGTGAGCAAAAACAAAATGAACCTTTACGAGGTGGCGATCCTGGACCTGATCGACCAGTATACGGCGCTGATCGACACGCTTGCCACGGGCAGGCTGGAGGTGGCCAGCGAATTTATCGAGATGGCCGCCCGCCTGGTGCAGATGAAGAGCTTTCTTTTGCTGCCCCGCAGCGAGGAAGCCGAGCGAATGAAAGAGGAACTGACCGGCCAGCTGATCGAATACAGCGCCTGCAAGGAGATCGCGAAGAAAATGGGCGAGGCGGCGGCCCGCACGTTTGCGGCGGTGCGCGAACCGATGCAGATGGAGTTTGACAATACCTACACCCTGAAGCACGAGCCCTTTTTGCTGGAGCAGGCGTGGAACGCCCTGATGGGGCGCGGGCTGCGCAGGGCCCAGCCCAACCAGGAGCGCTTTGAACCGTTGGTCACCGCGCCCTTTGTATCGGTGGCGAGCCGGGTGGTGCATGTGCTGCGCAGCCTGGTGACGGGCAAGGTGAGCCGGCTGCGCAGCCTGTTCCCCAAACAGGACAGCCGCAGCCAGACCGTGGCCACCTTTTTGGCTGTGCTGGAATTGGTGCGCGCCGGGCGCGTGACCATTGGCGACGACGAGACCCTGTCTGTGCGGCGGGGATATGCAAAAGCGCAGGAGAGCTGAAGTTATGGACTTGAAAGAATGCAAGGGCGCCATTGAGGCCATGCTGTTTGCGCACGCGGAGCCGGTTACAGCGGCGCGCCTGGCCGAAGTGCTGGAGATCGAGCAGCCTACGGTGGAGCGGGTGCTGCTGGCGCTGCGGGACGATTATTCCGAGCCGGGCCGGGGCCTGTGCCTGCTGCAGCTGGAGGACGCCTGGCAGCTCGCCACCAAAAACCAGTACGCGCCGCCAGTCAAGCGCATTCTGGACACCCGCCGCAATACGCCGCTCTCGCAGGCGGCGCTGGAGGTGCTGGCGATCATTGCCTACAACCAGCCGGTGTCCCGCGGGTTTGTGGAGCAGGTGCGGGGGGTGGATTCCTCGTCCACCGTGGCGAAGCTGCTGGAAAAGGGGCTGATCGAGGAGGCGGGCCGGCTGGATTTGCCCGGCCGCCCGGTGAGCTTTCGGACCACGGAGGTGTTTTTGCGCACCTTTGGGCTGGAGAGCCTGGCGCAGCTGCCGCCGCTGCACGGCGACGAGCTGCCGCTGGAGCAGTATGCCGAGACCGGAGAGCTGCCCGAGAACACCGAGCCGCCGCAGAATAGGGGAGAGGCGTAAATGGCCGTTTTGTGGCTGATCCTGAAGGTGCTTTTGTGGATCCTCCTGGGGCTCTTGGCCCTGCTGGCGGCGGCCCTGCTGGCGCCGGTTACGGCAGAGCTTGGGTGGAGCGGCGAAAAGGGAACCTGGGCCAATGTGCGGGTGCTTGGCGTGCGCATCCGGCTTTTCCCCCGGAAAGAAAAGGCAGAAAAGAAAAAGAGTAAAACGCCAGGCGGCGGAAA
>NZ_DBGCTQ010000074.1:0-33646 GCF_048388525.1 Allofournierella sp. | reverse complement strand
CTCCCCATAGCCAAACTCCTCCAGCACGTCCATTCTCATATTGATGGCCCAATTGGGGTCCGGGTCAAGGCCGTACCAGTTGTTCAAATAATAGTTTTTGCCGTCCTTATATACACTTTTGGATAGAACGTCACCATATCGCTCCTTGATGTTCGGGGCGTATTGGTCGATCAGATCGTTTAGGGGGATCAACGCGCCCCCGGTGATATACTTGTTCAGGGTCGCCTCGCGCCGGTCGATCAGAACGACATCCGGCAAATCACCGCTCACAAGCATCAGGTTCAGCTTTTCATCCGGGTTGCCTGTGGGCTGCTGCACCTCCACGAACACGCCCGTCCGCTTGGTGATCTCCTGGGCCACGGGGTTTGTAAAAGCATCCCCCACATTTTTATCGAACAGCGTCAGGGTAATGGGCTTTGCAGGGGCCGAACCCGATCCGCCCTCCCCCTGGGGCTGTGTGGCGGAAGCCGAGTTTCCCGCGCCGCAGGCCCCCAAAAGCATGCTGCATGCCAGCACTCCTGCCAAAACAGATCTTTTTTTCATGATGAATTTCTCCTTTAAATTTTTATCTTTTTTATTCCTTTCTTCAATATTTTCAACTCTTTACCGCGCCGATCAACATTCCCTTCAAAAAATATTTCTGAAGCAGAGGATACACGATAATGATCGGCAGCGTCGCCACCATCGTCACTGCCATTCGGATGCTCTCGCTGGACACCGGCATCTTGCGCTGTTCGTTCGCCAGCTGCTGGGCGGCGCTCAGCATATCATTCGTCTGGAACTGGTTCAATATCTTCACCAGCACCGCCGGCAGCGTTTTAAGCGCGGGCTCATAAGTGTAAATATACGAATCGTACCAGGCATTCCAGTGGCTGATGGCAGAAAACAGCGTCACGGTCGCCAAAACGGGCACGCAAACGGGCAGGATAATGCGCAAAAATATCTGTATATCGTTTGCGCCCTCCATCTGCGCCGCTTCCTCCATCTCTTTGGGAAGCCCCTCCATATAGGTGCGCACCAAAACCACCCAAAAGATGTTTATCATGCCCGGGAAGATGAACACCCAAAAATTATCGATCAAGTTCAAGCTGCGGATCACCATGTAGGTAGGGATCAGCCCCCCGCTGAAATACATCGTGAACACAAAAAACAAATTGATTCCGCGCCAGCCCACAAGTTCCCGTTTGCTCAGCGCATATGCCACCATTGAGACGCAGGCCAGCGTGATCGGCACACCGATCAGGGTGCGGCTCAACGTTACACCCAGCGAATTCAAAATTTCCGCGTCCTGCAAAACAGTCTTGTAGCTCTCCAAGCTGAACGAAGTCGGCCACAGCATGAATTGCCCATAGGTCGGGTCCGCTGCATCGTTCAGCGAAAGCACAAAAATGTGCCAAAATGGAAAAAACGTAATCACGAATAAGAACAGTAAAAAGCCATATACAACGATATTCCCAAAAAATTCCGACGGCGTGTGGCGCCGCCGCTTCCGCACCAAGACCGCGCCCCTGCGCCCCTGTGCAATGTCCATTTCAAAAGCCCTCCCTTTTCGGGTCGATTTTTCAGAACAGATGTGTTTCTCCCATTTTTTTAGCAATCTTGTTGACCGTGACCACGAGAATAAACGCCACCACCGATTTGAACATGCTCACTGCGGCCGCATAGGAGAACATCCCGTTTTGAATGCCATATCGGAAAGCGTAGGTATCGATCACGTCGGAATAAGCGCGGTTCAGCGAATTTCCAAGTAAAAAATACTGGTCAAAGCCGGTGTTCAGCAGGCTGCCTATGTTCAGGATCAAAAGGATGATAATGGTCGGGCGCAGCATGGGCAGCAGAATGTGCCATATCTGCTTTAGGCGCCCCGCGCCGTCGACCTCTGCCGCCTCAAACAGCTCCGGTGGGATGGATGAAATGGCCGCCATATACATGATAGAGTTATATCCCATGTCCTTCCATGTGTTGGCAAGCGCTATGATGATCCAAAAATATTTTCCGTCCTGCAAAAACAATATGCCCTCGTCCACAACGCCCCAGTTCATCAAAAGCTGGTTGATGGGCCCTTCCGCCGACAGCAGCGTGATGATGATGTTTGCCGCGACCACCCAGGAGATAAAGTATGGCAGATACGAGGTCGTCTGCACCACACGCTTGAACCATCTCAACCGTGCCTCATTGAGCGCCACCGCGATCAGGATCGGTACCACAAAGCCGATCGACAGCGTGAGCACGCTGGATACCAGCGTGTTGCGCATTACCTGGACAAAATCCTGCCCCGAGAAGAAGTATTCAAACCATTGGAAGCCCACAAAGTCCGATTTGAAAAGAGAAGACCAAAAATTCCCCAAAGTCGGCTGATAATCCACAAAAGCCATATACAGGCCGGCCATGGGGGCATATGAAAACAAAACAGCCCAGATCACGCCTGGCACCAACAGCAAGTAGATGTATCGCTGCCGAAACATTTTTTTCAGCGTCGGATTTTTAATTTTCAGCACTTGTCTGTGCTGTACCGTTCTCCCAAACCCCATTTGTTTCTCCCGCCCATCACAAGTGTTCTCGTCAAAATTATTATAAAAAATTTATCGTGATATGGCCATATCGCTTTATTACGATTCATATCGCAAACGCACGGACTTTTATGCGGCCCGATTGACAGCATAGGATTTCAATTTTATACTTTTTCCTGGAAACTAATAATGTAAATCAGGCGGGGAGGAAGCATGTATAAAATCATTTTAGTCGACGACGAGCGTCCCACACTTGAAATGCTGGAAAACTACATCGACTGGAAAAAAATGCAGGGATGCGTCGTCGCCACTGCCCACAATGGCCGGAACGCACTCGAAAAAATAGAGGCCCTTCAGCCTGATATTGTATTTACCGATGTTAAAATGCCCGTTATGGACGGTATTGAGCTCTGCAAACAGGTGCACGCGCGCTTTCCCGGGATACAGATCGTTTTTCTCAGCGGTTATAACGAATTTGAATATGCATGCGCCGCGCTGCAGCACGGCGCATGTGGCTATCTGTTGAAACCGGTTGACCCGGAAGAACTTGCCGAAATAATGAAAAAAGTGTGCTGGTGCTGCGAGGAACACAAAGACCGCCAAAATTCTCTTTTATCTACAGCCAACGAATATATGCGTGAGCTTTTGCAGCTCGGGGGCAATCTTCTGCCGGGCCTGGCAAGCGAGGTGGCTTCCGCCTACAACCGGCACCTGCACCTTTCCTCCGCCAATGAAAATTTCGATTTTGTGTTCATTACCATAGACGAATATGCCCTTCTCACGGATTATGCGCCGGGCATCGACACTGAATTGAACCAGTTTTCCATTGTGGAGCGCCTGGAATTGTTTATTTCCGGGCTGCCCAACTACTTACCGGGCGTGCTCATCAAGCTGCGCGATGGGCAGTGGCTTTTCTCCACCCAGACCGCAAGCTGTGCTGAGTTTAAAAACTGGCGCGGCCAAAATGCGGAAGCACAGCGTTGGATCTCCCTGTTTTTTACTGCCTGCCCCCTGGCGCTGCCTGCCTTTACAGAGCAATTCCCCCAACTGGTAGCGGCCCGCAAGCAGATGCTTTTCGTTTGGGGCACGGGCCTTACTGTGGAGGATTGGCGCAATGTTCAGCTCCCGCAGGGCGGGCGGAATCTTCCTCCTATAGAAAGGCTGATCGGCGCCATTCAGCAGAATCTTCGCAGCACCGTGGAACAGTGGCTGGAAGAATTTTATGACATCGGTCTCGCCGGGGGCACCCTCGGCCGGGCCCTGGCCGAAACGATCTCCGTGTTTAAAGCGGTCTCCTCCGCGCTGGTCTCCAACAACCATTATCTGCAAAACGCCATTGAACAGGACTCGCAATTTTTGGGGCGCCTCTCCCGCATGGAAAGCCTGCAATCCATGAAAATGCTGATGCGCCAGATTTTGAGCATGATCCTGGACGCCCTGGAATCCTCTGCCGCAGACCGCCATCTTGAGATCGCGAACCAGGTCCGTCACATCGTTGAGCGCGACTACGGCCAGGCCCTTTCGCTCGACAGCTTGGCGGAGCTCGTTTTCCTCTCGCCCAACTATCTCAGCTCTGTTTTCAAAGAAACCACGGGCAAGACCCTCCTGGAATACGTCACCGAGGTACGCATGAGAAATGCATGCCGTATGCTGGCACAGAGCAACATCAAGATCCATGAGGTGGCTAAACGGGTCGGGTACGAAAGCCCCTCGTATTTCGGCTCCGTTTTTCTCAAACGCACCGGCCTTACGCCCAACCAATACAGGGTGCGCGCGCAGGGGGAACTGAAGTTATGAAAATATGGAAGAATTTTTTTCAAAGGCTCTCTCTCATGCAAAAGCTGCTTCTCATGTTTCTCACCGCAATGATCGCACCGCTGTGCCTGATCACAATTTTTTTCTACCAGCGCACCGAACAGCGCCTGCTTGAGATCACATACAAAAATATGTACAGCAGCAATCAACAGATCAGCAGCAATGTGAAAGCTCAGTTGGACCGGTTTCAGCAGATCTCTTCCTTGATCTATACAGATGAAACCATGCAGGGCTATCTCACGCAGGTCTATACGAAAGACTATCCCATCGTTGAGGCGTACAATTATATTGATGGGGTTTTATACAGTCTGCTCACGGCAAACGCCAACATCGCCAGCATCCGGCTTTATGTCAACAACGAAACGATCCCGGAGGATGGGTTGTTCCTGCAGCATATCACGTTGACTCCTTTTGCGGAGCAATACCTCGATGAATTGTCCCGTACCTCTGGCGGCGATTTTTTCAGCAATGTAATACAGGATGAAAGTGGTGGAAACATCATCTATCTGGGCCGTATCCTGAATTTCAACACGGAAATGCAGCCCTACGGAATGGTAACGATTGGTTTTAACGAGGATCTCCTGTACAGCCTGATCGAAAAAGAGGAACAAACAAAAAGTGTTTATCTTTTAAATGAGAACGATATCATTATCTCCGCATCGGACAAGTCGCTTTTAAACGAACGTTTCAGCGATGTGTTCGGCCAGCAGTTGCAGCAGAATCAGGAGATCATCACGATCGCCGGCGAACCGTATCTGCTTGTTTACAACACGATGTATCTCGGCTGGAAGACCGTGTCGCTCACGCCCCTCGACGAGGTAATGCAGCCATCCCGCAAAACGGCCGTTCAAATCGTAATCATCGCCGTTGTCAGCCTTGTTATCTCCACGTGTATGGTCGTGGTAATCGCCCGTTATTTATCCCGCCGCCTAAACAAGCTGAACCGGCAGGCTGCCCAAATAGAACAGGGAAACTTTACCGTGTGGCCCAGCGATTACGACGGCGATGAGATCGGGCAGCTGGGGGCCGCTTTCAATCAGATGAGCGTCCGCCTTAAAACACTTATTGATGAACTCTATGTAAAAGAGCTCGCTAAGCGCGATGCCGAGCTCTATGCGCTGCAAAGCCAAATCAATCCCCATTTTTTATACAATACCCTTTCCGGTATCTCCTCTCTTGCAGTACAAAACGGCGATCAAGAGGTAAGCCGCATCGTAAATCACCTGGCCCGCTTTTATCAAATTTCACTTAATATGGGCTATCAATATATCGCTTTGGAAAAGGAACTCGCGCTCACCCGGCACTATATCGCAATCCAACATATGCGGTTTGGAACCGATTTTACCGAGAGCTGGGAAATAGACGACAGCCTGCTGAACCACAAAGTACTAAAGTTGATCTTACAACCGTTTGTCGAAAACGCAATCAATCATGCGCGCGCCGAAAACGATGTGCCTTTGCATATCACGATCCGGGCATACCGGGCGGTGCGTACCGAAAAGTGCATCCTGTTTCTTGAGGTAGAGGACGATGGCTGCGGAATGCCGGACGAACAGATGAAAAATGTGCTGTCCGTTCAATCATCCAAAGGATATGGAATTTTAAATGTCCACAAGCGGATCCAGCTTGCTTACGGCGGTGATTATGGCGTCTCTATTTTAAGCGGGGCCGGGCGCGGAACAAAAATCGTGCTTGCCCTGCCGCTGTGACTCTAGCATACCAAAACGGAAGGGCGGCCCCCGCGGGGGCCGCCCTTCCTCTGTGTATACGCATCAGTCCTGCCACTTATCGCACAGTGCTTCCAGCTGGCTGGCAAAGCGTGCCAGCTCCTTGTTTGCGTGGCCCTCCTTGGCCTTGATGATGTTCATCAGCCGGTTGCCCGCGTCCGCCAGGCGGCGGTACACCGGGTTCTGGCGGCGGGCCGCGCCGCCCTTTTCCGCCTCCTTGATGCGCTGGCGGTTGCCCAGCGCCAGGCACTCGCCGCTCACCAGGTCGTAGCAACCGCCGTTGTAGGGCGCCGTGGCCGCAAGCCCCAGCTCGGCCTGCAAACGGTTTGCAAAGATATCACACACCTCGTCCTCGCCGTGGGTCACGAACACCCGGGCGGGCTTCGGCTCAAAGCTCCCGGCCCAGCGCATCAGGCCCTCGTTGTCGGCATGGCCCGAAACGCCGGCCAGCACCTCCACCCGGCAGCGCACCTCAATGGTCTCGCCGAACAGGCGCACCTCTTTTGCGCCCTCCACCAGCGCCCGGCCCAGCGTGCCGGGGGTCTGGTAGCCCACGAACAGCACCGTGCTCTCGGGCTGCCACAAATTGTGCTTCAAATGGTGGCGGATGCGCCCGGCCTCGCACATGCCGCTGGCCGAAATAATGACCTTCGGCCCCTTGTCAAAGTTGATCGCCTTGGAATCCTCGGTGGTCACGGCCAGCTTCAGCCCGGCGAAGCTGATGGGGTTCACCCCCTGCTCCACCAGGGCGCGGGCCTCCGCGTCGTAGCACTCGGCCCACTGGTCCTTAAAAATGTGGGTAGCCTCCACGGCCAGCGGGCTGTCCACGTACACGGTAAAATCGCCGTGCCCGCGCACCAGCCCCTGCTCCTTGATCTGGCGCAGGAAATACAGCATTTCCTGGGTGCGGCCCACCGCAAAGCTGGGGATCACCAGGCTGCCGCCCTTGTCGAAGGTGCTCTGCAAAAGGCCGGCCAGGGCGGGCACATAGTCCGGCCGGGGGCCGTGGCTGCGGTCGCCGTAGGTGGATTCCATCACCACATAGTCGGCCTCTTTCAAATAGTGCGGGTCCCGCAGAAGGGGCTGGTTCGAGTTGCCGATGTCGCCGGAAAAGACCAGTTTTTTCGTCACGCCGCCCTCGGTGACCCAAAGCTCGATGCTGGCCGAGCCCAAAAGGTGGCCCACGTCCACAAAGCGGGCCCGCACGCCCTCCAGCACCCCGAACTCCTCGTTGTAGTCCATCCCCTCAAACTGGGCCAGCGCCGCGTCCGCGTCCGCCACCGTGTACAGGGGCTCGTACTCCTCGCCGCCCGAACGCTTTGCCTTGCGGTTGCGCCACTCGGCCTCGAACTCCTGGATATGCCCCGAGTCCCGCAGCATAATGCCGCACAGCTCGGTGGTGGCGTTGGTGGCGTACACCGGCCCCTTGTAGCCGTTTTTCACCAGCAGGGGGATGCGGCCCGAGTGGTCGATGTGCGCGTGGGTCAGCAGCAGCGCGTCGATCTGCCCCGGCGCCACCGGCAGGGGCTGGTTCTCGTAAATGTCCCTGCCCTGCTCCATGCCGCAGTCGATCAGGATATTCTTTTCGCCGGCCTGCAAAAGGTAACAGCTGCCGGTCACCTCGTGCGCCGCGCCCATGAACGAAAGTCTCATTGTTTTCCTCCTGTAGCGGGCTGCTGTGTGCGCGCCCTTGTTGTCTCTTATTATATCCCCTCCGCGCCCATACCACAAGAAAAACCCCGGGCCGCGGCCCGGGGTCACACAAATTTTACATTCAGGCGCTCACGCCTTCTCCAGCACAAAGCCCTCGGCCCGCCGGAGCAGCGGCCACAAAAAGGTGCACACCGCCCCCGCGATCACGGCGGTCACAAACTGGTTGCCCCCGAACATGGCGGTGGCCATGGCCACCTGCTTTTCGTTCAGCGCCGCGCCGAACAGCGGGATCAGCACATATTGCAGCCCCAGCGCCAGCACCCCGGTCTTTACCACCGCGCCCAGCAGAAATCCAATGTAATAGCGCTTGTTTTTGCGGAAGGCCCAGGCCGCCAGCACCAGCACCGCGTTGCCCAGCGCCACCAGCGCGATCAGCTGCGGCATGGCCTGCATGATGGGGCTGGGCGAGATCAAAAACGCCAGGATCGGGCTCAAAACGGCAATGGCAAGCCCGCTGTACAGCCCCACCGCCAACGCGGCGATTAACAGGATCAGGTTCACCAGCGGCCCGGTGATGAACTGGCTCACGCTCTTGAACTGCTGCACCACAATGCACAGCGCCAGCAGCAGCGCGGTCCGGGTCAAAAACTGGGTGGTATACTTTTTCACAAAAACTCCCCCTCGGCCGGTCAAAACGGCCCCTTTTGATTTGCTTTATTGGTTTGATTTTACTATAATAAGGGAAAGATTGCTGTTGCAGGGGCAACACGCCCCGCCGGGAAAGGAGCCCCCATGGAGGAATACTACCCGCTGCTGGCCGCCACCTCGCTGTTCGCGGGGCTCTCGCCGCCGGGCCTTGCGCGCCTGATGGATTGCTTTGCCCCCAACCTGCACCGCTTTGAAAAGGGCGAGGTGCTGTTGCTGGCGGGCTTTGAAACCCGCGAGGTGGGCGTTTTGCTCGAGGGCGCCGCCACCGCTGTAAAAACCACGCCGGACGGCGGCTCGGTGGCCATCACCGACCTTGTTCCCGGCAGTGTGTTCGGCGATGTCCTGGCGGGCTGCGCGGTCAAAAGCCCGGTCACCATCCTGGCCCGCACGGCCTGCAGGGCCATGTTCATCCCCTGCCAGAAGCTGCTCTGCCCCTGCGCCGCCCTTCACCCGGAGCACACGCTTTTAATGCAGAACCTGGTGCGCACCATCTCGGAAAAATATTTTGCCCTGAGCCGCCGGGTGGACCTGCTGATCTTAAAAAGCCTGCGGGCCAAGCTCTGCGCCTTTTTGCTGGGGCAGGCCGCCGCCGCAGGGGCCGATACCTTCTCGGTGCCCCTGTCCCGCGCAGGGCTGGCGGAATACCTGAACTGCGAGCGCAGCGCCCTGTGCCGCGAGCTTTCCCGCATGCGGGCCGAGGGCCTGATCGAAACTTATAAAAACAGCTTCAAGCTGCTGGACAGAGCCGCTCTCGAGCGGCAGTACGAACGATGACGGAATAAAAAAGGAGAGTTTGCCCATGAAGACCCCCATCCTGTATATCGTGATCCCCTGCTACAACGAACAGGAGGTCCTGCCTGTCACCAGCCCCCTGTTTCTGCAAAAGCTCGAAAGCTTGATCGAAAAGGGCCGCATCGCTCCCGAAAGCCGGGTCGTGTTTGTGAACGACGGCTCCAAAGACGATACCTGGGCCATCATTCAGGGCCTCGCCGCGCAGAACGAACACTTCCAGGGGGTGTGCCTCTCCCGCAACCGGGGGCACCAGAACGCCCTTTTGGGCGGGCTGATGACCGTGAAGGACAAATGCGACATCACCATCAGCATTGACTGCGACGGCCAGGACGACATCAACGCCATGGACGAGATGGTGGAGCAGTACTGGCAGGGCTGTGAGGTCGTGTATGGCGTGCGCTCCAAGCGCGACACCGACACCTTCTTCAAGCGCTTCACCGCTGAGGGCTTTTACAAGGTCATGAACTGGATGGGCGCGCAGGTGGTGTTCAACCACGCCGATTACCGGCTACTCAGCAGCCGCGTGCTGCGCGAGTTCGCAAATTTCAAAGAGGTAAACATCTTTTTGCGGGGCATGGTGCCGCTGGTGGGCTTCAAGAGCACCAGCGTGTACTACGAGCGCGCCGAGCGCCTGGCAGGCGAGAGCCATTATCCCCTGAAAAAGATGCTGGCCCTGGCGTTCGACGGCATCACCAGCCTTTCGGTCAAGCCCATCCGGCTGATCACCGGGTTCGGCTTTTTGGTGTCGGTGGTAAGCTTTATCGGGGTGCTTTGGGCCATCGTGCGGGCCATCATGGGGGCCACCGTGGCGGGCTGGGCCTCCACCACCGCCATCGTGTGCTTTATGGGCGGCATTCAGCTGCTGTGCCTCGGGGTGATCGGCGAGTACATCGGCAAGATCTACATGGAGACCAAAGCCCGCCCCCGCTACATCATCGGCGAGACCACCTTTGAGGAAACGGGCGAATGAGCGAAAAGACGGTCTGGAAGGGCAGCGCGCTGCTGGGGCCGGTTCCCCCCGTGCTGGTAAGCTGCGGCAGCGCCGAAGCGCCGAACCTGTTCACCGTGGCCTGGGCGGGCACCGTCTGCACCCAGCCGCCCCGCCTCGCCATCTCGGTGCGGCCCAGCCGCCACAGCTACGGGCTCATCCGGCAGAGCGGCGAATTTGTGGTGAACCTGCCCACCGAGGCCCTTGCCCGCGCGGTGGACTGGTGTGGGGTCAAAAGCGGCCGCGAGGTAAACAAGTTCTCGGCCATGCACCTCACCGCCGCCCCCGCCAGCGCGGTGGGCTGCCCCCTCTTGGCCGAGAGCCCGGTCAACCTGGAGTGCCGGGTATTCCAGGTGATCCCTCTGGGCAGCCACGACCTGTTTCTGGCCGACGTGGCGGCGGTGGATGTCGACGAGGCGCTGCTCGACGCCGAGGGCAAGCTCCATCTGGAAAAAGCCGGCCTTTTGGCCTACGCCCACGGCGCGTACTACGCTCTGGGCCGCCAGCTGGGCACCTTCGGCTGGAGCGTGCGCAAAAAGAAAAAGCCGGGCAAACAGGGCCCGGCAAAAAGGCAAGAACGATAGAAAAAAGCAGGCTGCAAACCAGCCTGCTTTTATTCTTCCACAAACAAATCTTCCAGCCTGCAATCAAGCGCTTTCATCAAACGCTCCATTGTACCCAAACGAATGGCCTTGCTTTCATTGTCACAGATTTTATTGACAGTGGCATAATCGGTATTCATTTTCTTTACCAGCCAATATCTCGTTTTATTCTGCTGCTCCAACAGCGTTTGAACATTAAAACGCAGCACAGACCCACCTGCCATTCATTTAAAACATTAGTTTTTATATACATTATAATATTACAGATGGGTCAACCGAAACAGTCATTAATATAATAATCTATTATAAAATAGTCTATTTATACATTGACTATTTTGGAATTTAATGGTATTATCAAAATACAAATTTTAAGAAAAGAGGTCACTGTATGGAGCGAATTTCCACAAGGCTGCTGGACGAATTGGGGCGTATCGTATTGCCCTCGGTTTCACGGGAAGCGCTGGACTGGGGCAACGGCACCGCGCTGGACATTTTTGAGGACGCGGACAACCGCCAGGTGATTTTAAGGCAGGCGCTTCCCTGCTGCGTGTTCTGCAAGGGCGAGACCGACCTTCATCCCTTTGGCGGCAAGTACATTTGCGGAGAATGCCTAAAAAGCATACGCCGGCCCTGAAAAGAAAACATGCAGCGCCGGTCTTGGCGCTGCATGTTTTGCTTTTATTGGGCTTTGCCGGTCATTCCTGCGCCACGGGGGGCTGCAGACCGGTCAGATCGTCCACCGGCAGCGAGAACAAGATCCCCGCCGCCTCGGTGGTAAGGCCCGCCGCCCGGTTGATGGCCACCATGATCCCGTGCTTTTGGGCCTCCGGCGTCAAAATCGCCACCACCTCTTTTTCCGGCTGCAAGGTAAAGCCCAGCAGGTTTTCCGTGTCGTCCATGCCCACCCGGCGGGCGTGCAGCACGGTGCCCCCCCGGGCCCCCTCGCTGCGGGCCGCGTCCATCACGGTGTCCAGGCTGCCCCGGTTTACCACCGCCAGCACCAGGGCGTAACGGCTTGCTGTATCCATGCTCTTCTCCTCCTTTTCGCCGTCCTGCGGCTCCTGCTCTTTGCACAGCACCTGGGGCACCTGCCCGCTCACACCCGACAGGGGCACCGTGAACACAATGCCCCGCCCTGGGCTGCTGAAATGAAAGCGCCCGTCGGCCAGGGCAACCACCTGTTTGATCCGCGGCGCGGGCGCCAGGGTGATCACCACGTCCTTCTCGGTCTCAGACAGGCCAAAATAATCCAGTATCTTGGAATTTGCGGTGCCAAGCCCCATGCAGAGGTAGTCAAAATGCAGGCCCTGCTCCCGGTAAAGGCTCACCGCCGCGGCCCCCTTGCCCCGGTCCACGATCGTCACCAGCATCTTCAGCGGCGCCCTGTGGTTTTGCTGCATCAAAGTTCCACCTCCTCGTTGTAGTCGATCACATCGTCCACCAGCTCAATGGCTTTTTCCTCGGCTGGGGTCACTTCCTTAGTGCGCCGGATCTTGCGCTGGTACAAAACGCCCAGCAGCTGAATGGTCACCAGCGGCGTCATGGCCACCATCGCCACCACACCGAACGCGTCGGTCAGGATATCGCGCCCCAGTGCCTCGCAGGCCCCCATGGTAAGGGGCAGCAAAAAGGTGGCCGTCATGGGGCCGGATGCCACCCCGCCCGAGTCAAAAGCGATGGCCGTAAAGATCTTGGGCACAAAAAAGGGCAGGATCAGCGCCGCGGCATAGCCGGGCACCAGCAGGTAATAGATGGGGATGCCCAGGCATACCCGCAGCATGGCCAGCCCGATTGAAATCGCCACGCCCACCGACAGCGCCAGCCCGATCGCCTTCTGGGGGATTGCGCCGCTGGTCACGTCCTCCACCTGGCGGTTCAGCACATGCACCGCAGGCTCCGCCGCCACAATAAAATAGCCCACCACAACGCCGATCGGGATCAGCACCCAGTAATGGGGCAGCGAGGCCAGGGTGGTGCCCAGGTAATACCCGGCGGGCATAAAGCCCACGTTCGCGCCGGTGAGAAACAATACCAAACCGATATAGGTGTACACGATGCCCACCAGGATCTTGATCACTGGCCGGCGCTTCAGCCGGATCGAAGCAACCTGGAACACGGCAAAAAACAGCACGATGGGCAAAAGCCCCAGCGCCACCTCTTTTATATAGGCGGGCAGGCCCTGCCAGAACTCGCGCCCCGCCGCCTGTGAATCCGTCACCAGTGGGATCGCGAAGGGGGTGTAGGCCACCTCTGTGGACTGAAAACACAGCCCCAGCACCATCACCGCCAGGATCGGCCCCACGCTGCACAGGGCCACCATGCCGAAATTGTCCTCGTCGCGGCCCTGGATCGAGGCCATGCCGGTGCCCAGCGCCATCAAAAACGGCACCGTGATCGGCCCGGTGGTCACCCCGCCCGAGTCAAAGGCCACTGCCAAAAATTCGTTCGGCACAAAGATCGACAGCACAAATACCACCGCGTACAGCGCGATCAGGGTGGGGGTGAGGGGCAGATTGAACCGGGTGCGCAGCATCGACACCACCAAAAACAGCCCCACCCCCGCGGCCACCGATAAAATAATCACCATATCCGGCACGGCGGGCACCTGCCTCGCCAGCACCTGCAGGTCCGGCTCGGCAATGGTCACCACAGCGCCGATCAAAAAACAGATCGCCGCCACGCCCGCCAGCTTCCATTTGCCGCCCAGCTTGCGGCCCATTTGCTCGCCGATGGGCATCATGGCAATGTCCGCCCCCAGCGAAAAAAAGCCCATTCCCACAATCAGCATCCCCGCCCCCAGCAAAAACAGCACCATCGTGCCGCTGGGCATGGGCGCCAGCGTAAAGCTGAGCGCCAGCACGATCACCGTGATCGGCAGCACCGAGGAAAGCGCCTCGGATATTTTTTCCTTGAGTTTTTTCTTCAATCAATGCACCTCGCTCTCTTATTTCCGGTCTTGCGGGCCGCCGGCACGCGGTGTGAGCACCCGGTCCGGCCCTGCTGTCTGCTTTCCCTCCCTTCCGTCTTTAAAATGCGGCCTCCGGGTCCTGTGTTCCTGGTCCGGGGCTGCGCTGCGCCTCTTCATTTTAATAGTTTATCATACTTTAGGCCCGCATGTGTAGAAAAAATATTGCGGGCCCTGCAAATTTCAAAAAGGTCGGCCGCTGCCTTTCGCTGCCGGCTGCCCCTTTCCCCGGCCTTTGTGGGGCGGCACAACAAAAAAACGGCGCCTAACATGGCGCCGTTTTTCTGTTGTGTCGCAGGCTCTACCCCGCGCCGTGCCCGGGCCCCTCCGGCGGGGCCGTCAGCCGGCAGTGGTACAGGCTGTCCGGCCTCTCGTCCCGCGCCACCGCCACCCCAAAGGCGCGGGGCACCGCGGGGTGCCCAAACAGGCTCTCCGGCGTTCCCTCCGCGGCAAGGGCCCCGCCGTCCAGCACCTTGAGCTCGGTGGCGCAGGCAAACGCCTGGGGCAGATCGTGGGCCACCATGATGACCGACCTGCCCGAAGCATGCAGGCTTTGCAGCAGCTCCAGCAGTTCCAGCTGGTGGCGGATGTCCAGATAGGTGCACGGCTCATCCAGCAAAATGGTGCGGGCGTCCTGAGCCACCACCATGGCCAGATACACCCGCTGCCGCTCGCCGCCCGAAAGCTCGCCCAGCTTCCGGTCCAAAAACGCTGCGCAGCCCGTGCGCACGGCGGCCTGCTCCACCAGCTCCCTGTCCCGCGCGGTGAGCGTCTTGGAAAACCCCAGGTGCGGGAACCGTCCGTGCGCGATCAGGGTGCGGGCGTCGATGTCCGGCACGGGGCGGGTCTGGGGCAGGTAGGCAAGCTTTTGGGCCCGCCCGCGCCGCGAGAGCTCTTGCAGGTCCGCGCCGTCCACCCGCACGCCGCCGCGGTATGCCGCCAGCCCCGCCATAGCCCGCAGCAGGGTGGATTTCCCCCCGCCGTTGGGCCCGATCACGCAGGTGAAAGCCCCCTGCGCAAACACGGTGGTGACCCCTTTCAGCACTTCCTTTTCCCCGTACGCCACCCGGAGCTCCTTCAGTTCGATCACAGCGCCAGCCTCCCTTTTCTGCCCAGCAAAAGCCACAGGAAAAAGGGCGCCCCCAAAAACGAAAGCAAAATGCCCACCGGCAGCTCATACGGGCCGAACAACGTGCGGGAACAGGTATCGCACATCAGCAGGAACATCCCGCCGGCCAGGGCCGAAAACGGGGTGAGCCAGCGGTAGTCGCTGCCCACTGTAAACCGCAAAGCGTGGGGCACAAGCAGCCCCACAAAGCTGATCAGCCCGCCCATGCTCACCGCGCAGGCGGCCAGCAGCGCCGCGCACAAGAGCGCGTAAAAGCGGCACAGCCCCACATGCACCCCCAGCGAGGCGGCCACCTCGTCGCCCAGCAAAAGAACGTTCAGCCGCCCCGAAAGCAGCACGGCCCCCGCCAGCCCCGCCAGCAAAAAGGGCAGCACGCCCCCCACCGAGGGCACTGCGACCCCGCCGAACCCGCCGATGGAAAAGCTGGAGCGATCCATCACCGCCTCGGGCCAAAGGGTGACCAGCGCGTCGCTGCCAGCCGAGAGCAGGCTCGTGAGAGCAACGCCCGCCAGCACGATGGTCATGCGGGAGCCGCCGGTGCTGCGGGCGAGGCCGTACACCGTCATCGCGGCCAGAAACGCCCCAAAAAAGGCCGCCGCCGTGCGGGCTGTTAGCGAGAGCGGAAAAAGGATGCCCGCCAGCACCACGAAAAAGCCCGCCCCCGCGTTCACCCCCACGGTAGAGGGCGCGGCCAGGGCGTTGCTCAGGGCCGCCTGCAGCAGCAGGCCGGCCACCGCCAGCGCCGCGCCGCACAGATAGGCGGCCACCGCCCGGGGCAGCCGGGCATAGGCCAGGATGTTGGCCGCCGCGGCGCCCACCTCCCGCCCCAAAAGCCAGTCCAGCACCTGGCCCGGCCCGATGCCCGAGGGCCCGAGGCACAGCGCCAGGGCAAAAAGCGCGGCCGTGCCCCCCAGGCACAGCGCCAGAAGCAGCGGCTTATGCCGCCCCATACACCTCCGGCCAGAGGATGCGCAGCAGGTATTCATAGGCTTCCCCCCATCTAGCGTTGGGCTTGTAGTGGAACAGGTCCTTGGGCAGCAGATAAAAGTTCCCGTTCCGCACGGCGGTCAGGCCGTCCCACGCGGGGTTCGCCCGCAGGGTGCGGTCCAGCTCCTCCACCGCCGCCGCCTCGTCGCCCATGGTAACGGCAAAGATAAACTCCGGGTCTGCCGCCACAATGGCCTCCATGCTCAGCTCCTCCAGGGCGCTGTTGCCCTGGGCCACGTTCACCGCCCCCACGTCGGCCAGGATATCACAGGCCACATTGTCGCTGGCTTTTACCTTCACGCCGCTGGAATAGGCGCGCAGATAAAGCGCGGTGGGTGCCTCGCCCCCTGTGGGGGCCATGGCCCGCAGCGCCCTGATCTTTTCCTGCACCGCTCGGCCGTTCTGTTCGTAAAGATCCCCGCGGCCGGTCAGGGCGGTAAAATCCGCCAGCACCTTCAGGTAGTCGTCAAACGCCTCCACCTTGGCCGCATAGCAGGGGATGCCGCTCTGCGCCAGCACCGCGGCGGCCTCCAGATGGCCCTCGATGTCCGCCGAATAGATCACCAGATCCGGTTCCAGCGCCAGGATCGCCTCCACCGACGGCTTTTTGATGGTGCCCACAATGGCCGCCTCCCCCACCTCCATGCCCCGCTCGTTCACCATATCGTCGGTCACGCCTGCCAGCGCGCCCCCGGCCAGCTGCCAGATCTCCGCCATAGAGGACGACAGCCCCACCACCCGCTGGGGGCGGGCCTGCAGCTCCACCGCCCGGCCGGCACAGTCCGTAAGGGCGGGCGGCGCCGCACCGGCGCCGGCTGTGGGCGCGGCGGCCCCTCCGCAGCCCGCAAACAACAGGCACAGGGCCAGAATGGCCGGAAATATTTTTTTCACGTTGTTTCCTCCGATCCTTTGATCCCAAAAAGGCCCGCCGCGGCTTTTTCCTGCGGCGGGCCCGAACAGCGCGGGGCGCTGCGGCCGTTACTGGCCGGCAGGCCCGGCGCTGTGATGCTGGCTGATGGGCTTGACGTTGAAGTTGGAGCGGTACTCGGTCTCATGCCAGAAAATATCCTCGGCCACCAGGCATTCCGGGTTCAGCTCTACCCCTTCCAGAATGAGCTGCTTGAACTTTTTATAGCCCGCCCGGTCGATCAGATGGCCGCCGTGCAGATATTCCGGCTTGTAATCCATGGCCCAGGCCGAAAACTTCTGCCAGTTTTTCAAAACGCCCAGCACCACCTCCTCGGTGGCCCAGTTCAAAAACATTTTGCCGGTGCGCGGGGTCTGGCGGCCGGTGCGCCCGCCCAGGATCACCCGGTAAAACTTGGTTTCCTGTCTGGTCCAGGCGCTGGCCGGGCAGGCGCGCACGCACTCGCCGCAGCCCACGCAGCAGCAGGGGTCCTTCTCGATCTTGCCAGTGTCCTCGTTGAGCGAGAGCACCCGGGTGGCCCCCTTTTCGCAGGCGCGCACGCAGGCCCCGCAGCCAATGCAGCGCTCGGGGTGGTAGGTCATGCGCGCCACCCCGATGATGCCGAAATCACACAGATGGGCCTTGTTGCAGTCGTTGGGGCAGCCCGCGATGTTGATCTTGATGTGGTAATGGCTGGGAAAGATGATGGGCTCGATCTTGCGGGCCAGCTCAAAGGTGTTGCAGTTGCCGCAGATGCAGTGGTAGTTGCCCACGCAGGCGGTGATGTTCCGCGCGCCGATGGTGGGGTAACCGCTCTCGGGGTCCCATTGCTGGGGCTCATGGGCCACGGTGTCCATGTCCACGTTGCACAGCTCCGCGTCCACCTCCTGGATATAGTCCTTCAGGTACGCGTTCACCGCGGGGATATTTTCATACCGGATCCCCGTGATATCAAAGGTCTGGCGGGTGCCGAAATGGAAATTCCCGTCGCCCCAGGTCTTGGCGATGTGCTGGATAACGGCCAGATACTTCGCGTCGATAAAGCCGCCGGGCACCCGCATCTGAAGCATGAATTCGCCGGGCACCTTGGACTGGCGCAAGCAGTTCAGGCGCACTTTTTTGACATTGATGTCTTGATTCATCTCTCCAGCTCCTCTCAGTCCACCAGGCCCCGGGCCACGGTATAGGGGAACACCGGCCCGTCCAGGCACACATACACCTCGTCGATGCGGCAGTGACCGCATTTCCCCACCGCGCAGGACATCTTGCGCTCAAAGCTCATCCACAGCTTGGCCGGATCCGCCCCGCACTTCACCAGCTCCAGGCCGGTAAACTTCATCATGGGGGGCGGGCCCACCACCACCGCCGCATAATCCCCTCCAAAGGCCGCGAAGGGGATCTCTTTCACGAACTCGGTCACAAAGCCGGTGCGCCAGCCATCCTTTTTGTCGGTGTCCAGGGCGTAGATCGTGCGGAATTTTTCTTTCCATTCCATGAGCTCGCTTTCAAAAACGATGCCCTCCTCGTTTTTGAACCCGCAGATCAGGTGAACGTCCCGCACAAGGCCCGGCTGCTGCGCGCACTGGCGCAGCAGCGAGCGCACGGGCGCCAGCCCGGTGCCCCCGGTAATGACCACCAGGTGCTTGCCCCGGAACTGCTCCACCGGCCAGCCCCTGCCATAGGGCCCGCGCAGGAACAGGGTGTCCCCCGCTGTTTTTTCAAAGATCACGTTGGTAACCCGGCCCACGCTGCGGATGGTGAATTCCAGCCAGCCGTCCCCCTGGGCCGAAACCGAGATCGGCGCCTCGCCCACCTTGGGGATGGACAGCTGCATGAACTGCCCGTGCTCGGGCCTCGCGTCGGTCTCCACCCGGAAGGTCCATTCGTGGGCGCTCTCTTTTTTCACGTCCAGGATCCTGCAGGGCTGTGGCTTAACAGGGTTATTCGCCATGCGGCTCACCTTCCTTCCCCGGCCATGCCGGCTTTGATCTCCCGCACCGCCGCGCTGACCTTGTCAAGGGTCGCCGCGATCGAGATCAGCTCCGGGCAGCGGTGGGTGCAGCGCCCGCAGCCCACACACATATCACCCTCGCCGAAGCGGGCCTTGTAATCGTGGAACTTGTGCAGCACCTTGTAGCGCATCCGGTCGCCCGCAGTGGCCCGGAACTCCCTCTGGCCCGCCATCTGGTCAAACCCCGCCACCTGGCACGAGGCGCTCACCCGCCGCCGCTCACCAACCTCCGGGTTGTCGCCGTAGCAGATGTCACGGGTGGTAAAGCAGGTGCAGGTGGAGCAGGCCACCGTGCAACTGCCGCAGGAGATGCAGCGGGAATCGAATTCCTTCCACATGGGGTGCTTTTTCAGCGCCAGGCGCACCTCTTTGTCCGAAAGGTCCGGCAGCTCCACCTTGAGCTGGTTTTCCTCCACGAACGCAGGGCGGTAGTCCGCCTGGGGCATGCCCTCGAAATACTGCGCGAAAGCGCCGTCCGCCACCTGCACCTGGACCCCCCCGGTCGAAAACCGGAGCGCCAGCGAGTAGTCGGCGGTGCGGTTGGTGCCCATCGACACGCAAAAGCAGGTGTCGTCGCCCCCGCCGCACTCCATCATGGCAAACCTCACCGCGCCGCGCATCCTCTGGTAATAAAAATCGTTGTAGCCGCCGTTGCCCGCGTAGATCTTCGCCTGGATGTGCTGGGCGTTGATGTCGCAGGGGCGGGCCAGCAGCAGGACCGGCTTTGCGGGGCCCTTGCTCTCGCGGTACTCGTCCTCCGTAAAGTAAAAAAGGGCCTGCTGAATGGGGGTAACGGCCTCTTTGGCCGGGTAGTCGGATTTCACATCCCACACGATATCGCTGAAATGCTCCACCTCCGCATACCGCACCACGTCGGTGTCAGAGTAGCGCCCCTGTTTTGGAAAGCGCCTTGGGGCCCAAACGCGGTAATCCCTGCGCAGTGCGCGGAGCACCTGGTCCGCCTGGGCGCCATCGAGCGAATAGCCCATTCTGTAACCCTCCTATGTTCGATTCCGGCGGGCCGGGCGCCCGCCGCTGTTTCGATTTTAACACAGTTGAGGCATAATGAAAAATTAGAGTTATTTATTATTCGATAAACTTTTGTAATGCCTGAAAAGAGCCTCCCGGCCCCCTTGCAAGGGGTTCGGGAGGCTCCTGCTGCCGCAGCAAAAACTTATCCAAACGGTTCGCACAGCTCTTTGAAAAGCTGCCGGAACTCGCTCTCAAAAACGCTGCCCTTCCGCCAAAGGAAGGTAAACTCGTGCTCCACATGAAAATCCGCCAGGGGCACTTGGCGCAGCGTGCCCTCCGCCAGCTCGCGCTCCGCGGCCCGGCGGTATAAAAACGAAACCCCGCAGTCCGCCTTTACCAGCTCCTTGATGAGCTTCAGGTCGCTGACCTCCACCACATGGCAAAAATCGTCCGGGCAGTAATTTCGCTCCTCCAGCACCCTCACCAGCACCTCGCGGGAGCCCGAGCCGGGGTTACGAAGGATCAGATTCTCGCAGAAAAGATCCTCCAGCCGGACCTGCCCCTCCGGCAGGGGGTGGCCCGCCGCGCACACGCAGATATACGGCTCCACCGCCCAAACCAGAAAATCGTACGCGTCCTTGCGGAAATACCCCTCCACCAGGGCAAAGTCAAGGCGCCCCTCGTCCAGCTCCCGCAGCAGCACCTGTGTGTTTTCCACCAGGATGTGGATGCGGATCTCCGGGTGGCGCTTGATATAGGCGGCCAGCCGCCCGGGCAGCGCGTAGGCCCCGATGGTCAGGGTGGCCCCGAACCGCAGCGAGCGCTTGCCGCCCTGGAGATCCTGCAGATCCCGCCGCAGCTTTTCCTCGTCGTGCAGCATGGTAACGGCCGCGTCGCGCAGGGCGGCGCCCCCGGCCGTTAAGGCGAGCTGCTTGTTGCGGTAGGCAAAAAGCTTTACGCCGTAGTACTCCTGAAGATACTGGATATGCTGTGTCACGGCGGGCTGGGTGATATTCAGCTTTTCCGCGGCCCGCGTATAATTCAGGCACCGGCAGACCTCCAAAAAGGTCCTCATTCTGAAATCCAGCATGGCTTCCACCCCTTTTTTCCAGTATAGCGGATTTTCAGAACGCCGTCCAGTGTGCAGGCCCCTTTTCAGCGCCGCACCCCCTGTCCCTCTCATTCCCGGCCTTCGGCGGCCGCGCGTTTTTCCAGCCAGCGCAGCTGGTACTTCAGCCGCGCGCGCTCCAGCACCTGCCGGTACACCGCCAGGTTGGCGGCTCCCCCCGCCACCCCCACGATCGGCAGCCCCTGCACAAATTTGGCGGTCAGCATCGCCCCCGCCAGCGCGCCGCCGGCGGCGGCGATATACCCCTCCAGCGCCGGGGGCTCGATCACCAGGCGGCCCGGCCCGTCCAGGCGGCGGGCCAGCCGGTCCGCCTCCGCCGCCCAGCGGGGGGCCGCTTCGCCCTCAGCCAGCGCACAGCACAGCACGCTCAAAAGGTACGCCCGCTCCCCGTTTGTTTCATAGCCGAACCCATATCCCAGCGCGGTCTGATACACCCCCCGCAGCAGCACGGCGGTAAACAGCGGGATATCCGGCAGCCCAATGCCCAAAAGCCCCAGCACGCCTCCCTCTGCCACCGTGCCGATGCTGGCCGCCGCGCCGCCCTTTGCCGCGCCCTTTTCCATCCGGCGCAGGTTCACCGCGCTGGGCCGGGCCTCCACCGCCCGTTCCAGGCGGGCCGCGCCGGCCCGCAGCTCCTCTTTGGAATACGTTTTCTCAATCACGCCCGCGCCCTTTTGAAACACCAGCCGGAACGCGGCGCAAAACGCCCTTTCCAGGGTATCTTTCAGGCCGGGCGGCACCCTGCCCGCCAGCGCGGCGGCCAGCGCGCCGGGCGCTTTTTGCCGCTGCCGCTCCACTGCAAGCTGTTCCTTCAGCGCCAACTGGCGGCGCCTGCGTTCCGGTGCGTCCATTCAATCCGCCTCCGTCTGTTTTTTTGTCCCCGCAACATTATATACCATCAGCCCGCACAGCACGACGCCAATGCCCACAAGGCTCAAGGGCCCCACCGTCTCGCCGTAGAACAGCGCTACCCAAATGGGGTTCAGAACCGGCTCGGTCATGCAGATCAGGTTTGCGGCCACCGGCTTTGTGTGGGCCAGCCCCTTGGCCATCAGCAGGTAGGCAAGGCCCACCTGCACCGCCCCCATAAAAGCAACGGCGCCCCAACTGCCCGCGCTGAACGAGGGCTCGCTCAGCAGCCAGGGCAGCCCCGCCAGAAAGCCCAGCACCTGGCTCCAAAAATAGCTCGAAAAGCTGTCGGCCCCCGGGAACATGTTCACCATGAACACCACCGCATAGGTCGACGCCGCCACCAGCGCCAGCAGGTTGCCCGCCATGCCGCCGCCCGAAAGGCTGCCCGCAAAGCAGCAGGCCATGCCCGCAAACACCACGCCGCAGGCCGCCAGGTCCAGCCGCCGGGGCCTCTGATGAAAAAACACCCACAGGTACAATAATATGAACACCGGGCTGGTATATTGCAGCACCACCGCGTTCGCCGCCGTGGTAAGGCGCGTGGCCAGCGTGTAGGTAACACAGCAGGCGGCAATGCACGCCGCGCAGCCCAGCACGGTTTTGTTCAGCCGCAGCTTATAGCCGGTCGCCCTCATATACGCAAAGGTCACCAGCGCTGCAAACAGGTTGCGCCCGCTGTTGATCGCCATGGCCCCCCACGGGATCGTTTTGATCAGAATGCCCCCCAGGCTCATCAGCACGGCCGCAAAAAAGACCAGCACCGGTCCGGTATTTTTCTGTTTCATGCGGTATTCTTTCCTCCCGGCATTTTCTTGCTTTATTGTAGCAGGCCGCTACGCATTTGTCACGGCATGTTCACACTTTTTGCCTTGACTCCGCCGTGCTGATCCTCTATAATAAACAATAACATAGTTTCAAAAACTAGATGTTGCGGCGTTTTTCGCCGCCTTACTGCAAAAGGAGCTGTTTTTTGCCATGTCCTGGATGATTGTAAGCGATTCCTCCGGCGAGCTGCGCACCCTGCCGAACGCCGCGCCCGGCGTTGCCTATTCCACCGTTCCCCTGAAAATACGGGTGGGCGAGCGTGAATTTGTAGACAACGCGGCCCTGGACGTGGACAGCATGATCGAGGCGATGCACAACTTTAACGGGGCCTCCACCACCGCCTGTCCCAGCCCCGAGGAGTGGGCCGAAAAGTTCCTCATGGCCGATCAGGTCCTGGCCGTCACCATCAGCAGCAATCTGTCCGGCAGCTACAACAGCGCCATGGTGGCCCGTGATATGGTGCTGGAAAACCACCCCGAAAAAAAGATCCACGTGCTGGACAGCCTGTCCACCGGCGGCGAGATGGCGCTCGCCATCTGGAAGGCGAACGACCTGATCGCCCGGGGCCTGCCCTTTGAAGATCTGGTGAAGGAGTGGGAGATCTGGTTCCAGCAGCGGCAGATCCTGTTCGCCCTGGCCAGCTTTGACAACCTGGTCAAAAACGGCCGGGTCAGCAAGCTGGTGGGCTTTGTGGCGGGCGTGATGAGCATGCGTGCCGTGGGCCGCGGAAGCGACGACGGCAAGCTGGAAATGCTGCACAAGACCCGGGGCGAAACCCGCATGCTGGCCCTGATCCTGGAAGAGATGGACCACCGGGGCTACCACGGCCAGGTGCCCGCCGTCATCAGTCACTGCCAAAACGAAAAGGGCGCGCAGATGCTCAAGACCGGCATCGAAAAAAAGTGGCCGGGCGCCAAAGCCATCGTGCTGCCCTGCAGCGGCCTGACCAGCTTTTATGCCGAGAGCGGCGGCATCATCGTGGGGTATTAAAACTTTTCGGGCGGCCCGGGCGGGGCCGCCCTTTTCCTTCAAAATGCCCTGCGCGCCGCCGCTTTTGTGTTAAAACGCCGGGGTTTCTGGTATAATGAACTACACATCCCAACTTGAAGGAGGCCTTTCATGAAGCAAGGTGAATGCGCCGCGCTGGTGGGCGCCGCCTGTGCGGCAGCCCTGGGCCTGGCGCACTACGCGGCAAAAATCGAGCCGGAGCGCCTGGTCCTCACCCGCCCCCGGCTGGCAAAACGCCCGCCTGTAAAGACCGTATTTTTTACTGATCTGCACCTGGGGCCCATGTATCCGCCCGCCCATCTGGAACAGGTGGTAAACGCCATCAACGCCGAGCAGCCGGAGCTTGTGCTGTTCGGGGGCGACTTCTTTGCCCACTTTTTGCAGGATGTCCACGCCCTGCCCTTTTCCTGGATCGCGGCCCAGCTGCGGCGCATCCGGGCCCCGCTGGGCAAATTTGCGGTGCTGGGCAACCACGACGTGCGCCAGGGCGCCCGCCCTTTTTTTGAACTGCTGTTCACCGAGGGGGGCTTTACCGTTTTGTGGGACCAGCTCGCGCGCCCCTGCCCGGAAATCGCGGTGTGCGGCCTTGCCCCTTATTCCGGCGGGGAGGTCATGCGGCAGCTGCCGGCCGGGTGCTGGCGCGTGACCCTGTGCCACATGCCGGACAAGTGCCGTTACCTGCCCTTAAAAGCCACCGACCTGGTTCTGGCGGGCCACAGCCACGCCGGGCAGGTGCGCCTGCCGGTGATCACCCGCATGATCCTGCCGCCGGGCGGCAAGCTTTACCCCTACGGCCTCTACCGGCCCCAGGGGCACGGCGCGGGCCAGCTGTTCGTCAGCCGGGGCATCGGCATGAGCGGGGTCCCCTTCCGCTTTTTGGCCCCGCCCGAGCTGGTGGTGCTGGAATAAAGCCCGTAAGAAAAGCGCGGGGTAACCCCCGCGCTTTTTGATTGCCCACAATAAAAAAACCAAATGTGATGAATGAAGAAAACATCATGCTGATTCTAAAAGGCAAAGACCCTGTGAAAGAAAGGGGGCAAATATGAAAAAACGATTGCCGGGATTTATTTCCATGATAGGCCTTGCAGTTGCTTTTTTGGTTTTTAGATTTCCTTTGTTTAGTATTCACGGAATGAGAGAATGGCCACTTTGGCTATTTGTGTTTGGAGCAATCGTAATTGCTGTTTTTGGTATTGCGCTGCACAACAATACTCTTTCTGCCTTTGTTGTTATAGGATATATTTTGGGTTTCTTTATCGGTTATCTATTTCAATTTGACTATGGCATAGGGTTAAACAGCATGTGGATAATTTGGGCATGCAGTTATATGGCCATTATGTTGACAGGAGCAGTAGTTGCTATTGTTCGCAGGAATCATCGGAAGAAACACTGAATTATCATTTGTAAGGTTGTTTTAATCCGTCTTTCCGCTTTCGCAGTCGTTCTTTATGCCATGTCATCCCTCCCGCAGCTAGGCAGCGGCTTATTATATTCAAACCGTCGGCGCAGGGGGTTTCCCGCTTTGTAGGCGGGAAAATCCCGCCCAACTTTACAAAAATGTTGCAAGAACTTTTAACACAGTACGGGGCTGATATGCGCAAACCCGCAGGAAATCAGGGCTTTCCCCAGGATGGTATAAAGTCCTGTGCGGCCTTTTGATCTGTTTTTTTGCACATCCATGCCCCGCCCCTGCGCGGCAGCTGCTTTTCACCCTTCCCCGCTTTTTTCCGGCGGCTGCGCCCCGGCGGGCGGGTGCTCGCCGAACGAGGGCACAAACAAATATTTGCGAATCACAAAAAGCAGCAGAATGGCCAGGATCCCCAGCAGGTTTTCCACCGGGGTCGAGTGCTCCACCACCATCTGCCTTGCAATGGCCACCAGCAGCACCTCAATGGCCGAGCCCGGGGTGTGCTTTGCCAGCATTTTGATAAACTCCACCCCAATGATCAGGGTGAACGCGTGGTTTAAAAAGTCCGAAAAGCGGCCGCTCACATCCGCCGTGCCGGCCAGCTCCAACACCTCGCCGGCAATGCGGACCCCCGCAATGCCAATGGCGATCAGCACCATCACCGAGATCACGATCTCAATGATGCTGGCCACGTTTGCAATCCACTGGCGCAGCCGCGCGCGCACCGGGTGTTCCCGCATGTCCCCCACCTCCCTTGGCGTTTTTCTAACGATAGCATGCCCCAAACCGCCCTGTCAAGAAAAAAGAAGCGCCCCTGCAAGCCGTGCAGGGGCGCTTTGTCATTTGAGTTATGGGGTGCGGCGCGTTATCTTCCAGCGTTTTTCGCCCGCTCCAGCGCCTCGGCCGCTTCCCGCTCTTTTTTGCGGCGCGCGCGCTCCAGGGCTGATTTTTTCTCTTTTCCCCACTTGGTCAGCATCGTCTCGTCGGCCGCCTCCACCGCACGGGCAAAGGTGTAGTGCAGCCCGTCGGTGCGCATGCGCCGCAGCCACACCATGGCCGGCCCGTGCTCCGGGCACCGGCCCAGGCTGTAAAGGCAGTTGTTGCCCCTGCGCAGCCACACGCCGTCGCCATCCGGCCGCAGCGCCCCGCCGCACACAGGGCACCCCGCCCCGCGCAGGGCGGGGTCGGTCAGCCAGGCCTCGCCATCCACATAGCCCGGCCACATGGCAAACCCGCTGCGCGCCTTGTCCGGCGGGCAGAGCAGCTCTTTTAGCTGTTCCTCCTCGCTGGGGTAGTCGGCCAGGCCCTTGGCAATGTCCACGAACTGGCACACCTTGGCGGTGTAAATTGCGTCCGCCAGCGCGTCGTGAAACGCCTCGTCCTTCTCAATCCCCAGGCGTTCCACCACGCTCTCCAGGGTCATGCCCTCGCCCTCGGCCCGGGGCCGCTGCCCCGTGAACACCCGCTGCAGATCATACCACCTTGCCGGCCAGGCCTCGTCCAGCCCGGCCAGCACCAGGTTCTGCTTTAAAACCGGCACGTCGTCCAGGCCCCACTCGCCCAGCGCCGCATCCGGGCCGCACCATTCCATGAACCGGGCCAGGCCCTCCTTCACCGGCACCCCCGCGGCAAGGTCCGCCTGGGTCAGCCCGGTCACCTTTGCCACATGATGGTACAATTTCGGAAAAATGCGCGGCCGCATGGTCACCCGGAAGGTGTCCGCAATCCGCTGGCCATCCATGCGCACCGCACCAATCTGGATCACCTCGCCCCGCAGGGTCTGCTCCACCCCCTGGTAGCAAAATGTCTTGGGCTGGTAGCCCATGTTCCACTCCATATCAAAAATTACCAGCTGCGCCATGCGTCCTCCTTTTTTCTGCCGCTCCGGGCCCTGCCCCGGGCGGTGCGGGCGCCCCCACGCGCCTGCTTTTTTTCTCTCTCCCGCGCCCGTTTACAGGTAGGCGGGCACCTTGGCCCCCTCGCTCTCCACCGGCCCGGCCAGCGGCTGCGCGGGCAGGGCCGGCCCGCCCTCTTCCAGCCGCTCCTTCGCCACGCTCAGCATCAGCTTGATGCGGTTCTCCTGATTCACGGGCGTTGCGCTGGGGTCGTAGTCAATGGGGGTGATGTTGGCCGCCGGGTACAGCGCCCGGATGCGGCTGATCATGCCCTTGCCGCAGATGTGGTTCGGCAGGCAGCCGAAGGGCTGGGCGCACACGATGTTCTCGTACCCGCTGGTGACCAGCTCCACCATCTCGGCGGTGAGCAGCCAGCCCTCCCCCATCTTGTTGCCGCGGCTGATGATACCGTCCGCCATGTTCCGCAGGTCCAAAAAGCGGGCCGGCGCGTGGTAGCCGGCGGCCCGCAGCGCCTGGGCGCTGGCCTGCTCGATCTTATCCAGATGCTTCAAAAGCGCCTCGGTGCCCCACACCAGCGCGCGGCTGCCCCCGTAAAAGCGCACCGTGTCGCCCGCGTTGCTGATGCAGTACTGCACGAACCCCAAAAGACCCGGCAGGTTCACCTCGCACCCCTCGCCGGCCAAAAACTCCTCCAGGCGGTTGTTGCCCAGGGGCGAATATTTTACATAGATCTCGCCCACAACGCCCACCTTCACCTTGGGCGTGCGTTTCACCGGAATGGCCGCAAACGCCTGCGCAATGCCGGAAAAAGCCGCTTTCATCTCCTTTGCGCTGCCGCCCCTGCCCTGCAAAAACCAGCCGCGGATGGTGCCCACCCAGCTCTGGGCCAGCGCCTCGGCGGCGCCCGCCTCCAATTCATAGGGCGCGGTCTGATTGCGCAGCGCCATGATCAGATCGCCGTAGATCACGGCCGCCAGGGCCATTTTCAGCATGGGCAGGGTCATTTGGAACCCCGAGTCCTTTTCCAGCCCGGCAAAGTTCAGGCTTGCCACCGGAATGCCGCCGTAGCCCGCTTTTACCAGCGCCTTGCGCAAAAGGTGGATGTAGTTCGAGGCGCGGCAGCCGCCGCCCGTCTGGGTAATGAGCAGCGCGGTGTGTTCCAGGTCGTATTTGCCGCTGCCCAGCGCGTCCAAAAACTGGCCGATCACCAGCAGCGCCGGGTAGCAGGTGTCGTTGTGAACGTATTTCAGCCCCAGCTGCGCCACCTGGCTGCCGCAGTTGCCCAGGATCTCGGTTTTGTATCCCTCGCGCTCCAGCGCCGCCTGCAAAATCGAAAATTGCAGCGGAGCCATGTTGGGAATCAGTATGGTGTGGGTCTTTTTCATCTCTTTGGTAAAGTGCACGTAGCCGCCTTCCATGGGCTTATCCCTCCCCCCGCTGCTTTTCGTCCAGCGCGGCAAACAGGCTGCGAAGCCGGATGTTCACCGCGCCCAGGTTGGTGATCTCGTCAATCTTGAGCTGCGTGTACAATTTGCCCCCCGCCTGCAGGATCTCGCGGGTCTCGTCGGTGGTGATTGCGTCCACCCCGCAGCCAAAGCTCACCAGCTGCACCAGGTCCATATCAGGCTGGGTGGTGCAGTATTTCGCCGCGGCGTACAGCCGCGAGTGATAGGTCCACTGGTTCAGCACGGTGGTGGCAAATTTCTGCATATGCCAGGCCACGCTGTCCTCGGTCACCACCGCGGCGCCGTGGCGGCAGATCAGCGCGTCGATGCCGTGGTTCACCTCGGGGTCCACGTGGTAAGGCCGGCCCGCCAGCACAATAATCCGTTTGCCCGCCGCCCGGGCCTTTTCAATGATCTCGGCGCCCTTGTCCCGCAGGCGCTGCATGTGGGCCGCGTACTCGGCATAGGCAAGGTCGGCCGCGCGGGCCACCTCCTGCTTTGAAATGCCGCGGAAGTATTTTGCCAAAATGTCCGGCATCTTCTTTTTAAAATCGCCGGGGCGGTGCAGGCCCACAAAATCGCTGATAAAGGGCAGCCGCGCAAGCTCCGGGCAGTTGACCTCCAGCACCTCGGGGTAATAGGCCACCACCGGGCAGTTGTAATGGTTGTCGCCCAGGCGCTCGTCCAGGTTGTAGCTCATGCAGGGGTAAAAGATCGCGTCCACACCCATTTCAGCCAGCGCCCGGATGTGCCCGTGGGCCAGCTTCGCGGGGAAGCACACCGTGTCGCTGGGAATGCTGGCCTGCCCCGCCGTATACAGCTCCCGGGTGGAAGCGGGGCTCGTGACCACCGCAAACCCAAGGCTCGTGAAAAAGGCGTGCCAGAAGGGCAAAAGCTCGTACATGTTCAGGCACAGAGGGAGGCCGATGGTCCCCCGCTTTGCCGGGGCGGGCTTATAGCGCGCCAGCAGCTCCTGCTTGAAGCGGTAAAGGTTCAGGCCCCCGTCGCCGCCCTTGCCGGTCACCGGCTTTTCGCACCGGTTGCCGCTGATCAGCCGCCGCCCGCCCGGGAAAAGGTTCACCGTGAGCTGGCAGTGGTTGGTGCAGCCGCCGCAGGGCACGGTTTTTGTCTCCTGGGTAAAGGCCAGCAGCTCCTCCTTTTTCAGCAGGGTGCTCACCTGCCCCGGCTTTGCCAGAGCCATGCCGTGCAGCGCGGCGCCGAACGCGCCCATCAGGCCCGCAATGTCCGGCCGCACCACCTCCACGCCCATTTCTTTTTCAAAGGCGCGCAGCACGGCCTCGTTGTAAAAGGTGCCGCCCTGCACCACAATGCGGCGGCCCAGCTCCTCGGGGCTGGAAGCGCGGATCACCTTGTACAGCGCGTTTTTCACCACGCTGATGGAGAGCCCCGCCGAAATGTTCTGAATGGACGCGCCATCCTTCTGGGCCTGCTTCACGCTGGAATTCATGAACACGGTGCAGCGGCTGCCCAGATCCACCGGCTTATCCGCAAACAGGCCCAGCGCCGCGAACTCCTTCACATCGTACCCCAGCGCCTCGGCAAAGGTCTGCAAAAAGCTGCCGCAGCCCGACGAGCACGCCTCGTTCAAAAAAATGTCGCTGATGGCGCCGCCCTCGATCTTGAAACACTTCATATCCTGCCCGCCGATGTCGATGATAAAATCCACATCCGGCAAAAAGTGGCGCGCCGCGGTAAAGTGGGCCACCGTTTCCACCACGCCCCCATCCGCGCAAAAGGCGCTGCGCACCAGCTCTTCGCCGTAGCCGGTGGCGGTCACACTGGCCACCTGCAAATCCGGGTGCGCGTTGTAAAGCCCCAGCAGCACCTCGCGGATCAGCGGCAGGGGGTTGCCCAGGTTCGGCTGGTAATCCGTGAACAAAAGGTGCGCGTTCTGGTCGATCACCGCCAGCTTTACCGTGGTGGAGCCCGCGTCAATGCCAATGTGCACCGGGCCGCACTCGGCCCCAAAGGCCACCCGGGGCACCGACGCTTTCAAATGCCGCGCGTGAAACGCCTCGTATTCGGCCCGGTCCCGGAACAGGGGCGGCTGGCTGGCATAGCTGCCCGCGCCCGCATGGGCCATGCGGTCTGCCACCTCGGCAAGCCGGAACTTGCCGTCCGCGTAAAACGCAGCGCCCAGCGCCACAAAATGCAGGCTGTGCTCCGGGCAAAGCCCCTCCGCGCCCAGCGCCTTGTCAAAGCTTTGGCGCAGCACGCTGTTGAAAGTCAGCGGCCCGCCCAGATACAAAATATTCCCCGCTATGGGGCGCCCCTGCGCCAGGCCCGCAATGGTCTGGTTCACCACCGCCCCGTAAATCGAGGCCGCAATGTCGCCCGCGGCCGCTCCCTGGTTGATGAGCGGCTGGATGTCGCTTTTTGCAAACACGCCGCACCGGCTGGCGATGGTATAGGTCTTTTGCGCCCCGGCCGCCGCCGCGTTCAGTTCTTCGGGGGTCATTTTCAGCAGGGTGGCCATCTGGTCAATAAACGCGCCGGTGCCGCCCGCGCAGCTGCCGTTCATACGCACCTCGGTGCCGCCGGTCAAAAACAGGATCTTGGCGTCCTCGCCGCCCAGCTCAATCACCACGTCCGCCGCCGGGGTCAGGCGCTTTGCGGCCACGCGGGTGGCAAACACCTCCTGCACAAAGGGCACCCCGCAGCCCTCGGCCAGGCCCATGCCCGCCGAACCGGAAATGGCAAGATACGCGTGCCTGCCGCCCAGCTGCTCTTTGTCGACCCTGCGCAGCAGCTCGCGGGCTTTTTCCACAATGTGGCTGCCGTGCCGCTCGTATGTATCAAACACCACCTGATCCCGGTCGTCCAGCACCACACATTTAATGGTGGTGGAACCAATGTCCAAGCCGACTCGCATGTTTAAACACTCCTACTCTTGTCCGTGCAAAAAGCCAAAAAACAGGGTCTAATTGTAACCTAAAAGTTTGAATTTTGCATTAAGTTTCCGGCAAATAAATAAATTTGGCAAAACTTCGCGCCCCACTTATAAGGTCCGGAACCCCTTGCCCACGATCTCGCTGGAATTCACAATGGTCAAAAACGCCTTGGGATCCACCCGGCGCAAATGGTTGCGCAGGGCCACCGTCTGCCGGCGGGTCAAAACGGTGGTAAGCACCTGCTCCTCCTTGCCGGTATAGGCCCCCTTTGCCGTGTATACCGTGGCGCTGCGGTTCAGCGCTTCCAGAATGAACTGCTTCACCGCCTCCGGGTCTGCGCTCACCACCGTCACCACCTTGCGCAGGTTCAGGCTCTCAATCACGCTGTCCACCAAAAAGGCTTTCATCAAAAGCCCCAGCACACAGTACAGGCCGGTCTTGATCCCATACAGCCCGCCCGCGGCCAGCGCGATCAAAAAATCGCTCACCAGCAGCGCCTTGCCGATCTCCAGGCTGGTGAACTTCGCCAGGATCATGGCCACAATGTCGGTGCCCCCGGTCGAGGCGCCCACATTGAACACAATGGCGCTGCCCGCCGCCGGCAGGATCACCGCAAACAGCAATTCCAGCAGGGTGTCGTCGGTAAAGGGCCGGGGCATGGGCGCCAGCTTTTCCAGCACCGTCACAAAGGCCGAAATGGCAAACGAGGAATAAATGGTCACCCCCATGGCCCGCCTGCCCAAAAACGCCAGGCCCAGCAGCACCAGCGCGCCGTTCACAATAAACATGGCGCCGCCCACGTCCAGCCGCGGGAATAAAGTCGACAATAAAATCGAGATGCCGCTGGTACCGCCCATGGCAAAGCGGTTGGGCGTTTTAAAAAAGTGGATGCCCGCCGCACTGATCGCAAGCCCCAGGTTCAGCAAAAGAGCCCAGCGGGCAAACTCGGCCCGGGTCATTTTGAACTTCAGCGCATTCTGCTCCATAATGGAATGCTCCCTATTTTCGATTTATATGTGGGCTTGGCCTCTTTTTTGCCCCGCCCCCTCAAAAAAGGCTACCCTGCAAAGGGGTGTCCTTTGCACAGGCAGCCTTGTTTGGCGCAGATGGGTTTACCGTTCAATGCAGATTTTAATCGCGTCGCAGGTGCCCGTATACTGTTTGCACAGGGCGTCGAATGCCGCGCCTGCGCCGCGCAGGTTCGCCTGCTCCATGCTTTGCGCCCCGCGCAGCGTTTCGGTCAGCCGGCAGGCCGCATCATACAGGCCGTGCAGGGCCAGGTTGCCCGCCACCCCCTTGATGGTGTGCACACACCGGAACGCCTCGGTGCTGTCGCTCCGCTCCATGGCCTCGCACAGCGCGCTGTAGGTGGGATCCTCCAAAAACTTGCGCAAAAACTTTTCCAGCAGGGCTTGGTTGTTCATAAAGCGTTCCAGGGCTTCCTTAAGGTCAAAGCCGCACCCGAGCAGCGCCTCGTAATTGTTCTCGCTCATTTTCCAGGTCCTTTCCGGCTTGCTTACACGCTGTGCAGCCTTTTCTGTACCTTTTCAAAGCAGGCCAGCAGCTTGGGGTTAAAGCTGCCGCACTCGCCGTTCTGGATCATATGCATTGCCTCTTCCGGGGTATACGCGGGCTTGTAAACGCGCACGCTGGTAAGCGCGTCGTACACATCGGCCAGGCTCACGATCTGGGCCGCAATCGAAATCCCGTCCCCCGCCAGGCCGTCCGGGTAGCCCCTTCCATCCCACCGCTCGTGGTGGTGGCGGCAGATGTCGTAGCTGTAATCGTAATACTTTTTATCGTTAAAAATCTGTGCCGATTCCAGGATCCTGCATCCCTGCACCGTATGCGTCTTCATGATCTCAAATTCCTCGCCGGTCAGGCGGCCGGGCTTTAAAAGGATGCTGTCCGGAATGGCGATCTTGCCAATGTCGTGCAGCGCCGCGGCGCTGGTAATGATCTCGATCTCTCCGTCGTCCAGGCCATACTCCGGAAAGTCTTTTGCCACCTGCTGGGCGATCAGGGTCGTCAGCGCTTTCATGCGCTTGATGTGCTCGCCGCTCTCCACATCGCGGAACTCCACCACGTTGCTGAGCAGGTCGATCAGGTGCTGGTTGTTGGAGCGGAGCAGTTCGTTCTGGCGGCGCAGCTTTTGGGTCTGGTCGGCCACCATCATCTCCAGCTCGTATTTGTGGCGGTACAGATCAATGATGTTGCTCACCCGCCGCAGCACCACCCGCGGGTCGAACGGCTTGCCGATCACGTCGGCCACGTCGTAGCCGTAGGCCTTCAGCGCGTTCTCGGTGGAGGCGTCGCCGCTGATCAGCACCACCGGCACATCGGCGGCCAGATCCTGCTTCGCCCGCTGCTCCAAAAACTCAAAGC
>NZ_DBGCTQ010000073.1:0-39747 GCF_048388525.1 Allofournierella sp. | reverse complement strand
ACAACTACGGGCCGTACCAGTTCCCGGAAAAGCTGATCCCCCTGATGATCAACAACTGCAAGACCAAAAAGGGCCTGCCGGTGTACGGCGACGGCATGAACGTGCGGGACTGGCTGTATGTGGAGGACCACTGCAAGGCCATTGACATGGTGGCCCAGGGCGGCCGGGACGGCGAGGTGTACAACGTGGGCGGCCACAACGAGAAGCCGAACATCTTTATTGTGAAGACCATCATCAAGGAGCTGCACGACAAATACGACGACACCATTGACGAGAGCCTGATCCAGTATGTGGCCGACCGGCTGGGCCACGACCGGCGCTACGGCATCGACCCCACCAAGATCCGCAGCGAGCTGGGCTGGTACCCGGAGACTCCCTTTGAGGAGGGCATTGTAAAGACCATCGACTGGTACCTGGCAAACGAAGAATGGATGCAGCACGTGACCAGCGGCGATTACCAGAAGTATTACGAAGAAATGTACAAAAACAGATAAACGGGCTTTGCCTGCTTGAAAAAGCGGCGCTTCCTGCGGCAGTTTTTACCGCGGGGAGCGCCGCTTTTGGCGTGGGAGGGGAGGACTTACAAAAAATGCTCATAGGCAAAGTTTTCGCTGGCGGAAGCGGCTTGACACAGCAGGCGAAACGCCAGCTTGAAGCCGAGCTCGAAGGATTCGGCGGATTCCAGGCCCGCGGCAAGCCCCTCGGCCCGGGAAAATTCGTCGAGCGCTTCCAGCGCTTCGCCCCCCAGCAGGGCGCGAAGCGCTTTTTCGCAGCGGATCGCCTGCTGGGAAGCCTGGTGATAGGGGCTGCCCGGGCGGATGGACTGGCTTTCCCGGAGCGGCTCAAAAAGATTGTACAACCACATTTTTTAAAATGGCCTCCTTTACAACGGGAAGGAAGGGCCCCGCTGCTCGTTTGTCATCAGAATAACATTGAAAACTCCTGACTTCCAGCAGCATAGTGTGAGTGGAGTGTTATCACAGGCATAAAAATTTTAGAAAGAACGGATCTGAGAGCAAATTATCAAATAAAATCACTTATGGAGCAAAACAAAATCATCGCTCGTTCAACGCTCAGATGAAATATTTGGCAGGCGAGTGCGTGAAACAATATGAGGAAGAGCACGGCCCGATCCCCACAGAAGGTTTAAAATAACCGCTGATTGCCTTGAAACAATGAAAAGCCCGCTGCATGGGTTTGCAGCAGGCTTTTTCTTTTATAAAATCAGCAGGGCGGGGTCACAGGCAGGCCGGGCAGCCGCCCAGGGCGCGCTCGACCGCCAGCAGGAAGGCGGCCACCGCCTCGTCGGTGGTGGCCCAGCTGGTGACCAGGCGGATGCAGGTGTGGGCGGGGTCGGGCGCGGACTGCCGCTCCCAATGGAAATCCGGGGAGAGGCGGTCCAGAACAGCGTTTGGCAGGATGGGGAACTGCTGGTTGGAGGGGCTGGCGGCCGCGAAGGGCACGCCGAGGGCGGAGAGGCCCTCTTGGAGGCGCAGGGCAAGAGCGTTGGCGTGGGCGCCGAGCTCTTGGTACAGGCCGCCGGTGAACAGCTCTTCAAACTGCACCCCCAGCAGCCAGCCCTTGGCCAGCATGCCGCCCCGCTGCTTGACGATGTAGCGGAAATCGGGTTTGAGGGCGTCGTTCAGGATGCAGACCGCCTCGCCGAAGAGCGCGCCGTTTTTGGTGCCGCCAATGTAAAAGGCGTCGCACAGGCGGCCCAGGTCGGCCAGGGCCGCCCCGCCGGCGGCCAGGGCGCTGGAAAGGCGCGCGCCATCGAGATACAAAAGCAGCCCCAGCTCATCGCAGGCCGCGCGCAGGGCTTCCAGCTCTTCCAGGGAGTACACGCCCCCGGTCTCGGTGGTGTTGCTGATGTACACCAGGCGGGGTTTTACCATGTGCTCGTCCGGGTGGGCGGCGGCCGCTTCCCGCACGGCGGCCGGGGTGAGCTTGCCCCCCGGTGCGGCGGGCAGCGCGATGCACTTGTGGCCGCTGGCCTCGATGGCACCGGTCTCGTGCACGCACACATGGCCGCTGGCGGCGGCGATCACCGCCTCGTGGGGGCGCAGAAAGGCGCTGATGCACACGGTGTTGGCCTGGGTGCCGCCCACCAGAAAGTGAACGTCCGCATCCGGGCGGCCAATGGCCGCGCAGATGAGCCGGCGGGCATTGGCGCAGTGGGGGTCGGTGGAATAGCCGAAGTTGCCCTCGAGATTGGTGCGGGCCAGGGCCCCGAGAATGCGGGGGTGGGCGCCCTCGCTGTAATCGTTGGTGAAACGGTACATTGCAAAAACCTCACTTTTTGCGGCGCGGGGCCGGCTGGCGTTTTGCGGGGTGAAACGCCGCCCGGTTCCGCGCCGGATCTGTTACCATCATATCATTTTTTCACAAAAAGTCCACCGCCTTGGGTTTGTGTTGCGGGACGGTTTATGGTATACTCTAAATTGTATTACTATCGAAACGCGGGCCCTGCGGCCCCCTGGAGGCAGGATATTCCATGAAAGTTGTTGTGAAGGTGGGCACCTCGACCCTGGCCCACCCCACCGGGCGGCTGAACATCCGCCATATCGAGGCGCTGTGCAAGGTGCTGAGCGATCTGAAAAACGCGGGGCACCAGATTATCCTGGTGTCGTCGGGCGCGATCGGCATGGGCGCGGGCAAGCTGTGCCTGCCCGGCCGCCCGGCGGACATGCCCACCAAGCAGGCCGCCGCGGCCGTGGGCCAGTGCGAGCTGATGTACACCTACGATAAGCTGTTCACCGAGTACAACCACACGGTGGCCCAGATCCTGATCACCAGCGAGGATGTGGAGGACGGCGCGCGCAGCGAAAACCTGCACAGCACCCTGACCCGCCTGCTGGAGCTGGGGGCGCTGCCCATTGTAAACGAGAACGACACGGTGAGCACCGCCGAGATCGCGGTGGGCGACAACGACACCCTGGCCGCGCTGCTGGCGCGCAGCCTGAGCGCGGACCTGCTGGTGCTTTTGAGCGACATCGACGGCCTGTTCACCGCGGACCCGCACACCGACCCCGCGGCCCGGCTGATCCAACGGGTGGAGGAGCTGACCCCGGAGATTGAGGCGGCGGCGGGGGGAAGGGGCTCGGCCCTGGGCACCGGCGGCATGGCCACCAAGCTGCGGGCGGCCCGCATTGTGACCGAGGCCGGGGCGGACATGGTGATCGCCAACGGCCAGGCCCCGGAGGTGCTGTACGACATTTTGGCGGGCGAGCCCGCGGGCACCCGCTTTGCCGGAAAAAGGAGCCCTGCATGACAACGACGAACGAACTGCTGAAAACCGCGCGGGCGGCCCGCGGCGCGCTGGCGCTTGCCGGGGGCGAAAACCGCGCCGGGGCGCTGCGCCGCATGGCGGCGCGCCTGACGGAGCGCACGGCGGAGATCCTGGCCGCCAACCGCCGGGATCTGGAAGCCGCCCGGGGCCGGGCGCCGGAGGTAATGCTGGACCGCCTGCGCCTGGACGAGGGGCGCATTGCGGCCATGGCCGAAGGGATGCTGGCGGTGGCCGCCCTGCCCGACCCGGTGGGCCGCGTGCTGGAAACAAGCGAGCGCCCGAACGGGCTTTTGCTGCAAAAGGTCACGGTGCCCATGGGCGTGATCGCCATTATCTACGAGAGCCGGCCCAACGTGACCAGCGATGCCGCGGCCCTTGCCATTAAGAGCGGCAGCGCCTGCGTGCTGCGGGGCGGCAAGGAGGCCTTTGGCTCGAACAACGCCATTGTGGAGGCCCTGAAAGAAGGGCTTGCGGATGCGGGCCTGCCTGCCGGGGCGGTGGCCCTGGTGCAGGATACCAGCCGTGCCTCGGCCAATGAGCTGATGCGGGCCTCGGGCCTGGTGGACCTGTTGATCCCACGGGGCGGGGCAGGGCTGATCCGCGCCTGCGTGGAGAACGCCTGCGTGCCGGTGATCCAGACCGGTACAGGCATCTGCCACATCTATGTGGACAAGGGCGCCGACCTTTCCATGGCGCTGCGCATTCTGGAAAACGCCAAGACCAGCCGCCCCTCGGTGTGCAATGCCGCCGAGGTGTGCCTGGTGCACAAAGCTGTGGCCGCGGAGTTTTTGCCCCGGGTGCGCCAGCGCCTTACCGAGGGGCGGGCGGCGCAGGGGCTGCCCCCGGTGGAGCTGCGCCTGGGGCCTGGGGCCGCGGCGCTGACCGAAGGGAGCCCAGCGGGCCCGGAGGATTTTGATACCGAGTTTTTGGACTACATCCTGGCGGTGGAGGTGGTGGACAGCCTGGAGGCGGCGGTGGCCCACATTGCCGCCCATTCCACCGGCCACAGTGAGGCCATCGTGACGGGGGACGAGGCGGCGGCCGCCGCCTTTGCCGCCGCGGTGGACTCGGCCGCAGTGTATGTGAACGCCTCGACCCGCTTTACCGACGGGGGCGAGTTCGGCCTGGGCTGTGAGATGGGCATCTCGACCCAGAAGCTGCATGCCCGTGGCCCCATGGGCCTGGAGCAGCTTGTGAGCTACAAATACATCATCCGGGGCAGCGGGCAGATCCGCTGACCGCGGGGGAGGGAGCTTTTTATGGCAAACAGCACTTCACAACAGGAGCATGAGCGCAACCGGCGCCGGCGGATCCGCCAGGCGTTGGGGCTGGTGCTTTGCCTGCTGATCCTGATCGGGGTGATCAACGTGGTGGCCGCCTGCGTGCACGGCGTGGCCGCGCTGTTCGATGACACCGACAAAAAACTGGCCTACGAGCAAAAGCTGCAGGCGCTGGTGATGATGGACCCGCTGCCCTTTGCGGATCTTTCGCAGGCCGACCCCACCCAGCTCAAGGAGTATGCCATCTGGACGGTGGTGTTCAACGCCCAGCGCACCCCCGGCGGCCTGGACACCTATGAGCGCGACCCGGACACCGGCAGCGCCATTCTGCCTGCGGTGGAGGTGGACGCCGCCCTGACCGCCCTGCTGGGGCCGGATTACAATTCGCTTTTGGATCCCACCGGCAAGGACGAAAGCCGCCAGATCACCCACGGCAGCTTTGAGGCGGAGATGAACTTTTTCTACGACGAGGAAAAGCAGGGCTATCTGGTGCCGGTGACCGGGCAGATGGGGCAGTATACCCCCCAGGTGGCAAAGCTGCAGAAAAAGGACGGCAAGCTGCGGGTGACCGTGGGCTACATCCCCACCCCCGCGCTGACGGGCGATTACAGCATGAGCTCGTCCACCACGCCCACCAAATACATGGATTATGTGTTTGAAAAGGTGGGCAAGGAGTGGTACCTGCGGGCGCTGGAGGCCAGCGAGATGAAGGCGGATACCAGCGCCGCGGTCAGCCAGCCCGAATACGATCTGGATTACGACTACACCGACCCCGCCAGCATCATTGCGGGCAACGCGGGCGATAATTCGGCCACACAGCCCGACAGCGAGCAGGAACCCCAGGGCGACGGAAACAGCGGTGAAGGCGGCGGGGGCGGAAGCTCCGCCCCGGAGGGCGACAGCGTGCCCCAGGAGTGAGCGAGGTCCTTTTAAAAAGGCGCGGCGGGTCTTTCAGGCCCGCCGCTTTTTTGCGGCCCGCAGAAGGCGGCCGGAGAGCAGCCGTGTAAAAAGTTTGCAAAAGCCGTGCCACAAGGTGGGAAAGCGTGGTACAATATAAAACAGTTCAAGCCAAAAGGAGGCCCTGCCCCATGCTGCCCGTGACCTATGAGATGGTTCGCAAGAGCGAAGAGATCAACACCTACATCCGCCAGGCCGACGCCTCACTGATCGCGCTGGGATATACCGAGCATTCCTTTGCCCACGTGGTGCGCTGCGCCGAAACAGCAAGCCAGTTGCTGAGCGAGCTGGGCGCCAGCGAGCGGGAGGTGGAACTGGCCCGCATCGCCGCCTATATGCACGACATCGGCAACCTGGTGAACCGGGTGGACCACGCCCAGAGCGGGGCGGTGATGGCCTTTCGCATTCTGGACAAGATGGGTATGCCCCCCGAGGACACGGCCCTGGTGGTGACTGCCATCGGCAACCACGACGAGGGCACCGCCTACCCGGTGAACGGGGTGGCCGCCGCGCTGATCCTGGCCGACAAGACCGATGTGCGGCGCAGCCGGGTGCGCAACCAGGCCACCATCACCTTTGACATCCACGACCGGGTGAACTGGGCGGCGGAGAAAAGCGAGGTGCGCCTGGATAAGGCCGGGCGCACCGTGACCCTGCGCATCCAGCTGGACACGGCCGTGTGCCCGGTGATGGATTACTTCGAGATCTTTTTGACCCGCATGCTGCTGTGCCGCAAGGCCGCCGAGTTTTTTGGCCTCGCCTTCCGGCTGGAAGTGAACGGCCAGCTGCTGCTGTAAACCGCCGCCGCGGAAAAAGGCCGCACACAGGAGATGGTTCCCGGCCCGAAGTCGGCAAAAGCGCCCCGCCCTGTTTTTCAACAGGCGGGGCGCTTTTTTGGGGAAAAAGAGGAAGGCGGACTCAGCGCATACGCTGTTGCAGGGTGCGGGCCAAAAGGATGGCGGCAAGGCCCTTTAAAAAGTCCGGCAGGATGAAGGGGAACACGCAGGCCGCAAGGCTTGCCCAAAGCCCCGCGCCCCGCACGTACATGAACCAGGCAGTGCCGAGGGTATAGCAGACCAGCTGCCCGCCCAGCACCCCCAAGACACGCAGGGGCAGCCGGGAGGTTTTGGCGCAGGCCAGCGCCAGCAAGGCCGCCATGAGCGGGTAGGCCCAGAGGTACCCGCCGGTCATGCCCACCAGCGCCTGCAGGCCCCCGTTGGCATTGGAAAAGATGGGCAGGCCCACCGCGCCCAGCGCCAGGTATACCCCCATGCTGGCAGCGGCCCAGCCGGGGGTGAGCATCGCGCCCGCAAAGAACACCCCGAAAACGCCCAGGGTGAGGCTGACGGGGCCGATGACAATGCTCCAGGGGGCGATCACCGCGGTGAGGGCGGCGCACAGGCCGGCCAAGGCCATGCTCCGGGTTTTGGTCTGCTGCATACTGCAAATCTCCTTTGATATGACAAATTTGTTTTGGCCCGCGCTGAGAGCGAAAGGAAGCTACCGGCGCACGGGGGCAGGGCGAACGCTCACCTCGCCGCTGCGCAATGTGCGCCGCCCACCACCCGCAAGCTCCACCAGCAGCCTGCCCTCGCCGTCGATGGCAAGGGCGCGGGCAGTATAGGAATCGCGGCCCGGTTCCAGCACGGTGAGCCAGTGCCCCAGCACCAGGCTGCGGGCCCGGTATTCCTCCAGGCAGTCGAAGGCCGGGGCGAGGGCCAGCAGCTCGGCGCAGATGGCGCCCGCCAGCGCGGCCCGGCCGCAGGGGGAGGGGCCGCCGGGAAAAAGCGAAGCGGCGGCGCCGGCAAGCTCCGGCCCAAGGTCTTCAGGGGTGGCGGTGAGGTTGAGCCCCACGCCCACGGCCGCCCAGTCCAGCGCGCCGCTTTCCAGGCCCATGCCCGCTTCGGTGAGGATGCCGCACACCTTGCGCCCGCCGCAGAACAGATCGTTCACCCATTTGATGGAGAGCTGGCGGCCGCAAAGCGCCTGCACCGCCCGGCACACGGCCACGGCCGCCGCGCAGGTGAGCGCCAGAGCGCCGGCGCCCGGCAACAGGCCCCGCAGAACAAGGGTCATGTAGACCCCTTTGCCGGCGGGGCTCACAAAGCTGCGGCCCAGCCGCCCCCGGCCCCCGGTCTGCCGGTGGGCCACAACCAGGGTGCCCGAGGGGCAGCCTGCCAGCGCCAGCTCCTTGGCGCGCAGGTTGGTGCTGCAAAGGCTCTGGTGCAGCTCCACCGCGGCAAGGGACGGGCAGGCGGCGCGCACCGCCTGCTCGCTGAGCAGGTCGGCCCCGGCGGCAAGCCGGTAGCCGAGACCTGCCTGGGCGCAGATGGGCCAGCCCTCGGCGCGCAGGGCCGCCGCCGCTTTGTGCACCGCGGCGCGGCTGACCCCCAGCGACCCCGCCAGCTCCTGGCCGGACAGCGAAGCATCCCCGGCCTGTGCCAGCCGGCGCAAAAGTTCCTGTTTCGTGCTCATAAAAGGCCTCCTGCATGCCAGTATACAAGTGCTGCACCCGGGCCGTCAACCCGAAAATTAAAATAGGTTTACAGCACCGCGCGCAAAAAACAGCCGCAGCGCGGCACAAAGAAAAAAGCCGCGCAAAAAATGCGCGGCCTGTTTTGAGGGAGCTCAGCGCTCCTCGATGGTATAGTTGAAGCCGTACTCGGCCTGGAGGGCCTTGACCTGCGGCTCGAGATCCCCGATGAAGGTGGGCTCGAACACGCTGTTGCCGTTGTGGGCCTTTTTGTAGGCTTCCAGCAGCCCGTTCAGCTTGTCCCACGCCTGCTGGTTGCGGGCTTCGTCGGTGCCTTCGGGGAAGGTGATGATGAATTCGCGGTGTTTGGGGATGCGTGCTTTCATAAAATGTTCCTCCTTACAGCCCGAACAGGCGGCGCGCGTTCTGCGCGGCGGTTTCGAGCAGGGTTTGTTCCGGAATGCCCTTGCGGGCGGCGATGAAGGCGGCGGTGTGGGCGATCATGCCCGAGTCGCACCGGCGGCCCCGGCAGGGCACAGGGGCCATGTAGGGGCAGTCGGTTTCCAGCAGCAGGCATTCGGGGGGCAGCGCGTCGATGACCTTTAAGGCGCGCTTTGCGCCCGGAAAGGTCACCGCGCCCCCAAGGCCGATGAAAAGGCCCTGGCGGGCGAGGGCCAGCGCGTCCTCGGCGCTGCCGGAAAAGCAGTGCACCACGCCCTTTGGCCGGTACTTTTTGAGCAGGGCATAGGTGTCGGCGTGGGCCTCGCGGTCGTGCACGATGATGGGCTTTTCAAGCTCGAGGGCGGTTTTGAGCTGCGCCTCGAACAGGGCGAGCTGGGCGTCTTTTGGTACGGGCCAGTGATAATCGAGCCCCGCCTCGCCCACGGCCACAGCCTTTGGGTGTTCGTATAAGGGGCGGATGGCTGCCAGTTCGGCCGCCCAGTCGCCCCCAAAGCGGGTGCGGGTGGAGGCGTTTTCCTGGATCAGGCTTTCCGGGTGAACGCCCAGCGCCGCCCACACAAATTCATATTGATCGGCCAGGGCCAGCGCACCTTGGCTGGTGGCATGATCGGTGGCGCACTCGACCACGCCCGCCACGCCCGCGCCGGGCAGGGCGGCCAGAACCCCGGCCCGGTCGGGATCGAACTGGCCGCTCTGGTAATGGGCGTGGGAGTCGAAAATAAGGCCGCTCATTTCAGTGGATTGCGCTGCCGGGCAGCACATCATCCGGGAAGAAGGCAACCGAGGCGCCGCCGTCCGGCAGATCGGCGGCCATGACCATGCCCTCGCTCACATACTTGCCCTTCATCATGGGGCGGGGGGCCAGATTTGCCACAATGCCCACGTTGCGGCCAATCAGGTCGGCGGGGGCGTACCACCTGGCGATGCCGGAGAGGATGGTGCGCTCGCGCTCGCCGTCGAACAGGGTCATTTTGAGCAGCTTTTTGCTCTCGGGCAGGGTTTCGCAGGTGAGCACCCGGGCCACCCGAAGCTCGCATTTACAGAAATCGTCGATTGTAATTTCGGGCAGGTGCTCGATGGCCGGGGCCTCGGCGGGCTGGGGGGCGGGGGCGGCAGGCGCTGCGGCCTTGCTGGGGGCCTCGGCCCCGGCGGCCAGTTCGGCCAGCTCCCTGGCGGCGTCGATGCGGGGGAAGAGGGCCTCGCCCTTGTGCACGGTGTAATCGGCCTTGCCGCCGAAGCCCAGGGAAGTATACTGCCGGTCGGCAGCGGTAAGGCCCAGCTGCGCGGCCATTTTATCGGCGGTGGAGGGGAGGAAGGGCGCCAGCATCACGCAGGCATAGCGCAGGGCCTCGCACAGGTTATACAGCACCATGGCAAGGCGGGGCTTGTTTGCCTCGTCCTTCGCCAGGGCCCAGGGGGCGGTCTCGTCGATGTATTTGTTGGCGCGCTGGATGGCCTTGAAGATCTCCTGCGTGGCCTGGGGAATGAGCAGGTCGTCCATGCAGGCGGCCACTTTGGGGGGCATGGCGGCTACGGTGCTGATAAGATCGGCGTCGAATTCGCCCGGCTGCCGCGCGGCGGGCAGGGCGCCGCCGAAGTACTTTTCCACCATGGCCACCGTGCGGCTGAGCAGGTTGCCTAGGTCGTTGGCAAGATCCGAGTTGATGCGGTTGATGAGCGCCTCGTTGGAGAAGATGCCGTCGTTGCCAAAGGGGATGTCGCGCAGGAGGAAATAGCGGATGGCGTCGACCCCGTAGCGGCCGCACAGGATCACCGGGTCCACCACGTTGCCCTTGGATTTGGACATTTTGCCCCCGTCCAGCAGCACCCAGCCATGCCCGAACACCCGCTTTGGCAGGGGCAGGCCCAGCGCCATGAGCATGGCGGGCCACAAAATGGTGTGGAAGCGCAGGATCTCCTTGCCCACGATGTGGATGTCGGCCGGCCAGAAGGTCTCGTAGTCCTGGTAGGCGGAGTTGCCGTAGCCCAGGGCGCTGATGTAGTTGGAAAGCGCGTCCACCCACACGTACATGGTGTGGGCCGGGTCGAAGGGAACGGGAATGCCCCACTTGACCGAGGTGCGGGAAACGCAGGTGTCCTGCAGGCCCTGGTTGATGAAGGCGATCATCTCGTTCTTGCGGGTCTCGGGCTGGATGAACTGGGGGTTCTGCTGGTAGTAATCCAGCAGGCGGGCGGCGTATTTGCCGGTGCGGAAAAAGTACGCCTCCTCCTCGGCCTCGTACACCTCGCGGCCGCAGTCCGGGCACTTGCCGTCCTTGAGCTGGCTGTCGGTCCAGAAGCTCTCGCAGGGCTTGCAGTAATGGCCCTTGTACACGCCCTTGTAAATGTCGCCCTGCTCGTAGAGCTGGGTAAAGATTTTTTGGCAGCTCTCCACGTGATAATCGTCGGTGGTGCGGATGAACCGGTCGTGGGAGATGTCCAGCAGCTTCCACAGCTCCTTGATGCCCGCCACGATCTCGTCCACATACGCCTTGGGGGTTACGCCCTTGGCGGCGGCTTTATCCTCGATTTTCTGGCCGTGCTCGTCGGTGCCGGTGAGGTACATCACCTCATAGCCCTGCATCCGCTTGAAGCGGGCCAGCGCGTCGCAGGCCACAGTGGTATAGCTGTGGCCGATGTGCAGCTTGTCGCTGGGGTAGTAGATGGGGGTGGTGATGTAATAGGTCTTTTTTTCGCTCATCGTGTTTTTATTCCTTTCCTCGGGGCCGCAAATGAAACGGACCCGGTGTTTACAGATTGAAGCCCACCGGCGTTTTGCCGCAGGCGAGGATGGTCTCCCTGGCCAGCACCTCGGTGCTGTCGATGAAGAAATCGTCGAGGCCGCAGCCCCGCTTGATGAGGCTGAGCTCGGTGCAGCCCAGCACCGCCCGCTGGCAGCCGGCGGCCTTTAAGGCATCGGCAATGCGCAGAAATTCCGGCAGATCCACCGGCTTGCCGCCCTTGATCTCGTCGTAGATGATGTGCTGCATCAGCACGGCCTGGTCCGCCTCGCAGGGCACGGCCCAGCCCAGGCCCTCGGCCGCGCACATGCGCTGGTAGGAACAGCTTGCCACCGTGCCGCTGGTGGCGAGAATCCCCAGTTTTGTGCAGCCCTGCGCCTTGGCGGCCTGCACCGTGAGCTGGATCATGTTGAGCACCGGCACCGGCAGGCTGCGCTGCAGCCGGTCGTAAAAATAGTGGGCGGTGTTGCAGGGGATCGCCAGCACGGTGGCGCCGTATTCCACCAGCATTTCGGCGTCCCGCTCCATGACCGAAAAGGGGTCTTCCTTGCTTTGCCCCAGCACATAGGCGCTGCGGTCCGGCGTGGTGGCGCGGCTGGAGATTACGATATCCAGATGGTCCTGGTCTTTTTCCGCCTGGGTGTGGGCGGTGATCATCTCGTAAAAATAGACGGTGCTCATGGGGCCGATGCCCCCCAATACGCCCAGCACGGGGTGGGGCGCGCCGCCCGGCCCGGTCTGCGAAAATGCCACGCAAAACCGCCTCCCTTAAATTGTTGGAATGATACATACTTTATTATAAAGGCGGCGGGCGCAAAGTCAAGAAAAAGCCCCCGAAGACCGCCGAAAGCGGGCCGGGGGAGAGCGCGGAAGGAGGGGCGGGCTTTGCGCGGCAGGGCCCGCACGACAAAAAGCCGGGGCGCCGAACAAGGCGCCCCGGCTGCTTATTTAGTACATTGGTCTGCCCTCGCATCAAGTGGATTTGCGGAAACCGGACGATAATTGATTCATCGGTCTTTCACGCCTTTCCAAGCAACCGGCGGACGTTGTAGCTTCACATTGCCCGCCAACCTGGTGGTTTGAAGGGCAACCCTTTCAGCACATTGGTATTAACCCCTTTTTGCTTTGATCAAAAAATTCAAAACAGTGAAAGAAGCATGTGCCAAGCGCAAATCAGTACATCGGACTCAAAGCCTCTTTAGATGGGGGCCCCTGGCAACCGGGGCCCGGGGGTTTTTGGCGGGCCCTCACAACGAGGCCCTTTCGGTTTTTACAAGGCCGTAACAACGGGGCCCTGGGTTAAAACGGATGTTTGCTCTTACAAGAGAAAAGCATTTTGTTTTTTGTTCAGGCCATTCATCCTGCGGGCCTGTTTCATGCACTTTTTAAATGGACAAAAAGTTGAAACCTCGAACTCCCTTTTTTCGCTTTTTTTAAAACGCTGGGGAATTTTTTGTTTTTTTGGCTCTCCTTCTGATCTATCTAAAAAATCCATTGAGGCAGGCAGTGGGCCCTGTTCGCTATTTGTACCGCCGGGAACTCGATCGCTCACAGTTTGGTCATAAAAAGAAGTCATCTTTTGGTGTTTAAGCGGTTCCCGTGGTCAGCGGCAGGACCCACCCTGCCGAAAGTGCTTGGGTTCTTCTTTTACCATGATGGTTCCTGCGCTCCTTTCCTACCCAGGCGAGCCGCGTTTCTTCGTTTCCCTCTCGCTGGTTTCTAGACCTTGGTTTTCTTCCCTTGGTGTGCTTTTATTATACCCGGGAAAGACGGATTTGTATATTGGCAAACTAAATAGATTTATGGTGAGCGATTTGTATATTTGTTGCCTTGAAAGGCGGCGCTTCAAGTGATATACTAAAAATGTTGGAGTGCATAAAGCGGGGGCCCTTCCTGCACGGAAGGGCCCCCGCTTTATCATTGCTCCGGGCCCGCAAGCCCCACCTGGCGCAGCATGTCCTGCAGGCTGGCGCAGCAGGCTTCCAGCTGGGCGTGCTCGGCGGGGGCAAGGCCCACCTCGATGATCCGCTCGCGGCCGTTTTTACCGATGATGCAGGGCACGCTCATGGCGACCCGAGTGAGGCCGTATTCGCCCGCCAGCACCGTGGACACGGGCAGGATGCACCGCTCGTTGAGTACCAGGGCCTTGACCAGGCGGGCCACGCTTTGGGAGATGCCGCTGGAGGTATAGCCCTTGAGCTTCAGGACCCGCAGGCCGGCGTTTTTGGTTTCATCCAGCACCTCGGCCTTGTCGATGGCGGCGGGCAGGCCGAAGACACGGGGCGCTTCGTCCAGCGGAACGCCGGCCACGCTGACCATGCTCCAGGGGATAAAGGCGCTGGCGCCGTGCTCGCCGAACAGGTAGCCGTGCACATTTTTGGAATCGACCCCGCACTGGGAGGCGATGATCTGGCGCATGCGGGCGGTGTCCAGCAGGGTGCCGGTGCCGAAGATCTTTTCAGCCGGGTAGGAAAAATGGGTCTGGCCGTAGTAGGTGACCAGGTCCACAGGGTTGGTGACCACGATAATGACTGCGCTGCGGGTGTAGCGGGTCACCTGGCGCATGACGCCGTCCATGACGGCCAGGTTCTTTTCGGCCAGGCTGCGCCGGTCGGTGTCGCCCGGCTGGATGCTGGGGCCGGCGGTCATCACAATGATGGCCGCGTCCGCGCAGTCGGCATAGCTGCCGGCGCGGATGGTCACATTGGTGGAATAGGCAAAGGCGGTGGTGTGAAGCGCGTCCATCACCTCGCCTTTTGCCTTGTCGGTGTTTTGGTCGATCACCACCACCTCGCTGAGAAGGTTCAGCGCGATGAGCGCGTTCAGGGTGGCGCTGCCCACCATGCCCGCGCCGATGAGCACCAGCTTGCCGTCTTTTGCCTGCATAAAAAGCTCCTCCTTATCAGATCAAATAACTTTCCCGAAGACCGGCCGCGCCCCCTCCGGCGGCGGCCGGAAAACCAAAAACGGGGCAGGATGCACCGCACCCAGCCCCGTTGCTGTTTGGTCGGCTTTATTATACTGCCCCGCGGCCGTGCCCGTCAACCGCTTTTTTGCGGCGGGAAGCCCGCGGCGGAGCAATAAAAGCGCCCGCGCGGAAGATGCCGCGCGGGCGAAAAAGCGTTTGGGGGTTACATGCTCTCGGGAACGGTGATCTTGAACATGGTGAGCACGTTGGCGATGACCTGCTTGACCGCCAGGCACAGGGCCATGCGGGCCTGGCGCACCGCGGGCCCCGCCTCTTTGATGCGGCAGGTGTTGTAGAACTTGTGGAACGCGCCCGCCAGGTCGATGACGTACCGGGTGATGCGGGCGGGGTCGTATTTTTGGGCGGCCAGCACGATTTCGGCGGGGAAGGCGCTCACGGCGCGGATGAGGTCCAGCTCGGCGGGTTCGCTGAACTGCACGCCGGCCCAGGCCACAGGCCCCTCGTACTGCACGCCCTCGGCGGCCAGCTTTTTGAGGATGGAGCAGATGCGGGCGTGGGCGTACTGCACATAATACACCGGGTTCTCGCTGTCCTCACGGACGGCCAGGTCCAGATCGAAATCCATGGCGCTGCCCGCCTCGCGCATGTTGAAGAAAAAGCGGGTGGAGTCGATGGGGGCCTCGTCCAGCAGATCGCTGAGGGTGATGGCCTTGCCGGTGCGCTTGCTCATGCGAACGGGCTTGCCGTCCCGCATCAGGTTCACCAGCTGCATGAGCACGATGTCCAGCTTTTCGCCGTCCAGCCCCACCGCGTCCATGGCGCCCTTCATGCGGGCCACGTGGCCGTGGTGGTCGGCGCCCCAGATGTCGATGGCGCGGGAGAAGCCCCGCACCGCCAGCTTGTTATAATGGTAGGCAATGTCGGCCGCGAAGTAGGTGGGGATGCCGTTGGCCCGCACCAGAACCTCGTCCTTCACTTCGTCCTCGTCGCGCTTTTTGTTGGCCGCGCCGTACTTTTCGGTGAACTGGGCGCTTTTGTACATCACGGCGCCGTCCGCGGCTTTGTAGCAGGCGCCGCTGGCCAGCAGCCTGTCCACCACGGCCTGCACCGCGCCCGAGTCGTGCAGGGCGCTCTCGCGGAACCACACGTCGTAATGGATGCGGTATTTGGCCAGGTCCCGCTCAAGCCCCGCGATATTTTTGGGCAGCGCGTAGCCGATGAGCGCGGCCCGGCGGGCTTCCTCGGCGGCCTCCACCAGGGCGTCGCCGTGCAGGGCGGCAAATTCTTTGGCGAGCGCCTTGATGTCCTCGCCCTGGTAGCCGTCTTCGGGGAAGGGCACGGCATCTTCGCCCTTGTAGAGCTGGAGATAGCGGGCCGAGAGGCTCTTGCCGAACTTCTGGATCTGGTTGCCCGCGTCGTTCACATAGAATTCGCGGGTCACATTGTAGCCGGCCCAGTCCAGCACGGCGGCCAGGCAATCGCCCAAAGCCCCGCCCCGGGCGTTGCCCAGGTGCATGGGGCCGGTGGGATTGGCGGAAACGAATTCCACGTTGACCGCTTCGCCGCCGCCATAGCCGGTGCGGCCGTACTGCCCGTTCAGGGTGGCGCCGTACACCACGCCGGAGAACCAGGCGGGGGACAAAAACAGGTTGATGAAGCCGGGGCCGGCGATCTCGGCCCTTGAGAAAATGCTGTTTTCCAGGGCCGGCAGGTGGGCCAGAAGGGCCTCGGCGATCTGGCGGGGAGCCTTTTTAAAGGCGCGGGCCCCGGCCATGGCCAGGTTCGAGGCCACATCGCCGTTTTTTACGTCCGCCGGGATCTCCACGATGAAGGCGGGCAGCCCGGCGGCGGGCAGCGCGCCGGCGGCCATGGCTTTTTCGGCGGCCAGGGTCAGCAGGGCGCGGGCCTCGGCCAAAGCGTCCCGCCGGGGGTTATAGTTTTGATAGGCCTGCCGCATTTCTTCGGTCAGCGCGCCGTACTCGTTTGCGTCCATGTTCAATTCTCCTTGTTCCTTCCTTTTTTACGTCTGCCGCCCGGAGCCGGGCGATTTGGGGGCGGGAGGTGCGCCGTCAGGCCGGAGGCCCGGCCCGGCGCACCGTGATTTTTACGAGGTTTTTGCTGAGAATGGAATTCTGGTCGGCGTCCAGGGTGTAGCTGAACTCGACCTCGCCCCCCTCGTCGGTGAGGCGGTTTGAAATGGCGTCGGCCGCGACGCCCAGGGTGAGCGCGCCCTCGCCGGTGTCGTAGTGGCACAGGTGGCGCACGCCCTTTTCAATGATGAGCTGGCTTGCGGCGGGGCCGAAGCGCAGCATGGCCACCCGCCGGCCGTCCTGCGCCACCTTTACGGTGGTGGTGCAGCCTGCGTAGCCGGTGGTTTCGCTTTCCTGATAGCTGATGAAAAAGCTGCCGTTCTTTTTTAAAAAGCTGCCCCGGGTCATCAGCTGGACCTGGTCGTCGCCGCCGTCCTGTTCCATGCGGCCGTCGATCCGGATGAGATAATCCTCGTTCATGGCACGTCCCTTCGCTTTAAAAACTTTCGATGGCGACCCGCTCCACAGGGCCCGCGCCCTGCGGGCCGATGAAGAGCTTCAGCGAGGCCTCGAACCCCTCGGGAAGGTCGCTGACGTAATAATCGGTGCCGCCCGCGGCGCCGGGGGGCGCCAACAGCCCGGCCTGTGCCAAGCTGCGGCTGGCCACCAGGGCGGTCTCGCGCCCCGGGTCGATCAGGGTGACATCCGGCCCCATGACCTGCCCGATGATGTGGGCGATGAGGGGGTAGTGGGTGCAGCCCAGGATGAGCGTGTCCACATGGGCGGCCCTGACCGGGGCCAGATACTCCCGCGCAATGGTTGTGGTGACCGCGTCGCCCGGCTCCACATAGCCGTTTTCCACCAGGGGCACGAACATGGGGCAGCTGCGGGCCACCACCTGCACGCCGGGCAAAAGCGCGCGCAGGCGCTGGGCGTAGCTGCCGCTGCGGATGGTGGCCGCCGTGCCGATGACCCCGATGCGGCCGGTGCGGGTGGCCTGGGCGGCGGCCCGGGCCGCTGCGTCCAGCACGCCGGCATAGGGCACGGGCAGGGTGGCGGCGTAAGCGGTGGGCAGCACGCTGCTGATGGTGCCGCAGGCGGCCAGCAAAAACTTTACGTTTTTGGAGAGCAGAAAGCGGATGTCCTGCCGGGCGTACTGCAAAATGGTTTCGGGGCTGCGGCTGCCGTAAGGCACGCGGCCTGTGTCGCCGAAATAGACCAGGCGTTCGCGGGGAAGAAGTGCCTGGAGCTCCCGCACGGCGGTGAGCCCCCCCACGCCCGAGTCGAATACCCCGATGGGCCGCTCATCCATGGCGCACCCCCGCGCGCTGCAGCGCCAGCTGCACCAGCCGGTCTGCGAGCTTGGGCAGGGGCAGGCCCGCCGCCTCCATGAGCTTTGGATACATGCTGATGGCAGTGAAGCCGGGCATGGTGTTGATCTCGTTCACCAGCACCGTGCCGTCCGCTTCGACAAAAAAGTCGCACCGGGCAAGGCCCTGGCAGCCCAGGGCGGCATAGGCCTTTTCGGCAAGGGCCTTTACTTCCCGCAGCTTTTCGGGGGTGAGATCTGCCGGGATCAGGGTGCGGCTGGTGCCCAGCAGGTATTTGTCGCTGTAGGTATAGAATTCCTCGCTGGCGAGGATCTCGCCCGGGTGGGTGGATTCCGCGGGGCCGTTGCCCAGCACCGCACACTCGACCTCCTGCCCCTTTACAAAGCGCTCGAAGACCACCTTATCGTCCTCGGCCAGGGCGGTGGCCACCGCCTTTTGGAAGCCCGCTTTATCGGCCGCTTTGCTGATACCCACGCTGCTGCCCGCGTTGGCGGGCTTTACAAAGATGGGGTAGCCCAGCGTTTGGCTGACCCGCGCTTCCAGCGCGTCAAGGTCCGCGCATTCGGCGCGGCCGGCCCAGGTCCAGGCGCAGCGGGGCACGCCCGCGGCGTCCAGCAGGGTGTTGGCCACCGCCTTGTCCATGCAGACGGCGCTTGCCAGCACGCCGCAGCCCACATAGGGGATGCCCGCCAGCTCCAGAAGGCCCTGGACGGTGCCGTCCTCGCCGTTTTTGCCGTGGAGCACCGGAATGACCACGTCCACCGGCAGCACGATGGCCTCGCCGCTGAGCCCGCGCAGCAAAAGGCCGTGGTCGGCGCGGTCGGGGCTGATGACGCAGGGCTGGCAGTCGCCGCACAGCTCCCAGCTGCCGTCCGGCATGCGGTCGGCGGGGCCGGGGTAGTAGAGCCAGCGGCCGTCTTTGGTGATGCCGATCTTATATACATGATACTTTTCTTCACACAGCGCGTCGGCAAAGGTCTTGGCCGACACCCGGCTCACGTCGTGCTCGCTGGAAACGCCGCCGAACAGCAGCGCCACGTTCAGTTTGTTCATACGCTTTGAAACCCTCTCTCCACAGGGGCCGCGCCCCGCAAAATGCCCTTCCATGGGCCCACAGCCCATAAGTATTCTTAATATACCATAAAAATACGCAGGTGACTAGTGGAACAATGGCATAAGGAAGCGGGGCGCAGGCACGAAAATTCTGTGGATTTGCTCTTGACGGGGCGGGGGGCGTGTGATATGATTGTATCACCTCTTTTGCAGGTTTATTTTTTTGTGCCCATTTTCTGGCACGGCCTGCAACTTTCGAGGGAGGCTGAACAAACCGTTAAATGGAGGTGCCGAAGACAAATGAGAGTGAAGATCACCCTGGCCTGCACGGAGTGCAAACAGCGCAACTACAACACCAAGAAGAACAAGAAGAACAGCCCTGACCGGCTCGAGATGAAAAAGTATTGCCGCTTCTGCAAAAAGCATACTGTGCATCGCGAGACCAAGTAAGAAAGGCGGGAGAACATGGCTGAAACAAGCAGCAAAAAGCCCGGCTTCTTCACCAAGGTCAAGAATTGGTTCAAGGGCATCGGCAAGTATTTCCGCGATACCAGGAGCGAGCTCAAAAAGGTGGTGTGGCCCAGCAAAAAGCAGGTCATCAACAACACCATCGTGGTGATCGTGGTTGTGCTGATCGCATCCGTGTTCATTCTGTTGCTGGACATGCTGTTCGGCAGCGGCATGAGCCTGATCTTGGATCTGGCCGCCAAGCTGTAAGGCCCGCGATCCGCGGCGCCGATATCCTGAAAGCGGGAGGGAGCACAGTATGGAAGATCAGGCAATGTGGTATGTGGTGCATACCTATTCCGGTTACGAGAACAAGGTGGCCACCAATCTTGAAACCATTGTGGAGAACCGCCGCCTGCAGGAACTGATCCACGAGGTGAAGGTTCCGGTGGAGATGGTGCCCGAGCTGAAGGACGGCAAGGAGCGCATTGTGGAGCGCAAGCTCTTCCCCGGTTACGTGCTGGTGAAGATGGTCATGACCGACGAGAGCTGGTACGTGGTGCGCAACTGCCGCGGCGTGACCGGCTTTGTGGGGTCCACTTCCAAGCCCATCCCCCTTTCGGAAGAAGAGGTGGCAAAGCTTGGGGTGGAGGCCGAGCACGAGCTCACGGTGGACTATGCCGAGGGCGACAATGTGGAGATCACCGGCGGACCCCTGGAGGGCTTTGTGGGCCTGGTGGAGAGCATCGACCTGCAAAAGCAGAAGGTCAGGGTCAAGGTTTCCATGTTCGGGCGCGAGACCAGCGCCGAATTGGACCTGAACCAGGCCAAACCCCTGTAACAAGACCCCTGGACGTGCCCGCACGGCGGGCGAAACACTGGTAAGAGCCGCGCGCTGCGCGGTTTTTATAGGGCTCCGGCGCGCCGGTGCCCGTGGGAGGGCCGCTTTTGCGGCCCGCTAGCTTACCACAAATTTTGGAGGTGCAATTGAAATGGCGCAGAAAGTAACTGGTTACATCAAGCTGCAGATCCCGGCCGGCAAAGCGACCCCGGCCCCCCCTGTTGGCCCGGCGCTTGGCCAGCACGGCGTGAACATCATGGCGTTCACCAAAGAGTTCAACGAGCGTACCCAGAAGGATATGGGCTACATCATTCCGGTGGTCATTACCGTGTATGCAGACCGTTCCTTCAGCTTCATCACCAAAACTCCTCCGGCCCCTGTGCTGATTAAAAAGGCCTGCGGCATCGAGAGCGGTTCCGGCGTGCCCAACAAGACCAAGGTGGCAAGCATCACCAAGGCCCAGCTGGAAGAGATCGCCAAGACCAAGATGCCCGACCTGAACGCTGCCGACCTGGACAGCGCTGTCCGCATGATCGCCGGCACCTGCCGCAGCATGGGCGTCACCGTTACCGAGTGAACCCCTTGCCGCAAGACGTGGGAGGAAATAATCCGATATACCACACAGGAGGAAAAGAGTAATGAAACACGGGAAACACTATGTCGACAGCGCCAAGCTGGTCGACCGCAGCAAGCTTTACGACACCGACGAGGCTCTGGCCCTGTGCTGCCAGACCGCGAAGGCCAAATTTGACGAAACCGTGGAGCTGCACGTCCGCCTGGGCGTTGACAGCCGCCATGCCGACCAGCAGGTGCGCGGCGCTGTTGTGCTGCCGCACGGCACCGGCAAAAACGTGCGCGTGATCGCCATCTGCAAGGGCGACGCCGCCAAGGCCGCCGAAGAGGCGGGCGCGATGATGGTGGGCGACGCCGACCTGATCGCCAAGATCCAGAACGAAGGCTTTGTGGACTTTGACGTGCTGGTGACCACCCCCGACATGATGGGCCAGGTTGGCCGTTTGGGCAAGGTGCTGGGCCCCCGCGGCCTGATGCCCAACCCCAAGGCGGGCACCGTGACCCCGGACATCGGCAAGGCTGTGACCGAGGCCAAGGCCGGTAAGATCGAGTACCGCCTGGACAAGCAGAACATCATCCACGTGCCCGTGGGCAAGGCCAGCTTCGGCACCGAGAAGCTGAGCGACAACCTGCGCACCGTGATGGAGGCCATTGTAAAGGCCAAGCCCGCGGCTGCCAAGGGCCAGTATATCAAGAGTGCGACCGTTGCCACCACCATGGGCCCCGGCATTAAGCTGAACGGCGCCAAGTTCGGCGGCTGAGCACAACGCTTTTGAAAAAAGCGCTGTGCGCCGCGTGCGGAGCGCTTGACAAATCCGTTTTGGAACGGTATACTATGAATTGCTGTTTTTAAGACAGCAGGTGCTCATACCAGCGTAAAGGGCTTTGCCCGCCTGCCGAGAAACGCATAGACTACGAACCTTTTGTAGCTTTATGCCCCTTTCCCGGCGAGCCGGGAAAGGGGCTTTTTATGCGCTCTTAAAACGCGAGAAAACAAACATCAGTCGAAACGAGGTGAAACCAAAATGCCCAGTGCAAAGATTCTGACCGCAAAGCAGGCCTATGTGGCCGAGCTGAAAGAAAAGATTGCGAACTCCGTGGCGGGCGTGGTGGTCGATTACAAAGGCATCAATGTGGCCGACGACACCAAGCTGCGCAAGGAGCTGCGCGAAGCCGGGGTGGAGTACTTCGTTGTGAAGAACACCATGCTGCGGCTGGCCATTGGCGGCACCGAGCTGGAAGGCATGCAGGAAGTGCTGGAAGGCACTACCGCCATTGCCATTTCCACCGAGGACCGCATTGCCGCGGCCCGCATCCTGTGCAAATACGCTGACGCCTCCAAGGGCAAGTTCAGCGTGAAGACCGGTTACATGGACGGCGCTGTGATGGACAAGACGGAAGTGGAGTCGATCGCCAAGCTGCCCGGCCTGGAAGGCATGCTCTCCATGTTTGCCGGCGCCCTTACCAGCACCCTCAGCGGCCTGGCCGTGGCCATGCAGGCCTATGTGGACAAGACCGAGGAGCCCGCTGCGTAACAAAACCGTTATCCACGGCCGGTGCGCTTAAAGCGCGCGGCCCCCACAAAAAACAATACTATTGGAGGTAAATACAATGGCTTCTGAGAAAATCACCAAGATCATTGACGCTGTGAAAGAGCTGAGCGTTCTGGAACTGAAAGAGCTGATCGATACCTACTGCGAGGAGTTCGGCGTGTCCGCCGTGGCCGCTGCCGCTCCCGCTGCCGGCGGCGCTGCCGCTCCCGCTGCGGAAGAGAAGACCGAGTTCGACGTGGTGCTGGCCGAGGTTGGCGCCAACAAGATGGCCGTGATCAAGACCGTGAAGGAAGTGACCGGTCTGGGCCTGAAGGAAGCGAAGGACCTGGTGGACAACGCCCCCAAGACCCTGAAGGAGGCTGCCTCCAAGGCCGACGCCGAAGAGATGAAGAAGAAGCTGGAAGAAGCCGGCGCCAAGATCGAGCTGAAATAAGTTTTTTCGCACCCCTTGAGCATCTGCAAGGCCGCCGCCCAAAATGGGCGGCGGCCTTTTTGCGCTGCACAAGAGGCGGGAGCAGAGGGGCGGAGGTTTGACATTCACGGCGTTCAGGGCTAAAATTTAGAAAGCAGGGCGCCCCGGGGGCAAAGGCGGGGGAACGGCCGGGCCGGAACAAACCGCCGGAGAAAAACGGGGACAAAACAGCAAAAAGAAAGCGGGCGACACGATGGAATACAGGCAGATTGGCAAAACGGGGGAAAAGAGCAGCATTATAGGGCTGGGGTGTGAGCACCTGGACGGAAAGCCCTTTGGGCAGGTACAGGAAACGGTGGACGCCGCCCTGGAAAACGGGGTCAACCTGCTGGATGTTTTTATGCCGGGCGACGAGGTGCGGCAAAATATTGCAAGGGCGCTGGGCGGCCGCCGCAGCCAGGTGATGATCCAGGGGCACATCGGCTCCACCGACGTGAACGAGCAGTATGACATCAGCCGGGACCTGCCCACGGCAAAGCGGTACTTTGAAAAGCTGCTTCGCATTTTTGGCTACATTGACTTTGGCATGATGTTTTTTATTGATTCCGAGGAGGATTATAAGGGCGTTTTTGAGACCGGCTTTGCAGACTATGTGAGCAGCCTGAAGCAGCAGGGCTACATCAGGCATATCGGCTTCAGCTCGCACAACCCCCGCACGGCGGCGCGGGTGATCGGGACGGGGCTGCCGGAGATGATGATGTTCAGCATCAACCCGGCGTTTGATTTGTACCCGGCCGAGACGAACGCCCTGAACGCGCTGGATGAGGGGCTGGACCGGGCGGCTTTCCGGGGCTTTGACCCGGAGCGCGCGGCGCTTTATGCGCTGTGCGAACAAAAGGGCGTGGGCATTACCGTGATGAAAACGCTGGGGGCGGGCAAGCTGATCTCGCCCGAGTACACCCCCTTTGACCGGCCGCTGACGGTGGGCCAGTGCATCCATTACGCCCTGACCCGGCCCGCGGTGGCCAGCGTGATGCTGGGCTGCCAGAGCCGCGCCCAGGTGCTGGACGCGGTGCATTACCTGGACATGAGCGACGCGGAGCGGGACTACACCCCGGTGATGGGCACGCTGCGCAGCGATTTTGCAGGCAACTGCGTGTATTGCAGCCACTGCCAGCCCTGCCCGGTGGGCATTGACATTGCGGCGGTGAACAAATATCTGGACATCGCCCGGCTGGACGCCGCGCAGGTACCGCCCTCGATCCGCTCGCATTATGCGGGGCTTGCCCACGGCGGCGGCGAGTGCATCGGCTGCGGAAGCTGCGAAAAGCGCTGCCCGTTCGGGGTGCCGGTGATGAAGAACATGGCCGCTGCCGCGGAGATCTTTGGATGAAAAGCGGGGCAGCCGCGGAATTGCCGGCCCCCAAAACAAGGCGCGTGCCGGGAAAACGTTACGTGCGCCAAAAAATATTTCTTCGCTTTTTCAAAAAGATCCGGCCCCGGGGCCGGTCGGAAACAAAAGGCGGCGCGGCGGGGAAAGATCCCCTGCCGCGCCACCTGTATTATTTGAGCTTTTTTGGCCTGCCCCCCTTATTCCTCCAGCGGCACCACCTGGCGGAACACGGCCTGCGCCTTGCTGGAAAGGGCCATATCCCTGTGATAGCGGCCGAACAGCCACTTTTTGTATTCAGTGTTTTTCATTACGTTGTCGAAAAAAGTGTGCAGCCAGTTGGGCTGCCCGCGCATGTACTGCGTGAACTCGAGAATTTGCAGCGGCGCGTCGTGGGTGAGGATGTAATCCACCCGGCGGCCCGCCCGGTTCAGGTTTTCGGCGCACCATTCCAATTCGTCGGTGGTGGGCATTTCGGCCCGCCACCAGTTCACGCCCTCATCCCGGTCTTCCTTGTCCCAGCTTTCGGCGCCGCCGAAGCACAGCAGCTTTTTGCCCTCCAGCTCCAGAATGCTGCCCCGCAGAATGTAATACACGCCGCCGCCGATGTGCCGGGCCCGGCCGCCCTCGAACTCCTCGACCGGGTATTCCCGCAGGAGGTCGAAATTCTCGTGGCAGCCGTCGATGAAGAGGATGCGGTAACGGCGCTTTTCGAGCCATTTCAGGTTTTTTTGTTCAGCCTTGTCGCCGTTCCACAGGAAACCGAAATCCCCCAGAACGATCAGGGTGTCGCGCTTTTTCAGTTTTTTCAGGGCCTTTTCTTCAAAGCGCGCAAGGTCGCCGTGGATATCACCCGTTACATAGATCAAAGCCTCACACCTCTTTCGCCCAAAAGTCTTTATAAACGCAAAAAAAGCTGATATAATAAAAGCTACACCAGCCGCCGGGCACAGCGCCCGGCAGGTGATTGGGAACCACCCCGGCAGCCAACACTGCCTTTATCATTTTATCGCGTTTAAAGGGAAATGTCCACATGAAAAAATTCGCTGCACTTGTGTTGGGCCTGGCGCTCGCCTGCGGCGTGCTGGCCCTGCCCGCCGGGGCGGTGGGGTTTGCGCCGCCGTTTGAGATCGCGGCCCCCGCCGCCTACATTGTGAATACCGACAGCAACATCATTGTATATGAAAAAAACAGCGAGCAGCAGCTGCCCGCCGCCAGCCTGACCAAGCTGATGACGGCCATTCTGCTGCTGGAAAATTACCAGGACCAGCTGGACACGGTGACCGCCGCGCCGGATCAGTCCATTCAGGACTACGTGTACATCCACGGGGGCTCCCACGCGGATATCCGCCCGGGTGAGGAGCACACCATGCGCCAGCTGCTCTACGCCATGATGCTGCCCAGCGCCAACGAGGCGGCCCTGGCCGTGGGCAAAAAGATCGCCGGCGGCAGCCTGGATAATTTTGTTTATATGATGAACGCCCGCGCCAAGGAGATCGGCTGCACCGCCACCACCTTTACCGACGCCTGCGGCCTGGACGAGGGCAACCTGAGCACCGCGCGGGACATGTATCTTTTGCTGCGCTACGCCATGAGCTTTGACGCCTTTAAGGAGGCCTGCAAGGCCACCCGCTACAACATGGGCGAAAACCCCCGCTACGCCTCGGGAGCTTACAACGTGATCACCACCAACAAAATGGCGGATTCGGCCCTGGGAGGCAACTACTACCGCAGCTACAACCAAGGCGGCAAGACCGGCAGCCTGGGCGACTGGCAGAACTTTGCCTCGTGGCACACCGGGGGCGACGGGGGCGAAACGTATATCTGCGTGGTGCTGAACAGCCCCAACAGCTGCGACCCCTACGAGTACGCCACCAAGCGCCCCGCCCTGTACGAAACCGGTGTTTTGATGGACTGGGTGTTCGAGAATTTTGCCATACAGCCCGCGCTGAAAGCGGACGAGGCGATCACCGAGGTGGGGGTGAAATACTCCACCGACGGCGACACCCTGATGCTGTGGCCCAAAGAGGACCTTTACAGCATTTTGCCCCTGGGCACCGACGAGACCGTGACCCAAAAGACCTTTGAGCTGCCGGAATTTGTGGCCGCGCCGGTGAAGCGGGGCGACGTGGTGGGCACCGTTTCGGTGTCGCTTTCGGGCGAGGTGATCGGCGTGGTGGAGCTGGTGGCCGGGCGGGATATGGCCCGCAACCCGCTGCTGTACACCCTTTCCAAGGTGGGCGAGTTTTTCGGCAGCCTGTACTTCAAGGTGGTGCTGGCGCTCTCGGCCCTGGCCGTGGTGATCTACCTGATTTTGTATGTTTATTGGCTGACCAAGCGGCGCGGCAGCAAAAAGAAGGTGCGCCGCCGCCAGTTCTGACAAAAGACCGGCGGCGCCGGCCAAAAAGAGAAAGTGGGGAAAACCGTATGTTGGACAGTACACGGAATTTGACCACCATTATGGACTTTTACGAGCTCACCATGGCGGCCGGCTACCTGGAAGAGGGCTACGAGGACAAGATCAGCGTGTTTGACATGTTCTTCCGCAAAATCCCGGACGGGGGCGGCTTTGCCATTATGGCCGGGCTGGATACCTTTATCGACGCGGTGGAGCATCTTTCGTTTACCGGGGCCGACATCGACTACCTGCGCGGCACCGGGGTGTTCAATGAAAAGTTTCTGGAATACCTGAAAAACTTCAAGCTGCACTGCAACATATGGGCCATCCCGGAGGGCACGCCCATTTTCCCGCGGGAGCCCATCGTGACGGTGGAGGGCCCCTCGATGGAGTGCCAGCTGCTGGAAACCCTGCTGCTGGTCACCTTTAACCACCAGTGCCTGGTAGCCACCAAGGCAAACCGCATTGTGCGCAGCGCCCAGGGCCGCCCGGTGATGGAGTTCGGCGCACGCCGCGCCCAGGGGTACGACGCCGCGGTGTACGGCGCCCGGGCGGCTTACATTGCCGGGTGCAGCTCCACCAGCTGCGTGATGGCCGCGCGGGATTTCGGCATTCCCGCCAGCGGCACCATGGCACACAGCTGGGTGCAGATGTTCCCCACGGAATACGACGCCTTTAAAAAGTATGCCGAGCTGTACCCGGACGGGTGCGTGCTGCTGGTGGATACTTACAATGTGACCAAGAGCGGCGTACCCAATGCCATCCGGGTGTTCGACGAGGTGCTGGCGCCCCTGGGCAAGCGCCCGAAGGGCATCCGCATCGACTCGGGGGATATTGCCTATCTTTCGAAAAAGGCCCGCAGGCAGCTGGACGAGGCCGGCTATGAGGACTGCCCCATCTGCGCTTCCAACAGCCTGGACGAATACATTGTGCGGGACCTGATCCTGCAGGGCGCCCAGGTGGACAGCTTCGGCATCGGCGAAAACCTGATTACCGCCAAGAGCGACCCGGTGTTCGGCGGCGTGTACAAGCTGGCCGCGATTAAGGAGGATGGGCGCTATATCCCCAAGATCAAGGTGAGCGAGAGCATTGAGAAGCTCACCACCCCCCATTTAAAAAAGGTCTGGCGCATCTGCGACAATTACACCGGCAAGGCCATGGCGGACTATGTGACCATTTTTGACGAGGAGGTGGACGCCAGCCGCGGCCTGACCCTGTTTGACCCATTGCAGACCTGGAAGCAGCGCACCTATGAGAACTGCACCGCCCGCTGCCTGACCATCCCCATTTACCAGGAGGGCAGGCTGGTGTATGAACGGCCGGGCGTGCAGGCCATTCGGGAATACTGCAAGGCCCAGATCGACGGCCTGTGGGAGGAGAGCCTGCGCTTTGAATACCCGCACAGGTACTATGTGGATCTTTCGCAGCGCCTGTGGGACTGCCGGCAAGAGCTGCTGGAAACAATTTCAAAGCTGGGCAACGCCTGACCCGCCACATAAACGCAGCCACCCGGGGAACAATGTTCCCCGGGTGATTTTTTTATGATTGGGAAAATAGCGCTGTTCTGCTTTGGAGCGCTGGGCTACGGCGCCATTGAGGTGGCCTTTCGCGGCCACACGCATTGGACCATGCTGGTTGCGGGCGGGCTGTGCCTGCTGCTGCTTGAGCAGGTGAACCTGCACCTTGCCGCATGGCCTCTTTTGGTGCGCTGCGGCATCGGCGCGCTCACCATTACCGGCGTGGAGCTAGCCTTTGGCCTGGTGTGCAACCGGGCGCTGCACTGGGGCGTATGGGACTATTCGGACCAGTGGGGCAACCTGCTGGGGCAGGTGTGCCCGCTTTACACTTTCCTGTGGTTTTTGCTGTGCATCCCGATTTTGGGGTGCTTCAGCCTGGCGGGCCGCTGGCTTGCGGGCACAGGCGGGCTGTGAGCGCCCAAATCGGCAGGGCGGGCAGGCAGCCCGCCGCCTTACTTATTCCATTTCCAGCACCAGCGCCTGCCAGGGGGCCAGGATCAGGGCTTGCTGCTCCAGCTCGGGGGGAAGCTGCCGACTGTTTGCCACCACCGCGCGCACGGGGCCGGGCAGCGGCAAAAGCATTGCCTCGTCTGACAAATTGGACAGCACCAGCAGCTTTTTATCTGCCCTGCGCCAAAAGGCGGCCAACCCTTCGCGTTCGGTGTATAGGGGCTCAAAATCGCCCCAGACCAGGGTCTCTTTATACGCAGGGGCTTTTCGCAAAGAGATCAACTTTTTGTAGAAATTCAGCACCGAGGCAGGATCGGCCTGCTGGGCTTCGGCGTTGACCGACCGGTACCGCGGGTTGACCGGCATCCAGGGGACGCCGGCGGTAAAGCCCGCGTTCGCCTGGGCGGACCACTGCACGGGGGTGCGGGCGTTGTCGCGGCTGTAGTGGGCGATCACCTCCAGCGCGTCGTCGGCCCGCAGGCCCGCGGCCAGGCAGGCGGCGTATTCGCCCTTGGTGTTTACATCGTCGACCTCGTAAATGCTGGTGAAGGGCTTGTTGGTCATGCCCAGCTCCTGCCCCTGGTAGAGAAAGGGCAGCCCGCGCAGCAGCAGGGTGACGGCGGCCAGGGCTTTTTGCGCCCGGGGCTGCTCCTCAAAGCCCAGGGGCAGGTAATGGCTGACGCCCCGGGGTTCGTCGTGATTTTCGATCACGTTGGACAAAAAGCCCACGCCCTGCGCTGCTTTTTGGCTGGAAAAGCAGCAGTCCCGGTAGTCGGTGGGGCTGGGGCGGCGGGCGGCCCACCAGCCTTTTGGGCTTTTGCCGCAGCAGGTGGCCGCAAAGTCGAACATGCTGGAAAAGTAGCCGTCCGGGCCGATAAAGGCCGCCAGCTCGGCGGGATCGGTGTCGAACACCTCGCCCACGGTGAACGCGCCGTGGGGGCGGAAGGTGTTATCCCGCAGCTCGGTGAGGTATTCGGCCAGGTGCGCCTTGGCGCTGGGCTCGGCCAGCATATTGCAGCAGTCGGCCAGGCCGTCCGGCCTGTCGGCGGGGTAGTCGCGGAAGACGTCCGGCTTGCCGATGTTTACAATAGCGTCGACCCGGAAGCCCGCAATGCCTTTGTCAAGCCACCAGTTCACCATCTGGTAGATTTCGCGGCGCAGGGCGGGGTTGGACCAATTCAGGTCCGGTTGCTTTTCGTGAAACAGATGCAGGTAATAGAGATCGGCGTGGCCGGGCACCGGGCTCCACACGCCGGCGCCGAAATACCCCCGCCAATTGCAGGGCGGCACACCGTTTCCCCCCCGGCGGAAATAGAAATACTGCCCATACGGCCCCTCGGGGTCGGCCAGGGCTTTTTGGAACCAGGGGTGCTGGTCGGAGCAATGGTTCACCACCAGGTCCAGCACAAGGCGCATGCCCCGGCGCTTTGTTTTGGCGATGAGCCGTTCCAGGTCGGCCATGGTGCCGAAGCGCGGGTCCACGCCGCAATAATCGGAAATATCGTAGCCTTCGTCGGCCAAAGGGCTGGGGTAGACGGGCGAAAGCCACAAAAGGTCCACCCCAAGCTGCTGCAAATAATCGAGTTTTTCCAGGATACCGGGAATATCCCCTACACCGTCGCCGTTTGAGTCGTTAAAGCTTTTGGGCCAGATCTGATAACCCACGCTCTCGTGCCACCACTGCCGCTGCATCTGCGCCGCCCCTTTCTATTGGAAACGTTTCCAGCTCCATTATAGCAGGTTTTGCCCGGTTTGCAAGGGGAAGAAGGATTTCCGGGAGAGAAGGGAAAAGCACTGCCTGACCGCTTTGGATCGGGTAAAGAAAAACCGGCCTGCCCGCGGGAAACAGAGCGAGCACTACACCCTTTTATGGAACTTCCAGAAATTGACCGTCTCCAGCAGGTCCTCCTCGCCGTCAAACAGAGCAAGCTCTTTTCCGACCTCGATGGCAAAATCCACATAGGCGTTCGCTCTGGCGGTGATGACATGCTGATCCCTTGCTACGTCAAGATCGGCGGAACGGGTCGACCGAAGCCCCGTTAAGATCCCTGCCTTCTCCAGTACGTCCACACCGGCACAAATGGCCGCGATCACGCTTCCTTTTTCCTTTATGCTTTTAAGAAAGCTGTATACCTGTTGATCCTTGAGGGGGGAAACATCGCCGCCCGGAACGATGAGGATTCTTATGTGAGCGGTATTTAATTCTGAGAGCTTGGCGCTCACCTTCAGTGAATAGCCCTCGGCGGAAGTGATGTCTTCTCCGGTGAGGGAGCAGAATACCGTTTCGGAACCGGTGAGTTTTAAAAAGTAGTTGAGGATCGCGATCTCGTAAATACAAGCTGTGTCGAACAGCAATACGACGTCTTTCATTTCAGAAGGCACAATTGCAACTCCTTTTTCTAAAAGCGATACTTCCGTCTTTTCAAATCGTTTGATATTTTGCACGCCTATACAGTCACACTGCAATATCGTTTTATAGCCGTTTTGAACAGAAGCCATTGCAGTGCTTGCTATACAGGAATTCCCGTCAATTCCTGCGATCTCGATTTCTGTGATCTGATTTTGCCTCAAAATTTCTTGCAGCTCAGGATTGGAAAAGGCATTGGCCGTTTCTTTGCAGAGGGTATATGCAGAACAGATGTTCAAATCCGCTGCCAGTTCATTTGTTTTTCTGCCGCTTCTAAGCCTTTTTGTGTTTTTTACATATACAATGAGCTCCTTGTCTGCCGCCGCCCTTTGGATCCTTTTGTTTACGCGAGTAAGCAATAAAGGCGGATATTTTTCTATATAACCCTCTTGCAGATCGACTACAAGTAATGCTTTTGCCATGCTGTTTTCTCCCCTATGCCAAAGAATGCCGCGGCATATCAATATACGTTTTGTATATTGATGTTGAAATATGTGGAAATCAGTTGAAGGTGGTGCGCCGGAACAGGCGCTCGACCTGAGCGGCGAGAACCTGGTGTTCAGGCGCGGCCAGCTTGGGATCCTGCTCGAGCAATTCCCGGGCGCTTTTTTGCGCGGCCTCCAGGGCGCGGGTGTCGGCCGTGAGGTCCGCCAGCTGCAGGGTGGGCAGGCCGTGCTGCCGGTCGCCGAAAAAGTCGCCGGGGCCCCGGTGCTCCAGGTCGTATTTGGCGATCTCGAACCCATCCTGGGTATGACAGAGGAACTGCAACCGCTCCCGCACGCTTTCGCCGCCGTGGTCGCTCACCAGAAAGCACCAGGATTCCTGCGCGCCGCGGCCCACCCGGCCCCGCAGCTGGTGCAGCGCAGAAAGGCCGTACCGCTCGGCGTTTTCGATGACCATGACCGTGGCGTTGGGCACGTCCACCCCCACCTCGATCACGGTGGTAGACACCAGCGCGTCCAGCTCGCCCGCCTTGAAGGCCTCCATCACGGCGGCCTTTTCCCTGGGTCCCAGCTTGCCGTGCATCAGGCCCACCCGGCGGCCGGGCAGAAGCGCCTGCGCCACCTCTTTATAATAGGTCTTGACCGCGCTCAGCGCGTCCGGGCCGTCGGCCTCGCCCTCCTCCACCCGGGGGCACACGATGTAGACCTGGCAGCCGGCCTCGATCTGGGCGTTCAAAAAGCCGTACATGGCGCGGCGCTTTTCGCCCCGCACCGCCCGGGTCTTGACCGGCTTGCGGCCGGGGGGCAGTTCGTCCAGGATGGAGATATCCAGATCGCCGTAAAGCAAAAGGCCCAGGGTACGGGGAATGGGGGTGGCGCTCATGACCAGTACGTGGGGGCTTTGGGCCTTGCCCGCCAGCAGGCCCCGCTGGCGCACCCCAAACCGGTGCTGTTCGTCGACCACGGCAAAGCCCAGGCGGGCAAATTCCACCCCGGTGCTGAGCACCGCGTGGGTGCCCACCACAAGGTCCGCCTCGCCCGCCGCAACGGCGGCCAGGGCGGCGCGCTTTGCGGCGGCCTTTATGCCGCCGGTGAGCAGCGCCACCCGCACCCCAAAGGGGCCGAGCAGCTTTTCCAGGGTGCCGGCATGCTGGGCGGCCAGGATCTCGGTGGGGGCCATCAGGGCGCTCTGGTAGCCGTTTTGGTGGGCCATATACACCCCGGCGGCGGCCACGAGGGTTTTGCCGCTGCCCACGTCGCCCTGCAAAAGGCGATTCAGGGGGGCGGCGCCGGCCATGTCGGCACAGATCTCGGCGGCGGCCCGGCGCTGGGCGGCGGTGGGGGCGAAAGGCAGGCTGGCCCAGAAGGGGGCCAGGTCCACCCTGCGCATGGGCGCGCCCGCCCGGGCGGCCCCCCGGCTGCGCAGCAGGATGAGGCCCAGCTGCAGGGTGAGCAGCTCCTCAAAGGTGAGCCGCCTGCGGGCTGCGGCTGCGGCCTCGGGGGCTTCGGGGCAGTGGATGGCCCGGACGGCCTCCCACTTGCCGGGCAATTTGTATTTTGCCAGCAGGGCAGAGGGCAGGGGCTCGGGCAGGGGGTCGGCCCCCTCCAGGGCGCTTGCCACACAGCGGGCGATCTGGCCGCTGCCCAGGCCCTCGGTCTGGGGATACACCGCCACCAGGGGGGTGCGGGCCACCTGGGCGGCGGTGCGCACGGTGGGGTTTGCGATTTCGCGCCGGGTCAGGGTGCCCCGTACCCGGCCCTCGAAGTAATATTCCTCGCCCACCGCCAGCTTGTCGGCCATGAAGTGGGTGTTGAACCAGGTGAGCGAGAGGGAGGCGCTGCCGTCGCCCGCCAGCACCTGCACCATGGTGCGCCCGCCCGGCAGCCGGACCGCGGCCTTTTTGGAGTAGACCGCGGCCTTTACCACGGCGTCGGCGTCGAAGGGGGCCTGGGCCACGGGGAAGGGGCGCGTGTAGTCGATGTAGCGACGGGGGTAGAGCTGCAAAAGGTCGGCCAGGGTTTCGACCCCCAGGCGCAGAAATTTTTCGGCGGTTTTGGGGCCCACGCCCTTTACATATTGCACGGGGGTATCTGGTTTCATGGAGAGGGCCTCCTTTTTCAGTGTGGGTTCGGCTGCTTTTATTATAGCATAAAATGCCCCGAACAAAGCAAAAAGGCGGGGAACGGACCGCTCCGTTCCCCGCCTGTGGAGGCCGCCCCGGGCGGCGCGTTCACTCCACGCTGATCATATAGTAGTATACGGGCTGACCGCCGTTGATGAGGGTGACCTCGATGGAGTCGCCCACCTTGGCCTGCACCAGCTCGGTGGTGCGCTGGGCTTCCTCTGCGCTCACGTCGCAGCCGGAGATCAGGGTGATAAAGCTGGTGTCTTTTTTGACCATGCTGCGGGCCAGGCGGTAGGTGGTTTTGGCCACGTCGACGCCGATGTTCACGATCTTGCCGTTTTCCAGCGCCATGATCTCGCCCTTTTTGATCTTGTGGCCGTCGAATTCGCTGTTGCGGGCGGCAAAGGTGACAAGGCCGGTGCTGACCTTGTCGGCCGCGGCCATCATGTTGATGGTGTTGGCGTCCACCGCGGCGTCCGGGTCAAAGTTCAGCATGGCGGTGATGCCCTGGGGGATGGTGCGGGTGGGCAGCACCACAATGCGCCGGTCGGCGATCTTTTGGGCCATCTCGGCGGCCATGATGATGTTTTTGTTGTTGGGCAGCACGAACACGGTTTTGGCGGGCACGCTTTGCACCGCGGCCACAATGTCCTCGGTGGCGGGATTCATGGTCTGGCCGCCGCTTACCACCGCGTCCACCCCAAGGTCCGCGAACACGGCGGCCAGGCCCTCGCCCGCGGCCACCGAAACAAAGCCGTATTCCCGCTCGGGGTCCACGGCGGCGTACACGAACTGGCCGGAGGGGGCCTTTTGCTCGGCCTCTTTCTGCTTTTCCAGGCCCTTGCCCTGCTTTTGGCGGGCCAGGAACTGCTCGTGCATGTTCTCGATCTTGAAAGAGGTGAGGTAGCCGTACTGGATGGCGTGGCTCAGGATCTTGCCCGGGTCGGCGGTGTGCACGTGGCAGTTGGCCACGTCGTCGTCCTCGATGACCACCACGCTGTCGCCGTTGGATTCCAGAAAGGCGCGGAGCTTGGTGATGGAAGCGCCGGGCTCTTTGTTTACCAGGAACTGGGTGCAGTAACCGTTGGTGATGTCCTCCACTTTCATGAGGTCGTCGGTAAAAACGCCCTTGCCCGCGCCGGAGGTGGAGAGCTTGGCCTTGTTCTGGGTGAGTTCCTCGCTCTTGATGGGCTGGCCCCCCTGGAACACGGCCTGCATGCCCTCAAAAATAACCACCAGGCCTTGGCCGCCCGCGTCCACCACGCCGGCCTTTTTGAGCACGGGAAGCTGCTCAGGGGTGTGCTCGAGCGCGCGCTGGGCGGCGGCCAGAACCAGATCCCACAATTCGTTCACATCGGCAATGCCGGAGGCGCCCGCATCCTCGCTGGCAACGCGGGCCACCGTGAGCATGGTGCCCTCGGTGGGCTTCATGACGGCCTTGTACGCGCCCTCGACGCCCTTTTCCAGCGCGGCGACCAGATCATCGGCGCCCGCCTCGCGCTTGCCCTCCAGGGCTTTGGCGAAGCCGCGGAACAGCAGGCTGGTGATCACGCCCGAGTTGCCGCGCGCACCCCGCAGCATGGCGCTGGCGGCCACCTTGGCGGCCTCGGCCACGGTGCAGTCGTCGCCCAGGGCTTCCAGTTCGCGGCAGGCCGCGCCCACGGTCATGCTCATGTTGGTGCCGGTGTCGCCGTCCGGCACGGGGAAGACGTTCAGCTCGTCCACGCGGGAGCGCTGGTTGGAAATATTGTTGGCGCCGGAGATGATGGCGTCGCGCAGGGTTTTACCGTTTATCATAAAAATTACACCTCAACATCAAAGATAGGATTGGGGGCGGGGGCATTTAGTCATCCGCCACGATATCATCCACCGAAACCTCGATGCGCTGGACCTTCAGGCCGGTGGCGTTTTCGACCTCGTGCTTTACCTTGTGGGTGATGCTTTGCACAATGGTGGCAATGTTCAGCCCGTAGCCTACCTTGATGTGCAGCTCGATGGTGAGGCGGCCGCCCGACTGGGTGACCCGCACGCCCTTTTCGGGAAAATCGCTGCCGAACACCAGGCTTTTCAGGTCCTCGGCGGCGCCCGCCGTGGCCATGCCGGCCACACCATAGCAGCTGCGGGCCGCCTGGCTGACCAGCTCGGCGAAGTAGTCCTCGGTCATGCTCACGGCGCCCAGGGGGTTTTTGAGTGTGATCATAAAAAGGGTACCTCCTCGTATCAGGAATTTTGGGCCGCGCCGAAACGCAGGTCCGCCAACGAATAGAAAACATTGCTCAAAGAGGGCGACAGGCCGCCTATATCGCGGCTGTGGACCACGACGCCGTTGCGCCAGAGCAGCGGCACAAAGGGCATTTCGGCCGCAAAGGCGGCCTCGAACGCGCCCGCCGCGCTTTGGTTGTGCTTGAACGAGGTGTAGGCCGCGGCGAGAGCCTCGCTGGGAAGGATGCCCGCGCTGGCCCCGCCACCCTCAAAAAAGGGGCTCATATCCATATTATTATACAACTTGACCTCGCCGATGTACAGATCAAAATCCCCTAGGGCAACTTTTTCGGACCATGCGTCAAAATTGTCGGTTTCTTCCACCTGCAAATACAGGCCCCTGGCCCCCAGCTGCTGCTGCAGAAGCGTGGCCGCATATTTTTTGTAGGTGCTGCCGCTGTAGACCAGAAGCCGCAGGGTAAGCCGCTCGCCGTCCGCATTCTGGTAATAGCCGGTCAGAGGGTCCTTTTGGAAGCCCAGCGCCGTGAAAGCGGCCCCGGCGCCCGCGGCGTCCAGCTCCGCCTCGGCCAGAATGCTCTGCTGAGCCATCACACAGGGGTAAAAGCTGTTGATGGCGCCGGTGGCGGGGTAGGCGCGGGAATAATAGCTTTTTTCGGCCAGCTGCCGCCGGTCGATGAGCCGGCTCAAAAGCGCCCGGCCGCCCGGGGAGGCCAGCAGGGGGTTGGGGGCGGCCGCGCCCTGCTGGCCGGCGGCGTTGACCCCCAGGAACACCAGATTGTTGGTGCGGTAGTAGGTCTGCTTGCTGGCCACACTGGCCGAGGACTCCAGCGTTTCACTGGCGGCGTACAGGTTCAGGGTACCCACCGCAAGGCCGCTGACCATCTCGTCGTAGCTGCCCACCTCGGCCAGGCGGATGGTTTCGGGCCCGGCTTCCGGAAAGGCGCAGCGGCTGTTGCGCACCAGTTCGCCCGCGGCGCCGTAGGTGTAGCGGCCGCTTGCCGTGGGGCTGGCGAGCGCGGTTTCGGAGGCTTTGAACACCGGAATATCACACAGATACGCAAACAGGGAATCGGGCTCGGCCAGGGTGAGCACCACCGCGCCGTCCTGCACTTCCAGCCCGGTTACGCCGGCAAAGCGGCTGCCGTACAGGCCGCTGGCCTGGGCCGCACGCAGGCTGGCGGCCGCGTCTTCGGCGGTGATGGGGGCGCCGTCGGCAAAGGTGCAGCCGCTGCGGATATGAAGGATGACCTGGTTTTCCACACAGTCGACACCGGAGGCCAGCCGGTAGGAGAGCGCCATGTCCGGCCCGATCTCCACCAGCTTTTCAAACAAAAGCCCCGCGTTCTGGGCCACCAGGGTGGAGGGGGTGAGATAGGGGTTGAAGCCGTCGGCCGGGACATACCCCAGCACCAGCCCCGTGGCTGCGGGCGCGGAACTGGGCGCGGGAGTGGCGCCGGGCTCTGTGCTGCCGGAGCCCGTGGAGGTGGGCGCCGTGCAGCCGGTGAACGCCAGCGCGCAGCAGCACAGGGCGGCCGCCAGACGGGTGAGAGGGCGGGCCATTGCATCCACATCCTTTGAACATCAAAATAAGTATGCTATATTGTAGCATAAAAATATGGCGATTTAAAGGGGCAGATAAAATTTTGTGGCCAGGCATTATTATTCATAAGTTTTTCATATCCCTTTCACAGAGGGTGTGATATAATAAAAATGACAAAAGTATTACTAAAGCGCTGGAACCCCGGCGCTTCGAAAAGAGGTAAAACGAGTGAACATCCTGTTTTTCCTTACCCCAAAGCAGGACGTGGCGTATATCTACGACGATTTCACCCTGCGGCAGGCCCTGGAAAAGATGGAGCACCACCGCTATTCCTCCATCCCGGTACTGAACCGAAAGGGCGAATATGTGGGCACCATGACCGAGGGAGACCTGCTGTGGGGCATCAAAAACCAGAACCTGAAGCTGGAAAACGCCGAGGATATCCCCATCCGAAGCATCCCGCGCAAACGGGATTACAAGCCGGTGTCGGTGAACACGCAGATGGACGAACTGGTGGCGGCGGCCATGACCCAGAATTTTGTGCCGGTGCTGGACGACAAAAAGAGCTTTATCGGTTTGGTAAAGCGCAATGCGATCATTCAATATTGCTACGACCGGTACCGGGCGGTGGCGCCCATGCTGAACAAGAAAACTCAGATGGAAAGGCAAGTGTTGTAAAAGATGGCATATCGCAGGATCAGCCCGGAGCAGATGCAGGGCAACCCTTTTGAGATGATCGGAAAGCAGTGGATGCTGGTGACCGCCGAAAAGGGCGGGGCCGTGAACACCATGACCGCCAGCTGGGGCGGCCTGGGCGTTTTGTGGCGCAAAAACGTGGCCTACATTTTTATCCGGCCCCAGCGCTACACCAAGGAATTCATCGACGCGGGCGAGCGCTTTACCCTGAGCTTTTACGGCGAGGAGCACCGCAAGGCCCTGGCATACCTGGGCAAGGCCAGCGGCCGGGACGGCGACAAGATCGCCGCGGTGGGCTTTGAGGAGGAGCGGTTCGACGGCGCGCCTGCCTTTAAGCAGGCCCAGCGGGTGCTGGTGTGCAAAAAGCTGTATGCCCAGCCGCTGGACCCCGCCTGCTTTATGCCGGGCACCGACTGCGACGCGGCCTGTTACCCGGAAAAGGACTACCACACCCTGTATGTGGGCGAGATCGAGGCCGTGTACGAACGGGAATAACCAAAAAACGCCCCCCGCGCAAGGAACGCTTGTGCGGGGGGCGTTTTGCTGCCCGGAACAGAGCCCCCCGGCGGGCGCCGGGGGGTGGGGGTAAAGCGGCGATTGGGGTGTGGAAAAGGGTCAGGGTTTGGGGCAGGAGGAACAGGCGGCGCAGCCGCCCGCGGCGGGGGAATGGCCAAAGACCCGCTGGTGCAGGGCGCGGGCGGTGGGGGTGGCGGCAAGGCCGCCCTCCGCCGTTTCCTTCAGGGCGGCGGGCATGCCTTCGCCCACCTTCTTCATCGCCCAGATCACCTCGTCGGCCGGGATGGCGCTGCCCATGCCCGCAAGCGCCAGCTCCGCCGCAACGAACGCGCCCGCCACGCCCGAGGCGTTGCGCTTGATGCACGGGATCTCCACAAGGCCCGCCACCGGGTCGCACACAAGGCCCAGCACGTTCTTGAGCGCGATCGCCACCGCATCGGCCAGCTGCGCCGGGCTGCCGCCCCAAAGCTCCACCAGCGCCGCTGCCGCCATGGCCGCCGCGCTGCCGCACTCGGCCTGGCAGCCCCCCTCGGCGCCCGCCAGCGTGGCGGTGTTGGCGATCACCATGCCCACCGCGCTGGCCGTGAACAGGCTCAGCACGCACGCGCGCTCGGTGCAGCCCTTTTCCGCCTGCATGGTGAGCACCGCCGCCGGCAGGATGCCGCAGCTGCCCGCCGTGGGCGCGGCCACCACCCGGCCCATGGCCGCGTTCAGCTCGCTCACCGCCAGCGCACGGTACAGCGCACCGCCCAGCACGCTGCCCGTGAGCGAGCGCCCGGCCTCCACCGCGCGGCGCACCTTGAACGCCCCGCCCCCGGTCAGCCCGCTGGTGGATTTCAGGTCCGGCGCGCAGCCCGGCCCGATGCACCCGGCCATGACCCGGTAGCGGGCCAGCATTTCCTGGTACACCTGTTCTTCGCTTTGCGAAAGCTCCGCCGCCTGCTGGCGCAGCACCACGGCCGAAACTGCTTCACCCGCTGCCTGGGCCGCATCCACCAGCCCGGCGATGCTCTTGTAATCCAACTGCTGCATAAAACCCCCTGCCTTTCTCACATGCGGGGCAGCAGGGTGGAACTGAGCACATTGGGCAGCCGCCCGATGGCGCCGCTCAGCTCTTGGCCAAAGCTGCCGTCCGTCTCGATGGTCATGACGGCCGCGCCGCCCTTTTGCCGCCGCGCCAGGCGGAAATTGCAGATGTTGACGCCCGCGGCCGCCAGCAGCTCGGTGACGGCGGCGATGGTGCCGGGGGCGTCTTTGTGGAGGACAATGAGGGTGGTGTACTGGCCGGAGAACTGGACCTCCATGCCGTTGACGCGGCTGACGAGGATGCTGCCGCCGCCCACGCTGGCGGCCTGGACGCTGACGGTTTCACCGCCGGCGCCCCGGAGGGTGAGGAGGGCGGTGTTGGGGTGCGCGCCGTCCAGTTCGGTCTCGCGGATCTGGACGGCGAGGCCCGCCTGCCGGGCGAGGGCGGGGGAAAAGCGGATACGTTCGTCGTCCGGCGCGAGGCCGAGAATGCCCGCGATGAGGGCTTTGTCGGTGCCGTGGCCCCTGTAGGTGCGGGCAAAGCTGCCGTGCAGCCCGATCTCGGCCCGCACCGGCTCTGCGCCCAGCAGCGCCCGCGCCGCCAGCCCCATCCGCACCGCCCCAGCCGTGTGGCTCGACGACGG
>NZ_DBGCTQ010000072.1:0-4445 GCF_048388525.1 Allofournierella sp. | reverse complement strand
CTCCTCTTCCTCGCCTTTCCGTCTTTGCAAAAAGCGGGCAAAAAAGCCGGGGTGCTGCTCGGGCTCCTCGTCCGGGATCACCGCCACGCTCTCGCTGAAAAATTTCTGGAACACATCGTCCATCTGCATGGTGGCCGAAAGGCCCGGCGGCGGCGGATTTTCATCTGCAGGCGGCGGGGCCGGGGCCTGCCGCACGGGGTAGCTGGGGGCCGGGGGCTCTGGAACAGAAACAGGTGCGGAAGCCGCCGCGCGCCGCGGCGTTTCCCGCATCGGAACAGACCCGCCCACGGCAGGCCTTTGGTCCGCACCGGCAGTGGCCCCCGTGGCCCTTTTGCGCTCCCCGGCAGGCGCCGGGGCTGCCCCCTGCGGGGCGGCGGGCGCCTGCCTTTGCGCCCGGGCGGGGGCGGGCTTTTGTTCCCGGGCCGGCGCTGCCTGCCGCGCGCTGCGGGGCAACTCCTCCTCCAGGCCAAGGCCCGCAAGGATATCCTCCACCGCCCGGTCGCTGGCCGGGTCCGGCGTTGGCTGCTGTTTCAGGTTTTCCAGGATCTCGTCCACCGAGCCGGAAAATTTGTTGTCAGGCATGGCTTTGTTTTCCTCCAACTGCAAGGCTCAGGCGCGGCGCTGGCGGGCGATTTCGTACAGGATGATGCCCGCCGCCACCGACACGTTAAAGCTATCCACTCCCGTGCCGCGGCCCGCCATGGAAAGGCTCACCGCGCCGTCGCACAGCCTTTTCACCAGGGGGCTCACGCCCCGGCCCTCGCTGCCCATCACCAGCGCGATGGGGCCGGTCAGATTGCTGGTTTCCAGGGGCGCGCCCTCCATCTCGGCGCAATACACGAACACGCCCTGTTCCTTGAGCTTGCGCACCGCCTCGCCAATGTTGGCCACCCTTGCCACCGGCAGCCGCGCCGCGGCCCCGGCGCTGCTTTTCAGCACGGTGGGGGTCACCGCCGCTCCGCCGCGCTTGGGGATCACAACCCCGTGTGCGCCGCACAGCAGCGCCGAGCGGATCACCGCCCCCAGGTTGTGGGGGTCCTCCAGGCCGTCGGCCAGCACTAAAAAGGGCGCTTCGCCCCTTTCCTCTGCCGCGGCCAGCAGCTCTTCCAGCCCGGCGTACCGGATCTCGCTGGCCCAGGCCGCCACGCCCTGGTGGCTGTCGGTGCCGCAGGTCAGGCGCAGCTTGGCCGCGTTCACCCGTTTTGCCACCGCCCCCGCCTGTTTTGCCAGGGCGGTATAATAGGCGGCCACCTGGGGGGGCAGCCCCTCGCTGATGAGCACGGTGTCCACCCCGGCGCCGCTTTTCAGCAGCTCAGCCACCGGGTTTTTTCCATACACCAGGCTCGGGCTGCCCTCTCGTTTTTCAAATGTCTGGGCCATAGGATCTCCTTTGCGCCATAAAATTTATATATAGTTAAAAGTATAGCACCCCACGCTCTACTTTGCCAGCATTTACCCCCAAGTTTTTACGCTTTTCGCGCGGGGGCACAGGTCAATCTCAGGTTGGCCCCAAGAGGTGCTGCTTAGACGCACATTTTCAAAAAAAATGCAAGGCCCCCGCAAACCCTGCCTGGTAAAGGCAGTTATACACATCGTAGACTGGTTTTCAGCTTTCCACATGTTGAAAACCCTGTTGAAAGTGTTGACAAGTGGCTTGTTTTCAAGTTGAATTCATGATTCTGACACAATTTCTCGTATGTTTTCAACATCCATATTAAAAACTTTCGACTCAACGTTCAGTTATAAATTCTTTGTCAATACTGGTATTTCGACAAAAAACCCCACCCAAGGGCTGGGCTTTTTCTCTCTATTTCCCACAAAAGACGAATTCTCCTGTTTTGTGTTATAATAGCCCCAATACGGCCGGGATCGGTCGATGCGGCGCATCTGCCCGGCCGCCCCGCGGGGCGGCCGGTACAAAAATGGATCATGGGCACGGAGGGTGAAAAGATGCTGGTTTTGGAAGACGCACGCGGCCTGGAACTGGCCCCCACGCTGGACTGCGGCCAGGCCTTTCGCTGGCGCGAGGGCCCCGGGGGCTGGCAGGGCGTGGTGGAGGGGCGCGCGGTCACGGTGCGCCGGGCCGGGGCGGGTCTTGTGATCGAGGGCGCCGGGGAAATTGACCGGGCCTTTTGGGAACAATATCTGGCCCTGGATCTGGATTACCCCGCCCTGATCGCCCGTTTTGGCCGGGGCAGCCGCCGGCTTGCCGCCTGCTGCGCGGCCTCGCCCGGCATCCGGGTGCTGCGCCAGCCCTTCTTCGAGGTGCTGTGCGCCTTCATCATCAGCCAGAACAACAACATCGGCCGCATCAAGGGCATTGTGGAGCGGCTGTGCCAGGGGCTGGGCGAGCCCCTGGGAGGCGGGCGGTACGCCTTCCCCACCCCTGGGGCGCTGGCCCGGTGCACGCCGGAGGACCTGGCCTTTCTGCGCGCCGGCTGGCGGGCGGGATACCTGGTGGACGCCGCCCAAAAAGTGGCTGGCGGCCAGGTGAGCGAGGCCGCCCTGCGCGCCCTGCCCACCGCCGGGGCCCGGGCCCTGCTCATGACCATCCGGGGGGTGGGCCCCAAGGTGGCCGACTGCGTGCTTTTATACGGCCTCTCCCGCTGGGAGGCGGTGCCCATGGACGTGTGGATGAAAAAGGCCATGAAGGAGCTGTTCCCCAACGGGCTGCCCGCCTGCTGCCGCGGCCGCGAGGGCATCGCCCAGCAATTTATTTTTGATTATGCCCGCCGCAATCTGCCCCGCGGCACACAAAAAGTGCAAGCAAAAGGCACGGGCGGACATTGATTTCACAAACCCGATAGGGTATACTGAAAGACGGAACGCACCACCACACAATTGATTTTTGGAGGGCAAAGAGAATGTTAGTAAGCGCAACCGAAATGCTTCAAAAGGCCCGCGACGGCCACTATGCCGTGGGCCAGTTCAACATCAACAACCTGGAATGGACCAAGGCCGTGCTGCTGACCGCGCAGGAGCTGAACAGCCCTGTGATCCTGGGCGTGTCCGAGGGCGCGGGCAAGTATATGACCGGCTATAAGACCGTGGCCGCCATGGTGAGCGCCATGGTGGGCAGCCTGGGCATCACGGTGCCGGTGGCTCTCCACCTGGATCACGGCAGCTACGAGGGCGCCAAGGCCTGCCTCGAGGCCGGCTTCTCCAGCATCATGTTCGACGGCAGCCACTACCCCATCGAAGAGAACGTGGCCAAAACCACCGAGCTGGTGGCGCTGGCCCACGCCCAGGGCGTTTCCATCGAGGCCGAGGTGGGCTCCATCGGCGGCGAAGAGGACGGTGTCGTGGGCGCCGGCGAGGTGGCCGACCCGGCCGAGTGCAAGCGCATTGCGGATCTCGGCATCGACTTTCTGGCCGCCGGCATCGGCAACATCCACGGCAAGTACCCCGCCAACTGGAAGGGTCTCGACTTCGACGCGCTGGACAAGATTCACCAGGCCACCGGCGGCATCCCCCTGGTGCTGCACGGCGGCACCGGCATCCCGGCCGATATGATCCAGAAAGCCATCAGCCTGGGCGTGTCCAAGATCAACGTAAACACCGAGTGTCAGCTCAGCTTTGCTGCCGCCACCCGCGCCTACATCGAGGCCGGAAAGGACGAGCAGGGCAAGGGCTTTGACCCCCGCAAGCTGCTGGCTCCCGGCTTTGAGGCCATCAAGGCCACCGTGAAGGAAAAGATGGAGCTGTTCGGCAGCGTGGGCAAGGCGTAAGCGTTTTTCTCACTTTCGTACAGAAAGCCGCCGCAAAGCAATCCGTCCGGAACAAGATCCAGCGCCTCTTTTGGCCGGTTTAGGCCAAAAGAGGCGCTGGATCTTTATTTTGCGGGTCTTTTTTGCCATGGGTTCACGGCCTGCGGCCGTTCCCTTTCTTTTTACCAGGTCCTCATGCCCGGGAACCACTCCCGGGCGCTGCGGCGCACGCCGTTCACGTACACCTCGAAGTGGCAGTGATTGCCGTAGGAATTGCCGGTGGAGCCCACATAGGCGATCACCTGGCCCTGGCTCACCGCCTGCCCATAGCCCACCGCCAAACGGCTTGCATGGGCGTAAAGGGTGCGGTAGCCGTTGCCGTGGTCGATGATCACGTAGTTGCCGTAGCTGTAGTGATAACCGGCGGTCACCACCACCCCGCTGTCCGCCGCCACGATGGGCGAACCGTAGGCCGCGCAAATATCAGCCCCCTTGTGGTAGCTGCTCATCCAGCGGCTCACGTAGGTGTAATTGGGCACCGGCCAGCGTAAGGAACCGCTGCCGGTCTGTGCCAGCTGGCCGTCCGGCAGCTTGGTGCCCTTATCGATCACACGCGTCACCGGGGCTTTCAGCGTCACCCGCTCGATCTCATTCACCTCGTTGGCCGTGGCAGAGTCGCCGTAATAGACGTTTTCATACGTGACCTCGTCCAGGCCCGTTTCGCCCTCCTGCACTACC
>NZ_DBGCTQ010000071.1:0-9491 GCF_048388525.1 Allofournierella sp. | reverse complement strand
GCCGAGACCATCAAGGGCCGCACCCGGCTGCTGATCGGCGCCAGCTGCATGGATTGGCGCGAGACCGTGGAACTGGGGAACTACGCCATCGACGCGGGCGCCGAGGCCGTGATGATCGTGCCGCCCTATTACTTTGCCTTGAGCGACGCCAGTGTGCTGGAGTATTACGGTAAGGTAGCCCCTGCCATTCACGGCGATATCCTGCTGTACAACTTCCCGGACCGCACCGGCTACGACCTGAAACCTGAGATCATTCTTGAACTGGCCCGGGCACACAAGAACATCGTGGGCCTGAAGGACACAGTGGAAAAGATGGGGCACACCCGCGAAGTGATCAAAGCCCTGCGGCCTGAATTCCCCGAGTTCGAGATTCTGTCCGGCTACGACGACAATCTGATACATAATGTGATGAGCGGCGGCAATGGCTGCATCGGCGGCCTTTCCAACCTGGCCCCTGAGATCACCAGCGCCTGGGCCAAGGCCGTGCGCGAGGGCGATCTGGAGGGTATGGTAAAAGGGCAGCGCACCATTGACCAGATGATGGACCTGTACGCCATTGGTACCCCTTTCATTCCCATCAGCAAGCGCGCTATGCAGCTGCGTGGCATTGAAATCAGCGACACCTGCACGGTGCCCTTCCTGCCTGCCACCGCAGAGCAGGAAGCGCAGATCAAGGCCTTTATGACCCGTGTGGGCCTGCTGTGACCTGTTTTGATTTTTCCAATCCTCTACTCTCTTTTCTCTCTCTGCGTTTGGCAGAGACAGAGCGCCGCCCTTTGGGGCGGCGCTCTGTTTTTTGTATCCCAAAACCACACGTCTAACGTGTGGTTTTGGGATACAAAAAGGCCCGGAAGCATTGACTTCCGGGCAGCGTATTTCTGGGGAAAAGAATCATTTATTTGCAATAGGCCTCGATATAGGCTTCACGGCATTTGTCGATGATTTCCATAGCGGCCTCGCGGCCCTGCTCCTCGTTCACTACCGTTTCTTTATCCTCCAGGTTTTTATATACCTGGAAAAAGTGGCGCATTTCGGTAAAAATGTGCGCGGGGAGGTCTGAGATGTCATGATAGGTGTTATAAGTGGGGTCGCTGAAGGGAATGGCAAGGATTTTTTCATCCAGTTTGCCGCCGTCCAGCATGGTGAACACGCCGATGGGGTAGCAGCGCACCAAGCTCATGGGCTGGATCACCTCGCTGGAGAGCACCAGTACATCCAGGGGATCGCCGTCGTCTGAGAGGGTGCGGGGGATCAGCCCATAGTTGGCGGGGTAGTGGGTTGAGGTGTAAAGGATCCGGTCGAGAATAATCATACCGGTTTCTTTGTCTAGCTCGTATTTTTTCTTGGAGCCTTTTTCGATCTCGATCACGGCTACAAAATCCTCAGCGGTGATGCGGGCGGGGTTCATATCATGCCAAATGTTCGACATCAGCTTTCCATCCTTTCCATCCTGCGCCGCGCGGTTTTGTGAGGGCAGCCTGCGCGCGTCACGGTCAGTTTTATTATTATAACACATTCAAAAAGGCCGCGCCAGAGGGCGCGCGGCCACGGCGGAAATTTTTCTCGTAAAGCCTTGACATTTGCCCCCTGCCTATAGTATGATATTCAAGCAGCGTGACCGGTAAGGACAACGACTAAGCGCCCGTAGCTCAGGTGGATAGAGCAACTGCCTTCTAAGCAGTGGGCCGGGGGTTCGAGTCCCTCCGGGCGCACCATATGGTGGCTATAGCGTAGCTGGTCAACGCGCCAGATTGTGGATCTGGAGATCGTGGGTTCGAACCCCACTAGCCACCCCATTTGAAAGTGGAAAGGCGAATTCGCGAGAGTTCGCTTTTTTCTATACTGGGCTGTCGCCAAGCGGTAAGGCACGGGACTTTGACTCCCGCATGCGTGGGTTCGAATCCCGCCAGCCCAACCAAGAAAGAACGGCCCAGGGAGCGGGTTCCCTGGGCCGTTTCTGTTGTAAGGTATACACTTCTGGATTTGGAAACTTTTTTAATTTTTATGCGTCGCTAAACGGCAGCAGTTTACGCACCTTATCATTCTCATCTACGCCTCCCATGAGGAGAACGACCTTTACAGCCGCCGAATGGCGGCTTTTTCTTTTGATTCCTATCCACGCTCCCCGCGAGGGGAGCGACACGGCCATTTTTGCGAGCTGTGCGGGTCACTGAAATTTCTATCCACGCTCCCCGCGAGGGGAGCGACAATATAAGCCAAAAGAGGTAAATGTTTACACGGTATTTCTATCCACGCTCCCCGCGAGGGGAGCGACCAAAGCCCGCAAGTGCCACGCCCTCGATGTCCTATTTCTATCCACGCTCCCCGCGAGGGGAGCGACCGTCAGCCACAGCCACAAGACTTTCAATGAATAATTTCTATCCACGCTCCCCGCGAGGGGAGCGACACATACTTTAATTACAATGCGCTTAATTACGATATTTCTATCCACGCTCCCCGCGAGGGGAGCGACTTCCGCTGACCGCGGCGGCGGGGCATTTTCTTTATTTCTATCCACGCTCCCCGCGAGGGGAGCGACCTTCGCCTTCTGGTCAACTCTGGCCACGAATGTAAAATTTCTATCCACGCTCCCCGCGAGGGGAGCGACCGGGAACCGCCGCGGGCGCCTATTCCATGTGCTATGGATTTCTATCCACGCTCCCCGCGAGGGGAGCGACTCTACGGCGCCACATGGGACGGATCGAGCACAACATTTCTATCCACGCTCCCCGCGAGGGGAGCGACAAAACGGCGGAGTTTGGAGGCGTTGAGGATGATTATTTCTATCCACGCTCCCCGCGAGGGGAGCGACCGTCTCACTTCCTTTTTTGAGTGCGTACAACATAATTTCTATCCACGCTCCCCGCGAGGGGAGCGACCCATGGTCGTCTGTCGCGCGGGCATGTACCTTTATTTCTATCCACGCTCCCCGCGAGGGGAGCGACTTGGGTATTGCGCTCATCGCGATCGGCGTTTTCAAATTTCTATCCACGCTCCCCGCGAGGGGAGCGACTGCAAAGTTGAACAATAAATCTTGAATTTGTTTGCGGAAGATTTGGATAAACAAACAATTCTATTTTAAATTTAATACGAAATTGGATTTTTGTAAAGGTCATAAAAGATAAAAATGCTAAAATCCACCGAAATGTTTTAGAAAACAGGTGCGGAAACCGCGTGTCTTTTCTGTTCACTTGGCTTTCGCACCGAACCCCGTTTTATGATTGCTTTTATTGCGCTGGATAAGAAGTTTTATCCTATCTGAGGGAGATAAAAGGCGGCACACCGCAGAACAGCTTTCGCTGCGGTGCGGCTATTTTTATAAGGTATAATATGCCAGCGGAAAGGCAGTCAAGCTGTTTATGGCTTGGCTGCCCTTTTTGGCCGCGCCCGTAAAAAAAGCACATGTTGAATTTGAAAATGTTTGTTCCCGGCCAGGCTGTGATTTACAGAAATTTTTTGAGATTCTCGATGTTCCGCTGTTCCATTTCAACCTGTTTTTGGGCAAGGTCGACGATTTCTTCGCTGCCTTCTTCATATTGGTGAAGCTGTTTGGTAATGGTGGTAATGCCCATGGTGTTGCCCTGGATCATCATCTGGGCAATTTTGGAGGAAGAAGGGTCGAACATGGCCTGCATTTCAGTACTGACGGCGGTCATGGCTTTGGCAACGGATTTTGGCTTTGGCGGCTTACAGCGGGATTCCAACAGAATCTGGGCGGCGGATTGGTAGGCGTGATCGTAATCTTGAAGTTGTTCCTGTATTGTGCCAGCAAGGGCGTTGTTGTGAACGAGTTTTAATATGTGCTGTGCGGCAGAGCGGCCTATGTCTGCATCCTGGCACAGAGAGCCCAACATTTCGGCGTCGTTTAGCATATGATTCACCTCTGCCATAGTTTGCCCACGAATCTTGTGGAGATACTCAAAGCAGAGGAGCGGTGCGGTGCGCCCCATGCCACGCAGCCCTGCCTTTTTGTTGTAACAATACAAACAGGGACAATTTATTCCTTGTTGGGGGCAATGTCAAACACAGGCGGCTTTGGCAGAGCGGCAAGTGCGGGGCCAGAAGAAGAAACAGTGTGCACGGTGAGATATTGACGGGGGTGAGCAGTGGTAAGCACCATCTTTTGGCGCTGCAGGCTGGCGTGCACATAGCGCTCGGTCGTTTTGATGGAGCTGTGGCCCAGGATGTTTTTGACCTCGTAAATATCGCCGCAATTATCCCACAGATAGGTGGCAAAGGAATGCCGGAACATGTGCGGCGTATAGCGGCCCCCAATCTGGGCGGCGCTTGCACAGCGCGCGATGATGCGCCGCACCGACTGTTCGGATAGCCGCTTGCCATCGCGGTTTACAAAAAACCAAACGGTGCCCGGGTAACGCGCCTGACAGGCGCTGCGATACCGGCCCAGCACGTCCAGAACCTGGGGCGAGCACAGATAGACCCAGCGCTCCCGGCCGCCCTTGCCCATGATACGGACCACCTGGCGTTCCAGATCCAATGTGGAGGCACGAAGATGGCATAGTTCGGAAACCCTGGCGCCGCAAGCAAACAGCAGTTCCAGAACAGCTGCGTCCCGCAGGCAGAAAAAGCGCTTGTATTCACCAGCAGAAGCCTCCAGCGCTTCATATGCTGCGTCGAGAATCCCGGTCAGGGCGTCTTTTTCGATCAGGCGGGGCAGTACGACCTCCTGGCGCAGCTGCAGGCGTACCTTTTCCACAGGGCTGCGGTCCAAAAGTTCTTCGTATACCAGGTAGTGGAAATAGGCCCGGATGGAAGCGTATTTCCGCTTTACTGTAGCTGGCTTGCAGCGCGCAGAAAGCTGTTCTACGTATTGCTCCAATGCAGCCCGGTTTATGCCCAGCCCGTTCGCTTGAAGATATGCGGCCAGCTGTTCGAGATCGATGCGATATGCTTTAAGCGTTTTTGCATCAAGCTTTTTTTGCAGTGCGCAGTAGCGAAAATACTGTTCCAGATACTCCATACTCATGATAGAACCACCTTTCAAAACCTTGTTGGTGCTTCCATCATACCGCATATAAAAAGCAGCGAGAGGGCGGAGCGTGTTTCGGGGCCTACTTTGAAGGAACAACAGAGAACGACGGCCCGCATTTTGCAAGCCGCCGTTCAATAAGGTTATTCAGCAATAAACTGATCCTTGCCCACATGACAAAGGGGGCACACCCATTCAGCGGGCACATCCGCCCAAAGTGTGCCGGGCGCCACACCCTGGGTGGGGTCGCCGTCGGCCTCGCTGTAAATGTAACCGCATACCTCGCACACGTACTTTTTCATGTAGTTCACCTCCCGCTTGCCAGTATGGGATAAAACAACGGAAGCTAAACGGGTTGGCCCCGGCACCCCAAAAGGCCTTCGCGGGAGTATGTTGCCGCGGCAACACAGCCTGAGGGGAAGGGCTGGTATACTGAAGGCGAAAAAACGCCACATTATCAGAATACAGGCAGAGGATGCACAACAGAGAGGGGATAAATAAATGAAAAGTGAATTGCTGATTGAACAGGTAGCGGGGCGGGAGATCCTGGATTCACGAGGGAATCCAACGGTGGAAGCCGAGGTGCGGCTGAAGGGCGGCGCCGTGGGAAGGGCATCAGTGCCCAGCGGCGCATCCACCGGCGAATTTGAAGCGCTGGAGCTGCGGGACGGTGACCCCGGCCGCTATGGCGGGAAAGGGGTGCGAAAAGCGGTGGAGAACCTGGAAGGACCGCTGGCAGCCGCGCTGCGGGGAAAGTGCGCGGCCGAGCTTTGGGCAGTGGATGAGGCCATGCTGGCAGCGGACGGAACACAGGATAAATCGAATCTGGGGGCTAACGCCATACTGGCAGCCTCGCTGGCCTCGGCACGGGCAGCGGCCTGTGCGTACGGAATGCCGTTCTATCGTTTTTTGGGCGGCGCGGCCGCCGGTACCCTGCCTGTTCCCATGATGAATATTTTGAATGGCGGCGCCCATGCAGCCAACACGGTGGATGTGCAGGAATTTATGGTGATGCCGGTGGGAGCGAGCTCGTTTTCCGAGGGGCTGCGCTGGTGCGCCGAGGTGTTTCATGCTCTTCAGACCCTGCTGCGACAGAAGGGACTTGCCGCCGGCGTGGGCGACGAGGGTGGATTTGCGCCGGATCTTGCAGGGGACGAGCACGCCATTGAGCTGATCTTGCAGGCCGTGGAGAGGGCCGGCTACGAGCCAGAGCGGGATTTTGTGCTTGCGCTGGACGCTGCCGCCAGCGAGTGGAAAAGCGGGCGCGCCGGCGAATACCGGCTGCCGAAAAGCGGCGCGACGTTCACATCGGCCCAGCTTGTGGAGCACTGGACGCGGTTGTGTGAGGTATACCCCGTCCGCTCGTTGGAGGACGGCCTGGACGAAGCGGACTGGCAGGGCTGGCGGCAGCTCACCGCCGCGCTGGGCGGGCGGGTGCAGCTTGTGGGCGACGACCTGTTTGTGACCAACACCGCGCGGCTGCTGCAAGGCATCAAGGAGGGCTGCGCCAACTCAATTTTGATAAAGCTCAATCAGATCGGTACCCTTACAGAAACGATTGAGGCGGTCAGGCTGGCCCAGAGGGCAGGCTATACGGCCATTGCCTCGCACCGCTCCGGCGAAACGCCGGACACTACCATTGCCGACCTGGCCGTGGCGCTGGGAACCGGGCAGATCAAAACCGGTGCGCCCAGCCGGGGGGAACGGGTGGCAAAATACAACCGCCTGCTGCGCATTGAGCAGGAATTGGGAGCGGCGGCCCGCTGGCCGGGCCGCGGGGCCTTTGGATGGGGGCGGGGCTGAACAAAAAACGGACTTTGTCGCTTTTCTTTTGGGAAACGGTATGGTATAATTTACCTAACGATTTTGTGGCCCGCCCCAGCCCAATGTAACGGGGCAAGAGGAAAGTGAGAGGTATACCCTATGGCAGATTATATCCTGAGCTGTTGTTCCACCGCTGATTTGACCCAACGGCATTTTGACGAACGGAACATCTGCTATATTTGTTTTCATTACGAGCTTGACGGGAAGCAATACCCGGACGACCTGGGTAAAAGCATGCCCTTTGACCAGTTTTATAAAGCGATGGCCGCGGGAGCGGAAACAAAGACATCACAGGTGAATGTGGAGGAGTTCGTGCAGTATTTTACCCCCTTTTTGGAACAGGGCAAGGACATTTTGCACGTCTGCCTTTCCAGCGGGATCTCGGGGGTGTTCAACTCAGCCAATGCGGCGCGGGCGGAACTGGCTGAGAAATATCCAGAGCGAACTATTTATATTGTGGATTCTTTGGGCGCTTCCTCCGGTTACGGCCTGCTGATGGACAAGCTTGCGGACCTGCGGGATTCCGGCATGGCGCTGGATGAGCTGTACAAGTGGACTGAAGAGCACAAACTGCAGCTGCATCACTGGTTTTTCTCCACCGACCTGACCTTTTACGTGAAGGGCGGGCGCATTACCAAAGCGGCGGGATGGTTCGGCACGGTCCTCTCAATCTGCCCGCTGCTCAATATGGATGCGCAGGGCCGCCTGATCCCCCGCAGCAAAGTGCGGGGCAAAAAGCAGGTGATCCGGGAGATCGTGAAGCGGATGGAGCAGCATGCCGAGGGCGGGCTGGAATACAGCGGCAAGTGCTATATCTCGAATTCTGACTGCTATGAGGACGCCCGTGCAGTGGCTGATCTGCTTGAGGCGCGCTTTCCCCGGCTGAATGGGCCGGTGGAGATCAACAGCGTGGGCACGACCATTGGCAGCCACACCGGCCCCGGCACCGTGGCCCTGTTCTTCTGGGGCGACGGGCGTACCGAGTAACGCCCAGCCGGAAAACGGCAGTTTTTTGGTGCGTAAGAAAAATTCAGCAAAAAAGCAAAGCCGGCGGCACAGTTGTATGCCGCCGGCTTTCTGCGCCTGCTTTACAGTTTCAGGTAGGGGCAATCAGCGCCCGAATCCGCTGTTCCGCGGCGGCGACTTCCTGCTGAAAGGCGGCTGCCGAAACGCGCAGCGCCCCATGCCCCAGGATGATGAGCTGCTCCATACCGTCTGAAGTGGCCACCCGGACCCGGTGACGCTCCGCCAGGCCATAGGTGGCCTTTTCAATGAACATGTCTGCTGTTTCGGCCTCGCGGGTATACACCACGTAGATGTTGTGATACCGCTCCACCTCGCCGGCACCGCCGGGCACTTTGTAGGCGTCGAACACCAGGATCACGGTACTTTGGGTGAAGCCCTGGTAGTTGCAGAGGGTATCCATCAGCTTTTGACGGGCGGCGGCCAGGTCGCGATGGGCGAGCTCTTTCAGATCGTCCCAACTGAAGAGAAGGTTGTAGCCGTCGGCCAGGAGATAATCGTGCACGGGCGCCTGGGGCCCGGCAGCCTGCTGGCGCTCGGCCTGCCGGGCGTTTTGATAATAGAGAAAATCGCGATGCTGCACCGGACCAAAGGTGCGGGCAAAAATTGCCTCCAGCTCTTTGTCTTCTTCCAGTGTGCCCGCATAATGCACCGGCCCGGTGCGCACGGGCGGGGAAAGCGCCGGGCGCGGCTTTTCAAAAGAAAGGCCGCTGTCCACATGCATATGGCGGCGCACCTGATCCCAGGGAACATAAAAACCGGCCCCATGGGAGCAGAATACCGAACCGGTGGGGGCTTCGGAATCGGACTCGCTGTCGTACCCGGCGGCGGCGATGACCTGAGCGGCGTTGTGGCAGGGCGCATACCCCTGCAGTGCGAGGGTAAGGCGGCCGCGGCCCTTTGTGTAAGAAACCACCTCCCGCGCATAGGCCCCCACCGCCGCCACCGGGGCGCGGCCGGTCAAAACGGCGCGCTCGCCCTGGAGGTCCGGCGGATCGAAGACTGCCTCCATGCGCTGAAGATCGGCGATAGCACGGCCCACGCAGTCGGTCGGGAGCTCCAGCCGGAGGGAATACCAAGGCTCCAAAAGCTGGCACTGGGCCATTTTCAGGCCTTGGCGCACGGCGCGGTAGGTGGCCTCGCGGAAATCGCCGCCCTCGGTGTGCTTCAAGTGGGCCCTGCCTGCCACCAGCGTGAATTTGACGTCTGTGATGGGGGAGCCTGTGAGCACGCCGGGATGGTCTTTTTCGGCCAGGTGGGTGAGCACCAGCCTCTGCCAGTTCCGGGCGAGCTGATCCTCGCCGCAGCGGCTCGCAAAGCGCAGGCCGCTGCCGGGAGGCAGAGGTTCCAGAAGCAGGTGGACCTCGGCATAATGGCGCAGAGGTTCAAAATGGCCTACTCCCTCGGCGGGGGCCAGAATGGTTTCCTTATAGCAGATCGCGGCAGGACCAAAGCGGACTTCTACCCCAAAGCGGTCGCGGATGACGCTTTGCAGCACCTCCTGCTGAATCTCTCCCATCAGCTGCACCCGAATCTCGGCTGAGGCTTCATTCCACTGGATGTGAAGCAGAGGGTCCTCCTCTTCCAGCTGGCGCAGCTTGGGCAGGAGTGCGTGTGCGTCGCAGCCGGAGGGCAGCAGCAACTGGCAGCGCAG
>NZ_DBGCTQ010000070.1:0-18539 GCF_048388525.1 Allofournierella sp. | reverse complement strand
GCAGAAACCGAAGATGATGGCGAACACGATCAGGGGCAGCATGTTGCTGCGGCTGAGAAGGTCGGGGAAATCGCTCACGGTGAGGCTGTTGACCAGCATGTCGGCCGCGCTTTGCATCTCGCCCATCTCGGCCTCGCCCATCTGGATGTTGGTGCCGGCGGAGGGGCTGAAGATATTGACCCAGGTGAGCACGCACACACCCGCAACGGCGCCGGTGGCCAGGAAGGTGAGGATGGTGCTGCCCAGGATCTTGCCCAGGCGCTTCATGTTGAGCATGCTGCCCACGGCGGAGGCGATGGACACGAACACCAGGGGCACCACGATGGTGAACAGCAGGTTCAAAAAGATGTCGCCCACGGGCTTTACAAATTTGCCCGCCGCGGGGGAGACGATGCCCAGGATGGAGCCCACTGCGATGCCGCCCAGCAGCAGGATGGGAAGCTTGTACTGCTCCCAGAAGGATTTTTTCTTGGTCGCTTTGTTTGCCATGATTTACTCTCCTTTTCTCTTATTGCATTCCAAAGCGCGCCCGGGGCCGGGCCCGCAAAAGACCAGTGTTACAGGGCCCTGACAGCGGATTCCAGCTGCTTGAGGGCTTGTTCCAGCACGCTGCGCGGGCAGGCCGCGTTCAGCCGCATGAAGCCGGACAGGCTGCGCCCAAAGCTGCAGCCCTCGTTCAGGCCGAGGCCCGCCTTTTCGATCATGAAGCGGCGCAGCTCGTCGTTGGAAAGGCCGAGCTGCCGGCAGTCCAGCCAGACAAGGTAGGTGGCGTCCGGCAGGGAGGGGCGGATCTGGGGGATGTGGGCCTGGCAGTAGCTGCGGATGAAGTCGAAGTTGCCGCTGATGTATTCCAGCAGCTGCTCCAGCCACTCCTCGCCCTCGTTGAAGGCCACCTCCATGGCGGTGAGGCTGAAGGCGTTGTTGCGGTGGATGTCCATGCAGGCCCAGAATTTGTCGTAGATCTGCTTCATGCGCAGGTTCGGGAACACGGTGGTGGAGGCCTGCAGCCCCGCCAGGTTGAAGGTCTTGGTGCCGGAGATGCAGGTGATCACCTGCGCGGCAGCCTCGGGGGAGAGGCTGGCGGTGGGGATGTGCTTTTTGCCGTGGAAGATAAGGTCGGAGTGGATCTCGTCGCTCACCAGTAGCACGTCATATTTGCGGCACAGCTGCACCATGCGGGTGAGCTCTTCGCGGGTCCACACGATGCCCAGCGGGTTATGGGGGCTGCACAGCAGGAACATGCTCACCTGGGGCAGCTTTGCCTCGAAGTCCGCCCAGTCGATGGTCCAGCGGCCGTCTTTTTCCACCAGCTGGTTTTCCACCACGGTGCGGTTCCATGCCTCGGTCACATCGTAAAACTCGGAGTAGACGGGGGTCTGGATGAGCACCTTGCTGCCGTCCGGCGTGAACAGCCGCACCAGGGCGCTGAGGGCGGGCACCACGCCCAGGCTCCAGCTCACAAGGCTTTGGTCGATGGTCCAGCCGTTGCGGCGCTGCTGCCAGCCGCAGATGGCGTTGAAGTAACTGGCCGGCCGGCTGGTGTAGCCCCAGATGCCCTCCTGCGCCCGGGCGGTGAGCGCGTCGATCACGGGCTGGGCGGTCTGGAAGTCCATGTCGGCGATCCACAGGGGGATCACCTTGTCTGTGCCGAACTTTTTTGTGCGCTCGTCGTATTTGGCCGCGCGGTTGTTGCTGCGGTCCACGACCCTGTCGAAATCGTATTTCATGTAGTTAGAATACCTGCCTTTCCTGCTGTATGAAGTGTGGAGCGGTTTCAAAAAAATGAAACGGCTGTTGCTGAATAGTTAAGCAATTTCCGTGCCAAAAGTAAGAAAAGGTTAAAAATATCCACGAGAAATTGTTCGGTATACCAGTATTTTGGAAGCATTTACAAAAACCAAAAGATGGATTTGGCAAAAATGCCCTGATCCTGGGCAGGGCCAGGACCAGGGCATCCAACAGTTTCAAAAATCACGCCAAAAGAATTGGTTGAAATTGGTTGAGATAACTTTGACCAAAAGCGGCGGGGATCACAGGGCGCCCCGCTGGCAGGCGCTGCGGCCCTGGGGGGTGAGGCGGGTGCCGCCCCGCCCCCGGCTGACGCGGGCCAGCCCCTCGGCAGCAAGAGCGGCCAGAATGCGCCGCACCTCCTGCTGTGAAAGGGGAAAGCCCTCGGCCCGGGCCGCCTGCAAAATAGCCTCGCGCCCCAGCGCCGCGCCGCGGCAATCGGCGGCATAGAGCTGGTGCAGCACGAAACGGCGGGCTGCTGCATCCGCCGCTGCGGGGCCGGGGCCAACCGCCGGCGCGGGAAGGGCGGCGCTGGCGGGAATCGCGGGCACCGCAGCGCCCGGAAGCTCCTGCCGGGGCAGGTAGCGGAAGGTGGGAGGCAGATCACCGGGCAGAATCAATTGGTTGCCGGTATAACTGAAATATTCCACCACGTTGCGCAGCTCCCGGATATTGCCGCGCCACTGGTGGCTGGCGAGAAGCCCGCGCACCTGGGGAGAGAGTTCAAAATTCACCCCGCTTTTTTGGCGGAAGTGATCCAGAAGCAGGAACAGGTCGTCGCCCCGCTCACGCAGGGGCGGGATCAGGGCCGGCAGAGTGTTCAGGCGATAGTAGAGATCGCGCCGGAAGCTGCCGTTTTCGACGCGCTGCTCCAGATCCTCGTTGGTGGCGGCCACGATGCGCACGTCCACGCAGATGATCTGGTTGCCGCCCACCCGCATGATCTCGCGCTCCTGCAAAACGCGCAGCAGTTTGACCTGCAGGGCCGGGCTCATACCCTCCACCTCGTCCAAAAACAGGGTGCCCTTGTGGGCGAACTCAAACAGGCCGGGCTTGCCGCCCCGCCGGGCGCCGGTGAAGGCCCCGTCCTCGTAGCCGAACAGCTCGCTTTCCAGCAGGTTTTCCGGCATAGCGGCGCAGTTAATGGCCACAAAAGGCCCCGCGGCCCGGGGCGAGGCGTTGTGCACGGCGTGGGCGAAGAGCTCTTTGCCGGTGCCGGTCTCGCCGATCAGCAGGATGGGCAGGCCGGTGGCGGCCATGCGCTTTACAATGTTCACGCTGCGCTGGATGGCGGGCGAGGAGCCCAGCACGTCGGCAAAGGTGTATTTGGCCCGCAGGCCCTTGTGCAGCAATTGGCTGCGCAGCTCGTTCTGGCGCTTTTCAGCATCGTTAAAGCTTTGCAGGCTGGCAAACGCGCCGATGCATTCGCCGCCCCGCAGGACCGGCGCCACCGTGACGTTTACATTGGCGCCGCCCGCCCGCACCACCCGGGCGGGCAGCGGCTTTTTGGCCTTCAGGCATTCCACAAACGGGATAAAGGGATATACCTCGCCGGCGCGCCGGTGAAGCGCCAGCTTGCAGCTGACCTTGGTGATCTCTTCGGCTTTTTTGTTGCAGGCGAACACCTCGCCGGTCTCGGTAACGCCCACCAGGCCTTCGTCCAGGATCTCCATGAGCAGCTCAAACTGGCTTTCCAGCCGGCGGCTGCGGTTGAACATTTGGTCGTAGCTGTAGGTGTTGGCTGCCACCGCCGCCTGGTAGGCGCGGAACTGGGGGCTTTCCAGCAGTTCGTCCATTCCCAGGCGCAGCGCGGCCTCGGTCATGGTGGAGGCGGTGCAGACACGCTGGCCGATGTCCATTACTTTTTTTGCACCTGCGGGTACATAGCGCTGTTCCTGCGGGGTGATCACCAGGTCAAAGCCCGCGGCGTCGGCGGGGCTTGTGCAGCCGGGATAGAACATCTCGAATTCCAGCTGGTTCACCCCCAGCTGATTCAGGCGGCTCACAGCCTCGCGGGCCATCTTGTCGCTCAGGTTCACAAACAGGGCGCGGGTGCCGGCGGGCAGCTGCTGCAGCTGGCGGACGACCTCCCACAAAAAGGTGACCTGGATCTCCATGATCTCGCCGTTGATGGGCACATATTGGTGCAGATCGCCCACCGACTCGAACGCATCGGTGGAAACCATGTAAAGATCGGCTTTTTTCAGGCGGGCGACCGAGCCGTCCCGCACGCTGTAGGAGGTCACAAAAACACGGTCTCCGAAGAGATCCCGGACCTGCTGCGCGTAAAATTGCCCGGCCCGGGCATCCAGAGAAACGATCGCCACAGATTTTTTCATTGGAACACCTACTTTGACCAATTTGTTTAACCAATTTTTTGCCTGCGCTTCTTATTTTGCGGCATTCCGGGTTAAAATGTCAAGGAAAAGCGCGAAAAAGTGAAAATATTTTGATGGCATGATATAATTGGAATAAAAATTGCTTAATAGGAAGATGAAACCATTTTAATGGTACCGCCGGCCGGCGGGGAAGGAGAGATACTGCGATGTTGACAAAACAGGAAATGCTGGAACTGCTGCGGCAGGAGGTGGTGCCGGCGCTGGGCTGCACCGAACCCGTGTGTGTGGCGCTTGCTGCGGCAGACGCGCGCCGCGCCGTGGGGGGCGAGGTGCTTTGCATTGAGGTGCAGGCGAGCCCGGGCGTTTATAAAAACGGGATGTCGGTGGGAATTCCCGGTTTTGACCGGGTGGGGCTGAAATATGCCGCGGCGCTGGGCGCCTGTTTGGAGAACCCGGAAAAAGGCCTGCAGCTGCTGGAAGCCATGAGCGACGAGGTGCGGGCGGCGGCGGTGCGCCTGGTGGAGGAAAACCGAGTGAGCGTGACGGTGGCCGGGGAAGAGGAACAGCTGTATGTGCGGGCCCAGGTCACCACCGGCAGGGGAATGGGAGTGAGCGTGATCCGCAATTCCCACGCCAACATCGTGTTCACCAGCGCTGACGGCCGGGTGCTGCTGGAAAAAGAGTGTGCGCAGGGCGGCGGGGACGAGCTGCACGAAAAGCTTAAAGCCATGACCGTGGCCGGGATCCGGCACCTTGTGGACCAGGCAGAGGAGGGCGAGCTGGATTTTATGCTGGAGGGCGCCCGGATGAACGGCGCTCTGGCCGATTATGGCCTGGAGCACCGGCTGGGCATTGGCATTGCCGACACGCTGAAGGGCCAGTTGGGAACGGGTATGCTGGGGGATGGGCTGATGGGGAACACCATGGTGCGGGTGGCCTCCAGCGCGGAGGGCCGCATGAGCGGATGCCCCTATGCGGTGATGAGCAGCGCCGGCAGCGGCAACCACGGCATCACGGCGATCATTCCGGTGATGGAAATGGCAGAGCATTTGAAAGCAGGCGAGGACGCCACGGCACGGGCGCTTGCGTTTTCGCATCTGCTGAATGTGTACATCAAGCTGTTCACCGGAAAGCTGAGCGCCACCTGCGGGTGCGGGGTGAGCGCCGCGGCAGCGGCCAGCGCGGCCATGGTGTGGCTGATGGGCGGCAGCGACGACCAGATCGGCGCTGCGATTGTGAACATGAGCGGCAATTTGACCGGGATGATCTGTGACGGAGGAAAGATCGGCTGCGCACTCAAACTGGCTACTGCCTCCAGCGCGGCACTGATGTGCGCCTATCTGGCAATAAACAGCGTGGCGCTTGCCCCCACCGACGGGATCTGCGCCGCCACCCCGGAACAGGCGATCCGCAATATGGGGCGGGTGAGCAACCCGGGTATGGCGGAGACCGACCGGACCATTCTGAGGATTATGATGGAAAAGGACCAGGGCAGCTTGTAAACAGCGGGGAGGCCGGCGGTATGGCGATTAAAACCGAACAAAAGCAAAGCCAGAGGCTGGCGCTGAACCGGCAGCTGCAGCTCTCGCTGCAGCTGCTCGCCATGGGCAACGACCGGCTGTTGGAAACGGTAAACGAGGAACTGGAGAGAAACCCCGCGCTGACGGGGGACGTATATTCCATGCCGCTGCTGCCGGCGGGCCAGCCGGCGCTGGAGAACCTGGCGGGCGCGGCGGGCGTGAGCCTTGCCCAAGAGCTGGAGGAGCAGCTGGGTGCCGAGCGGCGGCCGGTGGACAAGGGGCTGGCAAAGCATTTGATCGCGCTTGTGGACGAAAACGGGTATCTGCGCGTTCGGCCCGCCGCCATTGCGCGGGCGGCGGGCGTTTCACAGCAGAGGGTGCAGGCGGCGCTGGACATTCTTCGCAGCTACGAACCGGCAGGGGTGTTTGCACAGGACCTGGCCGATTGCCTGCTGCTGCAGCTTCGGCGAAGAGGGGATGCGCCCCCTTTGGCGGCGGAGCTGATCGAAAGCGGGCTGGAGGAGCTGGGAAGGGGCGATATGGGCGCGCTGGCAGCCTGCCTGGGCGCCTCCCGGCCCCAAGTGGAGGAAGCCGCGGCCTACATCCGCACCCTTCAGCCAAAGCCCGGCGCGGCGTTTTGCAGCGGGGAAGCACAGTATGTGCGGCCGGACCTGGAAGTGGTGTGCGAGGACGGGCTGCTCAGGGTGCGGGAACTGCGCCCCTGGAGGCTGGAGCTGTGCCGTGACTATGCAGGCGCGGCGCGCACCCTGGAACCGGAGGTCCGCGCTTATCTGAAACAGGAGAGCATGCGCGCCCGGCGGCTGCTTTTGGCGGTGGAGCAGCGCAGCGACACCCTGCTGCGGGTGGCGCGCCTTTTGGTGCAGCGGCAGGAGGCCTGGTTTTTAAACAATGCGCCCCTTGAAACGCTGACCCAGGCCGAGCTTGCCCGGCAGCTGCAACTGAGCGAATCCACCGTGTGCCGCGCGGTAAAGGACAAATACTTTTTGTGGGCGCGGCGGGCGGTTCCGCTGAAGGAGCTGTTCTGCAACGGCCTTGCAGGGGGAAGCTCGGCAAGCCAGGTACAGGCCGGCATGCGCCGTTTGCTGGAACAGGAAGACCCCACGAAGCCCTGGTCGGACCGGGCGCTGGCCGATGCCCTGGCGGCCCAGGGCGTGGCGGTGGGCAGGCGCACGGTGGCAAAATACCGGGAACAGATGGGAGTTCCGGCGGCGGGGTATCGCAAAAGGCGCAAACGCCGGGAATAAATGCTAGAGCACCGTTCCGTTATGGCGTTATCGGCCATGGCGGAGCGGTGCTCGTTGCGGACGGATCCGGGGACACCGGTGCGGCAAGCGGGGGAAAACGTTTCAGACCAGAAGGAGCAGGGTGCCCGCCACGATGAGCGCCAGCCCGGCCCCTGCCCTGCGGCTGAGGTGCTCCTGAAAAACGAGCCGGGAAAAGAGGATGGTTACCAGGATGCTGAGTTTATCAATGGGTACCACCACGCTGGCCGGACCGAGCTGGAGCGCGCGGTAGTAACAAAGCCAGGAGGCGCCGGTGGCAAATCCGGAAAGGATCAAAAAAATCCAGCTTTTGCGGCCGATCTGCCGGAGCTCCCGCTGCCTGCCGGTCATGAAGACCACCACCCAGGCCATGCAAAGCACCACAATGGTGCGGATGGCGGTGCCGAGATTCGAGTCGATGTGTTCCATGCCCGCCTTGCCCAGAATGGAGGTGAGGCTGGCGAACACTGCGCTGGCAAGCGCATAGAACATCCAGCCGCGCCCTGTTTGGCGGGCCTGGGCGACGGGCTTTTTTTGGATCATCAGCCAGGTGCCCAGACCGATCAAAACGATGCAGGCTGCCTTGAGCGGGCCAATGGGCTCGTGAAAAAAGACAAAGGCCAGAAATATGGTGAGCAGGGTGCTGGATTTATCGATGGGAGTGACCTTGTTCACATCACCCAATTGAAGGGCGCGGAAATAGCACAGCCAGGAGGCGCCGGTGGCGAGCCCTGAGAGGATCAGAAAGGCAAAGGTGCGCCCGCTGATCTGACCAAGCCCCTGCCAGCTGCCCTGCAGCAGCACCAGCAGCCAGGAAAACGCCAGCACCACCACGGTCCGCAATGCGGTGGCCAGATTAGAGTCGGTGCTGTGGATGCCGATTTTGGCCAAAATGGCGGTGAGACCGGCAAACAGGGCGGAACCAAAGGCAAATAAAATCCACATTGCACTCGCTCCTGAAAATTGGAATGGATGGTCTTATTGTAGCAGGGAAAAGAAAAAAATAAAAGCAGTGAATAAAATTTGCGGAAAAGGCAGCAGGGCTATTGACCTGGAGTGGGCTTTAAGGGATAGAATAAAAGCAATAAAAATAACCGCAGCGAAGCGAGGGCTGTTTTTTGCACCTCTGTGGCGGTTGTTCCGCAAAGGGCGGGGTACGGGTGCTTTTATCATAATAAAAATAAAGGCCGGTCCGTTATGGAAAGGCGACAAAAACAGCGGGGGTGTTTTTATGACCATTGCCGAAGTGAGCAAAAAATTTGGTGTTTCCGCCGACACGCTGCGCTACTATGAGCGCATTGGGCTGCTGCCGCCGGTGCGCCGCACCAGCGGCGGGATACGGGACTACACCCAGGAGGATTGCAATTGGGTGGAGTTTATAAAATGTATGCGGGGGGCCGGGCTGCCCATTGAAGTGCTGATCGAGTACATGGAGCTGTTCCGCCAGGGGGATGCGACGATTCCCGCGCGCAAAGAGCTGCTTGTGGAGCAGCGCGGTGAGCTGGCCCAGCGCGTTGCAGAGATGCAGGCGGTGCTGAACCGGCTGGATAAAAAAATCGCAGGGTATGAACAATGGGCGCCCAAAACAAAAGAAAAATTGCGCCGCCCGGCGGACTGACGCGGGCGGAAACGGCAGAAAAAGGGGCGGCACGGACCTTTTGCAGGCCGGCCGCCTTTTTGCGGATGCGGTTCACATCAAGACTTGTTCGGCGCCGGGAAAGGATCACTCGAGAGGTTCTTCGCCGGTGCCGCAGCCGCATTGGTCGGGACCGCACTGATCGGGGCCGAGAGGCTGCACTTTGTGCTTGCCTTTGGAGGCACAGCCGCAGTTTTCGGCGGCTGTGGGGTGTTCATCTTCGTATAATGAAAGATAATAGGCGCCCATGCCAAGCCCCTCGTAGATTGCATCGGCTTCCTCCACCAGACCGTCGGCGCGGGGCGGGGTATAGCCGGGCTGGTGGGGTTCCGGGGTGTCCACTTCGCTGATGGAGTTCTGATCCTCGTGGTGGTCGGGATATTCGTAACCCTGGTATTCTTTGTTCATCATCAAACGCTCCTTTAAACTGGCATTTTTCGCGGCGCTTGTGCCGCCTTGTGAGTAGTATGCCCAAATGCTTTTAAGATTTGCATGCATTTTTCGACAAAACAAAAAACCGGCAAAAGCCCATTGACAAATCACGCAGGCTGGGTTATAATATCATTCGTCGCCAAGTGTGACATCCGGGTGTAGCGCAGTTTGGTAGCGCGCTTGAATGGGGTTCAAGAGGCCGTGAGTTCGACTCTCGCCACTCGGACCAAAGACATATCTTCCGTCAAGGGGAAGATATGTCTTTTTTTGTCCAAATCTGTGGTATACTGAACGCAAGGTTATTTATATAATAGGAGGTGCGTGTTATGGCAGACAATGTAATTTGGATTCTTGTTGCCGGAGTTATTATAGGTGCTCTGTTAATTCATTTTTATGTTTGGAGGAAATACCATTATATATGCCCCAAATGTCACCGTCCTTTTAAACCAACCTTTTTACGTTCACTGATAGCAGTGAATGCCGCTGAAGATAGGAAATTGCGGTGTCCGAATTGCAGCTCAACAGAGTATATGAAAGCCTTGAAAGATGAGAAGAAGCACGCAAAATGAGCACAACCCTGCTTAACACAAAAAACATTTTTTCGCTATTGTGACAAGTTAAAAGCTACATTTTAGCCTCGTTTATAAGGTTGAAATGTAGCTTTTCTTTTAATAATCCTTCATATTATCTGAAGAAACTATATGCAATCAGTATAATTAACAGGGAGAGGGGACGTCATGATTTTTACCTTTGATGCAAAAGGCTATCTTTTATATCCTGTTCTAAAATCTTGTTTGGAACTTAGTGATGAGAATGTCTATGAAGCCATCCAGGATGGATTTAATATTTAAGATAAACAGTTAACACTGAAAAACATCTCTTATGATGCGTTAAAAGGCGCTTTGATTCCAAATCAAGATAAGGACAAATTTGAGACATGCTTTGTTATTGACTCAAGCCAAATTAATTCTTCCGACTATGGATATTATATATTTGAAAAGTTAATTCCGCTTTTGGACAAAGAAAGCACCTACAGTATCCTATGTGGGGATTACATTGACATTCTGCGGCATCCCAGTTCACAGCAACTGTTGCGTTCTGCAATGAACGAGGTCTTGGCAAGATGCCATGAATCCAAGTATATGCATAGCAGCCAGTACTACCTGATCTATGTGAACCGCTTAAGCGGAGGCCAGCGGCTGAAAATTGTTGAAGGGCTCTATCCGTATTCGTGGTTTGCTGGATTTGCAAATTTAACATATCGTTCTTTGTTTAAAAGTTACCTCTCCAACATACTTACATCCGTCTGCATAAAAAGTAAGAATAGAATTATTATTTCACATCCTTCGTATTGTGTAGATGAAGAAAATATTAATATGTGTATTTCGCTTTTGTGCAGTTTAGTGCTTTTGAATTCGGCTTTTTGTAAAAAAGTTTAGCGCGATTTTAGCAGACCTGTGCAGACCAAGCTCAGAAGAAGTTCTTTGGGTGGCGGAGGCAGCCCCAGACGGTAAAGGGCATAGGACATCGTTTGGCAACCGTCTATACTTCTAAAAATAGATAAAAAACACAGGGGCTTATCAAGAGGCGGCTGTGCAAAGCACCATCAGCCATACGCCCGAAGCGGAACTTGAATTCACTCCTGTTGTTCTTAGTGTATCCAACGCCCCCAGGGATGGCAACATTAAAAAGGAGCCGCTGTGCTCAGAGCGCCAGAGGTCAGCGGCAAGGCCGCCACTCCTACGGTTCCTAGCTTTACTATGGCAAAGGTGCAGGAAAAGGTTAAGCCGGGGTGAAACAGGCCCCGGCGGCCGGAACAAAGGGAGAAGGTGCGCGCTTATGCCGGGCACCCCCCGCTTTCAGGAGACAAGAAACGTTTTAGCCGCTGAAAATGGAACTTTCCTGTAAAACTTTGCGCTCCTTGCTTTACATCTGTCCAAATCACGCTATAATACTTTATAACATCGTTTTTGGGCGGCTTGCAGCAAAAAGGCCGCGAGAGAAAGGAAGCTTTGATGAAGAAATGGAAAGGCAAGGCAGTGGCGCTTACCCTGCTGCTGTTCGCTTTGTACGTGCTGTTCAATCACCCCAACCTGAACCCACTCTACCCCGAGGCGGCGTTCCTTTACTGTGTTCTGATTACGGTGCTGGTGGGCATTTTTACATTGGACAAGCTGGGCCGGGTCGTCACCGAGCCGGGGGCCATGCCAGGGGTGCCCGGCGGAGTACATTTTGTGAAAGCGGTAAATGCCAAGCGCTGGCCCGTTGTGCTGGTGGGCGCGGTGTGGGCCGTTTACCTGCTGGTATCGGTGGGGTCGTCGTTCATTTTTCAGGTGAACGCGTTCCGCGACCAGATGCCCACCCTGCAGGAACTGGATTTTGCGCAGGACTTCAAGGCGGTGGACGCCAGCCAGCTGCCCATTGTGGACGAGGCGATGGCGCGCAAGCTGGCGGACAAAAAGCTGGGCGAGCGGCCCAGCCTGGGCAGCCAGGTGGTGTTGGGCGAGCCCACCCTGCAGCAGGTGGACGGCAAGTTGGTTTGGGCGGTGCCCACCCTGCACTCGGGTGTGTTCAAGTGGCTTACCAACATGGAGGGCACGCCCGGGTATGTGGTGGTATCGGCCACAAATCCCCAGGATGTGGAGTATGTGGACGGCTACAACCTGAAATACCAGCCGGGGGCGTATCTGTGGCAGAACCTGCTGTTTTATGCCCGCTTTACCGCCGCGCCCTTTACCGGGCTTACCGATTACAGCTTTGAGCTGGACGATACCGGGCGGCCCTATTGGGTGATCACCACCTACCAGTATTTGCGGGGCTTCAGCCTGCCGGAGGCGACCGGTGCGATCGTGATGGACTGCGCCACCGGCGAGAGCAGGCGCTATGCCATTGCCGAGCTGCCCGAATGGGTGGATCGCGTGCAGCCGGAAAACTTTATTATGACCCAGTTGAACAACAAGGGCGAGTTTGTGCACGGCTACCTGAATTTCAGCGATAAGGATAAATACCGCACCAGCGAGGGCGACACCCTGATCTACAACAACGGCCACTGCTACCTGTTCACCGGCCTGACCAGCGTGGGCGGCGACCAGAGCGCCATTGGGTTTGTGATGGTGGACATGGTGACCAAAGAGCCGCACCTTTATCGGATCAGCGGCGCCACGGAAACGGCGGCCCAGCGCTCGGCCGAGGGCAAGGTGCAGCAATTTGGGTACCAGGCGGCGTTCCCGCTGATCGTGAACCTGAACAGCCGCCCCACCTACTTTATGACTTTGAAGGACGCCGAGGGCCTGATTAAGCAGTATGCTTATGTTTCGGTGGAGGATTACCAGACTGTGGGCGTGGGCGATACGGTAGCCGAGGCGCGGCTGAGTTATGAAAAAGCGCTGAAGGGGAGCCCCGGCGGCGCGCAGATCGGCAACGCCAACGCCGAGCTTGCCACGCTCACCGGCACGGTGGCGCGCATTGGCAGCGAGTACAGCACCAGCGGCACCACCTATTATCTGGTGCTGAGCGAAAAGCCCGAGCTTTTGTTCAGCGTGCAAGGCAGCCTGTCGGACGAACTGGCCCTGACCCGCGAGGGCGACCGGGTGAAAGTGAGCTACTACCCCCGCGAGAGCGGCACCCAGGAGCTCACGGAGTTCGACAACCTGCAGTTTACCCAAAATTGAGCGATCGGCCTGAAAACCACATTGAAGCCGCCCCCGGCCGGGGGCGGCTTTTTGTTCTTTGGGTTTATGCAGGGCTGTGATAAGGCTTACTGCGGGTCAGCGCATTTCCCGCTTGCCAAACCGGGCCGTTGCAAGGCAGAGGGCTGCACCGAACAGCAGCACCGCACAGGGGATAAAGGGAAACAGTTGGAACCCCCTGCCTGTACCACCCGCTGTAAACTTATGCAAAGAGCAGGATACCAGATACCCACTGTAACAATAAGGATAAAGGAACCACACCGGGGTTGCACCGGCCAGAAGGCCGGGAATAACCAAAAGAAGGTTTGCGCCCACCGAAATCAAAGGGCTCTCAAACAGGACGGTCAGCGCCCACATAACAGCCATGCCTGGAAGCATGGTAAAGAACAATCCGGCGCACCATTTTAAGAGATACAGCACAGGCATGGTTTCTGTAATGCCGGAAGTATAAGTGGCAACCCAGCCGGCAATGACGAAAACGACTAAAAACACGACCATTTCCATAAACAGATAAAATGCCAGTACGCCAAACTTGGCAAGCGACACAGCCTGGCGGCTCACCGGCAATGCCAGCATTTTGAGGATCCCCTTGTTCTGTGTTTCCCGCCCCGCGATCATGACGCAAACAACGATCATGCTGAAAGGCAATAAATAATAGGCGTAGAGCAGGGCGCTCTGAATAAACATGGCAGGCCACGCATTGGTATATTCCGGTGTAAAATATCTGCTCAGATTTGCAACGCCGGAGCCAACAACCAGCAACGGCGCTACAAAAATCAAAGGAACGATTTTCGAGCGTTTGACTTTCATAAACTCGATTTTCAGCAATTCAAGAAAACTCATTTCCATCCCTCCTTATTCGTAACGAACATTTTTCGCCATCCATAATCCGATCCCGAGGAACAGAAAGGTCTCCAGCACGGCGACCACGATCACGGAAAAATCAGGCTGTGCACTCATGGTAACTGCCGGTTTCAGCATGATGACGAAAGGGTGTGCAAGAAACAGGCTGGCTTTTGAGGTTCCCAACGCCATACCGCTCAAGAAACCGGCAACGCCCACGCCGAGGGGCACCCACATGTTTTCAAGCCGGGATGCAACCAGCAGCATCAGCGACAGAACCGGCATGGAAGTGAGGAATGAATATCCCGCAAAAGCGATCAGTGTGCCGGACGAAAAGGCGCCTTGCGGAAGATTGGTCATGCCGATTTTCAGCAGAGCCAGATTTTGCAGCGCGACCGAGGACAGAAGCATGACCGTTAAAATTAAGAATTTGCAGAAATAGAGCCCCGGTATACTGACTGGCAGCATATACATTTTTTTGATTGCCGCCCCTTTAAATTCCAGGTTATAAATCATACATGCAGCCACAACGATCCCAAACATGTTTAAAATCATGATTACGCCGTAGAGCTGGGTGAGCAGAATATCCATGGGGGCCATGGGCAAATTGAGAAGCGTGTTTTTCCGAATAATAAAATTGGCAAATGCGTAGGCTGCGCCTAAAACGCCAACGAGCAACAAAACGGCAATGACACCGGTTCGCTTCTCTTTCCGAAGTTCGATTACAAGGGAAATCATAATTTGGCCCTCTGCTTTCTGGCTGCGTTGTCCATCTCGATCACAGAAAGAAACACATCCTCCAGATTGTCCGCGGCAAGGCCGGCCTGCAGGGCGTGCCGGCGCAGATCATCCATGCTCCCTTCAAACAGCAGCCGCCCGTGGTTAAGGATCCCAAGGTTGTCCGCGATCAGCTCGATCTCAGACAGCAGGTGGGATGAAATCAGTACGGTACAGTCATAAAGGCTGGGCAGGGATTTCACCAGATTACGAATTTCATGGATGCCGGACGGATCAAGCCCGTTGGTGGGCTCATCCAGAATCAGGATCGGCGGTCGCCCCAGCAACGCCCCGGCAAGGCCCAAACGCTGCTTCATGCCCAGCGAATATTTTTTTGCCAAACGGTCGCCGAACTCGGACAGGCCGACCAGTTCCAAAGCGTCATCCACAGCGGCTTTTGGCAGCCCCAAAATTCTGCGGATCACCTCAAGGTTTTCGCGCCCAGTCAGATTGGCGTAGAAAGACGGAGATTCAATCAGGGAGCCGACCTCTTTGAGGATCGCTGCCCGATCCCTGGGGAACTGCTTTCTGTCGATCGCAAAACTGCCCGCTGTAGGCGTGGTCAACCCCAACAATATTTTCATGGTGGTGGATTTTCCGGCCCCGTTCGGGCCAAGAAAGCCGTAAATGCTGCCTTTGGGAACATGCAGCGAAACGCGGTCCACCGCCGTAAAGTGTTTGTACCGCTTGGTGAGCTGATCGGAGACAATGATATTCTGCATAAGTGCACCCCTTTCTTTGGATGGGTTTATGATAACGCCCGCACCTTACGGCAGCTTTCTGCGGACCTTACATTTTCCTTACTTTTGGGCGCCGCCGGCCCGCGCAAAGAAAAGGTTGTGATACAATAAGGGAAAGCAGAGGGGGACGCGGGCGGTGGAAAACGTTTTTTTAAAAGAGAAAAAGATTTTGCTGGTGGATGACGAGCCGGAGCTGCTGAGGCTGGTGGCGCAGATATTAAGGGACGGCGGGTTCCGGGCGGTGGCCACGGCAGCGTCGGTGCAGGAGGGCGAAGCGGCGGCGCGCCGTGAGAAGCCGGATCTCGCCATTTTGGATGTGACGCTGCCGGATGGAAATGGGTTTGGCCTTTTAGAGCGCTTGCGCACCTTCCGGGACCTGCCGGCCATTTTCTTGACGGCGCGTGACGAGCCCGCGGACCGGCTGGCCGGCCTGACCCTGGGGGCGGACGACTACATTGTAAAACCGTTTTTGCCGCAGGAGCTGCTTTTGCGGGTGAACGCCGTGCTGCGGCGCAGCTATAAAGCCGAGGCGCCGATGCTTATACTGGCGGCCTGCACGGTGGATCTGAGCCGGGCAGAGGTGAAAAAGGGCGGAAGCGTTCTGCCGCTTACCGCAAAGGAACATTCCATTTTGGAAACACTTGCCCGAAACGATGGCCGGATCGTGACGTTGGACGCGCTGTGTGAGGCGGTGTGGGGCGAAAATCCCTTTGGCTATGAAAACAGCCTGAACGCGCATATACGGCGCATTCGGGAAAAGATCGAGGCCGACCCCTCGCGGCCTGTTTCCCTGATCACAGTCAAAGGGCTTGGCTACAAGCTGAACTGCGAAAGGGGCGGCTGAGGACTTGAAGGATTTTGGAAGGTATATTTCCAGGCAGATTGCCGGATTCGCGGTGTTCGTGCTGGGGCTGGCACTGCTGAACCTGGCGGTGTTTGCCGGCTCTTTTTATGGCATCATCGTGCGGGATTACGGCGCGGGTTCCCCAAAAAACCGGCTGGAGGAGACGGCGGCGGCCTGCTCGGCAGAGGGTATCGATCCGGACATGGAACAGCGGCTGGCCGAAAGCGGCGTGTGGGCGATGTTCCTTTCGCCGCAGGGAAAGCGGCTGTGGGGCGCAAACCTGCCCGGCGGGCTGCCGGAGGAGTATACCGTGCAGCAGGTGGCAGTATTTGCAAAGGGGTATCTGGCCGAATACCCCGTGTTCCTGCAGACTGCGGAGGATGGGCTGTTGGTGCTGGGATATCCCCAGGGGAGCTATACAAAGCTAACCCGGAATTACTGGCCTATGGCATTTATAAAAGCGCTGCCCGGCTGTGCGGCGGTGATGCTGGGGGTAGATCTTGCGCTGTTGTTCGCGGCCTATTTTTTCTCAAAACGAAGGATATTGAAGGGCATAGGCCCCCTGATAGAAGCAGTGGAGGCGCTGGCGAAGGGGGAACGAATCGACCTGAAGATGCGGGGGGAGCTGGAGCCGGTGGCCGGCAGCCTGAACCGGGTCTCGCACCTTCTGGCACGGCAGAACGAGGCCCGCGCGAACTGGATCAGCGGTGTTTCACACGATATCCGCACCCCGCTTTCGATGATCATGGGGTATGCCGGGCGGATCGCCTGCGACGAGAACGCCAGCCCGGCGGTGCGGACCCAGGCACAGCGGATCGGGCGGCAGGGAGAAGCAATCCGGGAGCTGGTGCAGGATCTGAATCTGGCGTCACGGCTGGAATACGAGATGCAGCCCCTGCACAGGGAGCCGGTGCACGCGGCAAAGCTGATGCGGGCTTATGCCGCCGGGATACTGAACGGGGGCTTGGCCGGCGCGTATTCGCTGGAAGTAGAAATTGCCACGAACGCCCAGCAGGCGATGCTGGCCTGCGACGCCCGCCTGGTGGAGCGCGCGCTGGCAAATCTTGTGCAGAACAGCATCCGGCACAACCCTGAGGGCTGTAAGATCGAGCTGCTTTTGGAGCAAAGAGGGGCCAGCCTGGCCCTTACTGTGCGGGACAACGGGATCGGCATCCCGCCGGGCAAGCTGGCGGCGCTGGCGCAGGATGGGGCGGCAGAAGCGTATGGGGCAAACGAAAGGCTGGAGAGCCGCCATGGACTGGGTCTTGCGCTTGTGCGGCGGATCGCCCAGGCACACGGCGGCTGCATAAAAATAGAGAGCGGCAGCGGGAAGGGGTGCGAGGTGACCCTGCTTTTCCCCTGTGAAGAAGAATGAAAGAGCACGCCCCGGGGGAAAGCCCCGGGGCGTGCTCTTGGCTTACTGGGCAGGCAAAACGACTTTTCCAAAGCACTGGGCCGATACGGAACAAACGAGAAAGCGGCAATTATAGACTTTGTGGATTTTTTTGCCCGGCCTTATGGTTTCCTTAGAAAAGCGCGATACACTGGTGCCAGAAAAACAAGAAGGAGTGTATCGCGATGGAAGAAACATTGCAGCTGCCGCAGACCGAAAGGAAAAAAGGACTTTCGACCTCTGCTTTAAAATGGATTGCTTTGGGCTTGATGGTGCTGGATCACATCCATTATTTCTTTGGGTTTACAGGCTGGGTGCCGGAGGCGTTCACCATGCTGGGGCGCCTGTCGGCAAACCTGTTCCTGTTTTGTGTGGTGGAGGGCTTTGCCCACACGCACGACCGCAAACGGTACTTTTTGCGCATCTGGGCCATTGGGGCGGCCATGGGCGCTGTGCTGACGGCGTTTATGTTTGTGCCGGCGCTGCAGCGGCCGGATGGGTTTTACCCCTACAACGGGGTGCTGCTGAACTTTGTGATTCTGCTGCCCATGCTACAGGGGGTGGACTGGCTGCGGCAAAAGCGTTTTGGGCGTGGCCTGGCCGCGCTGCTGCTGCCGCTGGCCTGGCCGCTGCTCGTCACTCTGGCGGCGGGGCTGCTGCCCCTGCCCGGCGCGGCCCAGATCGGGCTCACCCTGCTGGGGTTCACCGTGCTGCCCATGTGGAACTTTATCAACGACGGCGGCCTGTTTTTCATTTTGACCGGGCTGCTGCTCTACCTGTGCCGGGGGCACAAGTGGCTTCAGGCGGGAACCTATGTGATTTTTACCATGCTGGTATGGTTTGTGCGGGTGTGGCTGCAGGTGAGCGCCATGGGCGAACCCCTTGGCGCCATGTTTACCCAATATTATGAATGGTTCAGCGTGTTTTCGGTTTTGTTTATGCTGTGTTATAATGGACAAAAAGGAAAGGGCGGAAAGATCTCGAAGCATTTTTTCTATGTGTTTTATCCCGCCCATGTTTACATTTTGTATGCCCTGAGCTGGGGGCTGTACCTGATCCTGCAATAAAGCGAAAAGGAGGAGCGCGGGCGTGGCGAACATTCTGGTGGTGGACGACGAGGCGGACTTGCGGCAGCTGGTAAAAACCGCGCTGGAACGGGACGGCCACCGGGTCGCAGTGTTGGCTTCGGGCGGCGAGGTGGATGAAAACCGGTGCGCTTGGGCTGACTGCATTCTGCTGGATGTGATGATGCCCG
>NZ_DBGCTQ010000069.1:0-21305 GCF_048388525.1 Allofournierella sp. | reverse complement strand
CGACAGTGCCGTCTGTGTGCATATTCTGAAAGACCAGGGATTTGCGGTCACCGGCGCGGTGATCCGCTTTTCCCCCGCCCACGACAGGGCGGTGGCCGAGGCCCAAAAGGCCGCCGGGGCGCTGGGCATCCCGCTGGTGGTCATCGAGGCGGGCGCCGAGTTCGAGCGGGAGGTTGTGCAGCCCTTCTGCGCCGCCTACTGCGCGGGCCGGACCCCGAACCCCTGCGTGCTGTGCAACCCCGCGGTCAAATTCCGGCTGCTGGCCCAAAAAGCGGACGAGCTGGGCGTCCGCTTTATCGCCACCGGCCACTATGCCCGGGTCCAGGAAACCGCCCCCGGCGAGTACCACGTCTGCCGCGCGGCCAGCGCCGCCCGCGACCAGAGCTATATGCTCTACCGCCTGGGCCAGAGCATCCTGGCCCGGCTGTGCCTTCCGCTGGGCGAATTTGAAAAAGAGGACATCCGGGAGCTGGCCCGCGCCTTAGGCCTGCCCTGTGCCGACAGCCCGGACAGCATGGAGATCTGCTTTATCCCGGAGGGCGATCACGCCGCCTTCATCGAAAGCCGCGGCATGGCGGGCAAGCCCGGGCGGTTCATCGGCCCGGACGGGCAGGACCTGGGGCCTCATCAAGGGGTGCTCCGCTACACCCTGGGCCAGCGCAAGGGGCTGGGCATTGCACTGGGCAGGCCCGCCTTTGTAAAGGCCATCCGCGAAAACGGCGATGTGGTGCTGGGCTGGGCCGGCGAGGAATTTTTCAGCGGCATGACCCTGCAAAACATCTGCACGCCCACCGGCGCGCCCCTTCCCGCGGGCGAATATCTGGTCAAGGTGCGCAGCGCCGCCGAGCCGGTGCCCTGCCGTTTTGACGGCGAGGCCACCGTGCGGTTTGCCCAGCCCGCCCGCGCCCCCGCCCCGGGCCAGAGCGCGGTATTCTACCAGGATGACGTGATCCTGGGCGGCGGGCTTATCCGGGAAAGCCTGTTTTAAGCTATAATTTCAAAATCGGCGGTGTGCGCCCCACGGAAATGGGGCGCACACCGCCGATTTTCATCTGTCCTTATAAAGCGCTTTGCCTCGGGGCGGCCATTCTTTTCAGGTCTGGGGCTCCCGCCGCACGGGGCCCGGCGGCCCGGGCGCAAGCCGGGCCACGATGTCCTGCAGCACCTCCGGGCACACAAATTCAGAAATGTCGCCCCCAAAGCTCGCCACCTGCCGCACCACCGAGCTGGAAAGATACATGTGCTGAATGTCGGTGGTCAAAAACAGCGTTTCCAGCTTGGGGTAGAGCTTTTTATTGGTCAGCGCCATCTGGAACTCATACTCAAAGTCGGTCACCGCCCGCAGGCCTTTCACCAGCGTGCAGGCGCCCGCCTCGCGGGCATAGTCGGCCAACAGCCCCGCGTAAAAATCCACCCTCACGTTGGGGATGCCCCGGGTCACCCGGCGCGCCATATCCACCCGCTCCTCCGCGGTAAACGCGGTGGCCGCCTTGGTGTAATTCACCATAATCAGCACCACGACCTCGTCGAACAGGCCCGCGGCCCGCCGGATGATGTCCAGGTGGCCCTTGGTGATGGGGTCGAAGCTGCCGGGGCAGATCGCGATGCGCTTTGGCATAAACACCTCTCCTTTTTGTGAACCGCCCGCCGGGCAAAGCCTCCCGGCAGGGTCCTGAACCGTGCATGGGGCAGCGGCGCATTCTGCCTGCGCCCGTGCTTTCTGTGCCGTTCTTTCGCTTTTTAAGTATAAATTCCCTTCTGCGGCTTGTCAAACCCCTGCCCGCTTTGGGGGCATATTTTCTGCCCTGCAAGGGAACAATAGCAAAAAAGGAGGGCTTGGATATGGAACAAAGCCACTACCCCGATTTGAACGAGATCCTGGAAAACGATACCGCCCTGCGCGAAGAATGGGCCAAACTGCCCGGCACCGTGCAGATGATGATCGTCGAAAGCGGCATGAGCATCTCGTCGCTGGGCGAGCTGAAAATGATCAGCGAACATTTAAAGCGTAGCCGCGGTGCAGAACAATAGACCTCACCTGCCACTCTCTTGTAAATGGAATTGCGGACAAAAGAAAGAGCGCATCAAGTCGATGCGCCCTTTCTTTTACTCCTTGCCTGCAAGTATGCTGAAATCATAGTTTCCGGTCATCTTTCCCTGGGTGATTTGCACCCACACCGCATACTTCACCTCATCCTTACTGGTAAAGCTCCATTTTGTTGTTTCATATTCACTATAAATATCAGTATTGGGGTTGTCCAGATCGACAATGTAATCATCCCCGTAAAGCCCCGTAAAATACTCTACAAACGCTTTGTACTCTTCCGTGAAAGGTTTGTCCTTTCGGCTTTGAGAATAAATACAGGTGCATGTATCGTCAGAATTTGCAAAATACTGCGCGTCAAAGCTATACTTGTTAATCGTTACAGGGTCAGAGCGTACATACGCGTTGTCAAAATACTCCGATTCCCGCAAGGTGAGGTTTTCTGCCTCTATAATATCTTTCATGCTGGCGTCCAAACGGAAGGTATCGCTGTGCGGGAAATACGGAAGCCCGCCTTTTGGGCTGGCCCCACATCCCACCAAGATCAGGCACACCAACGCCGCACACATCAGAATTGCGCTCCATCTTTTCATTTCAATTACCTCCTTTGGCTCAAAGTATACCATAAAAAACGACGAAAATCCATACTTTTTGTCGAAATGATTGTATTCCCTTCCATCCTCTGCCTTTGCTTCATTATTGGGCAGCTTTATTGAATCAAGGTCGTCTTTTGGGATTGCAAAAAGCCCTTGCAGACACAAGATCTGCAAGGGCTTTTGTGGAGCTGCTATCCAGATTTGAACTGGAGACCTCATCCTTACCAAGGATGCGCTCTACCGACTGAGCTATAGCAGCATGGCGACCCGGATGAGGCTCGAACTCACGACCTCTAGCGTGACAGGCTAGCGTTCTAACCAACTGAACTACCGGGCCACATCGCATCGGCGACGTTTGTTATTATACTGGATGGTGTGGCAAATGTCAACACTTTTTTTGCGCCGGTTTTCGGCCGATTTTTTTCGGCCCTGGGGCTTGACTTTTGGGCGCGCATTTTGTATAGTAATAAAGCACCATTGATCGTATGTGCGGTTGTATGTGCGTTCGTATATAAATAGGGGTATAGCTCAGTTGGTAGAGCAGCGGTCTCCAAAACCGCGTGCCGAGGGTTCAAATCCTTCTGCCCCTGCCAAAACAAAGATCCCACAAAGCTTTGATGTACAAGGCTTTGTGGGATTTTTGCTTTGTTCCAGGTGGGCGAGAATGGTTTCCGTCTGTGTCCTCTTTACCGGGCCGCTTCGGTGCGAAGAGATACATCTTCCGTTCTCCGTTTCGCCGCCCCCTGATAGACTATGATCTCAAGAAGGGCGGAAAGCATTGCATTATTTTCTATCAGGTGATATTCCCTTCCGCCTTCTCCTTCGCCGTCCGGGTAGACCCCCATGGCCTGCAAAGCCACTATTTTTCTATCCTTCTCCGGCTGCACCCTCAAAACGTAATCCACGCCGTTGCAGTTCACATCAATATCAAGCTGTAAACACATAGGCGAGGTCCTGCCGTAGGTTGTGATCTGTCTATAAACGTGCTGCCAATGGTTTTCTTTTATCTGCCTTATAATCATTATCACAGTACCTCCATTTTACTTTAAACTCGATGGGCGGTCCTTGCCCTTTACAACAAATCGCTCAGATTTCCACTCGCGCCCTCCTGTTCACAAAAAGTTTACATTCTTTGAATTTCGTTTTTAATACAAAATTATTCTTATTTAAGCGTAATCATACGCTTAAAATCAAATTTCTTCAATGCTTTTATTTGTATTTTTTCAAACTATATTAGTTTTTATTGTAAAAAGTTCGTGGATAAACGTATAATAATAAAAAACGAGGTGATGATTTGTCTGCTGCAAAGAAAATAAAAATCCTTTTAATAGAACGTGAAATGACGCTCACGGAATTATCAAAGCGTCTGAATAAAAGCGTTTCAACCATGAGCGATAAAATGAAGCGTGACAATTTTTCTGAAAAAGATTTAAAGCAGATAGCCGATATACTGAACTATGATTATGAAGCTGTTTTTACAGACAGAGAAACAGGGAAAAAAGTATAGAAATAAAGCAGCTGCGGTTTGAAGCAATTCAGCGGATCGGCTTTTCTTTTTGTCTCCTTGGTGCTATACTGGTACTATAATAAGTGTAAAGGGGGTGCCGCCCATGCAGCCACAGCAGCTTGCCGGCCCCAAGTGCGGCCGGCGGTACGAAAAGGAATACCTGAACAAATTCCGCGACTGCATTACCTTTTACCGCGACGGCAAGGTTCGGTTCGAACGCTTTTGCTATGGCGAGGGCGCCTGCTTTGTGTTTGGCGCCTGGGCCACGATAAGCCCGGAGGGCGCGCTCTCCTATACCCTGCCCCTCGACCCTGCCGCCGACCCCCAGGCGCTGCCTCAGGCCCTCACCGGCGTTGAGGGTTCCACCCTTTATTTCGACGGCAAACGCCCCAAATGGCAGCTGGAAAAGGAACTGGACGCCGACCCCAAAAACGGTTACGGCAAACTAAAAATGGCCCTGCTCCGTGTGCGAGGCAAATAAACGTTCCCCCCGCCGCGGCGCAGCCCGGCGGGGGGAACGTTCTTGTTAAAAATATACCTTTTCATCCGCCCGCTCCGGGAGGTATATTTAAAAAATTTGAAGTTCTAATTTGAACTTCAAAACAGTATTGCTTTTTAAAACGGCCTGTGCTAAAATCGCATTCGGTTTGAACTTAAAAGCTTTAAGCGAGGTGACATATATGAGACCCAAAGCCCGTTACCGCCTGGCGGCCGGCATGCAGGCGCTGGTCTGCCGGGTCGTGTTGTTTTTCCTGTTTCGGGCGCTGAAAGCGCTCTCCCGGCTGGACAGCCGGGTAAAAGCCGAGGTGGCCGGCTGGCCCGAGGGCTGGATCCTGGGGCTTGTCATGCCCGGCGGGCCCAGCCTGTATGCAAGCCGTACCGGGCGCGGCCTTACGCGGCTGAAAGCCTGCCCCCAGCCGGACCTTCTCATTCGGTTTAAAAGCATCCGGGACGCTTTTTATGTGTTCACCGGGCAGATGGGCGTTGCGGGCGCCTATGCCCAACACCGGTTCTGCCTGCGGGGCAACGTGGGCGATGCCATGAGCTTCGTGCGCTGTGTGGATCTGGCCGAGGGGTACCTCTTCCCTTCTTTCTGGGCAAAGCGCATTTTAAAAGAGGTTCCGCAAAAACAGGTGAGCAGCCTGCGGGTCTACGGCGCGGCGCTGCTTGGGCGATAGAAAGGAGGCGCTTTTCATGCCGGAATATTATGAATTTCAGCTGCCCGGTAAAATTCTTTCGGGCGACGGCGCGCTGGAGCACATCCCCCACGAACTGGAAGGCCTGGGCAGCCGCAGGCCCCTGCTGCTCAGCGACGAAGGGCTGGTAAAAGCTGGCGCGGTGGACCTGGTAAAGGGCGCGGTTGCCCAAGGCGGCGGCGCTTTTGCCGCCGAATTCTGCCGCATCCCCGCCGATTCCTCTATTTTGGTTGTGAACGAGATCGCGGCCCTTTACCGCGAAACCGGCTGCGACGGCCTTGTGGCCGTGGGCGGCGGCAGTGTGATCGACACAGCCAAGGGTGTGCGCATGGTGCTGGCCCAGGGCTCGGGCGATCTTTTGCAGAATGCCGGCTGCGAGGTGCTGCCCCGGGGCGAGCAGGCCCCCTTTGTCGCGGTTCCCACCACCTCGGGCACCGGCAGCGAGGCCACCCTGGTGGCGGTGGTGGCAAACCCCGCCGCCCATGTGAAGATGGAATTCATCAGCTATTACTTATTGCCCGATGCGGCCGTTCTTGACCCCCGTATGACCGCCACCCTGCCGCCCCGCATCACCGCCAGCACCGGTATGGACACCCTGTGCCACGCCATCGAGGCCGCCAGCTGCCTGCAGCGCAACCCTGTGAGCGACGCCTTTGCTGAAAAGGCCATCGGCCTTGTGTCCTCCAACTTGATGCGCGCGGTGGAAAAGGGCGGCGACAGGGCCGCCCGGCTCGCCATGGCAAACGCCAGCCTGCTGGCCGGCGCGGCGTTTTCCAACAGCATGGTGGGGCTGGTGCACGCCATCGGCCACGCGCTGGGGGGTGTGTGCCGCCTGGCCCATGGCGACGCCATGAACATCCTGCTGCCCACCGTGATGGAATACAACCTGGAAAAATGCGAGGCGCGCTACGGTGAGCTTCTGCTGCCCCTGGCAGGCCCCACCGAATATGCCTCCACCCCCGCCCCGCAGCGGGCCAAAACCGCCATTTGCCGGGTGCGCGCTTTGCAGGCCGCCCTGAACGAGGCCTGCGGCCTGCCCATGACCCTCTCGGCCACCGGCAAGGTGCGCAGAGAAGACTTTGAGGCGGTGGCACAGCGCGCGCTGAACGACGGCGCCATGATCGTAAACCCGCGGCAGGCGGACCTTAAAAACGTGCTGGAACTTTTGGAAAGGGTATGGTGAGCGTACATGGAGATACACGAGATCGTTCAAAAGCAGCGGGAGTATTTCCGCACCGGCGCCACCCTACCCGTGGAAGTGCGGTGCAGCGCCCTGAAAGCCCTGAAAGCACAGATCCTGGCCGAGGAAAACGAGCTGAAAGCCGCCCTGAAACAGGACCTGAACAAATGTGGTTTCGAGGCGTATATGGCCGAAATCGGCATGGTGCTGGATGAACTGGGTTATGCCATCAAACATTTAAAGGGCTGGGCCAAGCCCGAGCGGGTGGGCACTCCCCTGGCCCAGTTCCCCAGCCGCAGCTTTATTATAAAGGAGCCCTACGGCACGGCGCTCATCATGGCGCCCTGGAACTACCCGTTCCTGCTCAGCATCGACCCGCTCATCGGCGCGGTGGCCGCGGGCAACTGTGTGGTGTTAAAGCCCAGCGCCTACGCCCCCGCCACCAGCCATGCCATGGCCATCTTGCTGGCAAAGGTGTTCGACCCCGCCTGGGTCACGGTAATCGAGGGCGGCCGCAAAGAGAACGCCTCCCTGCTGGACCAGCGGTTCGACCGCATCTTCTTCACCGGCGGCATGGCGGTGGGCCGCCTGGTCATGGAAAAGGCCAGCGTCCACCTGACCCCCGTTCTGCTGGAATTGGGCGGCAAAAGCCCCATCATTGTGGACGAGAGCGCCGACATTCCCCTGGCCGCCCGGCGTATTGCCTTCGGCAAGCTGCTGAACGCGGGGCAGACCTGCGTCGCGCCGGATTATCTGCTGGTGCAGAACACAGTAAAGGCCGCGCTGGTGGAGGAATTGAAAAAGCAGTTCCGCGCCATGCTGGGCGAGGCGCCCCTGGAAAACCCGGACTATGTGCGCATCGTCAACCGCAAGCACTTTGAGCGGCTTCTGGGCCTTTTGGAGGGCGAGCCCCTTCTCTGCGGCGGCGGCAGCCGGGCCGACGAGGTGTCGGGATGGATCGAGCCCACCCTGGTGGAGGGAAGCGTCTCCTGCAAGCCCATGCAGGAGGAGATCTTCGGCCCGATCCTGCCCGTGATCGGGTTCGACAACATCCGCCAGGCCATCACCTTTGTAAACGAGCGCGAAAAGCCACTGGCGCTCTATCTCTTCACCCGCGACAAGGCGGTGGAGCAGGCGGTGCTGGGGCGGTGCAGCTTTGGCGGCGGTTGCGTGAACGACACCATCATCCACCTTGCCACCCACAACATGGGGTTTGGGGGCGTTGGCTCCAGCGGCATGGGCAACTACCACGGCAAGCGCAGCTTTATGGCCTTCAGCCACGAAAAAAGCATGGTGAAGAAAGCTTGCTGGCTGGATCTTCCCATGCGCTACATGCCCTACAAAAGGGGCAACGAAAAGCTGCTGCGGATGTTCTTAAAATAATGGTTTCCCCCCTTTAAACCGGCCTGCGCCAAGCCAAGGTGCAGGCTGGTTTTTTATGTGCAAAAAAATATTCTAAAAAATCCTGTCTGCCTATTGACAACTGTGTATACCGTGTATATACTGTATATATCAGATATGTACAGTCTGATGAAATCCAACAAAGCGAGGAACACCTGATGGAGATCTACATCAGCAATTCCAGTCCCAAACCCATCTACGAGCAAATCACCGACCAGATAAAAGCCGCGATCATTTCCGGGGCCCTGCGCGAGGGGGATCCCCTGCCCAGCATCCGCTTTCTGGCAAAGGAGCTGCGCATCAGCGTCATCACCACCAAGCGGGCCTATGAGGATCTTGAACAGGCGGGCTTCATCAACACCGTGCCGGGCAAGGGGTGCTTTGTGGCACCTCAAAACCCGGCCCTGCATCACGAGGAAGCGCTCAAGGCCGTGGAGGCCCACCTGCAAAAGGCGGTGGAAGCGGCAGAGCTTGGCTGTGTGAGCCGGGGCGAGGTATTTGAAACACTCACTTTACTCTATGAGGGAGACTGACGACCATGGAATATGCCATTCAGGTGCACGGGCTGTGCAAAAATTATAAGGACTTCAGCCTGCAGAACGTAACGCTGAACGTGCCCACCGGGTCCATCGTGGGCTTTGTGGGCGAAAACGGCGCGGGCAAAACCACCACCCTGAAAGCCATCCTGGGCGCCATCCGCATCGACGGGGGCGAGGTGGAGGTGCTGGGCGGCACCGCGCAGGACAAAGCGGTGCGCGCCCAGATCGGCATCGTGTTCGAGGACGCGTTTTTTTACGAGACCATGACCCCTGTGCAGGTGGGCAAAAGCCTTGCCGGCATGCGCCCCGGCTTTGACAAACAGCATTATGCCGAGCTTCTGGCCCGCTTCGACCTGCCCCCCAAAAAGATCATCAAGGATATGAGCCGCGGCATGCGCATGAAGCTGCGGCTGGCCGCGGCGCTGGCGCCCCGGCCCCGCCTGCTGATTCTCGACGAGGCCACCAGCGGCCTGGACCCGGTCATGCGGGGCGAGATCCTGGATATGCTGCGGGACTACATCCAGGACGAAGCCCACAGCGTGCTCATCAGCAGCCATATCACCAGCGATCTGGAAAAGATCGCCGACTCCATCGTGTACATCCAACATGGCAAGGTTCTGTTCCAGATGGACAAGGACCGCCTGCTGGAGCAATATGGTGTGGTGCGCTGCAGCCCCGACGAGCTCTCCCGCCTGCCCGCCGGGCTTGTGGTGGCACAGCGCAAGGGTGCCTTCGCGCTGGAGGCGCTGGTCAAGGACCGCGCGGAAGCAGGCCTGTGGCTGCGCAGCGCGGTGGTGGATAAAGCCAGCATCGAGGATATCATGCAGTTTTACGCCGGGAGGGAAAACAGATGAAAGGCCTGCTTTTAAAAGATATTTATATTTTGAAACACATCTATGCCAAAAACCTGGCCCTGGTGCTGGTGCTGTATACCGCGCTGGGCCTCGCGCTGGAAATGACCTTTTTCCTCAACATCCTGGGCTGGATGTTCGGCTTCTACGTGGTGGGGCTTTTGAGTGTGGATAAAACCAGCAACTGGGATTTTTACGCCGCCACCCTGCCCCTGACGAAATCCCTGCTGGTGGGCGAAAAATTTGTACTGCTGCTGCTTTGCACCCTGGCGGGCCTTGGCTACAGCGTCCTTATGGCCCCCTTCCTCCAGTGGCGCACCGGGACCCCTGTTTCCGAAAACATCTTCACTGCTTTGATCGTGAACCTGTTCGTGCTGCTCTATTTTGGGCTCATGATGCCCTTCGTGTACAAATTCGGGGTGGAAAAGGCCCGCACCGGCATGCTGCTGGCCATCGCGGCCTTTGGCGGCATCATCATGTTCCTGGGCAGCACCGGCAGCCTGAGCGGCGAAACGCCGCTGGCCGCTCTGGCCTGGGTCGACGAAAACCCATTCCCCGCCGTATGCCTGCTGGCCGCCGCCGCTTTGGCGGTATATGTGGTCTGCTGGCTCATCAGCGTGGCCATCTACAACAAAAAAGAGTGCTAAGGAGGCCTATAATCATGAGTGATCGCCGCTTCGAGATCGTATATTCCCAGGGCGGGGCCCGGGGGCTGTTCGTACTGCGCGACCGGGAAACAGGCGTTCATTATCTTCTGGCAAAGTTCGGCTACACCGGCGGGCTCACCCCGCTGCTGGATGCGTCCGGCAAGCCCATCGTCACGCCGCCCGCCCAGAGGGGGCAAGCGCAATGAAAAACACCGCTGCCTGCCCCAAATGCGGGGCAAAACGGGTGGTTCGTGTGCCGGACCGCGCGCTGCGCTATTCCAGCGGCAACAATATCTACACCTCCACCATGACCCTTGCGGGCAAGATCCCGGTTATCCGGTATGTGTGCTGTGCCTGCGGCTATGTGGAAAACTGGGTCGAGCATCCAGGCGAGCTGACCGAGATCGAGCGCCATTTCGGCTGATTCCCCCGTTTCCCCTATTTTCCCCAACAAATAAGCTGCGCCCCCGAAAAAGCGTTTCCGCTGTTTCGGGGGCGCAGTTCTCTCTGTTTTCAGGGGCTTTACTTCATCAGCTCGCACACGGCCTGGGCGTAGGCCACCGGATCCTCAATGGGCAGGCCCTCGATCAGCAGCGCCTGGTTGTACAGGATATCGGCGTATCTGCCCAGGGTCTCCTTGTCGCCCGCCTCCTGCAATGCTTTCAGCTTGGCGAATACCGGGTGCTCGCCGTTCAATTCCAGCACCTTCTGGCTCTTGGGCGCCATTTCCCCCTCTGCGCCGGGCATGCTGCCCAGCACCTTTTCCATTTCCAGCGACAGCGGCCCCTCGCTGGAAATGCACACCGGGTGGCTCTTGAGCCGGGTCGAAATGCGCACATCGGTCACCTTGTCGCCCAGGGCCTCCTTCATGGCGTCAAACAGGGGCTTGCTGGCCTCGCCGGCCTCCTGGGCCGCCTTCTTTTCCTCCTCGGTCTCCAGGCCCAGCTCCCCGCCGGAGATGTTCTTGAATTCCTTTTCCTTGTCCTTCTCGCCGTAATGGCGCAGCACCTGCAGGCAGAATTCGTCCACATCCTCGGTGAGCAGCAGCAGGTCAAAGCCTTTTTCCAGCACAAGCTCGGCGGCGGGCAGCTTTGCCAGCCGGTCAGCCGATTCGCCCGCGGCATAGTAGATATACTTCTGCTCTTCGGGCATCTTTTCCACGTACTCGGCCAGGGTGATGAGCTTTTTCTCCTTGGCGCTGTAGAACAGCAGCAGGTCCTTCAGCAGCTCGGTGTTCATTCCGTAATCGGCATAGCAGCCAAATTTAAGCTGGCGGCCGAAGTTTTTGAAGAACTCGTCGTACTTTTCCCGCTCATTGTTCTTCATGGCGTTCAGCTCGTTCTTGATCTTCTTCTCCAGGCTGCCCCGGATCAGCTTAAGCTGCCCATCCTGCTGCAGCATCTCGCGGCTGATGTTCAGGCTCAGGTCCTGGCTGTCCACCACGCCTTTTACAAAGCTGAAATAATCGGGCAGCAGGTCGGCGCATTTTTCCATAATCAGCACGCCGGAGGCATACAGCTGCAAACCCTTTTCATACTCGCGGGTGTAATAATTGTAAGGCGCGCGGCCAGGCACAAAAAGCAGCGCGTTGTAGGTGGCAGTACCCTCGGTGCGGCTCACGATCACCCGTGCGGGGTCGGTGTAATCGTAGAATTTATCCTTGTAGAACTGGTTGTATTCCTCGTCCGCAACGTCCTTTTTTGCCCGCTTCCACAGGGGCACCATGCTGTTCAGGGTTTCCAGCTCGGTATAGCTCTCGTACTCCGGCTCGTAATCCTCGCCTGCGTCCGCCGGTTTTTCCTTCTGGCGGCTCTTTTCGCGGTACATCTCGATCGGGTAGCGCACATAATCGGAATACTTTTTCACGATGCGCACCAGGTTGTACTCATCCAAAAATTCGTCGTAATTCTCTTTTTCGGTGCTCTCTTTTACCACCAGGATGATCTGGGTACCGGGCTCAGCTTTTTCCGTCTCGGTGATCGTGTAGCCCTCGGCGCCCTTCGACTCCCACTTCCAGGCCTCCTCGCTGCTAAAGGCCCGGCTGATCACGGTCACGCGGCTGGCCACCATAAAGGCGGAATAAAAGCCCACGCCGAACTGGCCGATGATGTCAATGTCCTCGGCCTTGTTTTCGGCCTTGAAATCAAAGCTGCCGCTGCGGGCAATGGTGCCCAGGTTCTTTTCCAGTTCTTCCTTGGTCATGCCGATTCCGTTGTCGGTAAGGGTGATGGTCCGGCTGTCCTTGTCCAGCGCCAAAAAGATTTTGTAGTCCTCTTTTTTGGTGGTCACGGAATGGTCGGTCAGGCTTTTGAAATACAGCTTATCAATGGCGTCGCTGGCATTGCTGATGAGCTCGCGCAAAAAAATCTCCTTGTTGGAATAAATGCTGTTGATCATCAGGTCCAGCAGCTTTTTGCTCTCGGCCTTAAACTGTTTCACTGCCATGTTTGAACGCTCCCCTTTTTTATTGAAAATATATTCAAGATGAAAATTAGCACTCTAAACTTTAGAGTGCTAATTAAATATATACTATTTTCGCGGGAAATGCAAGTGTCTTTACAAAAAGTTCAAAATTAAGCCGCCCGGCGCTTCAGCCGCCGCATGGTACGCCACAGCAAAACCGCCGCCAGCAGCGCCGAAAGCACCCCGCCAAACAGGCCTGTGAGCCATACGCCGTCCAGCCCCAGCGCCGCGGGCAAAGCCGCCAGCCCCATCAGCGGGAACAGCAGGGTGGCGCAGGTAGACTGCACCAGCGAAAACAGCGGCCGGTCCAGCGCGGTAAAAAAGCTGCTGGACACAATGGCGCACCAGCTCACAAGGTACGACAGCGCAAACAGCCGCATTGCCCGCAGGCTCATTGCCAGCAGCGCGGCGTCTCCGGGGGGCGAAAACAGGGTGATCAATCCCCTGCCGCCGGCTAACATCCACACCATCATGGCAAAGCTGATCACAAAGCCGGCCAACTGCACCCTGCGCTCCAGGGCGAGCACCCGGCCCGGCTGCCCTGCGCCATAGTTGTAGCTCAGGGCGGGCTGTAAGGCGTCCCCCATGCCGAACAGCACCGATTTCACCACGCTGTCCACATACATCACAATGCTGAATGCCGCCACGGCCCGGTACCCCTCAATGCGCATCAGCACCGCGTTGAACAGCACCATGCACACCGAGCTGGAAATATTGCTGAAAAACTCCGAGCTTCCGTTTGCCATAATATTTGCCATAACCCTCGCCGGCACCCCACCCCGCACAAACCGCAGCGGCAGTTTTTTGGCAAAAAAGGGCCAAAAGCAGATCACCGAGCCGGCCGCCAGGCAAATGCAGGAGGCCAGGGCCGCCGCGCCGATGCCGCCGCCCAGCCCCACGATCAGCAGCGCGTCCAGCACAATGTTCGCCAGGCTGATGATCACGTTCATAAACATGCTGTATTTTACCCTGCCGCAGATGCGCAGGTAATTATCCACCGCAAAAAAGCACATGATCAGGGGGGCAAACACCGCGTACACCCGCATATACTCCACCGCCATGGCCGCCACCTGCCCTTCAGCCCCCAGCAGGCCTACCAGCCCCGGCGCCAAAAAGAAGCCGCTCAGCCCCATGACCACCGAAAGCGCCAAAATGGTCTTGCAGGCAAAGCTGAACACCCGGCTGGCTCCCTCGCCGTTGCCCTGCCCCAGGCGGATGGCGATCTGCACCGAGGAGCCCACGGCGATCATGTCGGAGAGCGCAAAGCTGACCATGATCAGGGGCATGACCAGGTTTACCGCCGCCAACGCCTCGGAGCCGATGAACCGGCCCACAAACACACCGTCGGCAATGGTGTACAGCGAAGTCACGCCCATACTCACCATGCTGGGCAACGCGCACTTAAAAAACAGTTTTGTAGGGGAAAGCATGCCGAACATGCGGTCATGCTGCTGCTGGGCTTCCATTGTTATCTCCTCCAGTTGAATGATTGCACAGGGTATGATAAACTATGGTGTAACACCATAGTCAAGAGGGGGAATTGTGAAGAATGAGTGAACCTTTCGGTAGCCTGTTTACCACCGGCCAATTTGCCGCGCTTTGCGGCACCACAAAGGACACCCTGTTTCATTATGACCACATCGGTCTGTTAAAACCCCGCAACGTGGGCTCAAACGGCTATCGAAGGTACACCTCGGCCCAGCTGTTCGATTTTGATCTCATTCGGGTGCTGCAGCAGGCGGGCAGCACCCTGGAAGAGATCAAATGGTACCGCCAGCACTACGACTCCGCGCATTTTCTGCTTCTTCTGGAGGAAAAGCAGGCTGGAATCCGCGCCCGGCTGGAACAGCTGGCCCGCATGGAACAAATGCTCGCCCACGTGGCCGCCACCACCCGCCGCGCCTTGGCCGAAACCTACGATGTGCCCCGGGCAGAGCTGCAGCAGGCCGAGCAATTGCTGGTGGTGGGGCTGAAAAAGGGCGAGGGCGAACACACCGACGGTGTGGCCGCCCGGGTGAGCGAACACCTGGCCCTGTGCGAAAAGTACCGGCTCACCGACCGCTTCCCCCTGGGTTCGGTCATTTTAAAGGAGGACGTTCTGGCCGGCAGCAGCCTGGAAAGCTACTTTTTCAGCCGGGTTCCGCCGGGCTTTTCAGGCGGGCCGCTGCTGGAAAAACCGGCCGGCCTCTACGCCACCATCGTGCACAAGGGCCCTTTGGAAGCCTTCAATGAGCCTTATCACGCACTCTTGGCCTATGTGGGGCGGCAGGGCTATGCGGTGTGCGGCAACGCGTACGTATTTGACCTCATCACCTACCTTGCCAGCGGCTCCGAGCAGGAATACGTGGTGCAGATCTCAATCCAGATCGAAAAGCGGGGGGGTCCCCGCAGCGCCCGTGGTTGAATCTTTATGGCGGGGCGCCTTGCCCCGGTGCAATCCCTGCGCTCCAACGCTTCTGTTCCTGTTTTTTAGCTGTCTTCCGGTTGCGGGGCCTTGGTGATACAGGCTCTGCCCGGCCTTTGATCCCAAAAATGCGCGGCCCGGGGTATTTCCCGGGCCGCGCATTTTTATCAACCGATCAATGGCGTTCAGAACCGCTCCACACCGGCCTTTGTCACCCGCGCCAGCACCAGCGGCGGCAGAGCCTGCGGCGCATCGCCAAAGGTGAGCGCCTCCCGGAACATGGCTTCAGCGGGATCCAGCTTTTCCTCGTGCTCGGTGTAAAAGGTGGCGATTGCCTCGCCCTTTTCCACCCTGTCCCCCGCTTTTTTGTGCAGCACGATCCCGGCTTCAAAATCAATGCCATCCTCTTTTTTCATGCGCCCGGCCCCCAGCACCACACTGGACGAGCCGATCTTCTCGGTGTCGGTGGCCGTCAGCCAGCCGCTGGTCCGGGCCAAAACTTCGCGGCTGAAGCGCGCTTTTTCGAATTTGCCGGGGTCGTCCAGCACGGTCACGTCGCCGCCCTGCGCGGCGAACATCTCCTTCAGCTTCTTGTAAGCGGCGCCGCTGGCCACAGCCTGCTCGGCCAGGCGGCGGCACTCCTCCAATCCGCCCTTGCCCGCCAGGTGCAGCATGTTGGCGGCCAGCTGGTAGCACACCTCGGTCAGGTCGGCGGGGCCTTCGCCCTTCAGCACCTGCACCGATTCAATGACCTCCAGGCTGTTGCCAATGTTATGGCCAAGGGGGGTGTCCATATCTGTGATCAGGGCGGCCACCTTCCGGCCGTTGTGCCAGCCGATGTTCACCATGGCCTGGGCCAGCTCAATGGAGCCTTCCAGGGTTTTCATGAAAGCGCCGTTGCCGGTCTTCACGTCCAGCAGAATGCAGTCGGACCCGGCGGCCAGCTTTTTGCTCATAATGGAGCTTGCAATCAGCGGCACGCAGCCGATGGTGGCCGTCACGTCCCGCAAAGCGTACATTTTTTTGTCCGCCGGGGCAAGGTTCCCGCTCTGGCCGATCACGCTGATCCCGATCCGGTTCACCTGGTCAAAAAAGCGCTGGCGGTCCAGGCTCGTTTCAGTGCCGGGCACGGCCTCCATCTTGTCCACCGTGCCGCCCGTGTGCCCCAGGCCCCGGCCGCTCATCTTGGCGATCTTGACCCCGCAGGCCGCCACGATGGGCGCGATCACCAGGGTGGTTTTGTCGCCCACACCGCCGGTGGAGTGTTTGTCCGCCTTTACCCCCTCAATGGCCGACAGGTCCACCATGTCGCCCGAATGGGCCATGATCTGGGTAAGCTGCGCGGTTTCAGCGTCGGTCATGCCTTTTAAATAAATGGCCATCAGCAAAGCGCTCATCTGGTAATCAGGCACATCACCCTTTACAAAGCCGTTTACCGCGAATTCCAGTTCTTCCCGGTCAAGGGTGCCGCCGTCCCGCTTTTTTGCAATGATGTCATACATGCGCATAGGGCCTGCCTCCTTTGGCAAAAGATGCGGCAGCCCCCGGTCGCCCGGGGGCCGCCTGCAATGGTTTTCAAACTGCCGGTCAGCGCGAGCCCTTGTCGTAGGGAATACCCTCGGCCTTGGGCGCGCGGCTCTTTTTGCTGGTAAAAATCAGCACGATCATGGTAACGATATAAGGCAGCATCTGGTAGATGTTGCTGGCGGATTTGACCCCCTCGAAACTGGGCAAAAACGGGATGCTGGAGCTGTAGGAGGCAATGACCTTGAACAGGGCAAAGAAGAACGAGCCGCCCAAAATGGTCCAGGGGTTCCAGTTGCCGAAGATCATCACCGCCAGCGCCAGGAAGCCGTAGCCCGCCACGCTGGAGGCAAAGGTGCTGCCCGCGGCCAGGGTGTAGGCAAAGCCGCCGATCCCCCCAAAGATCCCGCCGATCATCACGCCCGCATAGCGCATCTTATACACATTGATGCCCACCGAGTCGGCCGCCTGGGGGTGCTCGCCGCAGGCCCGCAGCCGCAGGCCGAACTTGGTCTTGAACAGCAGCACCCACGCGCCCACCAGAAGCACGATGGCAATGGGGGTGGTCAGGTAAAAATACTTGAAGATCAGGTTGTTCCAAAAGCTGGGATCCGCGTCGCCCAGGCCAAAGGTCGAGCGGGTGATGCGCACCCATGTGGGGATCATGATCTGGGTCTGGCCCTGGCCCTGGATGGCCCAGGTCACCACAATGGCGAACGCCGGCGCAAATTGGTTCAGCGCGGTGCCGCCGATGGTCTGATCCGCCTTCAGGTTGATGGCGGCAAAGGCCAGGAACACCGAATACAGCATGCCGCACAAACCCGCCACCAGCACCGCGATGAACACGCCGAGCTGCGGGTGCGCGGGGCCGAAGCCGCTCATATCCAGCGCCCGCAGGGTAAAGCAGGCTGCCAGTGCGCCGATCACCATAATACCTTCCAGCGCAATGTTGATCACGCCCGAGCGCTCACTGAACATGCCTCCCAGCGCCACCAGAAGAAGCGGCACCGCAAACACGATAGTGCAGCTGAGAACGTTGGCTAAGGTGATCATTGTTTCGCCTCCTCTTCTTTTTCCTTGCGGCGCATCGAAAGCTTTGCCAGCATGGTGCGCATGAGCAGGCTGAACGCGGCCAGGTAAATAATGACCGCGATGATGATGTTGGTGGTCTCGCTGGAGAAGTTCGGCTGCATGGCGCTGCCGCCCACGCTCAAATAGCTGATGAACAGCGAGCTCAGAATGGTGCCCAGCGGGTGCGAGTTCGCCAGCAGCGCCACGGGGATGCCGTCGAATCCGCGGGTCAGCAGCACTTTTTCCAGCACGTACTGGCCGGTGCCGGCCAGGTAGTAAAGGCCGCCGCCGATGCCGGAAAGCGCGCCCGCGATCACCATGGAAAGCACGATGTTGCGGTTGGCGTTGATGCCCGCGTACCGGCTGGCGTTCTTGTTCATGCCGCAGGCCTTCAGCTCATACCCAAACGTGGTCTTCTGCAGCACGATGAACATCACAATGGCAAGCCCCACGGCAATGAAAATGCTGATGTTCATGTAAGGGGAGTTGAACGCCTCGTCCAGCCCGAGCTTCGGGATCAGGGCGCCGGGGTTCGCCTTGTTCAGATCCGCCGTGCGGTCGCTGTTGGTGGCGCCCCAAAAGTTTGCCAAAGCCTTGGGTGTGTTCGCAAAGATCAGGTTCACCAGATACATGCCGATCCAGTTGAACATGATGCTGGTGATCACCTCGTTCACATTGAACAGCGCCTTGAACAGGCCCGGGAACAGGCCCCAGATGGCCCCCCCCAGCATCGAGGCGATCAGGCAGGCCCACCAGGGCATCTGGAACTGGGTCGCGCACATGATGGCAAAGAACGCGCCCATGGTATACTGGCCCGGCGCGCCGATGTTGAACAGGCCGGTCTTGAACGCAAAGCCCACCGAAAGGCCGCACATCAGCAGCGGGGCCGCCTGGTACAGCACCTTGGCAATGCGGTCCGGGCTGGAAAAACCGGTGGTGAGCATGGCCTTCATCCCCTGCAACGCCGCGGGCGCCTTCAGGATCAGCAGCAGCACAAACCCGAACGCAAGGCCCACCACGATCGAGATCAGGCTGGCCAAAAAGCTGTTGAAGGCCTGGCTCTGCACTGCTTTTTTGAGCTTATTCATTTGCAGCGCCCCCCTTTGTGTTGCGTTTTGCGCCGGCCATATAAAGGCCCAGCTCCTGCACGGTGGTCTGTTTGGGATCCAGCTCGCCCACGATCTCGCCCTCGTACATCACCAGGATGCGGTCCGAAAGGTTCATCACTTCGTCCAGCTCCAGGCTCACCAGTAGCACAGCCTTGCCCCGGTCGCGCTCGGCGACCAATTGCTTGTGGATGTACTCGATGGCCCCCACGTCCAGGCCGCGGGTCGGCTGCACCGCCACCAGCAGCTCGGGGTCCTTGTCGATCTCGCGGGCAACGATGGCCTTTTGCTGGTTGCCGCCGGACATGCTGCGCGCCACCGTCGCCGGGCCCTGGCCGCTGCGCACATCGTACTGGTCGATCAGCTTTTGGGCGTATTTGACCACCTCGCCTTTTTTGATGAACCCCCTGTTCTGAAATTCCGGCTGCCAGTAGCGCTGCAGCACCATATTGTCGGCCAGGGTGTAGTCCAGCACCAGGCCGTGCTTGTGCCGGTCCTCGGGGATGTGGCTCATACCCAGCTTTGAGCGCTCGCGGATCGTGGCGCGGCTGATGTCGTGCCCCTCCAGCTCCAGGCTGCCGCCGGTGATTTTTTCAAGCCCCGTCAGCCCATATACAAACTCGGTCTGGCCGTTGCCCTCGATACCGGCGATGCACACGATCTCGCCCGCCCTCACTTCCAGCGAAATGCCCTTGACCGCGTTGTTCTTGTGCATCTTGCTGGGCACCACCATATCCCGCACCTTCAGCACGGTCTTGCCGGGCTTTGCAGGCTGCTTTTCCACCGCAAAATCCACGTCGCGCCCCACCATCATGTGCGAGAGCTCCTCTTTGGTGGTATCCTTGATCTCCACGGTGCCAATGCATTTGCCCTTGCGCAGCACGGTGCAGCGGTCGGCCACCGCCATAATCTCGTTCAGCTTGTGGGTGATAAAAAGGATGCTCTTGCCCTCTTTGGTGAACCCCCGCATGATCTCCATCAGCTCGTCGATCTCCTGCGGGGTCAGCACGGCGGTGGGCTCGTCGAAGATCAATATCTCGTTGTCGCGGTAGAGCATTTTCAATATCTCCACCCGCTGCTGCATGCCCACGCTGATGTCTTCCACCATGGCGTCCGGGTCCACCCGCAGGCCGTATTTTTCGCTCAGGGCCACCACCTTTTTGCGGGCCTCGTCCTTTTGGATAAAGCCCCCCTTGCCGGGCTCCACCCCCAGAATGATATTGTCCAGCACCGAAAACACTTCCACCAGCTTGAAGTGCTGGTGCACCATGCCAATGTGCAGAGCGTTGGCGTCGTTGGGGTTTTTGATCTTTACCTCCACGCCGTCTTTTTTGATGACGCCCGCCTCGGGCTGGTACAGCCCAAACAGCACGCTCATCAGGGTCGATTTGCCCGCGCCGTTCTCGCCCAGCAGCGCGTGCACCTCGCCTTTTTTCAGCTGCAAAGTGATGTTGTCATTCGCCTTGATGCCCGGGAACTCCTTGGTGATGTTCAGCATCTCAATGACATACTCACTCATTGGCTCCTCCTCCTTTTTTCGCCACAAAGCCGCGGCTTTCTTACCATACATTATAGCTTTTTTCCCTGCTAAAAAGCAAGTAAAGGCGATAAAAAATGGCAAAACCGCTCAAAAAAGCGGGGCGCTCCAAACCACGGAGCGCCCCGCGCGCAAAGCCTTGGGTTTCGGGCTGCGGGGCCTTACCCCAGCCCCTGGATGGACTGCTCCACCCGTGCCAGCTTTTCTTTTGCCCGCGCCAGCTTTTGGCGGATCTCCTCCACCACCTGGGCCGGCGCCTTGCTCACAAAGCCCTGGTTTTCCAGCTGGCGGCCAAACTGTGCGATCTCTTTTTCGGCGTTCGCCCGCTCCTTTTCCAGGCGCGCCAGCTCTTTTTCCCGGTCGATCAGCTCCATCATGGGGATAAAGCCCCGCGCGTTGTGGGTGATGGCCTGCGCCATGCCGGCGGTGGGGCCCTCGTATTTTTCCGTCAGGGTCACATCGGTGGCAAAGGCAAACTTTGCCAGATAATCGCCGCCGCGGCCAAAGGCGGCGGTCTCGGCGGTCTCAATGACCATACTGGTGCGTTTTGCCGGGTGAACTCCCATCTCGGCACGCAGGTTCCGCACGGCCTTGATGTAGTCCATCAGCTTTTCAAAGTCGGCCTCGTCCGCGGCAAAATCCAGTTCTTTGCAGAACATCGGCCATTGCTCTGCCATAATGCTCTCGCCCGCGCCGGGCAGCGCCCGGTAGATCTCCTCGGTGATAAAAGGCATAAAGGGGTGCAGCAGCTTCAGCGCCTGGCTCAGCACATACACCAGCACCCTGCGCGCGGCGTCGGCCTCGGCCGGGTCGGCGGCGTTCAGCCGCACCTTGGCGATCTCGATGTACCAGTCGCAGTACACCTCCCAGATGAAGTCCTGCACCTTCTGGGCGGCCAGGCCCAGCTCAAATTTTTCCAGATGTTCGGTCACAGCCGCCGCCAGGTGGTTCAGGGTCGAGAGCACCCATTTGTCGCTCAGATCCAGCCGGTCCGCCCGGGGCAGGCCGGGCGCAAAATCGCCCGGCAGGTTCATCATCACAAACCGGGCCGCGTTCCAGAGTTTATTTGCAAAGTTGCGGCTCGCCTTGATCTTTTCCTCCGAAAAGCGGGTATCGTTGCCCGGGGTGGATCCCAAAATCAGGGTCAGGCGCAGTGCGTCCGCGCCGTACTGTGCAATGACCTCCAGCGGGTCGATGCCGTTGCCCAGGCTTTTCGACATTTTGCGCCCCTGGGCATCC
>NZ_DBGCTQ010000068.1:0-61233 GCF_048388525.1 Allofournierella sp. | reverse complement strand
ATAGAAAACTATGGATATTTTCAGCTTTGCCTTTTTTATTGCAGCTACACAGGCTTTTTACATTTCGGTATTGTGGATGGAGCACTATTGCGCTATGGGGGAAAGTACTATAACCAATTAAATAAGCGAGTCTTTAGTGGACAGTTTTGGCTATTGGCAACACTTGAAATATTTGTTTCATTGATTGTTTGTGTGGTGGCAGTTGTTTATATAGAAGGTGAAAAAGGCAAGATCTGGTTTTTTGTTGGGATGGTTATTGCTTTAACTATTCCACGATATTTTTTACAATTTATACTACAAGCGACCAATCGTATTAAGGAATATGCGTTTGTTGTGGTCATTGAAAAGGTAGTATATCTTATTGGCGTTCTGATTTGCTTGGGTACAAGGCAAAAATCATGGCAACCTTTTGTAGCGGCAGATTTTTTGGGAAAAGGAGTCGCGCTTATTTATTGCCTTGTTTCGTGTAAAGAGATCGTTTTCAGAAGACCCGCAAGTTTATTGGAATCTTTTCGAGAAACAAAAGAGAATATTATACCGGGTATTAAGATTACGTTTGCTACAGTAGCAAGTATGCTGATTATCGGGTTTGTGCGAATTTCAATTGAAAATCAGTGGGATGTTGAAACCTTTGGGAAAGTCTCTCTTACAATGTCAGTTTCCAATTTACTGATGATATTTATCAATGCAGTAGCTTTAGTAATGTTCCCTATGCTAAGACGCACCGATCCGGAAAAACTTTCGGGTATTTATAACACTATGCGTACTTGTTTAATGATTCCTCTTTTGGGAATGCTGGTGTTTTATTATCCAATTAAAGTGGTTTTATCTGCGTGGCTGCCACAATATGCGGATAGCTTAGTTTACATGGCGCTTCTGTTTCCAATGTGCGTGTTCGAAAGCAAAATGAGTATGTTGATTGCTACTTATATGAAAGCGCTACGAAAAGAAAAATGGTTATTGCTCGTAAATATAGCGACCCTTATATTGAGCATTGTTATCACAATAGTTACAGTGTTCTGGCAACATAATTTGAACTTGGCGGTTGCATCAATTGTTTTTGTGTTAGCTTTTCGCTGTGTGTTTGCGGAACTATTGCTTTCAACAACAATGGAGATTTATGTGCATCGGGATATCCTTTTGGAATTGTTGTTGACAATTGTATTTATTATATCCAGTTGGTTTGTGGGTGGGTTAAAGGGATTGGTATTTTATGTGGTCGCATATTTTGCCTATTTGTTCGTGAAACGAAAAGATATTGAAGAGTTGGTTTGCAGAGTAAATAAATATATTCGAAGATAAATTTTTGTAAAACATAAGCACCACGGTAAATAAAATGTATTTTAACAAGTAAAACAGAGAGTAAGATAAAAAAATGAGAAAAAACTACGCTCTTCTTGATGTGATACGCTTAGTGATGGCGGTTTTGGTGCTATATATCCATGTGCCAGCTTTTGCTGATTCATTTGAGGAAGTGAATTATTTGTTGAAATATGGTATAGCTCGTTTAGCAGTGCCTTTCTTTTTCATTTGTAATGGATATTTTTCTTTTTCTGAAAATATAGCTAACATAAAGTTGCAGGCGCGAAAAATGTTGCAACTTTATTGCATATGGACTTTAATCTATTCTCCGATTATTCTTTACAATTTTGTGATTGACCCTCGAAAAAGTATATTGATGAAAACGCTTTTAATTTTGCGTGACTTTTTATTAATAGGATCTTATTCACAGCTGTGGTATCTTTTGGCGGCTGCGCTGGGCTTTTTATTATTGTATAGTATGCTCCAAGCTCACTGAACTTGGAAGTGGATTTTATTTGTTGCCGCACTTCTATATGGTATAGGAGTGTTTTATGAAGGCTATAGAGAAATTCTGGAATTGAGCATTTTTAAAAATATGGAATTTATCGAAGAATTGGTTAACGGATATAATGTTTTTATGGGCACAGCAAGAAATGGTTTGTTCTTTGGATTTCCATTCATTGCATTGGGATATTGGATGAAGAAAAAAGAAAGTTTTTACAATGGCAAATCTGTGCAAGTCTTTTTGGGAGGAAGCATTGTGCTTGTTATTATTGAAGCATTAGGACGATATCAAGCAGGAGGAAGTGAAATGTTATTCTCTCTTTTTCCAGCATCATATTTTCTTTTTTGTGCTTTAACTCAGTCAAAATGGGGCCATGACACTCATAGAATTCGAAAGTTGAGCGCACTTCTCTTTTTCGAACATCAATGGGTTAATTTTATTTACAGTATTCTTAAAAGCATGGGAATTGGATTTTTTTGCGGAGGAATGACCCGACGATTTATGGTTGTTCTATGCACCTCATTTTTAGTGGGAGAATTAGTCTTGCTTTTGAGTGATAAAACTGGATTTAGATATCTCAAGAAATTATATTGAATAAAAAGATATAGCCAAAATTTATATAGTGGCCCGTTTTTTCGATTATATGAAGCGAATACTTTGATAAAAACTATGTATAGTACGATGTGTTTCAATGATGATTGATGAAGAAGGTGTTTCTATGAAAATCATGTAAACCAAGAAAGAGGAATAATAAGATTTAGGGGAATACAAATATAATTTGGAAGGAAAAGATAGTGATTAATAATAACAGGGCCTTTATTACCGGCGCAGCCGGCTTTATCGGTTCCAACCTGGCAAAGCGCCTGTTGGAAACCGGGCAGAATGTGGCAGTGGTTGGCCTGGACAACATGAATGATTACTATGATATTCGGATTAAAGAGGCCCGGCTTGCGGAACTGGAGAAGTTCCCGAACTTCACCTTCATTAAGGGCAATCTAGCGGATAAGGCGTTGATTTTTACGCTTTTTGAGGAATATGTGCCGGATGTTGTAGTCAACTTGGCAGCTCAAGCAGGGGTGCGCTACAGCATTGCCAATCCGGATGCTTACATCGAAAGCAACATGCTGGGCTTTTATAACGTTCTCGAGGCCTGCCGCCACTCCTATGACGGCGGTGCGCCGGGGGTGCAGCACTTGGTTTATGCTTCTTCTTCCAGCGTGTATGGCACCAACAAAAAAGTGCCTTATTCCACAGAGGATAAGGTGGACAACCCTGTCAGCCTGTATGCGGCCACGAAAAAAAGCAATGAGCTGATGGCCCACGCCTATGCGAAGCTTTACAACATCCCGTGCACCGGCCTGCGCTTTTTTACAGTGTATGGTCCGGCGGGGCGGCCGGATATGGCGTATTTCGGCTTTACAAACAAGTTGCTGAAAGGCGAGACAATCCGGATCTTCAATTACGGTAACTGCAAGCGGGACTTTACTTATATCGATGACATCGTGGAGGGCGTTGTGCGGGTGATGCAAAAACCGCCCGAAAAGAAAACTGGCGAGGATGGGCTGCCCATCCCGCCGTATGCGGTTTACAATATTGGCAACAACCAGCCGGAGAATTTGCTGGATTTTGTGCGGATCTTGCAGGAAGAGCTGGTCCGCGCCGGGGTACTGCCCGCCAACTATGACTTTGAAGCGCATAAGGAGCTTGTTCCCATGCAGCCGGGCGATGTGCCGGTCACCTATGCCGACACCGCGCCGCTGGAACGCGATTTTGGGTTTAAGCCCAGCACCGACCTGCGCACGGGGCTGCGCAAGTTTTCTGAATGGTACAAGGCCTTTTACATGGAATAACGTGGGAAGAGGAATTGACGATGAATAAAAAAATTGCGGTTGCAGGCACCGGTTACGTGGGTTTGTCCATTGCGGTGCTGCTGGCACAGCACAACACGGTTACAGCGGTGGACATTGTGCCGGAAAAGGTGGAGCAGATCAATGGACGGAAGTCGCCTATACAAGATGAGTACATTGAAAAGTACCTCGCGGAAAAAGAACTTGACCTGACCGCCACGCTGGACGGGGAAGCAGCCTATAAGGATGCGGAATTTGTGGTGATCGCGGCGCCCACCAACTACGACAGCAAGAAAAACTTTTTCGACACCTCGGCAGTGGAAGCCGTGATCGAATTGGTGATGAAGGCGAACCCAGAGGCCCTCATGGTGATCAAATCCACGATCCCGGTTGGCTACACCGCTTCCATCCGGGAGAAAACCGGCAGCAAGAACATTATTTTCAGCCCGGAGTTTTTGCGGGAGAGCAAAGCACTGTATGATAACCTTTACCCCAGCAGGATCATTGTGGGCACCGATATGCAGGACGAGCGCCTGGTGCGGGCGGCGCATACCTTTGCGGGCTTACTGCAGGAGGGAGCTTTAAAAGAGGATGTTGACACATTATATATGGGCTTCACCGAAGCGGAGGCGGTGAAATTGTTTGCCAATACATACCTTGCGCTGCGGGTGAGCTATTTTAACGAGCTGGACACCTATGCGGAGATGAAAGGCTTAAATGCCCGGCAGATCATTGAGGGCGTGTGCTTTGACCCGCGCATTGGCAGCCACTACAATAACCCCAGTTTTGGGTATGGCGGTTACTGCCTGCCCAAAGACACGAAGCAGTTGCTGGCCAATTACCAGGATGTGCCCGAGACCCTGATCGAGGCGATCGTGGAATCGAACCGCACCCGCAAGGACTTTATTGCAGACCGGGTGCTGGAGGCTGCCGGGGCATATGCGGCGAACGACAGCTGGAACACGGCCAAGGAACACAGGGTGGTGATCGGCGTTTATCGCTTGACTATGAAGTCTAACTCGGATAATTTCCGCCAGAGCAGCATCCAAGGCGTGATGAAGCGTGTCAAGGCAAAGGGGGCGACGGTGATCATCTACGAGCCGACCTTGAAGAACGGCGAAACGTTCTTCGGCAGCGAGGTGATCAACGATTTGGTGGCTTTTAAAGCGCAGGCACAGGTGATCATCACCAATCGTTACGATACCTGTTTGGACGACGTGCAAGATAAGGTTTATACACGCGATATTTTTCGGCGGGATTGAATGGCTTAATCATTTTGCACGTTTATCTGTGTTTAGTTTTGAAGGAAAAAGGCGTGCAAGTATCTGGTTGGTTATCCAGATACTTGCACGCCTTTTTGATTTATATAATTTCGTTTCAGCCGTTATTATACTATTATCCTTTAAAAAGCAACTGCTTTTCACTGTTATTGTAAAATTTAACCAATAAAATTGTGATATCTGACAGTATTTCGCGAAATAAAAATCGCGAAAAATCGTATAAAACAGCAAATTAAGTCGAACACCCCTACGCCCCGCGCCGGAGAATAAAGGATAATAGTATATTATCAAATCAGCAGCTCACCAGCCCGTTCGCTGCACGGAAAGGAGGGGCGAAAGCGCGGGCATTTTGAAGACAAAACCAAGGTTTGAAAGGAGCTTTATCATGCAGTTATCCACAATCCCTTTGACCAGTATTTTGCCCCACCAGGCGGGCGACACCCAGTGCGGAGCCTACTGCCTGGCCTATTACAATTGGCTGAACGGCACGGGCGATCCGTCACCGTTTGTACAGACCGCCGAAAGCGAGTTTAATTTCCAGAAAAGTGCGCAGCTCAAGGGGCAGATCCAGGACATTTTTGATCATGTCCGGTTTCAGGAGGAGGCCATCCCCGCGCTGCCCCAGGGCTACGAAGACCTGGCCGAGATGCTTGCCGATTTTTCCAGCCCGATCAGCATCATGCGCGAACTGCTGGTGCGGGGGCTCGGGCCCCAGTTCTACAAGGGCGACCTGGCCGACGGCTTGGTGAACCCCATCCTTGCCAGCCATGGCTACCCGGACGGACCGCTGGCCGCACAGGCAAACGCCGCTGCCAGGATCCATGCCGACGCGCTGCCCCTGGACCACATGGGCTATATGATCTCGCTGTGGGGCCTGCCCAACGAGACGACTGGGGCGTTTATCCCCTACCATTATGTGCTGCTCAAGCATGAAGAGGGGGTACTGTATGTGATCGACCCGGCGGCAGGAAAGGTGCAGCCCATCTCTCCGGATCCGACGGTAGCGGGCGCCGTGACCTTTGAAGAGGCGGTGGACGGTATGCAGTACGGGCACGCAGGTTTTGTTTTTTAAAAAGAGAGGAGATTTAAAATGGCGGAATATATTTCTGAAAGTTTGAGCATGCAGCTGGGAGCCGAGTTCACCCTGCTGCGCACCCCGCTGTTCGCCGGGGTGAAAAAGAACGGCGCCGACGGCTATGAGATCCTGGTTACCCCCACCGATAATCTGGCCGGGCCCGGCATGACCATTCAGGAGATGGTGGCGGACGTGAACAAGCTCATGGGCAAGGCGGACGCGCTGAACGCGGAGCAGGTCGAGAGCCAACTCTCCACCCTGAACCCCAATTCCGGGGTGGACTTTACGCAAATCCGCATCTGCCTGAACCAGGCGTTTGTGCACTACACCAGCAGCGACAGCGCGGTGGAATACGCCCTGTGCATCGTGGTGGACGCCCATGAACTGCTGCCGGCGGATATGGGCCTGGTGAACATCAACCGGCTCACACTGGCGGTGTGGAATACCACCCGCCCCGCCGTGCTGGAGCGCATGGGCCTGGGCGGCGACACCGCCCTGCTGGGGGCCTGAGCGGTGGCGAACCTGGCGCTGTATGCGGACGGGCAGCTGTGGGGCCTTTCCTGCCGCGCACAGGCTTTGCGGGTGAACGGCACGGCACAGCTGCAGGGGGAGGTCTCGCTGGACGGCGAGACCTTCCCGCGGCTGCTGACAGGTCTGGGCCTGCCGCAGCAGACTGCCGACGCATTGTGCCGCGCACTGACCCTGCCCAAAACGAAGGCGGCCTTTTTTTACGGCGGCGGCCGCATGGGGCTGGCCGTAAATTGCCCGGGGCTGTGTTTCGCGGCGGCCAAGAGGCCCGAAGCGGTGCTGGTGCTCGCGCTGGAGACCGCGCGCCTTGCGGGGGCGGAAAATCTGCTTTTGCGGGGGGCATACCAGGCGGCGCACTTTTTTTGTGTTGAGCGGCTCTACTTTCAATACGGCAGGGGTCCGCTGCCTGGCGGATGCGCCGCCGCCACGGGGATCAAGGCCCCGGACGAGCTGCCGGAGGCGGCGCTGCAGAGCGATATGATGCTGTATGGGCGGATGCGCCTTGCGGGAAGTGAAAGCCTGTTCGCACAGGGCATGCGGGCACTTTTGGGCCTGGATGAAATGGGGTTTGCCGCCCTTAAGGCAGGGCAGACGGTCTCGGCAGGGGTTTATGTGGGCCGGCTCACCGCCGGCAGCGTGCAGGTAAAAGGGCTTTTTTGCATGGCGGGCAGCAGCGGGGTCAGCGTGAGCGGCGAATTGAGCGTGGGCAGCTTTGCGTTTGTGCTGGCCGGCGCTATGGGTCCGGGTGAGTTTTCCATTGGCGGGGCCATGCCGGAAGGCAAGGTGATCGAGCTGGGCCGGGGATGGAAGATCACCGAGCTGGCGCTGGCCATCGGCTACGGCAAGGGCCTCTCCATCTCGATGCTGGGGCGCATCACGGCGCGGGAACTCATGCTCTTTGTGGCCTTCAGCTTTTGCACCGCCCCCGGCCCGGCGGCGCTCAAGCTGTTCAGCGCCGCCTCCAGCCCGCTCAGTTTGCCAAAACTGGTGAATTCCTTTGTGAACAAGACCGTTTCCGGGGTGGACGCGTTCGATTTTATTCAGATTGAGGGGTTCGCCCTGCCGGGCGCGCCCACCCTGGCCGCGGAAGAACTGAACGGCGGGCAGGCCGCGCTGCTGGCGGGCATGGACCGGGCGCTGACGCCCGCCCGGCTGGCGCTGCAGGGAGCTGGCAAGGTGAGCCGCTTCGGCGATGGATGGATGGTGACCGACACCGCGCGTATGCGCCACTACATGGTGGAAAAGAGCGGCCGGGTGCTGCTGAACCCGCAGTTTTATTATGCGCGGGAGAACCAGCCCCCCCTGGGGGGCTACGAGATCCGGCGCGGGGCGTTTTTCTGCGGGGTGATCCAGCTTTTGGGAGTGAGGATAAAGCTGTTTTTCCAGACCGACGACGACGGCGTTCTGGCTTACCTGAACATCAGCCCCATCCGCACACCGGTTTTCTCGCTGACTCAGTCCACTATGAAGACCTCGCACACGGTGGCAATGTCCGCGCCGGGCAGCATGGTGACCCAGTACCTGGACCCGGACGCCACCGGGCCGGAGCTGTTCCTCTGCATGAATACGGCCCAAAAATGCTTTTATCTGGACGCCCGGCTCAGCCTCTGGTCGATCCTGAACTTTGACGCGCATGTGGTGTTTGCGGACAAGAAGGTGAGCGTGGACGCTCAGTTCGATTTTTTGCGGCTGTTCCAGGTGAGCTTCTTTTTGCGGGCCGATTATTCCAGCTTCAACGCGCTGGATTTTGAGTTTTCCCTGATCGCCGACACCAGCGGCCTGAAAAAGCTGGTGGAGAGGGCAATCAACAAGCTGGAACAGGCCGCGCGGGAATACGACAGGCGCATGGACAACGCCGTGCAGAAGGTGAACGAGGCCCGCAACAGCGTGAACGGCCTGTGGAGCCAGATCCATTCCCTGGACGATAAGATCCAACGCTGCCGGGACCGGGTACGGAACGCCTCGCGCTGGGTGCGGTGGATCGTGGCCATCGGCGCGGGGTTTGAGATCGCGGCCTATGAGATCGCCAAGGCCGGCGTGTATGTGGCAATGGGGGTGGCACAGGCTGCCCTTGCCCTGGCCGAGGGGATCATACGGGCGGCGCAGGCCATCGGCGATGTGGCCCTGGCGGCCGTCCGGGGCTTTTTGCAGGGGGTCATCTCGCTGTTTTACATCGAGCGGCTGGCGCTGGCGGGCAAGGTGAGCGCGGGCTCGCACTCGGCCGCGCTGGGCATCAAGCTGGACTTTGTGGCCCTGGGCAAGAAGTATTCGCTGGGGGGCACGCTTCAGCTGGGAAGCGGCGCGGAGGGCCGGTGCGGCGACTTACTGAACGGCATGGTGGAAAACGGCACCGCCGACGACGTGAAGAAGCTCGGGGAGGCCGGGCGCAGCTCCAAGCAGCGCTACCGGGCAGCGTCGCTGGAGGGAAAGCTGGAACTCTTTGCACAGGGCGCCGATTACTGCGACCGCGCGGGGCGATATATGCGGGATCTGCAGGCAGCCTGTGCGCGGGAGTACGGCGCGGTGCTGCCCGAGAGCGAGAGCGTGCTGCTGGAGCTGGACGACGCGATCCAGGGAGCGCGCCAAAACGCGGAGCTGGTACTGCGCGTGACCGACAACATGAACTTTGCGCCCGCGCTGCGGGCGGTGGAGGAAAAGCTAGAGCAGCAGCCGGAGTCCCGCTTAAAACGCGGGCGGCAGCAAAATCTGGAGGACCTGAACGCCCAGTGGGAGCAGCTGCGCGCGCTGAAAAACCGGGTACGGGCCCAGAGCCGCACTACCTGCGCCCAGGCGGGGGAGGGCGTGCTGCGGGCCGCGCAGCAGAAGGCGGAGCAGGTACAGGCCGCGCGGGGGCCCCTTTCGGTGGAGGATCTGCACAGGGTGGACCCGGATCACATCCTGGACCGGGCCGAGAGCCTGATGTACGAAAAGTTCGGACCGGCCCGGGAGGATGGAACGTTCTGCCCCTATTGCGAACCGGTGATCCTGAGCGCGCTGGATGAGCGCCGCCAAAACCCCGAGAGGGGAAGGCAGGCGCGGGAAGCGCGCCGCACAAGAAGCCGCCGGGCCGATTATTCCCCGCGCTTATAATAACGAGGTGACAGATGGAACTGAAACACAAGCGCCCCCTGGGCAGGGGCATCCTGGCCGCCGCGTCGCTGAGCGCGGCGCTGGGGCTGGGGGCGGCGGTGACCAGCTGGCAGCCCGCCGCCCCCGCCGCCTCACTGCCCGCGGCCAGCTACACCCGACAGGCCGAGGACAGCGAATACGCGCTGCTTTTGTATATGGTGGGCAGCAATCTGGAGAGCGAGTGCGGCGCGGCCACCGCCAACTTGCAGCAGCTGCTGGCGGCGGATCTTGGCACGGTGCGGGTGGTGGGCGAGGCGGGCGGCAGCCTTTTGTGGCACACCGAGGGCTTCGAGGTGGGCAAAAATACCCGCTTTTGCATTGAACAGGGCCGGCTCACGGTCAAGGAGGTCCTGCCCGCCCGGAACATGGGCGAGGCGGGCACCCTGGCGGATTTTATCCGGTACGCCCGCGCCTCGTACCCGGCCGAAAAGACCGTCCTGGTGCTGTGGGACCACGGGGACGGGCCGGTGGGAGGCTTTGGGTGCGACGATCTGTACGGGGGCGATTCCCTCATGCTCACCGAGCTGGACGCCGCGCTGGCCGCCGCGGGCTGCGCAGACCAGCCGCTGGACGTGATCGGGCTGGACGCCTGCTGCATGGCCACGCTGGAAACGGCTCTTACCTTTTCGCCCTATGCCCGGTATATGGTGGCCTCGCAGGAGATGGAACCCGCCGCCGGCTGGGACTATGCCGCCGCGGCGCGGCTGCCCGGCACGGGCCCACGGGACGCAGCGCTGCTGCTGGCACAGCAGTACTACGAAAAAAGCGCCCCCGCCTATGCGGCCGCCACCGTGAGCGTGACCGATCTGGCGGCGCTGGAGGGTCTGGCGCAGCAGGTGGAAACGCTGGCGGCGGGGCTGGAAGAAACGCCGCCTGCCGCGCAGGCGCAGGCACGGGCGGGCGCGTTCGGGTTCGGCGGGGCCGGCCGGGCGCAGGGGCAATCGGATCTGGCGGATCTGCGCAGCCTGGTGGGCGCGCTTGCGCCCCTGACCCCGGCGGGGGCGCAAGGGGCTCTGCCGGCGTTGGACACAGCTCTGGAACAGGCTGTTCTGCTGACCCTCAGCGAGGACGGACAGGCCTGCGGCCTGTCGCTGTATGCGCCCTACGCCGAGCTGTACGACGCGGCGAATCAGCTGCAGCGGTACCGCGCGGTGGGCAAGCTGCCCCGGTACGAGGCCGAGGCCCAGGCGTTTGCAGAATATCTGCAAAGAGCACGTTTGGCCCAATTTGAACCCATGGAGATACAGGCGGCGGACGGCTGGCTGGAGGCGCAGGGGCCGCCGGGTGTGCGCAAGGTATACGCCACCCTGTGGGAGCAGGACGAGGCCACGCCGGATTATTATTACCTGGTGGGCACCGACAGCGATGTGCAGACAGAGAACGGGGAATACAGCTACCCGCTGAACGGTGAGTGGACCTTTTTGGGCGGCCAGCCCCTGTGCACGCTGGAGCTGCAAAGCCCCACCGGCCTGTATACGCAGTATGCCTGCCCGGTGCTGTATGGCGGGCGGCGCGCGAACCTGATCCTGCAGTACGACCTGCAAAACCCCTATGGCCGGGCGGCCTACCTGGTGCCGCTGGGGGAAAACGGCTTTTCCCGCCAGATCCTGCCGCTGCAGGGCGGCGAGCGGCTGACGCCGCTCTACCCGGTGGAGGCCTTTGCCGATGCGGAGACGGGCGGGGGAGCGGAGCCGGAAAACCCGGGCGAGTACCCCACCGCCGTGCCGGGCTTCAAGGTGGGCGAAACGTTTACCTACGGGAGCGGCATGACCCCCGAGGCGCTGCCCGCCGCCGATGCGGCGCTGTACGGCTTCTGGTTTATCACCTGGGAAAACCAGGACGTTTATTCCGACTTTTACGCGGCCGCCTGAGCCGCGCAAGAGATAAACGATTGAAAACAGGGGCGTTCTGCGCTATACCTGCAAATCTCCTCACGGGGAATGGGCTTTGAACTGTGAAGAGGTGCAGACCAACTGCCGGACGTTTTTGCAGGCGCACCCCAACGAAACCATTGTGGTTTCCATTAAAAAAGAAGACGGTGAAGACGCATTGATGGGGGAGCTGGACAGGCCGTTCCCTCCGGACCTGTGGGAAACCGAGTCTACTGCTCCGCCCTGGGCCAATCGGTTCGACACCGGCCTGTGGTACACAGGCCCCGCCGTTCCGGCCCTGGGCGCGGTGCGCGGCAAGCTGGTACTGGTGCGGCGCTTTGCGCTGCCTGACGGCATGGAGAATTTTGGAATCGATCTTTCGCGTTGGGATATCATTCGAGAGAGCGATAAAAGCGTTCGGGTATTCAACATTTCCCCAGGCAACGCTCTTGTGCAGGATAAATACGATTTTAGGCCTACACCCACTCCTGCTGTTACAGCAGAAGACAAATGGGAGCACTGGGTCAAGCCTGCCTTTGAAGATTTCAAAAAGTCCCGACTTCCCCACTCGATTCAGATCAACTGCACCAGCTGCACGAATTTGATGAATGTGCCCGGGATCGCCGAGGTGTTGAATCCCAGGCTGATGGATTACCTCACGGCGCAGCCCATGAACAGCTTTCATTGCTGGGTGGCGAGCGATTATGTAACCGAAGAACTTTGCCGGGCAATTTTTTCCATGAACGACCCGGGCGCAGGACTTTAAATAGGGAACTTTACAAAGAGAGGAGAACAATATGAATTATTTTGTATTGGATCCGGCAAATGGCACGACGGCTCCCAACTTTGCCAACCTGTTTGCCGTTTATAATGCGGCGAACAACTTTGCCGCGGCGCTGGCCGCGCCCTCAGGGACACTGAACCGGGGGGCGCCCATGGGAAATGGAACCAACCTGCTCACGAACCAGCGCACACAGCTGGCGCTGGGCGCGCCGAACATTGCCTGCGTGGCCGGAATGATGACCTGCACGGCGGTGATTGCCAAGTGCGGCGGCTCGCCCTATTTTGTGCTGCACGCGGGCAGCGGCATGCTGGACGCGGATGCCCGCAACACACTGAACCAGCTGATGGCCACCTTCGGGCCGGCGGGCCAGGCGGTATATGTGATCCCGCAGCACATATATGTGGCGAGCTATCAGCGCGATATCGATGAACTCAACGCCCTGGGCTACGACATTTGCTTTATCACCAATCCCGGCGAAAGCATCAGCTCGGTGCAGGTGAACGGCGCGGGCGATCTTTACTTGGCGTGATGGTCCGCAAAGCGGGGCCGCCGCCCGGAATGGATTCAAAAAGGAGGCGTGGATGTAAAATGGATCTTCACACAGAGCCAGGCGGCCCGGCCGCAAAAGGGCCGCGCCGCTTGGAATGGCCCCTGGCCCGGCATGTGCTCACCGCCGGCTGGCTTTACAGCGACGGCAGCCTGCACCGCGCGGTCGACCTTCAAGCGGCCGTGGGCACCCCGGTGTACGCGGCGGCTGTCGGAACGGTGAGCGCCGTGCACCAGTGGAACGGCACCGTGACCTGCGGCGATACCAACAGCTATGGCAATATGGTTAAGCTTGCCCACGGCGAGGGGCTGGAAACCCTGTACGCCCACCTGGACCGGCTTGCAGTGGTGCCGGACCAGCCCGTGAGCGCAGGTGAAGTAATTGGCTACAGCGGAAATACCGGCCACAGCTTTGGGCCGCACCTTCATTTTGAGGTACGGGCGCAGGGGCGCCGGGAAAACCCGCTCTGCTGGCTGGATCCGGATTTTGCCTGCGCCCGCGCGGGAGTGTACACCTACGGCCCGGGCGAGAGCTGGGCCCCGCCCGTGTGGGAGGCGGTGCGGGGCGTGGTGCTGCGCTGCACCAGCGCAGAGCATCCCCGCTGCGAAATTTTCAGTGCACCCAGTGTGGACGCGGCAGCCGGCAGCCTTGCGCTGCACGAGCGTTGCCCTGTGCTGGAAAAAGGGGGCGCGGTGCGGCTGGCCGGAATGACCGGCACCTGGTACAAGCTGCTGCGCAGCGGCCGGCCGGTCTACTGCCTGGCTCTGCCGGACGGCCGCTGTGTGTTGGAAAGTGCGGCGGGCGCAGAAACGCTTTAAACAATGGACAGGGCCTGCCCGAAAAGGGCAGGCCCTGTCCATTGTTGTGTGGGAAATGCGGCCCGCCGTTCATTTAGGGCTTTTCCAGCCGCCCCCGCGCAGAAAGCGGAGCAGGGGCTCGCCGGGGGTGTTGCATTTCACAAAGGCAAGGATCTCGCCCTCGCCGCAGGGCAGTTTGTGGAAACCGGGGGGATAGGGCGCGCCGTCGAAGGCGCACCGCCAGCGGCCCGCGGGCAGGTACACGGTGCGGCCCAGTGCGCCCTCCTCCAGCACAGGGGCCACCAGCAGGCTGCGGCCCAGCATGTATTGGGTATGGCAGGCTTGTGCGGCGGGATCCCCGGGCCAGTCCAGCACCAGGTGCGCCATCAGGGGCCGGGCGTTCTGTGCGCAAAAGTGCGCCTCTGCCGCAAGATAAGGTATAAGCTGCATGCGCAGGTCTGCGTAGTGGCGGAAATAAGCGTTCAGCCAGGGCGCGTGCATACAGCGGGCCATGTTCCAGGGGCTTCGGTCGTTGTTTGCGCCCTGCGTGGGCTCGGAATGGAACTGCATCAGGGCGCTGAACGCCGCCAGGCTCACGCTGCGGCAATACAGCTCCAAGGTGGGAAGCCTGCCCGCAAACCCGGCCAGGTCAAAGCCCATAAACAACACGCCGCTCAGGCCCGCGGAAAGGCAGGCGGCCAGCTGCGCCCGGTATTCGCTGAAACAGGAGCACTGGTCGCCGGTCCAGTGGATGGCGTATTTTTGTGCGCCGGAATAGCCTGCCCGGGTAAAGTTCACGCCGCGCACCTGCTCTTTTTCCAGCAGCTGCCGGTAAGCCGCCTCGTAATGCAGGGGGTAGGTGTTGCGCAGCTGGCGGCCGGTGGCCCCGCCAAAAAACAGGGCGCGGTCATCGGTGACCAGCTCGCCGCTGTCGGTCTTGAAACCGCAGGCGTGGTATTCCTTCAGCAGGTACGCCCGTTTTTGCTGCCACCAGGCCACCGCTTCCGGATTGGTAAAATCCAGCAGCAGGCTGCCCTTGAACCAGCCTTCCGGGCAGCGGAAGGGCTGGCCGGTGGGCAACATAACGCAGTAGCGCTGTTGAATGGCGTATTCCATGTCCTGCTGTGCCTGGGGGTACTCCCCGTTGGGAGGCATGCGCAGAATGGGCGCCTGCCATAGAATCAGGTGCAGCCCGCGCTCGCAGAGAGTTTGGCAGAGCGCGCGTGGGTCGGGCCAGCGGGGGTTGTGGGAAAAATCGAGCTCGCCGCCGGAAAAACAGTGGCTGCCCGGGGAAACGGGGTGCCGGGCAGCCTCGAAGCGATCGAAGAGGGTGTCGTCGCTCCAGCGTTCCAGCACGAACACGGTGGCCGGAATGTGGTGGCGGTCCAGCTGCTGCAGCTGCTCCTGCACAGCGGCGGCGGTTTCCCAGCGGTTGGAGGAAATCCAGGGCCCGAACGCCCAGTCCGGCGGTTCCAGGGCCTGGCCGGTCAGAGCCTGGTACTGCCGCAAAACAGCAGGGGGCGGCCCCAGAAGGATGCGGTCGCTGAAAGCCGGCGTGCCGGGCGTGCACTGGTATTCCAGCCGGGCGCGCACAAGAGCTTCGCACCCGGATTCAAATTCCGCGGTGAATTCCTCGCCGCCCCCGTGCAGCACCCCCACGCCCCGTTCGGTGTAAAACAGCGGGATGGGCAGGTAGCTGCGCTGCCCCTGAAAGGTGAACCGTTCAAAGCTGCTGAAAACGACCTGCCTGCCGGCCTGGTCCGGGCTGGTATACCGCTCGCCGGTGCCGTATAAGTGTTCGCCCGCCAGTTCCAGTGTAAGGCGGGCCTGCCATACGCAGCCCTCTGCGGTGACGAGCAATTCCAGGCGGGTGGGGACGCGCAACAGGCGGCGGCCTTCACACCAAAGCTCCAGCGCGCCGCCGCCGGGGGCGGGCGACAGGGTATAGGGCCCCGCGGTAAGGGAGGCGGGACCCGGCAGCACATCGGAGGGCTGGTGGGCCCCGCACAGCGTAAGGGTGTGGCTGGCGCCAAGTTCGTTCAGGCACCAGCTCCAGCAATATCCGCCCTGCCGCGCACTGAAATAAAGCCGCAGCTCCTGCCCGGCCTGCCGCAGGGCGGCCGGCTGCTCTAAAACAACCGGGTCCAGCACCGTGTATTCAAACAGGTCGCTGCAAACGCCGTTTGAAGCCTGGATGCAGTATTCCACCTGGGAAAAAGACGGCAGGGCGGGCAGCAAAAAGGAAAAATACGCCCGGCCCTCGTCGTCCAGGCCTTCGGGCTCCGCCTGCCGCAGCGGTGGCCGGGCCGCACCGTTCACCGCCCAGGCAAGCTGCCAGGCGCCGCAGTATGGCCCGCAAAGCTCCTCTGCCCGGAAATGGATCCGGACCGGCTGGCCCGCCGCCGGGTAGGCGGGGCTGCGCTCGTAGCCGCAGCTCTCGTAAGGGGAGGCGCTGTTGTATTGATGGCGAATGATCATGGAACCTTCCTTTCTTGCAGGGGGTCAGCCCTTGATTCCGCCCGCGGACAGGCCCTTGATAAAGGATTTTTGGAACAGCAGAAAGATGACGAGCGCGGGGATCATGCCAAGAATGGTGGCCGCGGCCATCAGGTTCCACCTGGCTCCGTAGGTTTGAAAAAAGATGGAAATGGCAATGGGGATGGTGTGCACCTGGCGCTTTTGCAAAAAGAAGATCGCCTGCCCATAGTTGTTCCAGATGGATACCGCGTTCATGATTACCGCGGTGGCGGTGATGGGTTTTAACTGGGGAAAGATGATCCGCCAAAACGCGGAAAACCAGCTGCAGCCGTCGATGATGGCGGCTTCCTCGAACTGGCGGGGGATGGCCTTGATAAAGCCCACATATAAAAATGTGGTCAGGGGCATGCAGTTGGCCGCGAGCAGCAGGATCATGGCCCAGCGGGTGTTCACCCCGCTGATGCGCTGCATCAGGGTATACAGCGGCACCGTGTTCACGATGGGGGGCACCATCATACCCAGCATGAACAGTGAAAAAATAAAGCGGTGCAGCCGGTTTGGAAACCGCACGATCACATATGCCGCGCTGGCGCTTACAAACAGCAGCAAAAGCATTGACCCGGCGGTGATCACGGTGGAGTTGAACATGGCCTGCCCCAAATGCGAAACGCGCCAGGCCTCGGAAAAATTGTCGAAATACAGGCTGGGGGCGAACGCGTCCCCCTTCAGAACAGAAAAATCGGCCGGGTTCAGCCCAATGGTGAGGAGGGTGTAAAAGGGGAATGCCGATACCGCCGTGATGACGGTCAAAAGCAGATAGCCCAGCCCCCGCATGCCCCGGTTGCGCCTTGTCATGTGTATCACCTTTTTCTTTTACATGTCCACTTCTTTTTTCTTGAGCGTCCAGGTGCTGAACAGTACCGGGATCAAAATGACCACAAACAGGATCAGCGCAACGGCGGTGGAATAACCGGTGCTGCTGCCGTAGCACATGCGGTAGATGAAAATGCTCAGCGACTCGGTGGAATAGCCGGGCCCGCCGCTGGTGAGCGCCATGATGATATCGAACACGCTGAAGCAGCCGATCAGGTTCAGGATCAGGTTGATCTTGACCGAGGGGATCAGCAGGGGGAGGGTGATCTTGAAAAATCCGGAGATCGGGCCGCAGCCGTCCACCACGCTGGCCTCCCGCAGCTCCTGCGGAATGGTCTGCAGCCCCGCCAGGTAAACGATCATGCTGCCGCCTATGTATTGCCAGGAATTCACCACAATGATCGCCCAGATTGCCTTGGAGCCGTCGCTCAACAGATCGGGGTAAAACTGCCCCAGCCCGAGGCTGGTGAGAATCTGGTGAAGCGCCCCCGTTTCCGGCTTGATGATCAGCAGCCAGATGTAGCCCATGATCAGCGAACTGATCACGGCAGGGGAGTACACGATGGCCCGCACCAGGCTGGAAAACCGAAGCCCGCAGTCCAGCAAAAGGGCGTACAAAAGGCCGAACACGTTCATCAGGATGGGGGAGATCAGGCCGAACAAAACGGTGATATATAAGGCATGCAGCGCCCGTTCGTCCTTGAAAAAATCGAAAAAGTTTTGCAGGCCGATCCATTTTGGGGCGCCGAAACCGTTCCAGTTGGTGAGGCTGATGCCCACGCCGCTGAAAAATGGAACGATAAAAAATACGGCGAAAAGCAATGCCGCCGGCCAGATCATTGCAAAATGAAGATTTGCACTTATTTTCTGCCACAGATTCATGCGGGCCGTCCTCCTTTGCGTTTTGCCGCGGGCGGGCAGGCGGAGCCGTTTCCAGCCCCGCCTGCCGTTCTGCCTGCCGCTTTTATTGGTAGGTCGCCGTCCAGCATTTTTCAAAAGCCGCTGCATATTCAGCCGCAAATTCCGCACCGGTGGCGTATTTGCCGCTGTACAGATCCTGGATCATGCGGCCGATGTCGTCCGGGGCGAAGCCGATGGGCGAATCGGACCAATCCACAATGAGCGAATTTTGCAGCGCGGCCTCCACGTCGTTTTTCATGGGGCCCCAGTCGGCGTCCACATCTTTAAAAGCGCTGGGGCACTGGCGAAGCTCGGTGAATTCCTTTTGCAGTTCGGGGCTGAACAGGTATTCCAAAAACACCTTGGCCTCTTCGGGATGGGCAGATTCAGCCCCGATGAAGTATTTTACGTCGGGCGCGTTCAGCATGACCGGCTGGCCGCCGGGGACCAAAGCGGGCAGGGGGGCAAACCCGATGTTGGTAAAAGCAGGGTTCTTTTCCTGAATCAGCGAAACAGCCCACAGCCCCTGCATCAGATTGGCGGTTTTGCCGTTTGCGAAGGCGTCCAGCGCGTTGTCGTAGGTGGCGGTCAGAAAGTCGCTGTTGAACAGATCCTGGTCGCGCAGGTCCAGAATGGCATTTGCAAACAGTTCGGGAGCGCTGCCCGGGGCGGCCAGGCCGAGTATGGCCTGGTCGTTTTCAATCATGGCCTTTTTGGTCTGCACGTTGCCGCTGGCCTGCCGGATGGGGCTGTAACCCCAAACGTCCATCATTTGCCCCAGCATCCAGGCGTCCTTGCTGCCCACATAAAGGGGCGCAACATCGGGCTGCTGCTGCCTGATCGCCAAAAGATTCGCTGCAAACTCTTCGTAGGTTTCAGCGGGAGCAAGGCCCAGGGCGCTGTAAATGTCCTTGTTATACAGCAGCCCAAAGCTGGAGGTATTTGTGGTGATAAAGAATTGCTTGCCGGTTTTGTAGTCGGTGCATACTTCCTTTATGCCGGGGACCAGCCGGTCCCACCAGCCGGTCATGTCTGAGAGATCCAAAAAGCGGCCCTGGTCGATGTAAATCTGGCTGGAACCGCCGTTGATGATCTCGGGTACGTCGCCCGTTTGAAATTTCACCTTCAAAGCAGCGTCGTAGTCCTTTTGAAATTCCATTTCCACCTTGATATCGGGATGTTCGGCCTCAAAGCGCTCGATCACGCTTTCGTACCAGTCCACATTTTCAATGATGGCGTTAAAGAAATGAATGGTCACGGGCTGGGCGGCGGCCGGGGTGCTGCCGGAAGCCTGCGGGGCGCCGCCGGCGCAGCCGATCAGGGAAAGGCCCATGACCGCGGCCAGCCCTAAGGCGAGAAGTTTTTTCATGCTGGTTCCTCCTGTTTTTTTGTTCAGAGAATTAGGTGTGTACGAAGTGCAAAACGTTTTGCCGCTGATTTCATTATACGGGTTTGGAGCTGGCTGCGGGCTTCTGATTTTTTTGGATTTGGTGCTCTTTTTTGGGATTTGCGTTGCGCAAATTTAAACTCATTATATAATTGTATTTGTTGAAAAAGAACGAAATATGTCTATAATACACAACGAACGGGGCACATACAAACCCTGCTCTTTCAACCAACCTTGCAGGAAAGGGGCCGCTTTTATGGCAAAAACTCCCCGCCCGTTTGAAAAAACAAATATGAAGCTGCGCATTTATGCGCTGGTGGCGCTGGCGGTCTTGATCTCCACTGCGGCGGCTTCGCTTTTTTCCTATAGCCGTTACACCGCCGACCTGCGGACCAAGGTTTCGCTGAGCAACCAGCAGCTGCTGGAACAGGCCGCCAACAACCTGGACAGTTATTTTGACGATCTGGCCCGGCTCTCGCTGGTGCCGGCTTACAATACCTCGCTGGTGAGTGAACTGGAACAAAGCGGGGGCGGGTTCCAGGCCGCGCACCTGGAGCTGGAAAACCGCCGTTCCATCGAAAATTTTTTGGATGAGATGATGATCTACCCGCGGCAGGATATCCTTCACGCGTTTATTATTTCCGGCCGGCAGGTGTTTTACGGCAGCCGCATGCGCCCCACCATTGATTGGGAACAGGATCCCACCACGCTTGATTGGTACACACAGGTTCAAAATATGAGCGGAGGGCCCATTTACCTGGGGCCGCACCAGGACCCCCTCCTAAAGAATGATTCCACCACCGTGTTTTCGGTGGTCAATATCATCCGCAGCCTGAAGGACAGCCGCGCCGTGCTGGCTTACATTAAAATCAATGCGGATTTTTCAGTGATCAACAACATTTGCGGCCAGATCGACCTGGGGCCGGGCAGCGGCTTGCTGCTGGTGGACGCGGCTGGAAATGAGCTGTTTTGTTCGGCACCAAAAAACCGTGGGATTGAGCCGGAGCAGCTTGCGCAAAGCAAAAACGGAAGCACGCCGGACGGGGAATTTTTGGTTTACCGCATGGAGCTGCCGCGCCCCGGCTGGATGCTGTACGGGGTGGTGGAACAGGAGAGCCTGCAAAAGCAGGCCAAACAGACCAGCCGTATGAGCCTGCTGATCGGCGCGGGATGCGCGGTGGCCGCACTGTTTTTGGTGCTGCTGGCGCTCAAGGCACTGCTGGCACCCCTGTATAAGATCATGAGCCTGGCGCGGCAGGTGGGCGGGGGAAACTTTAAGGTCCGTTTTCCGGCGGACCGGCGCGATGAAGTGGGCCTGCTGGGGCGCTCGATGAATGAGGTGGTACAGCAGCTGGACGCCAGCGTGCAAAAAAATACGCAGCTGGAAAACAAGGTCATCCGGGCGCAGCTGGTGGAAAAGGAAGCGCAGGTTTCCATGCTGTACAGCCAGATCCAGCCGCATTTTATTTACAACACCATGAATATGATCAGCATGCTGGTGGAGCTGGACCGGGGCGAGGCCGCGGTGAAAAACATCCAGCGGCTGAGCCTTTTGCTGCGCAGCATGAGCAAGAGCAACACCATGCACCCTTTGGCCGATGAAGTACAGCTGCTGCGGGCATATCTGGAAATCCAGACCAGCCGCTACGGTGAGCGGCTGGTCTATGAAATCCTGCTGCCGGCCGGGCTGGAACAGTGCGCCGTGCCCACCCTGATTTTGCAGCCCATTGTGGAAAACGCGGTGATTCATTGCTGTGAAGAGGCCTGCGTGCCGGTGCATGTGCAGATTGCCATTTGCGCCGAGGCCGGCGCCCTGATCGCCACGGTTAAGGACGACGGAGCGGGAATGGACGAGGCGGCGCTGAAGAGGATCCGCCAACGGGTGGAATGCAGCGACGAGGCGTTTTCGGCCGAGGGGCCGGGCACCGGCGGCACCGGCCTGCGCAACGTGAACAGGCGCATTCAGATTCGCTATGGGGAGCGCTATGGGCTTTCCATTCAGAGCAGCCCGGGGCGGGGCACCACGGTGACGCTGCGGCTTCCTGCACAGGAGGGAGAAAAATTATGATCAGAATTCTGGCCGTGGATGACGAACCGCTGATGCTGGAGTATCTTGAGCGCTTTTTGACCAACCTTTTCGGCGATGGGGTGCGGGTGACGCTGGCCCAAAACGGAAAGGACGCGCTGGAATTGCTGGAGGCGGTGCCCGTTGAGCTGGTGATCACCGACATCCGCATGCCCGTAATGGACGGGCTGGAGCTGGCGCGCCAGATCAGCGAACGCAAGCTGCAGGCAAAGGTGATTGTTTTATCGGGCTACGAAGACTTTTCCTATGCACACCAAGCGCTGAAATACAGCGTGAGCGACTATCTGCTGAAGCCGGTGAGCAAGGAGGAGCTGGCGCTGGCCGTGCAAAAGCAGATCAGCCAGATCAAGCTTTTAAAGCGCCGGCGGCAGGATTACCTGCAGGTGGTATCGAACTCCAACGCATACCGGACGCTGGTGGGGCAGAACCTGATCAGCGCCGTTACCCACCGGGAAAACCTTCGCTTGCAGCAATATTACAAGCTTGCCTGCCAGCTCGGCATTGAGGAGATCCAGACCGACGGCGCGATCCTTCTGCTGGAGGTGGACCGCTGGAAGGGGGCGTGCACCGGCCTGCCCCCGCGGGAGCAGGGGGTGTTTGCCATGATCCTGGCCCAGCAGGTGAGCGAGTTACTGGGAAAAAAGCAGCTTCCGGGGTTCTCGGTGCCCGAGCCGGACGGAAAAACCCTGGTCTATCTGGCGGGCGAGGATCACCTGCAGGTGCAAAAACAGGCGCGCGATATTTACCGGCAAACAGCCGACTATCTGCGGGTGGAAACAAATACCTTTGTGAGCGGGGCGCTGGGCAGGGTGTACCCGGACGTGCTGCAGATGGACGCCTCGTACCGGCAGGCGGAAAACCTGCTGGCCCAGCGCATGGTGACGGGTAAAAGCGGCCTGCAGCTTGCCGCGAAAGGCAGCAGCAGCAATTTTTGCGGGGAAATGCGGGCCCTTGTCAGCGATTTGTACAGCTGCGCGGCGCGGGGGCGCGAGGTGGGCTGCCACCTGCAGCTGACGAGCTTTGCAGCGGCTATGCCCGATTTCGAGTGTGAAACGGTCTATCGTTTCGGCCTGTTTTTGGCTGAGCGGCTGTTCGCAGCCATGCCCCAGCCCGAGCCTGTGCGGCTGGACGCGGCGGTACAGCAATTGAATGCCCGGCTCAAAACGGAGAGAAAGCCATTTGACGCTGCGGAAACGGGCGAATTGATGGGGGCGCTGGTGCAGTGCTTTTGCGCCCAGGGCGAACAGGGGGTGAATTGCAGCCAGCTGATCGCCGCCAGCAAACGATATATTTACCAGCATTACAGCGAGCCCATCAGCCTGGCGCTGCTGGCCGAAGAACTGGGCGTATCCGAGAGCTACCTGAGCAGCCTGTTCCACAAGGAAACAGGCGAATCCTATATCAAGTTTTTGACCCGGGTGCGCATGGAGAAAGCGGCGGAACTGCTGCGGGCCAACCGGAACATCAAAATGTACGAGGTGGCCCATCAGGTGGGTTATTTCAATGCAAAGCATTTCAACCACGTGTTCAAGCAATGGCAGGGGGTACCGCCCAACGAATACCAGCTGCGTTTTTTCGGCGAACTGTAGGTGCAAAGGAGAAGGAAACATGCCATACACCGTTTTATATTCCGGCCCCGGCGGCACGCGCTGGGGCCAGCCGCCGGCGGGGGGGCAAGACGCGCCCATTGCCCGGCTGCGCCTGCTGCCCCGGGAGCGCCGCCAAACCCTGCTTGGCTTTGGCGGCGCGTTTACCGAGGCAGCGGCCTATGTGTTTTCGCTGCTGCCCGAGCCTGCGCAGGAGGAATTTCTCGGCGCTTATTTTGACCCGGGGCAGGGGCTGGGCTACACGCTGGGGCGGGTGAGCATTCACAGCAGCGACTTTTCCCTGTGCAGCTATGTGTACACCGACCCGGGCGACGAAAAGCTTGTCTCGTTTACCCTGGCGCATGAACAGAAGTGGCTTTTCCCGCTGCTGCGGCGGGCAATGCGCCGCGGCAAGGGCCTTGCACTGCTGGCAAGCCCCTGGAGCCCGCCGCCCTGGCTGAAAACCAACGGCAGCATGCTGCAGGGCGGCGCGCTGCGCGAAGGGGCGCAGGACAAATGGGCCGCCTACATTGACCGCTACCTGAGCGAGATGAAGGCGCAGGGCCTGCCGGTGGAGTATTTGAGCGTGCAGAATGAAGCGGAAGCAGTGCAGCCGTGGGAATCCTGCGTGTACACACCCGCCCAGGAGGCCGCGTTTGTGGCGGATTTTTTGGGCCCGCGGCTTGCACAGCATCACCCGGAGGTAAAGCTGCTGGGGTGGGATCACAACCGCGACAATATTCTGCCCCGGGCGGACGCGCTGTACGGCGGGCGGGCCGCCCGTTATTTGTGGGGGCTGGGGTTCCACTGGTATGTGTGCGATGAACACCGGAATTTAACGGCGGTACATAACGCCTGGCCGCAAAAGCACCTGCTGTTTACCGAGGGTTGCCTGGAGGGGGGACCCCAGCCCCACGGCTGGCAGCCGGCCGTGCGCTATGCCCGCGATTACCTGCAAAACCTGAACCACTGGTGCGAGGGCTTTTTCGACTGGAACCTTTTGCTGGACTGGCAGGGAGGGCCGAACCACGTGGGCAATTATTGCCACGCGCCCATTTTGGCGGATACGGCCGCCGGCCGGATCCATAAAAACAGCGCCTATTATGCCATTGGGCATTTCAGCCGCTTTTTGAAGCCCGGCGCCCATTGTTTGGGGATGGAAAATCCATCCCCCCTTTTGGCCGCCGCCGCTCAAAACCCGGACGGGAGCCTCGCCTGCGTGCTGCTGAACCCCACAGACAAACCGATGCGGGCGCAGCTGAGCCTTTCGCCCGGGCAATCTGCGGAGCTGCTGATGGAGGGCGAAGGGCTTGCCACCGTGCATTTTACAGCCTAGGCGCCGCGCCCGCCCCGGCAAACAGCAAGGCCGCCCTGTAACAGGGCGGCCTTGCTGTTCAGGGGTCCGGGACTGCGGCGCGGGGCAAAGGGACCAGCCCGACTGCTTTGGGGCGCGGGGTCACACCGCGTCCTGGCTGGTCATGCCGGTGCGCAGCTTTTCCACCGCCGCCTTTTCGATGCGGCTGATGTAGCTTCGGCTGATGCCCAAAAGATCAGCCACCTCCTGTTGGGTGAGCGGCGGCTGACCGGAAAGACCGTACCGAAGCAGGATCACCTGCCGCTCACGGCCGGAGAGATGCTCTACAAAATCGTGCAGGCGGGCGCTTTCCTCCCGCTGCTCGTAATCCTCGTGAATGATAAAATCGTCGGGCACCACGTCGATCACCGTGAGGGTACTGCCGTCTTTTCCCGCCTCGATGGGGTCCTGCATGCTCATGGTGGCCGGGGCCTTTTTCAGCTTGCGGAAGCTCATGCGCACCTCGTTGTCGATACACTTGGAGGCGTAGGTGGAAAAGCGGGCCTTCTTGGTGTTGTCGAAGCTGTTCACCGCCTTGATCAGACCAATGGTGCCGATGCTGATCAGATCCTCGGCGTCGCCGGGGGTGGAATAATATTTCTTTACAATGTGCGCCACCAGGCGCAGGTTGTGGCGGATGATGCGGTCCCGCGCGGCCAGGTCGCCGGCCTTGAACGCGGCAAAAGCCTCGATTTCCTGCGTCGGCGTCAAGGGCTTGGGGAAGCTGCTGGCCTCCAGATGAAGCGCCAGATATACGATGTGGCTGGCGACGAAACTTAAAAATACCCCGAACATAAAAAATCCCCTCCCGCATCTACTGTATGGCGGGAGGGGCTTGGCCTATGCCTTATCTTGGCGGGGCAGGCGGCGGAAAAAGCGGACGAGGAACGGGATACAGGTGAGGAAGGTGAGCAGGTCCGCCGCGGGCTGGGCCGCCTGCACCCCCCAAAGGCCGATGGTATAGGGCAGGATCAGGATGAGCGGCAGGTAATACACCCCCTGCCGCAGGCAGGACAAAAAGGTGGCCGAGGCGCTTTCGCCGATGCTCTGGAACAGCATGTTGGCACAGGTGGAGGCGGGCACGAACAGCATGGCGCAGCACTGCAGCCGGCAGGCCAATGCGCCGATGCGCACCACCTCGGGGTCGTTGCGGAAGGTCTGCACCAGCCAGGGCGCGGCGAAAAAGGCGCCGACGGTGACCAGGGTCATGCAGACCTGCCCCAGAATCAGGGTGAAGCGGAAGGCCTGACGCAGCCGGGCGTATTTTCCCGCCCCGTAGTTGTAGCCCGCCACCGGCTGGAAGCCCTGCCCGATGCCCAGCATTACCGAGAACACAAACATAAAAATGCGCCCCACAATGCTCATGGCAGCCACCGCGGCATCGCCCCACATGGCGGCCTGCACGTTCAAAAGGGCGGTGGCCAGGCTGGCCAGGGCCTGGCGCGAAAAGCTGGGCAGGCCGCAGGCCAGAATACGCCCCACGTCCGCCAGGCGGCGGGTGAACAGCCGGGGCGAGAGCACCAGCTGGCTTTTGCGGCGCAAAAACATCGAGAGCAGGATGCAGAAGCTCACACACTGGGAGAGGGCGGTGGCCAGGGCCGCGCCCGAGATCCCGAGATGGAGCACAAAGATGAAAATGGGGTCCAGGGCGATGTTTAAAAGGCCGCCGGTGGTGAGGCCCACCATGGCGAAGGCGGCCTTGCCTTCGAACCGCAAAAGGTTATTCATGGAAAAGCTGGCGCACATGAGCGGCGCGGCCAGCAGGATGAAGCGGGCATAGTCCTTCGCGTAGGGCAGGATGGTGGGGGTGGCGCCCAGCGCCCGCATGAGCGGGTCCAAAAACAAAAGCCCCAGCGCGCCGATCACCGCGCCGCACCCCAGCGAGAGGAAGAACGCCGTGCTGGCAAAACGGTTGGCGCTCTCGCCGTCCTGCTGGCCGAGAAAGCGGCTGATGATGCTGCCCGCGCCCATGCCGATCATAAAGCCGAAGGCCTGCAGGATCGCCATCAGGCTGAACACCACGCCCACCGCCCCCGAGGCGCTGGTGGTGCCGATCTGGCCCACAAAAAAGGTATCGGCCAGGTTGTAGATCGAGCTGATCAGCATGCTGGCGATGGTGGGCGCCGACAGGGTGAGGATGAGCTTTGGGATCGGGGTTTCGATCATGCGGCGGAATTGTGCGTTTGACTGCTCCATGGGTAAATGGCCCCCTCCTGCGCTGCAAACGGCGGGCCATGCCCGCCGTTCTCCCGGTATTTTACATGAATTTTACTTTATCATAGCACGAACCGGCCGTGGGCGCAATGCCGCGGGGCAAGGAGCAAAAAAAGCCCCCGCCCGGCGCGGGGCGGGGGAGAAAAAAGGGGCAGCTTATCCGGCGGGCACGTAGCCGGCCGCCTGGACCGCCTGCCTGCCGGCGGGGCCGCACACCCAATTGAACAGCTGGCGGGCGGGGGCATCGGCCCCGGTTTCAGCGCGCACAGCCGCGTAAAACTCGTTGGTGAGCGGGTAGGTGCCGTCGCCGATGGTCCCGGCGGAGGGGAGCACCCCGTCCACGGCCAAAAATTTGAGGCCGGGCTTTTGGTACATCTCGCTGGCGTAGTAAAACACCGAATAGCCCAGGGCATTGCCCGCGCCGCTGTAGCCGGCCAGGCCGTCGATCAGGCCGCCCATCATGCCGGGCCGCAGCTCGGTGGGGGCGTCCATGAGGGGCTCCGGGCCCATGAGCAGTTTTTTGAACAGGGTCTGGCTGCCGCTGGTCTCGTCCCGCTGGAAGGCCACGATCGGCTGGTCGGGACCGCCCACCTCGCTCCAGTTGACGATGCGGCCGGCGTAGATGGCGACAAGCTGGCTGCGGGTGAGGCTCTCGACCGGATTCTGCTCGTTGACGATGAACACCAGCGCGTCCCGCCCGATGGGGGCGATGTCCAGCGCCGGGCCGCTTTCCAGCTCTTTTTGGACTTCGGCCGGCGCCTCGTACACCAGCAGAAGGTCGGCGGCGCCGCTTGCCAGGTTGCGCCAGCTTTGGGCTGTTTTGCTGGCGGTGCAGCAGGCCTCGGCCTCCCCGACCGGGATGCCGCACACGCTGCTCATCACCTGGGCCATCAGGGGAAGGCAGGCGGTGGAGCCGTCCACCACAGGGTAATTGTCCAGCGTGGGCAGGGCGGCGGGCGCGGAGGCGGCGGGCGGCGGAGAGAGGAGCGGCGCCGCGGAGCCCGCCGGGGGCACGGAGCCGCCGCAGCCCGCGGCAGTGAGCAGCAGCAGCGCGGCCAGCGCGCCGCAAGAAATGCGCTTTACCATGGTTCATCCTCCTCGTCTTCAAAGCTGTCGAAGATGCTTTCGCTCCACACCCAGCGGCCCTGGTAGTCCATCACGCCGCGGGTGAAGCCCCGGCGCACCGCCGCGCCGTATTCATCCGCCGAATAAATGCGGTTGAGCCCGGTGAGCAGGGGCGAGCCGTCCGCGCCCAGCAGATCGCACAGAGACGCCCGCCCCTGCTGGTAGGAGGCCTGGTACAGGCCGGAAAGAAGCTCGTTGTTCGCGATGCCCCGCCACTGGTTGTAGATATAGGTGTAGCGGCTGCTGCGGGCGAGGAGCGCGCCGTCAGGGGAATAAAGGGCCGTGTCGGTGCCGTCTTCCCCGTGAGAGACGGTATAAAAGCCGCCGGGGAGCAGCGAGATGTTTTGGGCGCCCAGGGTGGCGCTGCTGGCGATCGCGCCGCCCTGGGCGTCCAGCAGCAGAACAGTGTCGTTTTCCAGGTTCAGCAAAAAGCGGCCGTCCTGCTGGGTGAACCACCGGCAGGAATACTGCCGCCCGCCGAGCTGCACGGTGTGGAATTCGTCCTCGGGCCCGCGCACGGCCCAGTCATCGCCCATGCACCAGACAAAGGGCTTTGGGCCGCGGGCAAGCTGCCGGCCGGTGGAGAGCTCGGTGACCACATATTCGCCGCCCTGCCCGAAGCAGGCGCGCCCGGGGCCGCAGACGCACTGGAACCCCTCCAGGATCTCGCCGGTGGCGATGCAGAAGAGGGCGTCTTCCGTGCGGCCCAGCTCCCCGTCCCAAACCATTTTGGAGGCGCAAAGATATCCGGGGGTGGGCTCGTTCGGAGAGAAGATATACCAGGGGGCCAGATCGCGGAGGACCTCCAGCTCGTCGTTTACCAGCACGCTGACCGGCTGCATCCCCGGGCGGGTGGCGAGGTAGACGCCCGGGGCGATCTTTTCGGGCCGGCCGTAGCCTTGGAGGCGGGTCTCGCCGGTTTTCAGGTTGCGGTACAGGCTGTCGGACTCGCTGTTGATCTCGATCACCGCGTTGTACTGCAGGTGGGCCCAGTCGTTCAGCAGAGCGTCCGGCGCGCAGCCCAGCAGCTGCCGGCCGGAGAGGTCGTAAAAGCCCCCGAAAGAACCCTCGGGCCGGTGCCCGGTCACCGCGTAGCCGGCGATCCGGCCGGTGGCGGCATCCGTTACAAAGTTTGCCCCGCCCGGGCCGTTGTACAGCACCCGGCCCTCGCCGTACAGAACGGTGTTCTGGCTGTACTCGCCGGCATACAGGATGTAATAGCTGGAAGCCGGCACGCTGCCCTGCGCGGGGACCGCGGCGGGGGCCGGCGCTGAACCGGAAGCGGGGGGCTGGGAGGCCGCCGCGCCGGGGCCGGGCGGCGCGGCGCAGGCCGCGAGCAGAGCACAGACGAGCGCGGGGCACAGGATTCTGCGGATGGTTTTCACAGGCGGATCCACCTCCCAAGCAGGAATGCTTTTACTGTTAAAACGAACGGGGCGGCTGAAATATTGCTTTTGCGCCCCGCGGCGGGGAGATGCGGCCGCCCCCGCGCGGCCCGGGAGGAAAAGGAAAGGGGCAAGGGGAGCTTTTGCCGGAAGATTTATGAAAGCTCCGATCCAAAAAAGTTTACAAATATTTTAAAAGAGGGGCGGTTGTATTTTACACAGGAAAAGAGTATACTGGGCAACGTGAGCCGACCGACCGGTCGGTCGGAAAAATATGGAAGGGCCGCCGCCGGCTGCGGCAGAGCGGCCCGCACAGGGGAGAAAGCCGTACTTATGCCGAAATATTGCGTGAAAAAGCCGTTCACCGTGTTGGTGGCGGTGGTGATGGTAATCGTGCTGGGGGTCATCAGCTTTATGAACATGACCACCGACCTTTTGCCCGCCATGGAGCTGCCCTATGTGGTGGTTGTGACCACCTACCCCGGGGCCAGCCCCGAAAAGGTGGAGACCGCCGTGAGCGCCCCCCTGGAGGCGGGGCTGGGCACCGTGAACGGGGTGACCAGCGTGACCAGCTCTTCCAGCGAGAATGTGAGCATGGTGGTGCTGGAATTTGAGAACGGCACGAATATGGACAGCGCCATGGTGAACCTTTCCACCGCGCTGGACCAGGTGAAGGGCTACCTGCCCGACACCGCCCAAAACCCCATGCTGCTGCAGCTTTCGCCGGATATGCTGCCGGTGATGATCGCCAGCGCCGACAGGGAGGGCATGGACATTTACCAGCTGACCGAGTTTGCAAACGACACCCTGATCCCCGCGTTCGAGCGGCAGGCGGGGGTGGCCAGCGTGAGCGGCACCGGCCTTGTGGAGCGCAGCGTGGAGATCCGCCTGGACGAGGAGAAGATCGAGGCCATCAACACCAGGGTGCTGGCCAGCGTGAACGACAAGCTGGCCGACGCCAAGGCGGAGCTGGACAAGGCCCAGAAAGAGCTTGCGGACGGCAAGGCCGAGCTTGCCAGCGGCAAGACCGAGCTGGAGGACAAACAGGCCGAAACTGCCGACAAGCTGGCCGACGCCAGCGCCCAGCTGGATTCCGCCATCGCCCAGGCGCAGGCCCTGGCCAGCCAGGAAACGGCGCTGAACGCCAGCAAGGCCGCGCTGGAGATGGAACTCAAGGGGATGCAGCAGCTGGCATCGAACCAGAGCATGCTGGAAGGGCTTGCTTGTATGATTGCGAGTGGAATTTCTTCAACAACTGTTACAGACACAACTGCGGCGGTTGGCGTCATTCAAGCAGCTGATGATACTGTGTGGGATGGAGCATGGCAGACAATCATTAATACCCCGGGCGTTGGCGCTACCATTCCTGATGAAATAAAATCTCTTACCAAGGAAAGTTTCCTGGGAATGCTGGCAAAAGCACAAACAGCCCCTGCCCGCGTTGCTGAGATCGAAACCGAGCTGGCGAACCTGACCACCGAGCTGGCGGCCGCGAAGGTGATGAAGGAAGAGGCACAAAAGGGCATCGACAAGGCCCAGGCCGCCTACAAGGAGCTGGAGACGGGCAAGCTGAACGCCGCCGCCGGCTTTGGCAGCGGCGCGGCCCAGATGGCGGCCGCCGAGGCCAGCCTCAAGCAGGGTGAGGAAGCGCTGAAGGACGCCCGGGAGCAGTTCGACGACGCCCGCGAGGAGGCGCTGAAAAATGCCGACATGAGCCAGCTGCTCACCAAGGATATGGTGGCAAAGCTGGTGATGGCGCAGAACTTTGCCATGCCCGCCGGTTATCTGTACCAGGGCGAGGATCAGTATCTGCTGAAGGTGGGCGACGCGTTCGCCAGCCTGGAAGAGTTGGAAAACGCCATGCTGCTGCACATGGAGGCCGGCGGCGTGGGGGACATCCGGCTTTCGGACGTGGCGACGGTGACCATGATCGATAACAGCGGCGAGAGCTATGCCCGGGTGAACGGCAACGTGGCCGTGGCCCTGAGCATCCAGAAAAGCTCCACCGCTTCCACCAGCGCGGTGTCCAAGGCGGCGAACGCCGCCATTGAGGAGCTGGAGGCAAAGTACCCCGGCCTTCGCATTACCCCCCTGATGGACCAGGGCGACTACATTAAAATGACCGTGAACACGGTGCTCTCGAACCTTGCCTGGGGCGCGCTGCTGGCCATTCTGGTGCTGGCGCTGTTCCTGAAGGACCTGCGCCCCACCGGCGTGGTGGCGTTCAGCATCCCCATCAGCCTGATGTTCGCGGTGGTGCTGATGTATTTTTCGGGCGTTACCCTGAACATGATCAGCCTGTCCGGCCTGGCGCTGGGCGTGGGCATGCTGGTGGATAACTCCATTGTGGTGATGGAGAACATCTACCGCCTGCGGGGCGAGGGCATGCCCGCGGCAAAAGCGGCGGTGAGAGGCGCAAAGCAGGTGGCCGGGGCCATTGCGGCCTCCACCCTGACCACGGTGTGCGTGTTCCTGCCCATTGTGTTCACCAGCGGCATTACCCGCCAGCTGTTTGTGGACATGGGCCTGACCATCGCCTATTCGCTGGCCGCCAGCCTGCTGGTGGCGCTGACGGTGGTGCCCGCGCTCAGCTCCACCTTACTGCGCACGACCAGCGAGAAAGGGCACCCCTTGTTCGACAAGGTGCTCGTTCTTTATGAAAAGGCACTGAGCTTCTGCCTGCGCTTCAAGGTGGTGCCCCTGGGCCTTGCCATGGCGCTGCTGGGCGTGTGCGTGTGGCACACCGCCCAGATGGGCATGGAGTTTATGCCCAGCATGGGCGGCAACCAGGTAAGCGCTACCCTTAAGCTGCCGGAGGACACCCCCCGCGCCGACGCTTACGCCATGGCCGATGAGGCGATGGACCTGATGCTCACGGTGGACGGCGTGGAGACCGTGGGCGCCATGGAGGGCGGCGGCGGAATGATGAGCATGATGGGCGGAGGCGGCAGCAGCGGCAATAAGGTGGAGAGCGTGAGCTTTTACCTGCTGCTGAGCGAAAAGGCCGCGCAGAACAGCGCGGAGGCGGCAAAGCAGCTGGAAGCACTTTCGGCCCGGCTGCCGGGCTGTGAGATCGAGGTTTCCACCTCCAACATGGATCTGTCGGCACTGGGGGGCAGCGGGCTGGAACTGATCGTGCGAGGCCGGGAGATCGAGACACTGAACCGCATCACCCACGACCTGATGGACCTGCTCTCGGGCGTGGAGGGCCTGGAAGAGGCCTCGAACGGGCAGGAGGAAGGTGCGCCCCAGCTGCGGGTGGTGATCGACAAGGACGCCGCCATGCGCTATGGCCTGACCGTGGCTCAGATCTACAGCGAGCTGTCGGCCGCACTGACCACGGAGACCACCTCCACCACCCTTACGGTGGGCCAGAGCGACTACGAGGTGAATGTGGTGGACGAGCGCAACGCCGTGGACCGCGACAACCTGATGAATTACGAATTTGAAACCAGTGTGCAGAACGAGGACGGCGAAACCGTGACCGAAACCCACACCCTGGCCGATTTTGCCAGCCTGAAGAGCGATTTGAGCGTGGCCTCGGTGAACCGCGAAAACCAGCAGCGCTACATGACCGTGACCGCGGCCACTGCCGAGGGCTATAACACCACCCTGATCGGCCGCCAGGTGGAAAAGCTGCTGGCCGACTATGAGGTGCCGGACGGCTATACCGTGGAGATCGGCGGCGAAACCCAGACCATTGCCGACGCCATGGGCGATCTGGTGCTGATGATCCTGCTGGCGGTGGTGTTCATTTACCTGATCATGGTGGCCCAGTTCCAAAGCCTGCTGTCGCCCTTTATTGTGATGTTCACCATGCCTCTGGCGTTCACCGGCGGCCTGCTTGCGCTGTGGCTGGCAGGGCAGCCGCTCTCGGTGATTTCCATGCTGGGCTTTTTGATCCTGGCGGGCATTGTGGTGAACAACGGCATTGTGTTCGTGGATTATACCAACCAGCTGCGGCTGGCGGGCATGGAAAAGCGGGCGGCGCTTCTGCTTACGGGCAAGGCCCGCATCCGGCCCATCCTGATGACCGCCCTGACCACCATTCTGGCCATGAGCACGATGGTTTTCTCCAAGGGCATGGGGGCCGAGATGGCGCAGCCTATGGCGCTGGTAACCATCGGCGGCCTGGCCTACGCAACCCTGCTCACCCTGTTCGTGGTGCCGGTGCTGTATGACCTTTTGTTCCGCCGGCAGCTCAAAAATGTGGATGTGGGGGAGGACGACTGATGTATACCGAAAAACAGCAAAGGATATTCGGCGCCGTGCTGGACCTGGCAAAGCAGGGGGAGAACCTGTACACCGTAAAGGTGCAGGATATTGCCACCGCGGCCGGGGTGGCAAGGGCACCCTGTACGAATATTTTGACTCCAAGGAAGAAATTCTGGTGCACACCATGCTCTGGTGCCTGGAGAAGGAGCTGACCGAGTTAAGGGCCTCAATTACGCCCGGCGGCAGCTTTGAAGAGGATTTGGAGGCGCTGCAGCGGTGTGTGGCTGAGCGCAGCCGCCTGCAGGGCGGGGTGTATTGGCTGATCATGAGCAGCTTTTCCGCAAATGATCTGCCGGAGCTTGCCGAGAGATACAAGACCGAGATGGAGCAGCGGGACGCCGAAGGCCGGGCGATAAAAGCTGGGTTGATCGCCAAGGGCAGGGCGGAGGGCCGCATTGCGGCCAGCTGCTCGGACGACTACTGCAATTATGTGATCGACACTGCGATGAAAAGCGTGGCGGAGCCGCTTGGCGGATGCAGCGGCAGCCAAAGCGGCGTGTACAGCCTGACCATGGTACACAAGGCCCTGGCATGAAAAGCGTTAAAAACGAGGGGGCGGCCCTTGACAGGGGCCGCCCCCTCGTTTACAATAGGATACATCCAATAAAAGGGAGTAGTTCGCGCCCCGTTCCCCGGAACGCGGCGTGGCGCGGTCCGTCATCCCGTGCGGGGGCTGCCAGCCCCGGTACCGGGCCGCGCACGGGTGCCTTGGCGTTCGGAGCGAGACTTTTGTTGTGCTTTGGGGCACAATAGAAGTCTCTTTTTTTGTGCCTGCGCCCAAGAATAAGGGAGGAATGGATCGAATGATCTGGAATTGTGTGGTACTGTTGTTCGGCTTTGCGCTGCTGCTCAAGGGGGCGGACGCATTTGTGGACGGCTCCTCCGGCATCGCCCGCCTTTTGCGGGTGCCGGGGGTGGTGATCGGCCTCACCATCGTGGCCATCGGCACCAGCCTGCCCGAGGCGTCGGTATCCATCACCGCGGGGCTTGTGGGGGCAAACGGCCTTTCCCTGGGAAATGTGATCGGCTCGAACATCTTCAATCTCATGGTGGTGGCCTGCCTGTGTGCGCTTATCATGACCTTTTCGCTGGAAAAGCAGCTGCTCACCCGGGATTTCCCGGTGTGCGTGGGGGCCAGCGCCCTGCTGGTGGTATTTTTGCTGGACGGTGTGCTGGCCCGCTGGGAGGGCTTTGTGCTGATGGCGGGAATCATAGCCTATATTGCATGGACGGTGGCGGCCACCCTGAAAAACCGCGCCGGCACCGAGCCCTGCACGGAGACCATCTCCCCGGTCAGATGTGTGGTGTTTATTGTGCTGGGGGCCGCGGCCATTATTTGGGGGGGCGACCTGGTGGTGGAAAGCGCCAGCGCCATCGCCCGCACGCTGGGTCTCACCGAAACGCTGATCGGCCTGACCATCGTGGCGGTGGGCACCAGCCTGCCGGAGCTTGCCACCAGCATTGTGGCGGCAAAAAAAGGGGAGAGCGGCCTTGCGCTGGGCAACGCCATCGGTTCCAGCACCTTTAATATCCTGTTCATTTTGGGCGCGTCCAGCGCGCTGAACCCCATCGAGGCGCCCGCGGGCATTTTGGTGGACGCCCTGATCCTTCTGGCCCTCACAGGCGCGCTTTTTGTGTGGTGCCGCATTAAGGGCCGCATGACAAAGCCCATGGGGGCGGCAGGGCTGACGGCCTATCTCGCTTATATGGTATACCTGATCGTAAACGCATAAGCGGCGCCCAGGCATTGTTTCAAACTTCCCCGGCCAAGGCCAGAAAGGCCTCCATGGCCGGGGTTTTCCATTTTGCGGCGTGGCGGAACAGGCGGCTGGGCACCACCGCCGCAAACCCCTCCACCTGCAGCGGCACAAGCTCGCCCCGGGCCTGGGGCCCCTCCAGCAAAAAGCCGGGCAGCAGGGCCACGCCCAGCCCGCTCAGAGCAAACTTCAAAATGGCGGTGGTGCTGTCGGTTTCCAAAAAAATATGGGGCTGCAGGCCCTGGAGCGCGCAAAAATTTTCAAACACGGCCCGGTAGGGGCAGCCCTGTTCGGTAAAAAGAAAGGGTATGCCCGAAAGCCTGGCGGGCGGCACGGGGCCGGGGCTGGCCCAGGGGCTGCCCGGCGCCGCGGCAAGCTGCAGCGGGTGGGCCCCGGAGCAGCTTTGGGCCCAGCTGCCGGGGACCGGCCCCTCGCCCAAAAGCCATACAAGGTCCAGCCCGCCCGCGTTCAGCTGGCGGGCAAGCTGGTTCCAGCTGCCGGTCTGCACCTCCAGGTTCACCTGGGGATACCGCTCATGATAGCGGCGCAGCAGCTGCGGCAGCGGCCCGCCGCACAGTGAGGTAAAGACCCCCAGCCGCAGCTTGCCCCGGGGCGGGCCGGGCTGCCGCACGGCAAGCTTTGCATTCTCGGCGCCCCGCACCAGAGCGCGGGCGTGCTCCAGCAGGATCTCGCCCGCCGGGGTGAGGGCGATATGCCTGCCCAGCCGGTCAAACAGGGGCAGGCCGAGCTCCTGTTCCAGCAGCTGGACCTGCGTGGTCACGGTGGACTGCATGTAGCCCAGCTCCGCCGCCGCGCGGGAAAAGCTGTTCAGGTCCGCCACCCGTATAAAGGTGTTCAGATTGCGAAGCTCCATATCACCGTCTCCTTGATGTATCGAAAAAAATGAATATAGATATATTATAATTCAATTTTACAAATCCGAAAAGGGGAGCTATACTCAAGGCAGGATGAATTTTAGGAGGTATTTTGTATGAACGTGACCGTGATCGGCAGCCATCTCTGCCCCGACACCGTCTATGCGCTGTGCGAGCTTCGCAGAGCGGGCGCAAACATCGAGTTCAAGGACCTGTCCGCCTCGCTGGCGGATCTGAAAGCGTACCTGGCCCTGCGCGAGAGCGAGCCGATGTACGACACCGTGCGCCGGGCAGGCGGGGTCGGCATTCCCTGCTTTGTGCTGGAAAACGGCGCCAAAACACTGGAGCTGGACGAGGTGCTGGCCGGCTGCTGAGCGCCCGGGAGGGGCTTGTGGCGCCAAGGCCGCGGCATCAAAAACGGGGGTACCGGTCAGCGCTGACCGGTGCCCCCGTTTTTCGGTTGCATCGAAGAGGCGGATGTGCTATAGTGGGAAAAATCACAACAGGGAGGGAACGTGGGATGGATCGAGCCGGCGTTGACGGAGGCCGCCCCTTTGACTGGAGCCTCGCCTCGGGCTATTACGCCCGCTACCGGGATATTTACCCGCCCCGCTTTTGGCAGGCGCTGCCGGACGCGGGGCTTTGCGGCCCGGGCAAAGAGGTGCTGGATCTCGGCACCGGCACTGGGGTGCTGCCCAGGGCCATGTATTCCTGCGGAGCGCACTTTACCGGGGTGGACTCGGCCCCCGGGCAGATCAGGGAGGCCAGGCGGCTGGCGGAACAGGCGGGCATGGAGATCCCGTTTTTCTGCTGCCGCGCCGAGGAAATGCCCTTTGCCCCGGCCAGTTTCGATGAGATCACCGCCTGCCAGTGCTTTACCTATTTTGACCATGGGGTCCTGGCCCCGGCGCTGCACCGCCTGCTGCGGCCGGGCGGCCGGTTTGCGGCGCTCTATATGGCCTGGCTGCCCGCGGAGGACGAGATCGCGGCGGCCAGCGAACGGTTGATCCTGCAATATAACCCCCAGTGGACCGGCTGCAACGAGGTGCGCCGCCCCATCCCGGTGCCGGAAGTGTATGGGGCGTATTTTACGCCCGAGTGCAGCCAGGTGTACGATCTGCCGGTGCCCTTTACCCGCGAGGGCTGGCACGGCCGGATCATGGCCTGCCGCGGGGTGGGCGCCTCGCTCAGGGGGCAGGCGCTGGAACAATTCGGGCAGGAGCATCGCCAGCTGGTGGCGCGCATTGCGCCCGAGCGGTTCCAGGTAGCGCATTACGCGGCCCTGGCGGTGCTGCGGGCAATATGAGCCCTTACAGCTCCACCCGTACCGGACGGTCCAAAGCCATGCTTTCGGGCGTGACCCGGCAGTCATATGCCAGCACCTGCACCCCTGCCGCCGCGGCCATCCGAAGAGCCTCGCCAAACGCGGGATGGGCGGCCCAGTTGGGGCCAAACGCATAGGGGCCTTTCATCTGAATCACGATGAGCACACAGCAGCGCCAGCCCTGCCCGGCCAGTGCCGTGAGCTCCCGCACATGCTTCAGGCCCCGAAGGGTGGGAGCGTCGGGGAAACGGGCGTACCCGCCCGTTTCCAGGGTGCAGCCCTTTACCTCGACCAGCATTTTTTGCCCCGCCTGTTCTGCGTAAAAATCGAAGCGGGAATCGCCCAGCCGGTATTCGGCGCGAAGCGCGCCCAGCGGGCCAAGGCCGCCCGCGGCCAGCCACTCCTTGGCGGCGGCGTTGGGGGCGGCGGAATCCATGTTCACCAGCAGGGAACCCTTTTTTACCGCCACCAGGTCACAGGGGGTCTTGCGGGCCGGGTTTTCGCTGCGCTCCAGGTATACCGGCGCGCCGGGCACCAAAAGCTCAGCGCAGCGCCCGGTATTTTTCACATGCACGGCGAACGGTTCGCCGTTGCCGCGCACCGTTGCCACAAAGCGGTTGGGGCGTGCCAGAAATGTGGCCGGTTCGATGTGGGAATACTGCATTTTTGCGTCCTTTCAGGGGTCGAAAAGACCCGGAAATTGGCTTTTTCAGTGGTTTTGCTTGACGTATTCTACAGGAATGCTATAATTTTACCAAAGCATACCGAAACCGGCCGCACCGGCCGGCAGACCGGCGTATGCGGAGGGTTTTGCACACTGAAAAGGAGAGGTAAAAACAATGAAAAAGAGCAGCGAGCAAACTGTGATCAGTGCAGATAAATATTACACCATCACCGCCGCAAATGGCAAGGTGGTAGAGGTGGCCGACTTCAACACCGAGAACGGCGCCGCCATTCAGCTGTGGGACTATGCGGGCGAGGACTGGCAGCAGTGGAGCTTTGTGCGCGCGGGCGACGGGGTGTACCGCATCTGCAACAGGTTCACCGGCAAAATGCTGGATCTGATCGCCGGCGGCGTGGTGGACGGCACCTGGGTCCACCAGTGGGAGGGGGCCAGCGGTTCCAGCCAGCTGTGGGTGCTGGAATCCACCGGCGACGGCCGCGTGAAGATCCGCTCGAACCTTTCGGGCAAATGTTTGGATGTGGTGGGCATGAACCAGGAGAACGGCGCGCGGCTGCAGATCTGGCAGGACGTGAACGGTGAGAACCAGATCTGGTTGGTGCAGGAGGCAAAGGCTGTGAAGAAAGCCGCCCGCGCCAAAAAAGCCGGAGCAGCGCCGAAAGCCGCCGCCCAAAAGGCTGCTGAGCCCGCAAAAGCCGAAGCAAAGCCTGCTGCCAAAAAGCCGGGCCGAAAGCCCGCCGCCAAAAAGGCCGCGCCCAAGGCCGAGCTGGTGAAGCCCGCCGAGACCACCAAGGCGCTGGCCGAGCAGCCCAAGACCACCAAGGCGCTGACTGAAAAGAAAGCCGCCCCCGCCAAGAAGGCTGCGCCTGCTAAAAAGACGGAAACCGCCAAGAAAACGGAGCCTGCAAAAAAAGCTGCGCCTGCCAAGAAGGCCGACAAAGAATAACAAAAACGGGGCCGGCCCGCTGCCGCCGGACCTTCTGTGGGTAAAATTAAGAACGGCCGCCATCCCTTTGGGGAATGGCGGCCGTTCTTCTGTTCCGCTTGCTTGACCGCGCTGAACAGCGGCCGAACGGGCGGAACTTCCTTACGGCTTTTCTTGCCTCATGTATGCCCGGATGAATTTTTCCGAGGGGGAGTAAAGCTTTTGGGGCAAAGCATCCAGCGAAAACCATTCCCAGGCGTCCTGCTTGCCCGGCTCCATCACCCTGGCCTCTCCCGCGTGGGCCCTGGCGATTACCTGGAGGGTTACAAAATGTTTATGGGGCTGGATATCGTCGACCGCGCTGAAGACCTGAAGGTCCCAAATCGTCAGGCCGGTTTCCTCCCGGACCTCCCGGGCCGCCCCTTCAAAAATCGTTTCGTGGTATTCCTGCTTGCCCCCCGGCAGGCACCAGCTGCCCGGTTCGTAAATGCCGCCGGTGTCTGGCCCATTTACAACGCGATGCCCCAAAAGGATCTTGTTTTCTCTTAGGATCATTACCCCAATGCCCACTTTTATAAAAGGCTCCACAAAATCACCTCACACGTTGACCCGGCGTGCCTGCCACAGAAAAACAGGCTGCTTTTCTACAGTCTAATTCCAGCGGATGTAAATGTCAAACCAGATGTTTTGCACAGGGGGCTGTTAAGCAGCCGCTTTTGGCTTTTTGCACCCCTTATGTGACTTTGCCACAGTAAGTTAGCGCAAACCCGCATATAATAAAAACCATTCCCCCTTTTACAGGGGCATCCCAACAAAAAGGAGGCCTGTTTTATGGGCTTTACCGTTGAAACCGGGGTTTCGGCCCTTACTGTTTTTGTGCAGGGGCTGCTGAGCTTTTTTTCCCCGTGTGTGCTGCCGCTGGTGCCGCTGTACCTGGGGTATCTGGCCGGGGGAGCGGCCGCCGGAGATCTGACCGACCGGCAGCGCCGCCGGGTCACAATGCGCAATACAGTATTCTTTGTGATCGGCGTGAGCTTTGCGTTTTTCCTGCTGGGGCTGGGTTTTACCAGCCTGGGGCGCTTTTTGAGCGGCAACCGCGCCATGGTGGCCCGCATTGGGGGCATCCTGATTATGCTGCTGGGCCTGGTGCAGCTGGGCTTTTTGAGCTCGAAATTCATGCAGCGCGAGTGGCGGCTGCCCTTTAACCTGCAAAAATGGGGCATGAACCCGCTCACCGCACTGCTGCTGGGGTTCACCTTCAGCTTTGCCTGGACCCCCTGTGTGGGCCCTGCGCTCACCAGCGTGCTGCTGATGGCGGGCTCGGCCGCCACCCGCGGCATGGGCTTTGTGCTGATCGGGGTGTACACCCTGGGCTTTATTCTGCCCTTTTTGGCGGTAGGCATGTTCACCAGCCAGGTGCTGGGCTTTTTCAAGCGGCACACCAATTGGGTGCGCTGGACCGCCAAGGCCGGGGGCGTGCTGCTGATTGTGATGGGCCTGATGATGTTTACCGGCTGGATGAATGGGTTCACGGGGTATCTGTCCGGTCTTGGGGGCGCGGGGGGCGGCCCTGGCACAAGCCAAAGCGCCCCGGCCCCCACCGAGGCCCCGTCCGCCCCCGGCAGCGAGGTGCAGGGTGAGGCGGACGCTTCTTCCCCGGGCAGCTCTTCGGCAGGCAGCGAGGCGGCCCCGGACAGCAGTTCGGCCGCCGAGCTTCCCCCTGCGCCGGATTTCACCCTGGTGGACCAGAACGGCGAAACCCACACCCTGTCCGACTACCAGGGCAAGGTGGTGTTCCTGAACTTTTGGGCTACCTGGTGCGGCCCCTGCCAGCGCGAGATGCCCGAGATCGAGCAGCTTTACCTGGACAGCGGCGGAAACGCCGAGGATCTGGTGGTGCTGGGCGTGGCAAACCCCAAAAGTGCAGATTACCCCAATGCAGTGGACAACAAAACCGCCGAGGAGATCACCAAATTTTTGGCCGACGGCGGCTACACCTACCCGGTGGTGATGGATGTGACGGGCGATTTGTTCCGCCAGTATGGCATCAGCGCCTACCCCACCACCTTTATGATTGACGCGGAGGGCAGCGTGTTCGGTTACATCCAGGGCAGCCTGACCCGCGATATCATGGACAGCATTGTGGAACAGACAAAAAGCGGCGTGCGCACCCAATAAAAAGTAAAGCGGCGCCCCGGCTGTGGAAGCTTCACAGCCGGGGCGCCGCTTTGTTCAAAAGGCAAAAGCGCGGTCAGATCACATGGTAGCGCTGCATGAGCTCCTCGATGACAGTGCCGTGCATCTTTTTGAGTGCCTTGTTCAGAACAAAGCGCAGCATGAAGGGGAGCTTCATGTCGGTGATTTTTTTGCCGTCGCGCATTTTTACGGTGGCGTCGAGCAGGGCGCGCACATCGTATACGCTGCCCCATACCTCGGGCACGCCGCGGTCCACATCCAAAAGGGTATAGACCGCCTCCATGGCCGTGCGCACGGAATACTCGGTGGTGAACACGGTGTCGCGCACGGTGTCGGCAAACTGGCCCAGGAACGCAAAGTTCACGCAGCCCTCGGGCACCACCTGGGGCCGGTCGCCCTGGGTGCGGGGCATGAAGAACGCGGTGATGTAGGGCATCATGCAGGGGATGCAGTGGGCCGAATTGCGGGCCATGTCCGGGATGTCCTGCACGGGCACGCCCAGGTGGTAGAGCCATTCCTGGGTGATCTCATAACCGGTGCACTGCCGCATGGGCTTTTTTACATAGTCGCCGGGCACATCGGTGAACAGGCCGTACACCCACACCACCAGCTGGTCCTTTGGCTGGTCCTTGAAATGGGGCTGGCGGTTCACGGTCCAGCTCATGAGCCACTTGGAATCGCGGCAGGTGACGATGCCGCCGGTGACCACCTTGCCGCTGAAGGGGTCGCGCTGGCAGATCTTTTGGATGTAGGGCGGAATGCGGCCGTCCAGCGTGGTGACGGTGGCCGACTCCCAGTTGGTGGCGGGCAGATCGGTGCAGAATTTGTCCGGGCGGCCAAAGGCCGGGTCCTGCTTTGCGATGTTGCGCCACAGCTGCCAGCAGCCGCCCTGGCCGGGCTGGGTGTTCAGCACAGGGGCGTGGTCGTCGTCGCCAAGGCTGGAGTTTTCGGTGCAGCTGCCGTTGGTCACGAACACCAGGTCGTTTTCGGTGAGGGGCAGGGTGCGGGCCTGGCCGTTTTGTTCCAGCACCAGCTGGGAGGCCACCTTTTTGCCGCCGCGCTTTTGGAACAGCACGTTGGTCACCCGGGTGTTGTACACAAAATCGACCCCGTGCTTTTCCAGGTAGTCCACCATGGGCAGGATCAGGGATTCATATTGGTTGTACTTGGTGAATTTGAGGGCCGACAGATCGGGCAGGCCGCCGATGTGGTGGATGAACCGCTGCACATACAGCTTCATTTCCAGCGCGCTGTGCCAGTCCTCAAAGGCGAACATGCTGCGCCAGTACAGCCAGAAGTTGGACTTGAAGAATTCCTCGCCCAGCACGTCGCTGATCTTTTTGTCGTAGAGGTCCTCGTCCCTGGTGAAGAACAGCTGCATCAGCTCCATACAGGCCTTGTCGCTCATGGCAAACTTTTTGTCGGTGTGGGCGTCCTGGCCGCGGCGCTCGGTGACCCGCATGAGCGAATAGTTGGGGTCGGCCTTGTTCAGCCAGTAGTATTCGTCCAGCACGCTCACGTCCGGGGTTTCGAGGGAGGGGATGGAGCGGAACAGATCCCACAGGCACTCAAAATGATTTTCCATTTCGCGGCCGCCCCGGATGATGAACCCCTTGGTGGGATCGCAGATGCCGTCGCAGGCGCCGCCAGGCAGGGGCAGCTCTTCCAGGATGTGGATGCGCTCGCCCTTCATCTGGCCGTCGCGCACCAAAAAGCAGGCGGCCGCCAGGCTGGCCAGGCCAGCGCCCACCAGCCAGGCCGATTTTTCATCCACGCCCGCAGGCTTTAAGGGGCGGGCGAATGCTTCGTAGTTGCCGTTGCTGTAATACATACTTGTTACCTCCCATGCGATCTGCGGGGCCCTTTTGTGCCCCGTGGTTTCCTGATGGCCCTATGATAGCCCCCGGCGGGGCACGCCGCAATGAACAAGGGCGGGCGCCTGTCGTGTTTTGCTACGCACAGCGCCGGCTGTAGCATTTTTTGACAGAACGCGCAGGCTGTAAAAAACGGAGGAGGGGATTGACAAATAGGACTGTCCTATTGTATAATTAGGTCAGTCCTATTTCCGCAGGGAGGTGATTTACTGGAAACGGGCAAAAAAAGAGGCCCCAAGACGGATAATCCCAAACCGTATAAAATAGGTGTAAAGATCGATGCAAGGTCGAAAAAAATACTTGATGCCTATTGTGAACAAGAAACGGTATCTGCTGCCGAAGCAGTAAGACGAGGGATATCCCGACTGGAACCCGACCTCAAAAAATGAAAGGAAGCGGCGTCCTCCCAACAAGAAAACACGCCGCTTCCCCAGCCCGCACATGCCCGAAGGCAGATGCAGCGTAAATATTATATCATGCGCCGCAGACCCTTTCAAGCAATGTGGGACGATCGACTGAAAGGAAGCGTGTTTATGATTATCCGGCAGCTAAAGGAAACGCAGTTTGAGCATCTCTACAACGCTTTGATCATGAAAGCCCACGCCGAGCCGTTGGATGCGAGCTATACTGTAAACATGACCATCAACGGCGCGGAATATGCTGTTAAGGTGCAACCGGAGCAGCACAACAAGATGGCGGTGCTGCAGGCCCTGCGCATTTTCCGCGAGGAATACGGGCCCAACTTTGAGCTCATCACCAATGGAACCGTGTTATCCGCCCTTTTGGAAATCCTGATTTACCAAGGGGGGCGTTAACAGGCACTGCCCTTAACGCTCTGCAAATCACTGCAAAGTGCGGCGGGGCTGCCGTAAAAGGCAGGAACGCCCAAAAAGAAAAACAAGGTCGGGCTGCATCCCTTTGAGAAGTCAGCCCGACCTTGTTTATATGGAATCAATTTGCAGGGGGAAAGGCCGCAGTGGAAAACAAAGGCCTGGAGGATAAGGAAAACCGGCAGCTACGTTTCGGGAAAGGGCGAAACGGCGTTTTATTTGACCCGGAAGGTCCTGGGGGCAAACCGGTAAACGAGCGCCAGCGCGCCGGCGATGTAAACGACAGTGAAGCCCAGCACCGCCAGGGTAAAGGCAAGGCCCCCCACCTTGATCTGCAGGCAGAAAAAGCACAGCGTATACATGAAGACGTTTACCACCGAGTAAAAGGGGTTTTTGACCTTCAGGCTCTCCGAATAGGGCTGGAAGATATAGTAAAGGCACAGATGGTGCGCGGTGAACAGCACCGATAACAAAAGGATCGCCGCACAGAAGAGCGCAAAGTCGGCGGTGAGCAGCGGGGTGCCGCACAAAAGGCAAAAGCCCGCCGCCGCAAGGCACACGGCCCCCGCGATGGCAAGATCGTACAGGGCGACGCGGACAAGGCGGATGCGAAAATTTTCAAGGATCGTTTGGGGCTGGCGGTAATAAGCATAGCGCAGCATATCCTTGTCGCAGTTGTAGAACATGGCCCGGCCGGCTTTGTCGGCCACGGTCATGAAATACATCACATAGATGAACAGCGGCAGCTGTGCGGCCAGATTTTGGCTCAGCTGTACCGCCGTTTCGCGGCTGGCGAGGGCAAACGCCGTGCCCGCGGCAAACAGGGCTCCCGCCGCCGCGAGCCGATAGTATACCGGCTTTATCAGCTGCCGCCGGTGCCGGGCAAAGAACAGGGCGTTCAGATAGGAATACCCCCGCAGGGCTTTGAGCTTTTTTTCTTGGGCGCGGGGCACCGCGGCGTCCTTTTCCCGCATTTCCACTTCTTTCACAGCGGTGGCGGAGGACGAGGATTTCAACATGGTGGCGAGCAGGAAGTTGAGGTCGATGGAGCGGTGGAATTTGCTCTCGTAGCCCCGGTAACCCAGGGCGATGTACCACAGCGCCGCCCCGCCCAGCAGGGCGTAAGGCACCGCGCAGGCGGGGTGCAGCAGAACCGCCCCCAGCTGCCAGCCCCCGCCCAGGGCAAGGGGCAGGTATGCCCCCCCGAGCCCCACCGCGATCATGGCCCAGCTGTACGCCATATTGCGCGAGATCACCCTGCCTGTGCGGTCGAACAGCAGCAGCTGGAACCCTTCACCCAGCATGCGGAAGGCCAGCAGCATAAGCCACACCAAAGCGCCCTGCAAAAGCGTGCCGCCCAGCAGGCGGGCCGCCGCCAGCAGCCAGGGCAGGTAATAGATAAAAAAGGGCAGGTATTTAAAGGCCAGGTATCCCTGCACATAGCGGCGCGCATTCAGGCGCATGTGCTTGACGCACACGATCTTGTCGCGGGTGACGGTGAAGATCTGGCTGTCGCCAAAGGCGCCCAACACACAGTTCAGAAAAAACAGGATCTGCGCCATGGCGGCGACCCCCTGCCCCTCGGGCACCCGGCCCTGCCCGAGAGCGGACAGCAGCGGCAGCCCGGCAAAGACCAACAGATAAAGCGGCTTTGTGCAAAAGCCGGCGATCTGCTGAAGGATCACCGCCGCCGCCGCGAGACCCTTTTTGAGGCCATAGCGCGAGTAGATGTTTTCCGGCATCAGGCGGCCCAGGAGCCAGAGCCGTTTGAAGTAGTAGCAAAAGGCGTTTACCCCCAGGGCGGCCTTCATGCCGGCGATCTGTTTCAGGGTGTCAATCATGGTGTTCCTCGTCTTTCAGCATCTCGATGATCTCGGCCTCAAAATCCTTGCTCTTCAGGGTCTGGCTGTCCACCTGCCGCAGGCGCCCCTCGCTCAGCACCGCGATCTCATCACACAGGTCGGTGGCAAGCTGCAAAATATGGGTGGAAAAAATGATCACATGGTCCTGCCGCAGCTCCCGCAGCAGCTGTTTGATCTCCAGGGCCACCACCACGTCGAACGAGGTCAGGGGTTCGTCCAGCAGGATCACCGGCGGCCGGGCGATGATGAACATGAGCATCTGCACCTTGTTTTTCATCCCGTGGGAATAGCCTTTGATCAGCCGGTGGCGGTCCTGGGCGTCGATGTTTACCAGATCAAAGTAATCGTCGATGGTCTTGTTGGGGGCGAGCCCGGTTTTGTTCACATCCATGTAAAAACGCAAAAATTCATAGCCGGTTAAAAAGTCCGGCAGCACCGGGGTGGAAAACACATACCCCACCTGCTCAGGCCGCAGAGGACGCTCGCCGCCCTCGTCCAGGATCACCGCGCCGCCGCCGTCCGGCGTCACCTCGTCGGTCAGGCAGTTGAACAGGGTCGTTTTGCCCGCGCCGTTGCGGCCCAGCAGGCCGTAGATCTTGCCCTTTTCAAAGGTGAAGGTGCAGTCTTTCAGCACCTGTTTGGAGCCATAGGCCTTTTGGATCCCGTTCAATTGCAGTTTCATAACAGTCCTCCTTGCCGGGCGCGGGGCGCCCATCAGCACAAAAAGGCACGGCCCCCACCCTTGAAAAGCGTGCAGGCTGTGCCTTTTTGTTCGGTCGTATCAACATTTTACAGGGGGCAGCGTCGCCGGCGGCGTTGTCCATAAAAGGAAGCTCTCCTTTGCGGTGTTGGGTTTGCTGCCCATTATATCCGTTTTTTTTGCTCAAGGCAAGAGCCGCGGCGCGATTTTACAAAGTTTTTACCCGGGCCGGCACCGGCGCGCCCGGCTTTCTGTGCAAGGGCGCAAAACGCGGCAATAACGGCACGCCGGGCCCGTGCGGCGGATCTGCACCGGGCAATTTGCGCCAAAATCGCCCCGCATCGGTTTTTTTGCGGCTTGCGCCGGACCGGGGTGGCCTGCTACAATTTCAGTAATTTACACAACCCTACAAGGAGGGCCCCATGCAGGACGACGCCGCCGGCGACGCTGCCCCTTATCACGGCATCCGGATATCATAAAAGCATTGCTGCGCTCTTTTTATGCGGGAGCGGCGGCAGTGCTTTTTGTTTTTTCAGCCAGGTGTTTTGGTTGGCCCGTGGGGGCGGGAAACACGGCCGCCTGGAGAAGGTCTTTATAAAAACGCATCTGAAAACGGCCCCAGGCCGGCGCCCACAGCGCCGTTTTAAATACAGCTTTATGAAAGAAAGGAACCACGCCGCCATGCAAAGCGAAATGATCCCGCTGCTCATCATTGTTTTTTGTATCATTATGTCCGCCTATTTTTCGGCCACCGAGACCGCGTTCTCCTCGCTCAGCCGCATTAAAATCAAAAATATGGCCGATAAGGGCGATCAGCGGGCCGGCCTGGTGCTGCGCCTGTCTGAAAATTATGACGCTCTGCTCTCCACCATCCTGATCGGCAACAACATTGTGAACATTGCCTCGGCCTCGCTGGCAACCGTGCTGTTCGTGCGGTTTCTGGGCGAGGAAAACGGCCCGGGCGTTTCGACCCTTGTTACCACTGTGGTGGTGCTGATCTTTGGCGAGGTTTCGCCCAAAAGCATCGCCAAGGAATCGCCAGAGCGGTTTGCCATGTTCTCGGCCCCTTTGCTGAGGATCTTCGTTTTCTGCCTTACGCCGGTAAACTTTTTGTTCAAGCAGTGGAAGAAGCTGCTCTCGGCGGTTTTCAAGCCCGCCGAGGGCGGCGGCGTAACCGAGGAGGAGCTGCTCACCTTTGTGGATGAGGTACAGCAGGGCGGCGGCATCAACGAGCAGGAGGGCGCGCTCATCCGCAGCGCCATCGAGTTTTCCGAGCGCAGGGCCGACGAGATCATGACCCCGCGCCCGGATGTGGTGGGCATTCCGGCCGCCGCCACAAAACAGGAGATCGCAGCTATTTTTGCCGAGTCCGGCTTTTCCAGGCTGCCGGTCTACAGCGGCAGCCTGGACCATATCAGCGGCGTGATCTGCCAGAAGGACTTCCACCACACAGTGTACCGCACCGACGCCGCGGTGGCCAGTATCGTGCGGCCGGTGCTGTTCTGCCCGGAGAATCAAAAGATCGGCCGCCTGCTCAAAAACCTGCAAAAGGGCAAGCTGCACATCGCCGTGGTGGTGGATGAATTCGGTGGTACCTGCGGCATCGTGACGCTGGAGGACGTGCTGGAGGAGCTGGTGGGTGAAATATGGGACGAACACGACGAGGTGGTGCAGCAGATCGCCCCGACCGGCGCGGGCGAGTATACCGTGCTGGGCAGCGCGCATGTGGCCGAGCTGTTTGGGCTGCTGGGCAGGGAACAGCAGTTCAACATGGTCACCGTGAGCGGCTGGATCGTGGAAACGCTGGGCAGCCTGCCCGAGCAGGGCGATACCTTTGAGGCGCAGGGGCTGCGGGTCACGGTGCTTTCCACCCTGGGCCGCCGGGTGGACAAGGCCCGGGTGGAGGTGCTGGAAGAGCCAAAGACCGAGCAATAAAAGCGGCGCGCCCCCTTTTTGGGGGCGCGCCGCTGCGGCACAGAGAGGCTGCCCGTTCACACCTCGGGCAGGTTGGGGCGGTCCTGATCGCCGTCGGCCCGGAACATCACGAACTGTTCGGGGGCGCTGGTGAAATAGTAATAATCCGTGTTCTCGTAAAGGGGCGGGGCGAGGTAATTGGGCAGTATGTCGGCGCTGCCCTCGGCCCGCTCACAGAAGCCTGCGGCCTGCAGCACTGCGGCGGGCAGCCCCGCGCAGTAAAGCTCGGCATATTCGGCGCCGCTGGCCAGGAGCAGCCGGTCGATGGCCTTTCCCAGGCGCGGCAGAACTTCGTCGCGACCGATGTAATCGGCAATGCGCAGCACCTTGCCGCGGCCGCTGTCCACCACGCGGCACACAAGATAGGCCAGCAGGGCGCCGCTGTGCCGGGCTGCGTATACCTGGTAAGCAAGGTGGGGGAATGCAAAATACCGCCGGGCCAGATACCACACGTCCTTTTTGGGGGTGTGGGGCGTTTCGGGCAGGCCCAGGGCGGCCAGCGCGCTGGGGCCGGGCACCGGTTCGAGGGAAAGGTCGCCGCCCACCGGCAGGATCGCCGGGGCCTGCACCTGGGCCAGCTGATACCGGGGCAGGGGGACCAGGCGGTAGAAGTGGCCCATGCGGCCGGCATGCCAGCCCAAAAAGCGGTAAAGGGCCATGGTTTTGGGGCGGATGTTGTTGCAGGCCAGAACGCCCGCGCCCGCCAGGCGGGGCAGCGCGTCCATCAGGGCAAGCCCCGCGCCGTTCGCCCCCTTTTTTGCCACCCACACCGACGCCCAGAGATCCGGCCGGGGGCCCTGCGAGGCGCGGATGTAGCCCACAACCGCCAGCCATTCGCCGCCCTGCTCGGCCAGGGCGAACTGCAGCCCCTGGCCGCTGCGGTAATAAAAATCGAAAAACTCGGGCCGGTTGACCACGGGCAGCTTCCAGTCAAAGTGCAGGTTTATAAATTCCACCACCCGGCCGGCCTCTTCGGGCTTTGCCAGCCGGAACGAGGGCCCGCCGCTCACAGGGCGCTGCCCCCGGTGATGGGCAGGGTGACGCCGGTGATAAAGCCCGCTTCCCCGCCCAGCAAAAACGCCATGGCGGGCACCACGTCGGCCGGGCGGGCGTTGCGGCCCATGGGGTTTGCCTCGGCGGAGGCCTGCACGATCAGGTCGCTGGTATCGGCCAGAAACTTTGTTTCCATCATGCTGGGGGCCACGCAGTTCACGGTCACACCGAAGGGCGCATAGTCTGCCGCGAGGCTTTTGGCCAGGCCCGAAAGCGCGCTTTTTGCCATGATGTAGGCGGCGGTGTTTTTGGGGGGAAGCCCCAGCAGGTAGCTGGTGAGCATAAACAGCACCCGGCCCTTTTTGGCCTTTGCCATGGCGGGCAAAAACGCCTTGCACAGCGCCACAGCGCTGCGCACCTGCACGCTGAGATCCAGCTCGAAGCGGGCTTCGTCGAAATTTTTGAACTTGGCGTTCACCACCCGCAGCGCCGGCAGATGCACAAAATGGGTGGGGGCGGGGCAGGTGGCCTTTACATCACAGATAAAGGCTTCCAGCGCCTTTTCGCTGGTGAGGTCCACGTCGTAGGTGCGCACGGCGCCCGGGTGGGCTTTGCACACCGCCGCAAGGCCGGAAAGATCGCCCGCACCCTGCGCGATAAAAAGGTCCCCCTCGGCATACAGCCGTTCGATCAGCGCGCAGCCCACATCGCTGGAAGCGCCGGTGATGAGATAAACGTTGCCCATGTGAAAAACTCCTTTATTTTGCCACGCCGGCCCTGATGAGCCCGCGGGTCACTTTTTTGCCGTCCTGGTTGGTGATGACCGCCTTGATGGTAACTTCGCCGAAGGTCTCGTTCACTTCCTCCACGCGGCCGGCCACGGTGAGGACATCGCCGATGAAGATGGGCTTTGCAAACTTGGCCTCCACACTGTGCAGAAGGCAGTGCTCGCCCGGCAGCCAGACCCCCGCCAGGGTGGAAAAAAAGCTCGCCCCCAGCATGCCGTACACCACCCGGCCGGGGTAGCCCCGCCCGGCGGCGTATTCCCCGCTCATGTGGATGGGGCTGCAATCGCCGGTGAGGGCGCAGAAGGCGTCCATCATGGCGGCGGTTACGGTTACGGTGAACTGTTCGGTCATGCCGGGCTCAAGCTCGGCCAGGGTATAATGGTTCATTCGGAGCCTCCTTGTGTGCGGCAGAAAAAGCGGGGCCGGGCCTTTGGCCCAGCCCCGCGCGGTCGCTTTGGTTCAGGCGCTCAGCCGCTCGATCAGATCCAGCAGGTCGCCCACGTTCTTGAGATCCCGCACATCGTCCAGCCGGAACTTCAGGCCGAACTTCTTTTCCATGGCGGTGAGCAGGTTGATCTGCTCGAGGCTGTCCCAGTCCTCGATGTCGTCGGCGCAGGTCTCGCGGGTGATCACCAGCTCCTCGTCATCGAAATTATCGCGGAAAATATCCTGCACCGCTTCAAAAATGCCTTGTTTGTCCATCTCAAAAGCTCCTTATACCTGTTCGATTTCCATCACGCCGCACTGGGGCTGGTACCCTGCAAGGTCTGTGAACTCAAACACGGCGTTCCCAGCCTCGTCCCCGGCGGTTTTTACAAAGCCGATTGTAGCATAAAAATCCTTTACAAGCAAGTTTTTGGCGGTGGGATAATAGTGCCCCACGATCTTTTTGACCCCGGCGGCCCGGGCGGCGGCCACCAGCTGGTCGAACATGGCGTGTTCCAGCCGGCGCTTGAAGGTGCGGCAGCTCATGACCCACAGCTCGATGTCCAGCGTTTCGCCCTGGACCCGGCCGATCAGCGCGGTGACCAGGCCGTTGTCGCCGAACTTGTCCACCAGGCGGCCGTACAGGGTGATGGCCTGCGGGCTGCCGATCAGCGCCCCGATCTCGGCGGCGGTGTAGCGCCGGGTGGTCAGGTTGAACTGGTTGGTCTTGTTCACCAGCTGGGTGATGCGCTCGGCGTGGGCCGCATCGAACGCGCCGATCTCGCAGCGCATTTCAAGGCTCTTCAAATAGTCGTTGTAATTGCCGAAGCTCTGTTCCAGCTGAGCGCGGCGGGCGTTCTGCTTGTACATATCGGCCCGGTTGCGGTCGTCGGCTGAGAGGGTGGTGACCTCGAAATAACCGGCCCGGTCCACGGCCGCGATGTAGCCCTCGGGCGCAGCCAGCTCGGGCACGGTGACGGCGGGCAGCTCCCGCCGCACGATCTCCCGCTCGGCGGGGTTATCGTCCACAAACACAAAGCTTTCGGGCAGCAGGTTGATCTCGGCAGCCATGGCGGCCAGGTTCAGGTGCTTTGGCTCCCAATTGGCCTTGAAGCTCACAAAGTCGGCCGGTGTGAGCACGCTGTCCGGCCGGTCAAAGCCGGTTTTGGCAACGGCTTCCTCGTTTTTGCTGCACACGTTCAGCAAAACGCCCAGCCTGGAGAGCTCCTTTAAGTAGCTTTGGAACTCGGTGTAGGCCATGCCGGCGGGGCTTTCGCTGCCCAGCACGATGCCCTCGGGGCCGTCGTCGCCGATCACGCCGCCCCACAGGGTGTTGTCCAGATCCAGCGCCAGGGCCTTTTTGTTGCGGCCCAAAAGGCTTTTTACGATGTTCGCCACGCTTTGGGCAAGGTAGGGCACGCATTCCAGGCTCACCGCATATTTGTAGGCATACCAGGCGGTGGGGTCGCTGAAGCGCTCCATGCCGTGCTGCGCCTGCAGGTAGCACAGATCGTTCAGATAGAGGTTCGGGGTGGCCTGGGCCAGGGCGGCCAGCTTTTCGTTCAGCCGGCGCACAAACCGCACCCGGCCCCCGGCAAAGCTGGCGTCCGCGTTGCCCATGGCCCGCCACAGGGGCAGATCGAAGTTGTTCAGAATGACCGGGCAGCCAAACCCCAAGGCCGCCTTTGCGGCCTGTTCAAACCGGCCGAACTCGGCTTTCAGCTTTTCCTGCGCCTGCGCTTCGCCGTCGGTGGGTTCGGGCCAGAGCTTCAGGTTGCGCTGGCTGGTGTGGATATAAATGACATCCGGCCCAAAGGCGGCCAGGGAACCGTCGTCGAACACCAGGTTTTCGTAAAACAGGGCGTAACCGCCCTCGTAAAATTCCGGCTGGATGCCGTTTGCCAGCAAAAACAGCTCCAGCATGTTTTTTACTTCGCCAATGGTGCTGCCGCTCATAATGGCCACTTTTTTGTGGATCAGGCCGGGCTTTTGCAATAATTCGCGCCGGATGCGGCGTTTTTTTTGCAGCAGCCCGGCGGCGTCGAAGGGGTGGGTCAAAAGTTCCACGCGATTCGCCTCCGTTTATATTCAAATTACGACCTAAATTTTACCACAGCCGGGCGGCAAACACAAGCAATGCAAAGGCTGACCCGCAAACAGCAGGCGCGCCTCAGGCGCCGAAATCTTCCAGCAGGCGGTCGAGCTGTTCCTCGCTTTGGATGGGAATGCCGGCCACCAGGCTTTCCACGTCCTGCCGGGGCAGCAGGTGGGTGTATATCTCATAAATTTCCAGCGGCTGCGTTTCGCCCGGGCGGTAGAGCGCCAGGCGGCCGCCGTGGTCCTTGAGCAGATATTGCGCGGCGCTGGAGGCCGCCCCCGGCGCGGAATCGGGCCTTGCCAGCCAGAACAGGCTGAACGCAAGGCTGACCGCGCACAGCAGTGCCAACACATAAAACCAGGGCTTTGCCAATTTATGTCACCTCTTTTCAAGGGCAGTATGGCCCTTTCGGGGCGCGGCAAAACATTTTTAAAAGTCTTTTCACTGTACTTGCGGGCCATACTTGTGGTATAATACCATAATAGCAAAATTAAGCCCTTTTCGTTCCCGAGGGAACGTTGTACATTTTTTCCGCGTAAGGAGGCGGTCCCCATCGAAAACAACGAACACCGCAGCATTCGCCGGCCGGATGGCACTGGCACTTCTTCCCAAAACGGCGGCCAGGGCCGAAAGCTGAACCGCGCCGGGGCCCAGGGCCAGCCGGCCCAGGGCCCTTCCCGCAGCCAGGGCGCTTCGCGCGGGCCGGCGAAGCCGGCGCCCGGCACGGCGGGCACGCGCCGCCCGGCCAGCGGGCCCGCGCGCATTTCGTCGTCGCCGCGGCGCGGGGCGCAAAGCGCCCAAGCCCAGGGAGGCCACGGCGCGCCGCCGCCCCAGGGGGGGCGCGGGCACAAAAAGCAGGGCAGGGGCATGCGCATTTTCAAGGGCTTTATGAAGTTTGTGGGCGTGTGCATCTGCCTGGGCATTATGGCGGGCAGCGTGCTGGCCGTGGTGCTGAGCATGTACGTGGTCAAGATCACCGCCGGCGACGCCGACCTGCTGGATCTGACAAACCTCAAGCTGGCCCAGACCACCAAGATCATGTGCCCCGACCCGGACACCGGGGAGTGGATCGAGTACGCCTCGCTGCACTCGGAGAATAACCGGGAGTGGGTGGACCTGCAGGAGATCGAGGCGAACCCCTACCTGAAGTGGGCGTTCATCTGCGTGGAGGACAAGGACTTTTATACCCACAGCGGCGTGAACTTCAAGCGGACCATCGGCGCCTTCATCAACGAGTATGTGCTGCCCATCTATTCCAGCCGGCAGGGCGCATCGACGCTGGACCAGCAGCTCATCAAAAACATCACCGACGACGACGAGCAGAGCGCCGAGCGCAAGGTGCGAGAGATCTTCCGCGCGCTGGGGCTGGACAACCGCTATGAAAAGGACACGATCCTGGAAGCCTACCTGAACACCATCAGCCTCACCAACACCGTGGCGGGCGTGCAGGCCGGCGCCACCGTTTATTTTAATGTGGATGAATTGGCGAACCTGTCGGCCGCGCAGTGCGCCAGCATTGCGGCCATTACCAAAAACCCCACCGCCTATAACCCCTACACCAACCCCGAACAGCACCTGCAGCGGCGCAACTGGATTTTGAAGCTGATGCACGACCAGGGCAAGCTGCCGGACGCAGAGTACGAGGCGGCCCGCACCGCACCGCTGGTGCTGGCCGAAGAGGCGGAAAAGGAAGTGATTACCCACACCAGCAACAACTCTTACTTCACCGACGCCGTGTTCGAGGCGGTGACCCAGCAGCTCATGGCGGACCGCGGCCTGACCCAAAAGGAGGCCCACAGCCTGATCTACAACGGCGGCCTGCGCATTTACGCCACCGTGAACCCCTTCATCCAGCAGGAGATGGAAAAGATCATGCTGAACGCGGACGACGCGATCCCCGCGCTGTGGCGTGAAGAGAAGGTGGCCGCCAAGACCAGCACCGGCGAGGACGTGGATCCCACCACCATTGAGAATATTGTTACCAACGAGGACGGCAGCTATAAGACCGGCACCGACACCGACGGCAGCCCTGTGTATTACCGCAGGGTCCGCACCCAGGCCGCCATGCTCACCATGGACTACGAGGGCAACGTGCTGGCGCTGGTGGGGGGCCTTGGCCAAAAGAACGAGGACCTGGGGCTGAACCGCGCCATTCTGGACGACCATCCCCGGCAGACCGGCTCCACCATGAAGCCCATCGCGGCCTATGCGCTGGGCATTGATTCCGGCCTGATCAACTACTCCCAGGGCTTTCCGGATTACGGCATCGGCATGATGCTGCAAAGCGAGCTGAACAGCCGGTATCCCGCCCTTGCCGGCCAGCTGCTGGACTTTGACGACCCCGAGGTGCTGGCGCACCCCGAGCTGTTCAACCAGTGGCCCCGCAACTACGAGGGCTTTGGCGACGGAAGCACCGTGACCGTACGCCTTGCACTCGCCAAATCCCGGAACACGGTCGCCGTGCGGGTGGGCCAGCTGGTGGGCGTGGACTATATGTACAGCTTTGCAAAAGACACGGTGGGCCTTTCGCACCTGCTTGCCACCGACGCCAACTACGCCCCCATCGTGCTGGGCGCACAGGGCGGCGGCGTGACCCTGATGGAGCTCACCGGGGCCTACCAGATGTTCGGCAACGGCGGCGAATACGTGACCCCGCACCTGTATACCCGGGTGGAGTACGCCACCACCGGCGAGGTGCTGATCGACAACGACATCAACATCACCCACACCCAGGCGATCCAGTCCAGCACGGCCATGATCATGAACAAGCTGCTGCAGAACGTGCTGGGAGGGGACGGCACGGCCGGTACCTCCATCAAGCCCGCGGGCGATATGGAGGCGGCGGCCAAAACCGGCACCACCACCGACAATAAGGACTATACCTTTGTGGGCATGACCCCCTATTATGTGACCGGGGTGTGGTGGGGGTTTGACCAGCCCTACGACATGACCAAGGCCGGCGCGGCGGGCAAAAACGCAAAGCCCATCCAAAAGGCGTGGAAACAGTTCATGGACACCATTCAGACCGGCCTTGAGTTCAAGGCGTTCCCCTCCAGCGACGATGTGGTTACCGCCACCTATTGCGACGACAGCGGCGACCTGGCCGGGCCGAACTGCCCCAGCAGACGCACGGGCTATTACACGCAGGACAATATGCCCGAATACTGCACCCTGCACCCCTGAGCACAAATTGTTTGTGTTGTTCCTAAGCGGGCTGCTGTTTGCGCATTGCAAACAGCAGCCCGCTTTTGTGCACTGTGCGCATACAAAAGGGGCTGAGAGAAAAGTTTGTGCCTGTTTTGCCAAAATTCGCGCAGGCGGGGGCTGCGGCCTTGCGCTGCGCTGTGTCAAAGTGGTATAGTTATAGCATTGTATGGAAGGTGTACACAACTGTAGCTGTGAGGTGAACGATTCATGGAACGACGTTTTTTGCTTGTGGACGCCGGCGTGCTGCCGGATGTGTTTTTAAAAGTGCTGAAGGCGAAGGAGCTGCTGGCCAGCGGCGAGGCGCGCAATATCTCCGCGGCCACAAGGCAGGCGGAGCTTTCGCGCAGCGCGTTTTATAAATACAAAGACTGCATTTTCGACGCCCGCAACAGCCGCCAGGTCATCACGGTCATGGCCACCCTGCTGGATGAAACCGGCGCGCTGCAGGCGCTGCTGGCGGGCATCAGCGCGGCGGGGGGCAGCGTGGTGACCATAAACCAGGCCACCCCGGAAAGCGGCGCGGCCCGGGTGGCCGTGAGCGTGCGTACCGACACCATGCAGTTGACGGTGGAGGAAATGCTGGAAAAACTGCGCCGCCAGCGCACGGTGGTGGAGGTGCGGCAGGGCGTATAAGGCCCGGGCTGCCGGGGCGCGCATGCAGGCGCGCCCGCGCAGAACATAACAGGAAAGGGGCCATGGCAAAATGGCAAAGATCGCAATTCTGGGCTTTGGTACGGTGGGCAGCGGCGTTTTGGAGGTGCTGCGCCGCAACGCGGCGGGCATTGCGCGCCGGGCCGGGGAGCCGGTGGAGGTAAAATATATTTTGGAGGTGCGCGATTTTTCCGCGCACCCCGATGCGGCGCTGTTTGTGAACAACATGGATGTGATTCTGGCCGACCCGGAAATACGGGTGGTGGTAGAGACCATCGGCGGCACCCGCTTTGCCTACCCGTATGTGCGCCGGGCGCTGGAGAGCGGGCGCAGCGTGGTGACCAGCAACAAAGAGATGGTGGCCACCTATGGCGCCCAGCTGCTGGCCCTGGCAAAGCAGAAGGGCGCGGCCTTTTTGTTTGAGGCGAGCGTGGGGGGCGGCACGCCGGTGATCACCCCGCTGCACCAATGCCTTGCGGCAAACCAGATCAGCCAGATCCAGGGCATTGTGAACGGAACCACCAACTTTATGCTCACCAAAATGGCCCGCGAGAACATGGGCTTTGACCAGGCCCTTAAAATCGCCCAGGACCTGGGCTACGCCGAAACAAAAGACCCCTCGGACGACGTGGACGGCGCCGACGCCTGCCGCAAGATCGCCATTCTGGCAAGCCTTGCCTTTGGGCGGCACGTTTACCCGGCCAACATTCCCACCCAGGGCATCCGCCCCATCACAGTGGCGGACATTGCCGCCGCGGCCGGCATGGACTGCGCCATCAAGCTGATCGCCTGGGCCCGGCGGGATGAGGGCGGCCAGGTGGCCGCCGGGGTGGAGCCGATGCTGGTGCCCCGCCAAAACCAGCTTGCGGGCGTGGACGACGTGTTCAACGCGGTGCTCATGAAGGGCGACATGCTGGGCGACGTGGTGTTTTACGGCAAGGGCGCGGGCCGGCTGCCCACCGCCAGCGCGGTGGCGGCGGATGTGATCGACGCCTTGAAAAACGGGGCGAAGGTGCACGACAGCCTGTTCTGGCAGCCCTCGGAACCCTTTGACGGCTTTCTGACCGACGCGACCCCGGCCACATATTATGTGCGCACAAAGAATATACCTGCTACTGTACTGCCTGCGCTTTACGGCGAGGGGGAGCTTGTGCTGGACAAGGGAGCCGAGGCGGCGTATCTGGTGACCTATATCGGCCCGCAGGGCCTGTTTGAGGCGCGCCGCAAGGCCGAGGCGCTGGGCGGCAGCGTGGAGCTGACCCTGCGCCAGCTCAGCGAATAAGAGCGGGGGAGGGAAATAAGCGCGATGATCAAAGTTACCGTGCCGGCCACCAGCGCCAATGTGGGCGCCGGGTTCGACGCCCTGGGCCTTGCCCTTTCGCTGCACAACACCGTGACCCTGGAGGAGAGCGGCCGGATCGACATCCAGTCGAGTGACGGCTCGCTGATCCCCACCGGCACCTCGAACCTTGTTTACCGCTCGGCAAGGGCCGTGTTCGACCAGCTGGGCCAGCCGCTGCCGGGCATCTGCATCCGGCAGGAAAACCCCATTCCCATGGCGCGGGGGCTGGGCTCCAGCTCGGCCTGCATCGTGGCGGGGATTCTGGGCGCGAACGCCCTGCTGGGCTCGCCCCTGACCCCGCGGCAGATGCTCACCCTTGCCACCAGCATTGAGGGCCACCCCGACAACGTGGCCCCGGCCATGCTGGGGGGCTTTGTGACCAGCGTGTATGACGAGGGGCAGGTGTACAGTGCCCGCAAGGCCATTAACGAGGAGCTGGCCTTTGCCGCGTTTATTCCGAATTTCAAGCTTCTCACCGAAAAGGCCCGCGCGGCGCTGCCAAAAACGGTGGAGCGGACGGACGCGGTGTATAACCTGTCCCGCGCGGCGCTGGCCACCGCCGCTTTCTGCGACGGCGATTATGAGCTGCTGAAGGTGGCCACCAAGGACGCGCTGCACCAGCAGTACCGCCTGCCGCTGATCCCCGGGGGCGAGCGGGTGTTTGAGCTGGCGTGGGACCTGGGGGCCTATGCGGTGTACATTTCGGGCGCGGGGCCCACCATTATGGCGGTGGTGCACCGCGAGAACAGCGACTTTTTTGCCCGCGCCGAGGAGGCGCTGATGCAGCAGCCCGAAACGATGGCGTTTTCTTTGCGGCGCATGGTTGCGGACAACCGGGGCGCTGTGGTAGAATAAAGCGGTACGCGGCGCGCGGTGTGCCGCGCGCATCCGAACAGAGAGGGAGTTGAGGAATTTGGCGTTGATCGTGCAAAAGTTCGGCGGCAGCTCGGTTGCCGACCGTGACCATGTGTTCAACGTGGCCCGCATTGTGGCCGACACCCGCCACGCAGGCAACGAGGTGGTGGTGGTGGTATCGGCACAGGGCGACACCACCGACGATCTGATCCAAAAGGCGGCCGAGATCACCGACACGCCGTCGTTGCGCGAAATGGATATGCTGCTGGCCTCGGGCGAGCAGATCTCGGTGTCGCTGCTGGCCATGGCCCTGAGCAAGCTGGGGGTGCAGGCGGTGAGCCTGACCGGCTGGCAGGCGGGCTTTATGACCGATCGCGCCTATTCCAAGGCGCGCATCCGCCGCATCGACACCGAGCGGGTGGAGAGCGAGCTGGCCCGCAACCGGGTGGTGGTGGTGGCGGGCTTCCAGGGGCTGAACCGCATGGAGGACATTACCACCCTGGGCCGCGGCGGCTCGGACACCAGCGCCGTGGCGCTGGCCGCCGCACTGCACGCCGACCGCTGCCAGATCTACACCGACGTGGAGGGGGTTTACACCGCCGACCCGCGCAAGGTGCCCAACGCCAAAAAGCTGAGCGAGATCACCTTTGACGAAATGCTGGAGCTGGCGAGCCTGGGCGCCCAGGTGCTGAACAACCGCAGCGTGGAGCTGGCCAAAAAATACGGCGTGGAGCTGGAAGTGCTCTCCAGCCTGAACCCCGTGCCGGGCACGGTAGTTAAGGAGGTTACTGAGGATATGGAAGGTATGCTGATCAAGGGCGTTGCCAAGGACACCAACGTGGCCGTTATCTCCATTCTGGAGGTGCCGGATGTGCCGGGCATGTCCTTTAAGGTGTTCGGCGCACTGGCGCAGAAAAACGTGAACGTGGACATTATTCTGCAATCCACCGGGCGGGGCGAAAACAAGGACCTGATCTTTACTGTGCCCCTGGCCGACGCCGAGACAGCGGTGGAGGTGCTGAAGGAGAACCAGCCCCGCTTTGGCGGCAGGGAGATCCTGGTGGAAAAGAACTTTGCCAAGGTGAGCGTGGTGGGCGCTGGCATGCAGTCGAACCCCGGCGTTGCCAGCCGCATGTTCGAGGCCCTGTTCGAGGCCAACGTGAACATCCACATGATCTCGACCAGCGAAATAAAGATCAGCGTGATCATCGACGAGGCCGACGCCGACAAGGCCGTGGTGGCCATTCACGACGCGTTCATCCGCTGAACTTGTTTTTGAATAGAGAAAGCCGCGCTCCGGAATATTCCGGGGCGCGGCTTTTAATATGCAGGGCCTTCTGCCAGAAATTTATCCTTTGCATAGTTCAAAGCGAGACCCAGCAATTCGTTGCGGCTATGGCCGGTCTGCTGGGCCAGCCTGTCGTAAAAATCCAGAATCGAGCGGTCGATTCGGACCGTAAACATCACAGCTTCCGTCTTTTTAAAGACTTTCAGTTCATCCATCTTTCCTGTTGTCCCCACTCTTTTGTTGTTTCCAGAAAAGTATACTCCATAAGGCGTAAGGCGAAAAGCTGTAAAATGTGTTGCCCAACTTCTTGCACATGTCTATAGAGGGGGATCCTTACCGGCCGGTTTTTGCGCCGCAGGCCGGGCTTTCGAGGCACAGCAGGCGGTTTTTGCGGAGCCTGTAATACACAAGGCCCACGGCGTCGGCCAGGGCCCAGCCGATGGGCACCGACCACCAGATGCCCACGACACCCACGCCCGGCAGGGAGGAGAGCAGGTAGGCCAGCGCCACCCGGGTGCCCAGCGAGACCACGGTGAGCACCACCGACATGCCGGGGCGCGCCAGCGCACGGTAAAACCCATAGAGCAGCGACAGGCAGCCGATGCCGCAGTAAAACGCGCCCTCGATACGCAGGTAGCGCACCCCCTCGGCCAGGATGGCCGTTTGCTGCCCGCCCACGAACAGCAGCATCAGGGGGCGGGCGAACACCCACACCGCCGCCGATACGACGAGGCAGAAGCAAAGCGCCGCCCACACCGCGCACCGCAGCCCCTGGCGGATGCGCGCGGTTTTTTGCGCGCCGAAGTTCTGCGCGATAAAGGTGGAAAAGGCGTTGCCGAAATCCTGCACCGGCATATAAGCGAAGGAGTCGATCTTGACCGCCGCGGCAAAGGCGGCCATCACGGTGGTGCCGAAGCTGTTCACAAGGCCCTGCACCAGCAGAATGCCCAGGTTCATCACGGATTGCTGCAGGCAGGTCAAAAAGGAAAAACCCGCGATCTCCTTTACACAGGCCCAGCGCAGCCGCCGCAGGCGCAGGCCGGCCCGCAGCGCCGGGCACCGCAGCCAGGCGTAGGCCGCAATGCCAAGGCCCGAAACATATTGGGCGATCACGGTGGCCCAGGCCGCGCCCGCCACGCCCCGGTGGAGGCCCAGCACAAACCAAAGATCCAGCGCGATGTTGAGCAGGGCAGAGACGGCCAGGAACACCAGAGGCGCGGCCGAGTTGCCCAGCGCCCGCAGCAGCGAGGCAAAATAG
>NZ_DBGCTQ010000067.1:0-22045 GCF_048388525.1 Allofournierella sp. | reverse complement strand
CCAGGCCGTCGCCGGGCTTTGTGCGGGAGAGGCCGGTCACCGCGCACACGGCGCCCGCGGGAGCCGTGTCCAGCAGCTGGTATTTTTCGCCGGAATAGAGGCGCAGCTGGTCCGCCTTTTCTTCCCAGCCCTCGCCCCGCAGCAAGGCCTTTACCCGAAGGCTGCCGCCGGTCACTTTTAAATAGGTAAGGCGCGCGCCCGCGGGATCCCGCGCGACCTTGAACACCTTGGCGCCGAATGCCTGGCCCCGGACAGGATCGGGGGCGTAAAGGGCAAGCCCGCGCAGAAATTCTGCCACGCCGTCCAGTTTGAGCGCGCAGCCAAACCAACAGGGAAAAAGCCGCCTTGCGGAGATGAGCTGTGCGACTTCCTTTGTGGGCAGGGAGCGGCCTGCGAGATAAGCTTCCAGCAGGGCTTCGTCCCGCAGGGCGATCTCTTCGGCTGGGTCGGGGGCGCTGAAGTCCACGCAGTCGGGAGAAAGGCGGCCGCGCAATTCTGCCAGGAGGGCGGAGCGGCCGGCGCCGGGCAGGTCCATCTTGTTGACGAACAGGAAGGTGGGGATTTGATACTGTGCGAGCAGGCGCCACAGGGTTTCGGTGTGGCCCTGCACGCCGTCTGCGCCGCTGAGTACAAGGATTGCGCAGTCCAGCACCTGCAGAACCCGCTCCATCTCGGCGGAAAAATCCACATGGCCCGGCGTGTCCAGCAGGGTGACTTCCAGCCCGCCCAGGGAGAACACGGCCTGTTTGGAGAAAATTGTGATGCCGCGCTGCCGCTCCAGCGCGTCGGTATCCAGAAAGGCGTCGCCATGATCGACCCGGCCCAGCCTGCGCAGCTGGCCGCCGGCGTAGAGCATGGCCTCGGTGAGGGTGGTCTTGCCCGCGTCGACATGGGCGAGAATGCCCACCGTGATCCTTTTTTTCGGCTGCGACATTGCTTCCAGCTCCTTTCCCTGAACAGTATACAGGGAAAAGGGCACCGGGTCAAAGGGGGAGGGGAAAATTGTGGAAATCAATCTTGAGAAAGGAAGAAAAGAAGCTAAAGATAACAGAGGATCTTGTAAAAGGTATGATCGGTTTGGAGTATGGGGGGCTTGTTTTGGCAGGAGATAGCAAACGGCCAGGGGACATAATTGCCGGGGCATCCTGTGGACTTTGGGGTTTAGTGAAGAAGGGAGAAGGGCATCCCGGCATTTGTCATTGCTTTGGTAAAAGCATATAAAATTATCTTTGTAAAAAAAGAATGAACTTTTTTGTACATTGTTGACAATAGCAAAAGAAAGGCATAGAATACTTAAACAGGTTAATTAGCATGGATAATTAATATGGTTAAATTTTGAACAGGAGAGGAGAAGGCAGATGGAAGACCCCATGGTCCTGCCCCTGCGTTTTTTTGCAGCCATGGACCGGATGCGCCGGGCCTGGGGCGAGGTGACCCCCTGCCCGGAGCTGAGCAAATCGCAGTTCAGCACGCTGCTCACCCTGCGCCACGGCGGCAGAGAGCCGGTGAACCGGGGAAAACGGGCCCCCTTTACCCCCATGACCCTGTCGGAGCTGGCGGCGGCGATGGAGCAGAGCATGCCTGCCGTGAGCCAGCGCATTACCCGGCTGGAAGCCACCGGGTATGTGGAGCGGCGCCAGGATGAAAAAGACAAGCGGACGACCTGGATCCGGCTGACCCCCCAGGGGTTGGAGCTGCTGGAATGCGCCCGGCAGGAGATGATGTGCCGGATGAACGAGCTGGTGCGGCAGTTGGGGGAGGAGGAGCTGGAAACCCTGTTCCGGCTGCTGGACAAACTGGCCGCCGCGCTGGAAGCGGGCGCTGCGGCGCCCCGGCAGGGGCCGTGACTTTTTGGGCCGCGGGGCGGCCCGCTTTATTTCCAATGAAAAGGAGAACAAGACCACAATGCTCAAACTCAAGCGATATTTGAAACCCTACCTGGGGCTGCTTGCAGCCGCGGTGGTGTTTTTATTTGGGCAGGCGATGCTGGAGCTCACCCTGCCCAACTACATGAGCGACATTGTAAATGTGGGCCTGCAGCAGGGCGGCATTACCCAGGCGGCCCCGGAGGCCATCAATGCACAGGGTATGGCCATGATGCAGACCTTTATGAGCGAAAGCGACCGGGCGGCGGTGGACGCGGCCTATGAGCCCTTTGCGGGCAGCGCCGACGCGGACCGGCTGCAGAAAAAATACCCCGGCCTTGCCGGGGAGGATCTGGTGCTTGGCGCAGATGCGCAGGAGAGCGGCGCGAACGCCGCTTTTTCCCGCGCCTCGTACGCGCTGGTAAATGTGCTCAAGGAGCTGAGCGCCGCAGGGGAGGGGGACGCCGCCCAGGCGGGAGAGACCTCCGGCGGTTCGATTGACCCGGCCATGATGGGGCAGCTGGCGGCGGCGCTGCAGCAGCCCCAGACGGCGGCGCTGGTGGAGAAAGCGGTGCAGCAGGCCGCCGTGACGCCGGACAGCATGCTGAGCCAGACCGGTATGGTGTTTACCAAGACCTTTTACCAGCAGCTTGGGGCGGACACCGACGCCATGCAGACCAGTTATATCTGGAAGGTGGGCCTGAAAATGCTGGGCCTTACCCTGCTGCTCACCGCGTGCGCGATCAGCGCGGGCTTTTGCCTGGCACGGCTGGGCGCCGGGGTCGGGCGGGATCTGCGGCGGGATGTGTTCCACCAGGTGACTTACTTCAACAACAGCGAGATGGATCAGTTTTCCAGCGCGAGCCTGATCACCCGCACCACCAACGATATTACGCAGGTGCAGAACTTTTTGAGCATGGGCCTGCGCATGCTGTGCTTTGCGCCCATTATGGGCGTGGGCGGGCTGATTATGGGCCTTTCGAAATGCCTGAGCCTTGCATGGGTGCTGGGGCTGGCGCTGGTGCTGATGCTGGGGCTGATCCTGGTGCTGTTCAGCGTGGCGCTGCCCCGCTTTAAAAAGATGCAGCATTTTATCGACCGGCTCAACCTGGTGAGCCGGGAGGAGCTTTCCGGCCTGATGGTGGTGCGCGCCTTTGCGAACCAGCCCTTTATGCAAAAGCGATTTGATGGGGCGAACCGGGACCTGACCTACAACACCCTGTTCGTGAACCGCAGCATGGCCACCATGATGCCGGCTATGATGCTGGTGATGAACGGCATCAGCCTGCTGATCGTGTGGTTCGGCGGCAAGCAGATCGCCGCCAGCAGCCTGCAGGTGGGCGATATGATGGCCTTTATCCAGTATGCCATGCAGGTGATCATGAGCTTTTTGTTCATCAGCATGATGTTTATTATGGTGCCCCGGGCCAGCGTGTCTGCCGAGCGCATCAGCGAGGTGCTGAGCACCGAGAACGGCGTGGCCGACCCCGCACAGCCCGCCCGCCTGCCCAACCCGGTGAAGGGTGTGGTGGAGTTCAAGGACGTGGCCTTCCGCTACGAGGGCGCAGACGCCAATGTGCTGGAGCACATCAGCTTTACCGCGCGGCCGGGCCAGACCACCGCGTTTATCGGCAGCACCGGCAGCGGCAAATCCACCCTGATCAACCTGATCCCCCGTTTTTACGACGCCACCGAGGGCACCGTGACGGTGGACGGGATAAATGTAAAGGATCTGAGCCAGCAGGAGCTGCGGGCCGCCATTGGCTATGTGCCGCAGAAGGGCCTGTTGTTCAGCGGGACCATTGCGTCCAACCTGCGCTACGGGGACGAGAACGCCAGCGACGGGGCCCTGGCCGAGAGCGCCGCAGTGGCCCAGGCCACCGAGTTCATTGACCAGCTGGACCAAGGCATGGACACCGAGATCAGCCAGGGCGGCACCAATGTGTCCGGCGGGCAGCGGCAGCGGCTTTCGATCGCGCGGGCGCTGGTGAAAAAGGCCCCCGTGTATATTTTTGACGATACTTTTTCCGCCCTGGACTTTAAAACGGACGCGGCCCTGCGCAAGGCGCTGAAGGGCTACACCGAGCAGTCCACCGTTTTGATCGTGGCGCAGCGGGTTTCGACCATTATGCACGCCGAACAGATCGTGGTGTTGGACGAAGGGCGCATTGTGGGCATCGGCACCCACGAGGAGCTGCTTGCAAACTGCAAGGAGTACCGTGAGATCGCCGAAAGTCAGCTTTCAAAGGAGGAATTGGCATAATGGCAGGACCGAGAGGCGGCGGGCACGGCCCCCGCGGTATGATGCCCGGCGAAAAAGCCAAGGACTTCAAGGGCACCATGAAAAAGCTGCTGGGCTACATGAAACGCTTTTTGCCCGGCATTATCCTGGTGCTGGTCTGCGCCGCGGCCAGCACGATCTTTTCGATCTTTGGACCCAAGATCCTGGGGCAGGCGACTACCAAGCTGTTCGAGGGGCTGCTGGCCATGCTGACCGGCACCGGCGGCATTGACTTTGGCGCCATTGGACAGATCCTGCTGTTTTTGGCGGGGCTGTATGTGATAAGCGCGCTGCTGAGCTATGTGCAGGGCTGGGTGATGGCAGGCGTTGCCACCAAGCTGAGCTATTCCATGCGCAGGGACATCAGCAGCAAGATCGACCGGCTGCCCCTGGCCTATTTTGACCGGGTGCAGAGCGGCGAGGTGCTGAGCCGGATCACCAACGATGTGGACACGGTGACCCAGACATTGAACCAGAGCCTTTCGCAGATCGTGACCAGCGTGACCATGATGATCGGCGTGCTGGTGATGATGCTGACCATCAGCCCGGTCATGACCCTGGTGGCGCTGTGCATCCTGCCCCTGAGCGTGATCATTGTGAGCGTGGTGGTGAAAAAGAGCCAGCCGTTCTTCCGCCGCCAGCAGGAATACCTGGGCCACGTGAACGGCCATGTGGAGGAGATGTACGGCGGGCATGTGGTAGTGACCGCCTTCAACGGCCAGGAAAAGAGCATTGAGGATTTTAACGGGCTGAACGACAACCTGTACCACGCGGCCTGGAAGAGCCAGTTTTTATCCGGCATGATGATGCCCCTGATGAACTTTGTGAGCAATTTGGGGTATGTGGGTATCTGTGTGCTGGGCGGTTTTTTGACCCTGAACGGTTCCATCACGGTGGGCGATATCCAGGCGTTCACCCAGTACGTGCGCAACTTTACCCAGCCCATCACCCAGATCGCAAACATCTCCAACGTGCTGCAGCAGACCGCCGCGGCTGCCGAGCGGGTGTTCGCCTTTTTGGATGAGGCGGAAGAACCCGCCGACCCCGCACAGAAGGTGGACCCCGCCGAGATCGACGGCTCGGTTTATTTTGCACACGTGCACTTTGGTTACGTGCCGGAAAAGACCATCATCAACGATTTTTCGGCGGTGATCGAGCCGGGCACCCAGGTGGCCATTGTGGGCCCCACAGGCGCGGGCAAGACCACCATGGTGAAGCTGCTGATGCGCTTTTACGACGTGAGCAGCGGCGCCATTTTGCTGAACGGCTACGATGTGCGGCAGTTTAGCCGCAGTGAGCTGCGGGATTCGTTTGGAATGGTGCTGCAGGACACCTGGCTGTACAACGGCACCATTCGGGAGAACATCCGGTTTGGCCGGCTTGGCGCCACCGACGACGAGGTGCTGGCCGCGGCAAAGGCCGCCCAGGTGGATCACTTTGTGCGCACCCTGCCCCAGGGCTACGACACGGTGCTGAACGAGGAGGCCAGTAATATCAGCCAGGGGCAAAAACAGCTGCTGACCATTGCCCGCACCATTATTTCGGACCCGAAGATCCTGATCCTGGACGAGGCAACCTCCAGTGTGGATACCCGCACGGAGCTGCTGATCCAGCGGGCCATGGACAAACTTACCGAGGGACGCACCAGTTTTATCATTGCGCACCGCCTTTCCACCATACGGGGGGCGGACCTGATCCTGGTGATGCGGGACGGCGATATTGTGGAGACCGGCAACCACGAAGAGCTGCTGGCAAAGGGCGGGTTCTACGCCGCGCTTTACCAAAGCCAGTTTGCCGATATGAGCGAATAAGCGGCCCTTTGAGGCCGCACACTAAGAAGGCAGGGGAGCGCTTCCCCTGCCTTCGCCTTTTTAAAAACCCGGACGGCGCGCTGTGCAAAAGAAAAAAGAAAAAATTGAGGAGAGTCTTGACAAATATAACTGTAACATGTATTATTACAGTATAAACTGTATTGAATAAAGTAACAGTAAAAATGAACAGAAAAAGAAAGGAAACGATCATGGCTGTTTTGAATGTGAACCAGGAAAATTTTGAGCGGGAGGTGCTGGGGGCGGTCCAGCCTGTGCTGGTGGATTTTTGGGCGCCCTGGTGCGGCTACTGCCGGCGGCTGGGCCCGGTGGTGGAGCGGCTGGAAAAACAGTGGGCCGGCAAGCTGCTGGTGGCAAAACTGGACATTGACGAGGCGCCCACCCTGGCTGAGCAGTATGGGATAGACACCATTCCCACCCTGCTTGTGTTCCAGGGCGGCAAGGCCGGCGAACCGCTGGTGAACCCCGGCTCGATGGCCCAGATCGAAGCCTGGCTGGCCGAGGGCGGCGTGGGATAACCGGGCGGCAAGCACAGCCGGACGAACTGGCCGGGGCGTATGGATGTCTGGCGATGGACGACGCTTCGTTTACCACGGGCACCATTCTGCACATGGATGGGGGCATCGTGATGTAAGGAGGGAAATGAGATGGAAGAAAAAATCTATGATACGGTGGTAATCGGCGGCGGGCCGGGGGGATATACCGCGGCGCTTTACTGCGCGCGCAGCGGGCTGAGCGTGGCGGTGCTGGAAAAGCTGGCCCCCGGCGGGCAGATGGCCACCACCGGCCAGGTGGACAATTACCCGGGCTTTGAAGATGGCGTGGACGGCTTTGAGCTGGGCGAAAAGATGCAGCGGGGGGCGGAACGCTTTGGCGCGGCGACCCTGTACGACGAGGTGACCGGGGCAGACCTGACGGCCCAGCCCAAACGCATTGAGACGACCGGGGGCACGCTGCTTGCCCGGACCGTGGTGGCGGCCACCGGCGCCTCGCCCCGGGAACTGGGCCTGCCCGACGAGGCCGCCCTGCGGGGCCGCGGCGTTGCGTACTGCGCGGCCTGCGACGGCATGATGTACAAGGATAAAACGGTGGTGGTGGCGGGCGGCGGCAATAGCGCCGTGGCCGATGCGCTGCTGCTGGCAAAGCTTTGCAAAAAGGTGTACCTGGTGCACCGGCGCGACACACTGCGCGCCTCCCGCGTGTATTTGGAGCCGCTGAAAAGCAGCGGGGTGGAGTTTATCTGGAACAGCCGTGTGGCGGGCCTTGTGCACGAAAAAAAGCTGACCGGCGTGGAGCTGGAGGACGTGCGCACCGGCGAGCGGCGCACCCTTGCCTGCGAGGGGCTGTTTGTGGCGATCGGCCGGGTACCGGACACCGGGCTGCTGCGCGGCCAGGTGGAATTGGATGCACAGGGGTATGTGAAAGCGGACGAGACCACCCGCACCAGCCTTCCGGGCGTATTTGCGGTGGGCGACGTGCGCACAAAGCCCCTGCGGCAGATCGTTACGGCTGCGGCAGACGGGGCGGTGGCCTCGAAATACATCGAGGATTTTTTGGCACAGATGGAATAAAGGAAAAGCGGCCTTCGCTTTGCGAAGGCCGCTTTTTGCAGATGCGCGCCGGTTGACGAAGTTTCGCCCCTTTGTTGGGCGGGGAACCAAGGGCGGTGCTCTTTTAAAGCGACATAACCTGTAACAGCATGGTTTTGTAAAGCTGGGCACCACTAAATACAAAACCGGCAAACGTTAAATTGTTTTTCTTAAATGAAGAGCAATTTTATATTTTCTTCCGTGTGAAGAAAATGCCAACGATTGCCCCCGTAAGAATCATCGGCGCTGACCTGATAAACAGCCATTCAAATACGTGAAAGGCTGCTCCGAAAACGGCGGTTTCAGGGTCGGTGTAATCCCAGCCCAAGTAAGGACTGCTTAATGCCGTTAAGACCGCAAAAATTGCTGCGGTGACCACACTCACTGAGATAAGCAGCCAATGAAGAATGTTCCTTCCCGCGGTTTTCCTTTGTGCGAGCTGCAGGTTTATAATCTCCAATTTTTCGGAGATCGCTTTTAAATCGTCAACCTTTGACTCAACAACCGTTTCTCCCAGCAAAGTGCTTACCGGTGTTTCAAGCGCTTCCGATATGGAAAGTAATATATCAGAATCAGGGACTGACAATCCCTGCTCCCATTTGGAGATCGTTTGGCGCACCACATTCAACTTGATCGCAAGCTCTTCCTGCGAGAGCCCTTTTGATTTTCTGATTGCTTTAATATTTTCGTTTAACATTCTGGATACACTTCCTTTCTTTCAGCGTTACCACAATTGTACGAGGAAATGCCCGTTGCTACAAGCAACGGGCATTCACATTTAAGCTTTATGGTTGTGGTATAAGGATCGGTGATTCAATTCTGAACCCCGGCCATAGGTTTCTATGGTTCCGCATGGCCGCCCCGGCGCGAGACGGACCCCGTCTTGTGCCGGGGCTGTTTTCTTGCGCGGCGGGAATGCCGATCCCATGCAAAACAATTGTGACAAGCAGATTTACAGGCTGCCGCGGAGACAAAGAAGGATCAGGCTTATTAACTCACATAAGGAATTGAAGGATCATTTGTTTTTCTGTTTCAGTTAAGCGGTGCATGTGCCCGCGGCCTTGCAATAAGTAGGCAGTACAGTTGACAATCATTTTTTCAGCCTGCGGGATCACCCGCTTAGCCGGAAACATACAGTCTTTTTCACCTGCCAAAACAAGGGTTGGAGCAAGACATTTCCTCATATCGCGCGGAAGTACATTGCTGGGCATACCCGCCTTTATTTTTGCGTTGTCGATACTGCACTTTGCCGTTTCGAAAGCGTCGCTGTCTATGTTATCCTGTGATACAGCCATGGGAAGGATCGTTTTGACCAACCATTTCTGCTTATGGGTAGCCCAATACAGCATCATTGGAAACGCCATGCTTATCAAATTGATGGCAGGGGCGTTTTTTATTCCGGATGGCACATGAAGCACCGCTTTTTCGATTTTTTCAGGTGCGACGCACATTGTTTTTGCAAGAATACCGGCACCAAAAGAACCGCCGAAACAGCGCATTTTCTGGAAGCCAAGACCGGAAATGACTTCGCTTGCCCATCTGCCATAATCATAATTATTAGGCGAGAGAGTTGTTTCTGCGCTTTTTCCGGGATGACCAATTGTGTCGACCGCATAAATATGAAATTTGTCAAGCAGGAACCTGCACGCTAATAAATTGTAGGCGGTTGTTGCGTTTCCGCCATGAAATATAAGCAAAGGAGGACCGACCTGGTTGCCGGTTTCAATAAGATGGGTTTTGCCGAAGGAGGTATCTATATAAATATCCTGGTATGGTGCATTCAGCCTTGATAACTGCTCATCATAAAGAGCGATTGTTTTTTGCCTGCCCTGCGGTGTGTTGTAAATCGTATTCATAATGCCCTCCCTGCGGGATGATCAGCTTTTTTATATCTGCTTTCCAGCTTCTCTATCCGTAAATACTGCTTCATAGTTGTACTTTAATAGATCGGCTATTTGTTTCAGATCTTTTCCGAAAAATTATCCCGTGCCATTTTACCGCTCATTGTGGACAGGCTTTTGTTTAACCGTTTTGACAAATCTGTAAGTGCCACTTCGCGCTCAACCAAAAACATTCTTGTTTTCTTTGCAGCCGCCACTTTATCACCTCATTTTCTTGAATTATACGGCTGTTTGCAAAGGTTTTCAATTAAAAAGCAAAAACTTGTGGGCGGGTATGGTGACAAAATACATTTTGATCTCTTGAGTGGATTGCAGCATACCAATTTCCCCCAATCCTAAAAAGTAGCGGTCGAACGGGTTGATTTTGGGGCGGAGAACGACGGGGCGGGGCGATTTGCGGTATTCGCTGGGGGGTACGCCCCAGGCCGCCTGGAAGGCCCGGGCAAAGGCCTCGTGGGAGGAAAAGCCGTGATCGGGAGCGATTTCGAAAAAGCTTTTTTTGCCATCCCGGACCTCCGTCGGGGCGAAGGTCAGCCTTATGCGCCGCAGATACTCCCGGAACTGCATGCCGGATATTTCGCGCAACTTCCGGGCCGTATAAAATTCTGAATAGCTCAGCTTGGCGGAAAGCGAGCGCAGGGTGAGAGCATCGTCGCTGCGCTTTTTGTGTTTTGGCGCGGTTTATGCTAGAATGGGAAAAACACGGAATGACGGAGGAAAAGCAGGGTGCCCGAAACAAAAACACGGCAAGCGGCGGGCCTGAGCGGCAGCGCGCTGAAATGGATCGCGATCGTTACCATGCTGATCGACCACACGGGCGCGGTGGTGATCGAGCAGGGCGCCCTGGAATGGGCGGGCTGGTATTGGGTGGACTTTGCATTGCGGGTGGTCGGGCGGTTCGCCTTTCCGATTTTTGCCTTTTTGCTGGTGCAGGGCTTTTTGCACACCCACAGTGTGCCCCGGTATTTGGCCCGGCTGACAGCGTTTGCGCTGATCAGCGAGCTGCCCTTTGACCTGGCGACGGGCGACTGCTGGTACGACCCGGGGCATCAGAATGTGTTTTTTACCCTGGCGACCGGCCTTGCGACCCTTGCGGCCCTGCGCTGGTGCGAAAGGCAAAGAGGGAGCCGGCGCTACTGGCTGTGGCCGGCGGCGCTGGCCGCGGGCTGCTGCGCGGCGACCCTGCTGCGCGCTGACTATACCTGGCAGGGGGTGTTGCTGATCGCCGTTTTTTACCTGCTGCGGGAGCAAAAAACACTATGCTGGCTGCTTGCCGCGCCGGTGCTGGCCTGGTCCTCGCGGAGCGTGCTGGGCACGGGGGTGCTGGCGCTCATCCCCCTGCATTTTTATAACGGCGAAAAGGGCCGGCCCCTGCCCAAATACCTTTTTTACGCATTTTACCCGGTGCATCTGCTGGCGCTGTTTCTGGTGCGTTTTTGCATTTTGGGGGTGCCGCTGCTGCAGAAATTCCCCTTTTGAACCCAAAAGGTCGGCCGCCCAGCACAGCCGCTGGGGGCTTGTGCAGGGACGCGGCGGGACAGGGAGTGGTTCAAACATGAAAACGAAGGGAACTACCTATGCTGGAGAACAAGTACGACGACGGCGTGTTTTTTGAAAAGTACGGCGAAATGAGCCGCTCACGGCTGGGGCTGGCCGGGGCGGGCGAATGGCCCACCCTGCAGCCCATGCTGCCACCCTTTGAGGGCAAGCGGGTGCTGGACCTGGGATGCGGGTACGGCTGGCACTGCCTGTGGGCGGCACAGCACGGCGCCGCCCGGGTGGTGGGGGTGGATCTCTCGGAAAAAATGCTGGAGGTGGCGCGGCAGAAAAACGCCTTTGAACAGATCGAGTACCGCCGCTGCGCCATGGAACAGGCTGAGTTTGAACCGGGAAGCTTTGAGGTGGTGCTCTCGAGCTTGGCGCTGCACTACATTGCGGACTACGCGGCCCTGGTGCGGCGGGTGCACGGGTGGCTGGCGCCGGACGGCCGGTTTATCTTTACGGTGGAACACCCGGTATTCACCGCCGAGGGCAGCCAGGACTGGTACCGCGGCGAGGATGGGGGAATCCTGCACTTCCCGGTGGACCGCTATTTTTACGAGGGGGCGCGTCAGGCCACCTTTTTGGGGGAACAGGTGACCAAGTACCACCGCACCCTGACCACCACCCTGCGCACGCTGCTGCAGAACGGGTTTGCCATCTGTGATGTGGCCGAGCCCCAGCCGCCGGCGGAAATGATGGGCGAGCCCGGTATGGCCGACGAGATGCGCCGCCCCATGATGCTGATCGTGGCGGCGCAGAAAATGTAACTTATGGCTGGAAAAGCAATCTATTTAAAAATCGGCATCCTGACCATTGTGCAACGGTCAGGATGCCGATTTTTAAATAGAAAGGAATTAAAGTGACTGCCAGCCGGTCCCGTCCAGCTTTATGCAATATGGCTCTTCGTTATATATATAGCAAATCCAGTCGCCAATGACACATAATTGATGGCCGGAATCCGGAGTAATTACATCTTGTATACCGGCTTGAAGTGTTCCCCATACAATACCCTCTTGCGAACTGTTTTGTACAAAGGTGACCAATGAGGTGCTCAGCGATGTTGGGCCACAGAGATTGAGACTAAAGCTTTGACCGAAATGGAAAGTTTGCATGTCTTCTTCAGCACTGTCTAATGGGCTGATATAGAGTGTCCCCTGTCCTAGAAAATCCACAACAAAACAGCCGAGCATTCCGTTTTGAACAAAATAATCCGATAATTCCGAATGTGAAGAGGGCCAGCCTGTTTCATTGGAAATAACGGTTGAAATAGCTCCGGACTCCAAATCGCATTGTTCCACAAGAGAGGCGCCATTGTCTATAGAATCATAGATATAGTAAAGACTGTTGCCTTCAATGCCAAGCAGACGCACATAAGGATCTTCCCCGCGCGCAATGTCGGCTGCAATGCAGGTGCTTTCCATCCCGTCCAATGTGCTGCAACAAAGCTGAAGGCTTTGCACGGAAGCGGAAATGGGAGCTAACTGGGCATAATATAGCATGTTATCATAAACCAGACAGTCATCCACAAGACGGTCAACAATTGGTGCGTACTCGCTTCCATCCGTACGAATTCGGCAGAAAGGCGCGGTGCCTTCCTGTGCGTCTGTAAAGAAAACCCAATCGCCGGTTACTTGAATATTCGCCATAAGCTTAGATTCGTAAAGCAATGCCATCTCACCTGTGGACGTGTTGAATTTCCATAGCTGGTCATAGTGACCTGGAGTTGAGCCTTTTAGGTAGTAGATCCAATCCCCTTGGCCACAGGCCCACCCCATTCCCGATGCGAGATTGGCCGAGGTGTTGCCATACAGATTTTCTTCCCCAGGAAGACAGTCCGGTACGAAGCTTTGCGCGAGGGACGTGGAAGAACTGTGGGATGAACTCGACGCAGTTCGATCTGTAACGGGTTCTGAGCCGCAGGCTGTAAAAAGGATAATTGCGCCGAGAATTGCGGGTAAAAATTTTGTGATTTGCTTTTTCATAGAACAAGACTTCTTTCTTAAAAGTGAGGTTTGGATGGTCAAAAGCATAGCGGTGCCAGGATAAAGAGGCAATAAGAAAAATTTAACGGAAGAACATAATATGTCCAATGACATTTTAGCGAATTATTCGCTAAAAGTCAATAGCGGATAATTCGCTAAAATATAATTTTTATATCCGACATGTAAGGGGGAATGGATTTGTATCGACGCCTCCGTGATTTACGCGAAGACCACGATATTACCCAAACGGCCCTGAGCGGAATTTTGATGTGCAGCCAACGTGTATATAGCAATTACGAACGCGGTGATATTGATATTCCTACAGCCGTGCTGATCCGCCTTGCGGACTATTACGGGGTTTCTGTGGATTATTTGCTTGGGCGAACGGATAACCCAAAGACAGCGCGATAAATTACACAAAGAGGCACTTTTCCAAGGCGAAATAAGCTTGGAAAGTACCTCTTTTATTTATAAAGATTTTGCCGGAAAGGGCTTTGGCAGCACAAGTGAATTTGGAAACAACGATTTAGATGCAACAAAAAAGCACACAAAAGTTATTCGTACATCTGCCGGCCGCTGAATACGCACAGGACGCTTTTGGATTTGCCCTTTTCCAGCAGCTGGCGGGCCGCGAACAGGGCCGCGCCAGCGCTGGGGCAGGCGGGCACTCCGTCGGTGCGAAGCACCTCGCGGGAGGCGCGCAGCGCCTCGCCGCTGGGCACGGCTAAAACCTTGTCGACGATGTAAGGATTGTAGTTTTGGGGCACGAACCCCGCGCCCAGGCCCGGGATGCCGTGCCGCCCGACGAAGCCGCCGCCGATGGCCTGGCTCTCGTAGGGCTCGACCGCCACGATGCGGATATGGTTGGTCCAGGCCTTGACATGCTCGCCCACGCCGGTGAGGGTGCCCCCGCTGCCCACCCCGGCCACGATGGCGTCGATCTCCTCGCCGCCGCCGGTGGCCTTGAGGATGGCGGGGCCGGTGACGCGCCGGTGATATTCGGGGTTGTCGTCGTTATTAAAATGATCGAGATAATAGCCGCCCTGCTCCTCGGCGGTTTGGCGGGCGAGCGCCCAGAGCTTTTTGCGGCCCTGCAGCGCATCCATGCTGAACACCAGCCTGGCGCCCAGCCGCTGAAGAAACTTCTGGCGCTCCCCCTCGAGGGTGGGGGTGACGGCCAGAAGGACCGGATGACCGCTGCGCCGCGCCGCGATGCACAGCGCGGCCGAGAAGGTGCCGCCCCCGGCCTCGACCACAGGCTGGCCGGGCGCGAGCTGCCCGCGCTGCGCCGCCAGGGCCAGCATGCCCTCGGCCAGGCCGTCCTTGGCGCTGCCGGTGGCGCCGCCGAAATCGAGATAGGCGAGAATGCGCCCGGAGAGGCCGCAGTGCGCGGTGTAGCCGCTCAGCTCCACCACCGGGCAGCCGTACAGGGCCTGATAATAGCTTTTCAGCACCGGCATGGGGCGTTTCCTCCCTTTTTTATCCTATATACCTTTATTATAGCAAAGCCCGGCGGCGCGTCAATGCGGCATTTTATGACGGCACCGCTTTTTTATACAAATTTTGCGCCTGTTTTTTGTGCATCCACCCTTGACAGGGAACGGGTTCTTTGCTATAATACAAAACTGTAAAGCAAAATACTTTACACGGAACGGCTGAAAGGGGGAGCACCGTGGCAAAAAACCTGGAAATATCGTTTTTACTGGATTTTTACGGCGATGTTCTCACCGAAAAGCAGCGCGACGTGATGGAGCAATATTACAACGATGACCTCTCGCTGGCGGAGATTGCGGACAACTTCGGCATCACCCGGCAGGGGGTGCGGGATTCGATCAAGCGGGGCGAGGGCATTTTGCTGGAGCTGGAGCAGAAGGTGGGCTTTGCACAGCGCTACCGGGCGGTGCAGCAGGGCGTGGCCCAGCTGGAAAGCCTGGCCCGCGAGGTGCGTTTTTCCAATGCCAACAGCTACTCGCCGAACCCCGAGATCGAGCGGGCCTCGGCGGAAATGCTTGCCGTTATCGGCCAGATCAGCGAATAACGAAAGGAACACTGCGCAATGGCGTTTGAATCGCTTTCCGACCGGCTGGCCGGCGTATTTAAGCGGCTGCGGGGCAAGGGCAAGCTCACCGAGGCGGACATTAAGGCCGCCATGCGGGAGGTGCGCACCGCGCTTTTGGAGGCCGACGTAAACTACAAAGTTGCCAAGGAATTTATCGCGGGCGTTACCGAGCGCGCCATGGGGCAGGAAGTGATGGAGAGCCTGACCCCCGCCCAGCAGGTGGTCAAGATCGTGAGCGAGGAGCTCACCGCCCTGATGGGTGGAAACGAGGCGGCCCGCATCCACATCAAATCCAAGCCCCCCACGGTGCTGATGCTCTGCGGTTTGCAGGGCAACGGCAAGACCACCCACGCTGCAAAGCTGGGCAAGTGGTTTTTAAAGCAGGGGAACCGGCCACTTTTGGTGGCCTGCGACGTATACCGCCCCGCCGCCATTGATCAGCTGCAGGTGGTAGGCAAACAGGCAGGGGTGCCTGTGTTTGCCCTGGGCACCGAAAAGCCCGAGGAGATCGCAAAAAAGGCCGTGGCCCACGCGAGGGATCACGGCAACGACATTGTGATCCTGGACACGGCGGGCCGCCTGCATGTGGATCAGGAGCTGATGGCCGAACTGGAGCGGATCAAGGCCGCGGTCACGGTGGACGAGGTGCTGCTGGTGGTGGACGCCATGGCAGGCCAGGACGCGGTGAACGTGGCCAAGGCCTTCAACGAGGCCGTGGCCGTGGACGGCATTATTTTGACAAAGACCGACGGCGACACCCGCGGCGGTGCGGCACTGAGTGTGCTGGCCGTGACGGGCAGGCCCATCAAATTCCAGGGCACCGGCGAAAAGCTGGACGACCTGGAGGTGTTCCACCCCGGCCGCATGGCCAGCCGCATTTTGGGCATGGGCGATGTGCTGACCCTGATTGAGAAGGCGCAGGCCACCCAGGACGAGCAAAAGGCCGCCGAGACCGCCAAGCGCATGATGGAGAACCGGTTTGACATGAACGACATGCTGGACCAGCTCTCGCAGATGAAACAGATGGGCGGCGCTTCGGCCATGCTCTCCATGCTGCCCGGGGGCGCCAAGGTGAACCCGGACGAGGTGGACGAAGGGGTGTTCAGCCGCATTGAGGCCATCATCTATAGCATGACCCCCGCAGAGCGGGAAAAGCCCAGCATCATCAACCCCAAGCGCAAGCGGCGCATTGCCGCGGGCAGCGGCACCAGCGTGGAAGAGGTGAACAAGCTGCTGCGCCAGTTTGAGATGATGCAGAAGATGATGAAGCAGTTCAAGAAAAACCCCAAGGCCTTTGGCCGCCGGATGGGCCGCGGCTTTTAAAGAAGCACGCCCGCAATTTTGATAAAACCCAGGGGGCCCGCAGGGCCGGGGTTTTATATACATGCCCGCAAACGGGCCCCAAAACAACTAGGAGGTGACAGAAATGGCTGTGAAAATCAGACTGCGCCGCATGGGCGCGAAAAAGGCCCCTTTCTATCGTGTGGTCGTGGCGGATAGCCGCTTCCCCCGCGATGGCCGCTTCATTGAGGAGATCGGTTACTACGACCCCACCAAGGAGCCCAGCGTGATCAAGATCGACGGCGAAAAGGCCAAGAAGTGGATCGCCAACGGCGCTCAGCCCACCGATACGGTGCGTGCTCTGCTGAAGAAGACCGAAGTTCTGTAAGAAAGAATGGAGGGCGTTCACATGCAGGAATTGTTGCTTGCAGTCGCCCGCGGCCTCGTGGATGATAAGGACGCAGTGTCCGTTACCGTTGACGAGCCCCGCGAGGACGGCACCATCGTGTATCATCTGAGCGTGGCGGAGGACGATATGGGCCGTGTGATCGGCAAGCAGGGCCGCATTGCCAAGGCCATCCGCGTGGTGATGCGCGCCGCTGCCGTCCGTCAGGGCGAAAAGGTCATGGTCGAGATCGACTGAAGGGCCGACGAGGCGCAAAAACAGCAAAGAGCCCTTTGCAGCTGCAAAGGGCTCTCGCTGTATCCCGCGCCGGAAAAGGAGAACGGGAATGAAACAGTATCTGGAAGCCTGCAGGGCCGTGTCGACCCACGGCGTGGCGGGCGAAGTAAAGGTGGAATTGTGGTGCGATGACGCGGCGTTTTTGAGCCGCTTCGGGCACCTTTACCGGGGCGAGGCGGGGCAGGGGCCCCTGGAGCTCATTCATGTGCGCCCCCATAAAAACATGGCGCTGCTGACCTTTGCCGGCGTGAGCGATATGGACGCAGCCCGCGCGCTGGTGGGCACCGTGTTCTACATTGACCGCAGCGAGGCAAAGCTGCCCGAGGGGCATTATTTCCAGGTGGATCTTGTGGGCTGCGAGGTGAAGGATGCGGACACCGGCCGGGTGTACGGCACGGTGAAGCAGGTAAGCCGCCCCGCGGCGCAGGATATTTACACCGTGGAAGGACCACAGGGCGAAACCTGGCTGTTCCCGGCGGTAAAGCCGTTTTTGGAACAGGTGGATGTGGCGGGCCGCCGGGTGCTGGTGCGCCCGATCCGCGGGATGTTCGACACCGCAGAGGACGGTGACAAGGCATGATGCGCATCGACGTGGCGACCCTGTTCCCCGAGATGTGCCAGCGTGTGCTGGACGAGAGCATTTTGGGGCGCGCAGCCCGCAAGGGGCTGATCGAGACCCACTGCCACCAGATCCGGGACTACACGCTGAACCGGCAGCGCCAGGTGGACGACTACCCCTACGGCGGCGGCTGCGGCATGGTGATGTATGCCCAGCCCATTTATGACTGCTGTGTGGACGTGCTGCGCCAGGCGCAGGAGCAGGGCCGCCCGCGGCCCCGGATCGTTTTTCTTACGGCGGCGGGTAAGCCCTATACCGAGCAGGAGGCAAAGCGCCTGGCCGGGTACGACGGGCTTTTGCTGGTGTGCGGCCATTATGAGGGGATGGACGAGCGGGTGATTGAGGAAATAGCCGACGAGGAGATCAGCATTGGGGACTATGTGCTCACCGGCGGCGAGCTGGCCGCCCTGGTGGTGGCCGACAGCGTGCTGCGCCTGCAGCCGGGCGTTCTGGCCGAGCCGCAGGGCTACCAGGAGGAGAGCCATTGGAATGGCCTGCTGGAATACCCCCAATACACCCGCCCTGAGGAATGGCGGGGCCGCAGGGTGCCCGAGGTGCTGCTGAGCGGGCACCATGGCAGAATCGACAAATGGCGGGCCGAGCAGAGCCTGGAACGCACCCGGCAGCGGCGGCCGGATCTGTATGAAGCGCACAAGCAGGAGGGCAAAGAAAAGCCTTAGTGGGACTAATTGCCATTAATGTTGAAAATTTTTGGGATAAACCCATGATAATGTGGAAAACTTACTGGGTGCTTTGCACAAAGAAACGTTTCCGGTTTTTTGGGGTTTCGTGGAACTGACAAAATTGAGAAATTTCTATCGACATTCCGCGCAGAATGGGATATGATAAGTGCAGAACCCATTCCAAATCTTTTTTGAAATAGGAGCGAATGAATCATGTATGTGAAAGATGTGACTGTGGAAAATCAGGTTGGCCTGCACGCTCGTCCGGCCACCTTCTTCATTCAGAAAGCAAACGAGTATAAGTCCTCCATTTGGGTGGAAAAGGAGGAGCGCCGGGTGAACGCCAAGAGCCTGCTGGGCGTTTTGAGCCTGGGGATTGTGGGCGGCACCACCATCCGCATCATCGCCGACGGCGCCGATGAGCAGGCCGCTGTGGAGGGCCTGATCGAGCTGGTGAATTCCGGCTTCTCCGAGTAAATCCACCGCCTGTCATAACAAACAAGGGGGAGCGGGCCCGGCGGCCTGCTCCTTTTTGCGTGGTGTGAAAGCCCGCGGCGGCGGGCATGCTAACCCCATAGATCACCTGAAAGAGAGGGCCCGCAACGCCTATGACCAAAGCCGAACTGTACGGAAAAGCAAAAATGCTGCCCCTTTTGCCCGGTGTGTATATCATTCGGGACAAGCGGGATGTGATTATTTATATCGGCAAGGCAAAGCGCCTGCGTACCCGGGTGAGCCAGTATTTCCGGGAAGGGGTGCCCCACGATGCCAAGGTCACCCAGATGATCGAGCACGCCGACCACTTTGACGTGATCGTGTGCCAGAGCGAATTCGAGGCGCTGGTGCTGGAAGCGAGCCAGATCAAGGCCCACACACCGAAATACAACATCCTGCTGAAGGACGATAAGGGATACAGCTATGTGAAGGTGACGAAAGAGGAATACCCCCGCATTTCGGCCGTGCTGCAGAAAGAGGACGACAACGCCGACTACATTGGCCCTTATACCTCGAGCTTTGCGGTGCGGGAGATGGTGGAAACCGCCCAGAACGCCTTTTTACTGCCCCGGTGCAGCCGACGCTTCCCCCAGGAGATCGGCCAGGGCCGCCCCTGCCTGAACGCGCACATCGGCAAGTGCATGGCGCTGTGCAGCGGGCGGATCAGCAGGGAGGCCTACAACGAGGCGGTGCAGGGAGCCCTGCGGCTGATCCGGTACGGCAAAAAGGACATTGTGAAGACCCTGGAGGAGCGCATGGCGGCTGCCAGCGAACGGCTGGATTTTGAGCAGGCCGCGCTGCTGCGGGATCAGATCGCCGCCATTAAAAAGGTGGCCGCCGGGCAGAAGGTGGTGGTGGACGAGAGCGTGCAGATGGACGTGATGGCCTTTGCCGGAGCCGGACCCAACAGCTGCGCGGCCATTTTGCGCTACCGCCGCGGCCGCCTGACGGACAAGCGGGAGTTTTTGTTCCGGGGAACCACCGATCTGGCCGCGCTGCGGGAAGAATTTCTGCCCCGGTATTACCTGGATGGGGAGGAGATCCCCAAGGTCATTGCGGTGGATGAAGCGCCCGAGGACGCGGAGGATCTGGCCCGCCTGTTCAGCGAGACCCGGGGGGCAAAGGTGCAGCTTTATGTGCCGCAGCGGGGGGATACGGCGAAGCTGGTGAACATGGCGTACACCAACGCGGTGGAGCGCCTGGCCCGCGAGAGCGGCCGCACCGACCGCCAGCAGCGCCTTTTGGACGAAACGGCGGCGGTACTGGGGCTTGCGGAGCCGCCGAAGGTGATCGAGAGCTACGATATTTCCAACTGGGGCGACGGCACCAGCGTGTGCGGCATGGTGGTGTTTGAGGACGGCCGCCCCAAAAAGAGCGGCTACCGGCGGTTTAAGATGAAGACGGTCTTTGGCACCGACGACTATGCAAGCATGGCCGAAGCACTCTCGCGCCGGGCCGCGGAATACGAAAAAGGGGGCGCCGGGCAATTTGCGGTGCTGCCCAGCGTGATCCTGCTGGACGGCGGCAAGGGGCAGGTGAGCGCCGTGAAGGCCGCGCTGGAGGGCACCGGGCTTGCGGGGGTGCCGCTGTACGGCATGGTGAAGGACGACCACCACCGCACCCGCGCCATTGTGACGGCGGATGGGCGCGAGATCGCCATCAGCATGCACCGGGGCGTGTTCACCTTTATTTCCGGCGTGCAGGACGAGGTGCACCGCTTTTCGATCGCGTATCAGCGGGAAAACCAGAAGAAAAAGGCCTATGCCTCCAGCCTTACCGCGGTGCCCGGCGTGGGCCCGGCGACTGCAAAGGCGCTGCTGGCCGAGTTCAGGACCGTGGCGGCGGTGCGCGAGGCGGGGGTGGAGGAGCTGTGCCGCGCCAAAGGGGTGGGGCGGGCTGCCGCGGCGGCCATTTACGACCACTTTCACCCCGCCGCGCCTATTGACAAAGCGCCCTAAACAGCGGATAATAAACTGTAAACTTTTTACAGAGCTGTAAACGGCCCGGAGGGCCATGAAAAGAAAGGCAGGCGAAAAGCATGCGCGTTATTTCCGGCACGGCCCGGGGCACCAAACTCACGGCGCTGCCCGGCGAAGAGATCACCCGCCCCACAGTGGACCGGGTGAAGGAGGGCATGTTCAGCGCGCTGCATTTTGAACTGCCCGGGGCACGGGTGCTGGACCTGTTTGCAGGCAGCGGCCAACTGGGCATTGAGGCGCTGAGCCGCGGCGCGGCCAGCTGCGTGTTTTTGGACCGGGACCGGGCGGCCGTGGCGGTGATTGCGGCCAATTGCAGGGCGGCCGGGGTGTTTGGCAGCAGCCGGGTGGCCCAGGGCGAGGCGGGGGCGTTTTTGGCGGCCGCCAAGGAGCGGTTCCACATTGTGCTGCTGGACCCGCCCTACCACCAGGGTACGCTGGAGGCCATTCTGCCCGCCGTGGCGCGGGTGACAGAACCCGGTGGGACCGTGCTGTGCGAGAGCGAAATTTCGGCCAGCCTGCCAGACGAGTGCGGGGGCCTGCACAAGAAAAAACAATACCGGTATGGCACTGTGCTGGTGACCCGTTATGAAAAGGAGCGCGTGGAATGAACATCGACGAATTGCTGGACCTGATGGAAGAAACACTGGAAGACGCCACCGGCCTGCCGTTTGCGGGGGGCAAGCGCGTGGTGGACATTGACAAGCTGCAGGACATTATTGACGAGGTGCGGCTGAACCTGCCCACCGAGGTGCGCCAGGCGAGGGCCATTGTGAACGACCGGGCTGATATTGTGGCCGACGCCAAGCGGGAGGCCGAGGCCCTTGTGCGCAAGGCCGAGGAGCGGGCCCGCATTCTGGTGGGGGAACAGGAGATCGTGAAAGCGGCCCAGCAGCGGGCGGCCGAGATCGTGGGCGGCGCCCAGACCCAGGCGCGGGAGATGCGCACCACCGTGACCGAGTACTGTGAAAACATGCTTCGGGTGACGGAAGAACAGCTGGCCCGGAACGCCGCCGAGGTGAAGACCGTGCGCGCGAACCTGCGCCAGACGGCCAAGAAAGGCTGAGAGAAAAAAGAGAGTATGATCGCCCCGGTAGGACGGCCCAAGCCGTTTTGCCGGGGCTTGTTGTTTTGAAAAGCAGCCACGGCACAGTGAAAGCGGCTTTTCGACCCTGTATTTTGCTTGCCCCGAAGGGGCGAGAAACGCGGCCGATTGAAATAAGCTTTTTATTGCGAAGCAATAAAAAATATGAAATTGCCC
>NZ_DBGCTQ010000066.1:0-3114 GCF_048388525.1 Allofournierella sp. | reverse complement strand
TTTTCATAACAGAACGAAACGGCGGGGGCGGAACCCATTAATGGGCCCCGCCCCCGCCGTTTTTGGATCGCTGCAAACGTTCCGGCCGCCTGCCTTTACTCCGCGTAGATGCCCAGGATATTCAACAGGATCTCCACGCTCTGGTCCATCTTTTCCGCGGTGATGTACTCGCAGGGGCCGTGGAAATTGAAGCCCCCGGTGCCCAGGTTCGGGCAGGGCAGCCCCATGTAGGAAAGGCGGGCGCCGTCCGTGCCCCCCCGGATGGGCACGATGCGGGGCGGCACGCCCGCGGCGCGCATGGCCTTTTGCGCGTTCTCGATCAGGTGGAAGTGGGGCTTGATCTGTTCTTCCATGTTGTAATAGCTGTCACGCAATTGCAGCTCCACCGTTCCGGGGCCGTACTTGCGGTTCATCTGCTGGGCCACGCCGCGCAAAAATTCCTTGCGCGCCTCAAATTTCTGCTTGTCGTGATCCCGCACGATGTAGCCGAGCTTCGCCTCGCTCACCTGGCCGGTCATGCTGGTGAGGTGATAAAAGCCCTCGGTACCCTCGGTGGTCGCGGGGGTCTCGTTTTCGGGCAGCAGGGCGTGCAGCTCCATGGCCATGACCTGGGCGTTTTTCATCAGTCCCTTGGCGCTGCCCGGATGCACCGAGAAGCCGTGCACCGTGAACACCGCCGCCGCGGCGTTGAAGTTCTGGTATTCCAGCTCGCCCACGTCGCCGCCGTCCACCGTGTAGGCGTAGTCGGCCCCAAAGCCCTCCACGTCGAACAGGTCGGCGCCCTGGCCCACCTCCTCGTCCGGCGTAAACCCAACGCACACCCGGCCGTGTGGCCGCCCCTCGGCCAAAAGGCGCTCCACCGCGGTCAGGATCTCGGAGATGCCGGCCTTGTCGTCCGCCCCCAGAAGGGTCGTTCCGTCCGCCGTGATCAGGGTCTGGCCCTTCCAGTTTGCCAGCTCGGGGAAGCTTGCCACCGCCATCACCTCGCCGGTGGCGGGGAATGTCACGTCGCCGCCGTCGTAATTTTTGTGCACCTGGGGCTTCACGTGTTCGCCCGGCGCGTCGGGCGAGGTGTCCATGTGGGCGATCAGCCCGATGGCGGGCTTTGCCTCGCAGCCCGGGGTTGCGGGCAAAAAGCCATACACATAACCGTGCCGGTCCACCCGCACGTCCTCAAGGCCCAGTTCCTTCATCTCGGCCTCCAGCTGCCGGGCCAGGTCAAACTGGCGGGCGGTGGTGGGGTGGGTTTCGCTGGTCTCACTGGAGGTGGTATACACCTGGACGTATTTTAAAAAGCGTTCATATGCGCGCATGGGTGCGCCTCCTTTTTATCAAACTATCGTTATTGTAGCACAGCCGGGCCAAAATAGAAAGGGCGGCGCCCCCTGCGCAAAGTTTGTCCCAGCACTTGGAAAAATGGTTGTTTTATGATATATTTGTTATCGTATATGGCTTTGGCTTTTCGCCGTCCCGGGGCGGCGCCCACATTCACCTTACAGGAGGCCTTTTGAATGGCGAACAATTATTTTACCGGCAGGACCCTGCTCATCACCGGCGGCACCGGAAGTTTTGGCAATACGGTGCTCAAGCATTTTCTCGCCACCGACATCGGCGAGATCCGCATTTTCAGCCGCGATGAAAAAAAGCAGGACGACATGCGCCACCAGATCCAGCAGCAGCATCCGGAGCTGGCGGGCAAGCTGCGCTTTTACATCGGCGACGTTCGCAACCCCGACAGCGTGAAAAGCGCGGTGCGCGGGGTGGATTATATCTTTCACGCCGCGGCGCTCAAACAGGTTCCCAGCTGTGAGTTCTTCCCCATGGAGGCCGTGCGCACCAACGTGGTTGGCACCGACAACGTGCTCACCGCCGCCATCGACGCGGGGGTAAAAAAGGTGGTCTGCCTCTCCACCGACAAGGCCGCCTATCCCATCAACGCCATGGGCATCTCCAAAGCCATGATGGAAAAGGTCATCGGCGCCAAGGCCCGCACCGTAAACGCGGCCGACACCACCATCTGCTGCACCCGCTACGGCAACGTGATGGCCAGCCGTGGCAGCGTGATTCCCCTGTTTGTGGAACAGATCCGCGCGGGCAAGCCCATCACCATCACAAACCCTGATATGACCCGCTTTTTGATGAACCTGGACGAAGCGGTGGATCTGGTGCAGTTTGCGTTCGAGCACGCAAACCCGGGCGATCTGTTCGTTCAAAAAAGCGACGCCTCCACCATCGGGGTGCTGGCCCAGGCCATGCAGCAGCTTTTCGGCAACACCGGCACCCAGATCATCGGCACCCGGCACGGCGAAAAACTGTACGAAACCCTGATGACCCGCGAGGAGCGGGTGCGCAGCGAGGACATGGGCGGCTACTACCGCGTGGCCGCCGACGGGCGCGACCTGAACTACGACAAGTTCGTGGTAAAGGGCCAGGTGGAGACCCAGGCAGACGAGAGCTATACCAGCCACAACACCCGCCGCCTGAACGTGGACGAAACCGTGGCAAAGCTTCTGACCACCGATTACGTGAAGGCCGAGCTTGCTAACTGGGGCAAATAAGGCCCCCATCACCGCCCCTGCGGGGCGCAGCGATAAGGAAAATACACTATGCAGAAAAACGCACCCATCCTGATCACCGGCGCGGGCGGCTTTATCGGCAAAAACCTGGTGGCCGTCCTGCGCCAGCAGGGCTACGGGAACCTGCTGCTGTTCGAAAAAGCCGACACGCCCGACACCCTGCGCCGGTACGCGCGGCAGGCGGCGTTTGTGTATCACCTGGCGGGCATCAACCGCCCCAAGGACCCCGGCGAATTTTACGCCGGCAACGCAGGCCTTACCGACACCCTGCTCAGCTTTCTGGAAGAGGCGCAAAACCCCGCCCCGGTGCTGGTGACCAGCAGCACCCAGGCCGAACTCAACAACGACTACGGCCGCAGCAAGGCCCAGGCCGAGGAAGCGGTGTTTGCGCACGGCCAGCGCGCCGGCGCACCGGTATACGTGTTCCGGCTGCCGGGGGTCTTCGGCAAGTGGTGCCGCCCCAACTACAACAGCGTGGTTGCCACTTTTTGCCACAACGCGGCCCACGGCCTTCCCCTCACCGTGCGCGACCCGGGTT
>NZ_DBGCTQ010000065.1:0-54970 GCF_048388525.1 Allofournierella sp. | reverse complement strand
CAGGACGAAACGGCGGGGGCGGGACCCATTAATGGGTCCCGCCCCCGCCGTTTCGTCCTGTTATGAAAGGCCGGCGCCGGAGGGGAGCTCGCCCTCGGGCAGGCCCCTTTCATAGGTGGCGTTGGTCTGCCCGGGGAAGGGGAAGGTATGGGCCTCGGTGGCCCGCAGGCTGTTGAGGCCGTAGTAGCGGGCCGTGTCGGCGCAGACCCAATCCGCCGGATCCTCCCGCACATCGGGCAGGCTGCGCCCGGCGCACCAGCGGGTATAGGGCTCGATGGAATAGGTCTCGATGTCCAGTACCCCTGCGGCCTTTTGCTCCATCCAGAGCCCTTCGCGCACCCTGCGCATAACGTAGAAGCTGCTGATATCATAAGTCGCCTGTACCAGGTGCACCCCGGCCACCAGGAACACGGCCGCAGCAAGGGCGCACAGGCACCGGCGCGCGCCGGGCAAGGTCAGCTGCGCGATACAGGCGGCGCAGGCAAGGGTCAAAAAGGTGAACACGCCGTGGGTGGAGCGATCGTAATATACAGGCGAGGCGATCATGGCAAAGTTGGCCCCAAGGCCTGCCAGTAAGAGCGCAGCGGGCCAGAACAGGGCTCTTGCGCCGGGCTTTTGTAGCCACAAAAAGCAATACAGCACGGCGAACAGCACCAAAAGCACCCCGCCGTGCCCCCACAGCTGATCCAGCGCGGTGAGCAGCCGAACCGCCAGGATGGTCAAGGGTCCCCGGGGGTCGGCGGCGGTGTCCTGCCGCAGGTAGTTGCCCGGCGCCAGGATCAGCAGCGCAAACCCGGCCAGCGTGCCCGCCAGGCCTGTCCACATCCACAAAGGGGCCTTTTTTTCGGTATACAGCACAAAGCCCACCGCCAGCACCAAAGCCACCAAAAGCCCGGCGCTGGTGTTTTCGCTGCTCCAGCCCGCCGCAAGGCCCGCCGCAAGGGCGGCGAAGGGCAGCCAGCGGCGGTGCGCGAAGGGCGCGCGCAGGTACAGGCCATAAGGCAGCAGGGCGGCCAGGCAAAAAAAGCTGGCCCACAGGTAGTTGCAGGAACCGCACATCCACAGATTGGTCTGCCCGAATACGGGTGAAATTTCCCACAGGGATAAAAAGATGAGCAGCAGCACAAGGGGGTCACGGGCGCGGCGCCGGCCCATGGCAAGCCAATAGATCAAAAGGCCCAACCCGGTATAGACCGCGGCGTTGCACAGGTTGAACACGAGCTTTGGCGGAATGGTGAACCATTGAGCCAAGCATTTGATGATAAAACGCCCGCTCCAGGTAAAATAGTGGTGGTACTGGCTGGCCAGCACATCCCCCAGGTTTTGCAGCCGCTCGCCGGTGAGGTAGCTGAACGCAAAGGTATAATCGTCTGCCACGAGGGGGGTCAGGCAGTTGAGCAGCAGCATGACAAAGAACATTGCCAGCGCCAGGCCCCAGAACAGCCTGGACGCCAGGGGGCGCGCCGTGCGTGTGTGTGTGTTCATAAACGCCGCCTCCTTATAGGTTTCAATCTCGCGCACGCCCGCGACGGCTTGTGCATGATTCAGTATATCACACCTGGCGCCGGGATGCACCATTATCTTACAGCGGGGCGCCAAAAAGGCAAAAAGCGAGAGCTGCCAGCTCAAAACCCGTTTGTGGGGTTTGGGGTGGCAGCTCTCCTGGGCTTGCAGCGGTTATTTGCGCTCGTAGCTCTTGCAGAAGTGGGGCACGGACACCGCGGCCTGGCCGTTGGTCTTGTGGGTCACTTCGATCTCGGGCAGGCTGCACTTGTTGCACTCGGTGTTGTGCACACACTCGCAGACATCACACTTAACGCCGGTATTCTCCATTGAAAATCACCTCCTAGCCGTGATGCTGTTAGTATGGCCCGCTTTTGCCTTTTTATAAACAGGGAGCGGCTGGAAGTGAAAGGGAGGCGGCCAGCGGTCAGCGGCCGGGGGCCAAAAATTCTGCTTCGAATTTGTCCACCGGGCAGGGGCGGCCCAGCAAAAAGCCCTGGATGTAGTCCAGCCCCATGGGCTGGACCGCGTCCAACTCGGCCTGGCTCTCCACCCCTTCCAGGCAGGTTCTGATGCCCACGGAGCTGCACAGCTCCACCACAAGGCGCAAAAAGGTGTTGTCGAAGGCGCTGGACTGGATGCCCTTTACAAACGCCCGGTCAATCTTGGCAATGTCGACCGGGGCGGTTTTCAGCATGCCCAGCGAGGAATAACCGGTGCCGAAATCATCCATGGCAATGCGCAGGCCGCCGGCGCGCAGCCGCCGGAGCCTGCCCTCCGCCTGCGCCATGTTAGCGGCAAGATAGCTCTCGGTCAATTCCAGGACTACGCTTTGCGGGGGCACGGCAAAACGGCGCAGCGCGTCTTCCGCCAGGGCGCAGAAGCCCTCGTCCTCGAGCTGCACGCAGGAGAGGTTGACCCCCAACTGAAAAGCGGGCAGGCGTTTTTGCCACCGGGCACAGGCGGCCAGCGCCTGGCACAAAACCCAGTGCCCCACCGGCAGGATCAGGCCGCTCTGTTCCAGCAGGGGAATGAATTCGTCCGGGCCCACCCGCCCAAATTTGGCGCACTGCCAGCGCGCCAGCGCCTCGGCGCCCGCCAGACGGCCGGCGGTGGTAAAGACCGGCTGGTACCAGACCGCAAAACCCGCAAAGTCCTGCTCCACGCTCTCGCGCAGCAGCTCGGTGAGCTCAAACGCCCGGCGGCTGCCCGCCACAAGGGAGGGGGTGTAGAGCTCCATGCGGTTTTTGCCTCGCCGCTTTGCGCATTCCAGCGCGTACGAGGCGCAGCGCTCCAGTTCCACATAGGAGGCGCCGTCATCCGGCGCAAAGGCGCACCCGCAGGACAGGGTGCAGTAAAACTTTTTGCCGCCCGCCGACTGCTGGCTGCCCAGAGCGGTGCGGATCAGCCGGAACAACTGCTGGGCGGCCGCGCGGCTGGCACCGCGCAGCAGGATTGCGAACTCGTCGCCGTCCAGCCGGTAGAGCGAGGCGTTTGGCGGCAGCAGCGACTGCAGGTGATGCGCCGTGATGCGGATGACCTCGTCGCCGAAGATTCGGTCGTGCAGCGAGTTGATCCGCTTGAGGTCGTCGATGTCGAACATCATAAAAGTGAGCTTGTGGGGCTGCGCGGGGTCCAGCACCCCGGCGACGTCGCTCTCCAGCTCAAATTTGTTGAAAAGACCGGTGAGCGGGTCGATGCGGTTCTTCTTGCCCAGGTTTGTGATAAAGCCCGCAAACAGCACGGGCTGGCCGGAGGCGTCCCGCTCCAGGTGGCCGCGGCAGCGCAGCCACACCCATTCGCCGCGCACGTTTTGGGCGCGGTATTCCACGCAGTGCCGGTTGGTACGGCCGTCTGTGATCTCCTGGTTTGATTCCAGGAAAGCGCGCTTGTCGTGGGGGTGCACCTTGGCGCCCCAAACAGCGGCGGCGTTGGGCACCACCTCGCCGGGAAGGCCGAACTCCCGCACCATGGCGGGCGGGTAACGGAACACGCCGGTCTTCATATCGCACACGTAGATGTAGCTTTCGGTGCTGGCGATCAGCGCGTCGTACAGGCGGGCGGTGTCGTAGGTGAAGCCGGCGTCGCCGGCAGGCGCTGCCTGCTCCAGCAGCGCCTGGGCACGATGGATGTGCAGCGCGCGCTTTTGCCCGTACATGCACTCGTCGGCCCGGGCTAAAACGTCGCGCAGAGGAAGCGGTTCGCGCACCTCCACAACGCCGTAGCAGAATACGCCGCCCTTTGGCACAAAGGCGGGGCGCTGCGCCTCAAAAGCGTCCAGCGCCGCTTGCATGCGCGCGGAGGCCCCGGCCTTGCGCACGCCGGGCAGCACCGCCGCAAATTCATCGCCCCCGAGGCGCATCAGGGCCTCGCGGCCGCCCAGCACCCCGCGCACCGCCGCGCTCACCTGCACCAGCACTGCGTCGCCTGCGGCGTGGCCGTGCTGGTCGTTGACCGCTTTCAGGTCGTTCACATCCAGCATGCACACGCAAAGAGGCCTGCCCGTGCCGGCAAATTCCTCCAGCAGCTGGGTGAGCAGCTCCTTGCCGGCCCGGCGGCTGAGCGCCCCGGTCAATTCATCGACGGTGGCGGCCCGGTGCAGGCGGCGCGCCTCGGTCACGTCGGTGGAATGCTGAAAATGCACCAGACGGCCGTCGGTCCAGCGCATCAGGCTGTCGAAGTTTTCGTAAATACGCCCGGTGATGGGGTTGCGCTCTTCCCACACATAGGAGTGGGCGTCCTTTTCCTGCAGGAGCATCTGCACAGGGCAGAACGGGCAGCGGGCGGTCTGGCCCTGCTGCAGCACCTTCCAGCAAATCTGGCCCTCGGGCGAGCTAAGGCCGAAGGCGCGCTTCATGGAACCGTTCATGAACAGGATCTCGTCGGTTTCGGGGTCGGTGACATAGATGCAGGCGCGGGTGCTGTCCATCATGTGGTTCCACACCCAGTTCTGCAGGCTGGCGTTCTGCCGGTCCCGGGCAGCCCGCAGGGCGTGGGCGTACACCAGGGCAATGCTTTCCAGCACAGCGCGCTCCTGCCCGGCCCAGGCGCCGGAGGCCCGCTCGAAGCAGACGGCGCCCAGCGGCGCCTCGCCGGGCAGGATAAGGCGGCACGCAAAAAAACGGCCGCCCGGCAGGGGGGCGTCTGCGCCGCCGGCCAAGGCGCGCAGGGGCCCACGCAGCGTATGGGGCACATCCGCACCCTCGGGCGCTGCCAAAAAATATTCCTCGGCCGGCCGCAGGGTGCAGAGCAGATGGATGCGGCATATCCCGCGCACCACGCCCCTGGCAAAAAGCCCCAGGTCGTAAATTTCCTGCGTAAGGCGGGCAAGCAGCCCGCTGGATTCCTGCTGCATGGAATGCGCCTCCCCCTTGATTCCACTTGGATCTGGTTTCCATTATAGCACTCTTTGCTGCTCTGCGCAGCAGATTTTGGAACCCGCCCGTGTTTGTGCGGGCGCGGCGGAAAAGGGGAGGCGCCGGAAAAACGGGGCTTTGGCGGGGCGGTCAGCCAATCAGCCGCACGGCGGCGGTAAAGGCTATGCAGGCCAGGGTCCCTGCCGCCGTGGGCAGCGCGGCGGCCAGCGCGGTCCATTTCCAGCTGCCCGTTTCTTTTTTGATGGTGAGCAGGGTGGTGGAGCAGGGCCAGTGCATCAGCGAGAACAGCATGGTGCTCACGGCGGTGGCCCAGGTCCAGCCGTTGGCCGCGAACAGCGCTTTCATCTGCGCAAGGTCGCCCAGGTCCACAAGGCTGCCCTGCGCCATGTAGGCCATGATCACAATGGGGATCACGATCTCGTTTGCGGGGAAGCCCAGGAGGAACGCGAGCAGGATCACCCCGTCGAGCCCCAGCAGGCGGGCAAGGGGGTCCAGAAAGGCCGCGCAGTGGTTCAGAACGCTGGCGCCTCCCACCGTGACGTTTGCCATCAGCCAGATCACCAGGCCCGCCGGCGCGGCCACCGCCGCCGCCCGGCCCAGCACGAACAGGGTGCGGTCAAACACCGAGCGCACAAGCACCCTGCCGATCTGCGGCCTGCGGTAGGGGGGCAGCTCCAGCGTGAAGGAGGAGGGCACCCCCCGCAGCAGGGTTTTGGAGAGCAGGCGGGTCATGACAAAGGTCATGGCAACCCCCAACACAATGACCCCCGTCAGCAGCAAAGCGGACAGCAGGGAGGAAAAGGCGCCCCCCGCCGCGCCCACAAAGAACATGGTGAGAAGGGCGATCAGGGTGGGAAAGCGGCCGTTGCAGGGCACAAAGTTGTTGGTCAGGATCGCCAGCAGCCGCTCGCGGGGCGAGTCGATGATGCGGCTGCCGATCACGCCGGCCGCGTTGCAGCCGAAGCCCATGCACATGCACAGCGCCTGCTTGCCGCAGGCACAGCACCGCTTGAAAGGCCGGTCCAGGTTGTAGGCGACGCGGGGCAGATAGCCTGCGTCCTCCAGCAGGGTGAAAAGCGGGAAGAAAATGGCCATGGGCGGCAGCATGACCGACACCACCCAGGCCAGCACCCGGTAGACCCCCAGCACCAGCGCGCCGTGCAGCCACGCCGGAGCGTGAAGGTATAAAAACAGCTCGGTGAGCCGGTCCTGCACCCAGAAAAGCCCCTGGGCCAAAAGCTGTGAGGGGTAGTTGGCCCCCGTGATGGTAAGCCAGAAGATCCCCGCCAACAGCAGCAGCATGACCGGGTAGCCGGTCAGCCGGCTGGTCAGGAGGCGATCCAGCCGGCGGTCCAGGGCGGTGTAGGGATGCCCCTTGGTGAGCACGGCCCCCTGGCACACCCCGTCGGCCGCCTTTACCAGCGCGGCTACCACCAGATCCTTAAAACGGTCGCCGTCAATGCCCTGGGCGGCAAGCTCCGCCCGCGCCTTTACCAGCGCGGCGCTCACCTCCGGGTCCTGTAAAGGGTCCCGGCCCAGCCGGGCGCGCAGTTCGCCGCCCAGGGTGGGATCCCCCTCCAGCAGCTTCAGGCTCAGCCACCGGCTGGAAAGCCGGCCGCCGCACCTTTTTTCCACCGCCGGCTGCAGCCGGGCAACGGCGTTTTCCACCGCCTGGGGGTAGCGCACCGCCAGCGGGGCGCAGCCCCGGCCGCCGGGATCGCCGCATACCCGGTCCAGCGTGCCCAGCAGGCCGGCGAGGGTCTTTTTCCGGCGCGCCGCGGCGCCCACCACCGGCACCCCCAGCCGCGCGGAGAGCAGATCCAAATCCAGCCGGATGCCCTTGCGGGCGGCCTCGTCCATCAGGTTGACGCACACCACCACATTGGGGGTGATCTCCAGGGTCTGCAGCACCAGGTTCAGGTTGCGGGCAAGGCAGGTGGCGTCGCACACCACGACCACCGCGTCGGCCCCGCCAAAGCAGATGAAATTGCGGGCCACCTCCTCTTCGGCCGAGTGGGCCATCAGCGAGTAGGTGCCGGGGATATCCACCAGAATATAGGCGTTTTGCCGGGTGGCGCAGCGGCCCTGCGCGCTGGCCACGGTCTTGCCCGGCCAATTGCCGGTGTGCTGGTTCAGGCCGGTCAAGGCGTTGAACACCGTGCTCTTTCCCACGTTGGGGTTGCCCGCCAGCGCCACCACCTTGTCGCCGGGGGCCTGCTTCTGTGCGGTGAGCCCCGCGCCGATTGTTTTAAGGCCCACCGAGCTGTTTGTTAAACCCATCGCCCTATTCCCCCTTTGTCAGGATCTGTGAACAAGGATATCGGCGCAGTCCTCCGAGCGGATCGCGATGACCGCCCCGCGGATCAGAAAAGCCGACGGATCGCCCCCCGGGCTGCGGCCCAGGCATTCCACCTGGGCGTTTTCCACGAGGCCGATGTCCAGCAGCCTGCGCCGCATGCTTCCGGTGGAGCACAGCGCGCTTACCACCGCGTGCTGGCCGGGCGCGATATCGTTCAGGCAAAGATGTTGATTCATAGCACTGACACCTTTCGAATAAATTTAGGTTGAGGAAACTTTCTTCCCTCATGGTATTCCGCATACCGCGGCGGGGTGACAGCCGCGTGGGAAAGGGCAGGCAATGGAGCGCGAGAGCGGGTTTTATACAATGAAAGGCTATTCCCTCCACACGGAGGGCGGGCTGACCAGCGCCATGGAGGATTATCTTGAAATGGCCGCCCGCCTGGCGCGACAGGGCGGGCGGGTGCGGGTGAGCGATCTGGCGCGCATGCTGCACGTGAAGGCCTCCTCGGCCACAAAAATGGTGCAGCAGCTGGCGCAGGCCGGGCTGGTGCGGGGGGAACGGTACGGCGAGGTGCTGCTCACTGAACAGGGGGCCGCAGCGGGGGAATACTTATTGTACCGCCACGAGGTGCTGCACCGCTTTTTGTGCCTGCTGAACCACACCGACAACGAGCTGGAGCAGGTGGAAAAGCTGGAACACTTTTTGGAAAAGCGCACCGTGGAAAACCTGGAATCGCTGGTGCGGCGGCTGGAAAAAGGATAAAAAGCAAGGGCGGCCCAGGCCGCCCTTGCTTTTTGCGGTCGACATTCCGCCCCGCCTGTGCTACACTGAAACCGGCAGAGGAATGGGGCACTGACGCGCCCTTATGCCCCTGCATCCAAAACCCGCCGCGCGGGGAAAAGGGGATTGACGCTATGATCTTTTTTGTGCTGCTTGCCCTGGTGGGCCTTTTTGTGCTGGTGCTGGCGTTCAACGCCGTAAGGGCGGGCCGCCGGCGCCCGAAGCCGGGCCCCGGCCTGCCCGCCGCCCCGCAAAAGGCGCAGGCGCAGTATGCCCGGGGCTTGGGGCAAATGCTGGCCTGCGCCACCGTGGCCCGCAAAGAGGGGCACGACGACGCCGAGTTTGCGCGGCTGCGCAGGGTGATGCGCGGGCTGTTCCCGCTGGTGCACGAGCGGGCGGAATTTCAGGTGTTCGGCGCGGACTGCTGGGTTTACCGCATCCCGGGCGCAGACCCCGCCCGGGCGGTGATGCTGATGAGCCACCACGACGTGGCCGAGGTGCCGGACGGGGAGGCGTGGACCCACCCGCCCTTTTCCGGTGCGGTGGCGCAGGGGGCGGTATGGGGGCGCGGCGCGGTGGACACCAAGGGCCCGCTGTACGCCGAGTTCCAGGCGGTGGAGGAGCTGCTGGCCCGCGGCTGGGCGCCCCCCTGCGATTTGTATCTGGCGTCCTCCCACAACGAGGAGATCGCGGGGGACGGCATCCCCCTGGCGGTGGAATATTTCAAACAAAAGGGCGTGAGCTTTGAGCTGATCCTGGACGAGGGCGGCGCGGTCATAGCGGCGCCCATGCCGGGCGTCCAGTGCCAATGTGCCATGATCGCCGTGCATGAAAAGGGGCGCTGCAGCCTGGAATGCCGGGCCGAGGAAGCCCCGGGGCACGGCGGCCTGGCGGGCAAAACCGACACACCGGTTATGCGCATGGCAAGATTTATGGCCGGAATTTCGGCCCGGCCGCCCTTCCGGCGCAGGCTCTACCCGGAAGTGCGGGCCATGTTCACCGGGCTTTGCCCCTATATGACCTTCCCCATGCGCCTGGTGTTTGCAAACCTGTGGTGCTTTGCGCCGCTGCTGCTGCGGCTTATGCCCAGGCTGAACCCCCAGGCGGGCGCCATGGTGGGCACACTGTGCGCTTTCAACCGGGTCGAGGGTTCCACAAAGGCCCATGCCTGCAGCGCCACGGCCTTTTTGCGCTGTGTGCGGGAAGAGGACCTGCAGGCCGATCTGCAGGCGTTCACCGCCGCCGCCGCGAAGTATGGGATAACGGTGGAGCGGGGGGAGGAATACGAGTACCACGCCCCCGCGGATCTGGGCAGCCCCGCGCTGGCCTACGTGCAGGCCTGCGCGGCCGCGGTGTTCCCCCAGTGCGCCTGCGCGCCCTTTTTGCTGCCCGCGGGCACCGACGCCCGGCATTTTTCGGGGCTGTGCCGCTCGGTGCTGCGGTTCGCGCCCATCCGGCTGAGCCCGGCCCAGTTCGCCAGCGTGCACGGCAGGGATGAAAACCTGGACGTGGCGGCCCTGGCCGACGCGGTGGCATTTTACCGTTATCTGCTGGAAAATCTGCGGTAAAGCGTGGGCCTTGCCGCCGAATGAAAAAGGGGGGCCTTTGCTGCAAAGCGGGGCCCGCCCCCTTTTTGCACCCGGACCAGGGCAGGAAAAAACGCCGGGGGCCCGCTCTTTCCCCGAGAGAAAGAGCGGGCCCCCGGCGAAGGTTTTTTATGGGGAACACGAGGCCCGAAGGCTGGCGGCGGTGAGGGTGTTTGCGCTGCGCGCCATTTCCGCGGGCGTGCCGGTAAAGACCACCTCGCCTCCGTTCTTCCCGCCGTCCGGGCCGATGTCGATGATCCAGTCGGCCTGCTTCATCACGTCCAGGTTGTGCTCGATGACCACCAGCGTGTTGCCGCGGGACACGATGAGGTCAAACAGCTTGAGGAGCTTTTGAATGTCGGACAGGTGCAGCCCGGTGGTAGGCTCATCCATCACGATGATCCCGCCCTTTTTCCCCAGGTTCTTCGCCAGCTTGATCCGCTGACGCTCGCCGCCGGAGAGAGTGCTGAGTGGCTGGCCCAGGGCCAGGTAGGAGAGGCCTACCTGCTCCATCACGTTCAGGTGCTTTCTGATCTTGGCGTCCTCAAACACTTCCAGCGCCTGGGAGGCCGTAAGACCCAGCAGCTCCACGATGTTTTTCCTTTTATAGGTGCAGGCAAGGGCCTCCTCATTGTACCGAACCCCGCCGCAGGCTTCGCACTGTGTCACGATGGGGTCCATGAAGGCAAGCTCGGTGACGATGACGCCTTTGCCGCCGCACACCGGGCAGGCCCCGGCGGAATTAAAGCTGAACAGGCTGTCCGGCTTGCCGCTCTTCAGCGAAAGCAGCTTGCGGATTTCGTCAAAGAAGCCCAGGTAAGAGGCAGGGGTGGAGCGGTTGGTGGCGGTGATGGGGCCCTGGTCGATCATCACGACGTCGCTCTCGTACTGCCGCGCAAATACCTGGGAGATCAGGGTGCTCTTGCCCGACCCGGCCACGCCGGTCACCACGGTCATGATGCCCAGGGGGATGTCCACGTCCACATGCTTCAAGTTGTGGAGGCAGGCGTCCCGTACCGGCAGGCTGCCCGCCGCTTGGCGGGGCGTCTCCTTGATGGGCAGGACCTGCCGCATGGCCCGCCCGGTCAGGGTGCCGGCCTGCAGCAGCTCCGGGTAGCTGCCCGCGAACACGATCTCGCCGCCGTTCTGCCCGGCCCCCGGCCCCACGTCGATCACATGGTCGGCGATGGAGATCACGTCCTTGTCGTGCTCCACCACCAGGACGGTGTTGCCCTTGTCCCGGAGCTGCCGCAGCAGGTTGTTCATGCGGTACACGTCGCGGGGGTGCATCCCGGCGCTGGGCTCGTCGAAGATATAGGTCATGCCGGTCAGGCTGCTGCCCATGTAGCGCACCAGCTTGAGCCGCTGGGCCTCGCCGCCCGAGAGGGAGGGAGTGTCGCGGTTGAGGTGGAGGTACGGCAGGCCGATCTCAATCATCCGGTCCAGCCCCTCGATGATCGTTTGCACCAGCACGCCCACGGTCGGGTCGGTGATCTGCGACAGAACCTCCCGCAGCCCGGTCAGCTCCATGGCGCACATATCCGCGATGGAATAGCCGTTTATCTTGCAGTTCAGGGCGGCCTCGTTCAGCCGCTGCCCGTGGCAGTGGGTACACTCCATTTCGGCCACCAGGCTTTGGGACTTTTCCTGGGTGTGCCTGCTTTTATTGCTGATGTCCCGGTTCAGGAGCGTTTTTGTGTACTTGTGGTACAAACCGGTCACCTTTGGATGCTCCGGCTCACGCTCGCCGTCGCGGGAGCCGTAGAGCAGGAGGTTGTATTCCTCGGCGGAATATGCCCGGATGGGCTTGTCCAGATCGAACAGGCCGGACTGGGCATACTGCTTCCAATACCAGGAGCCGGGCCGGTAGAGGGAATCCTTTACGCAGCCCTCATTCCAGGACTTGTCCAGGTCCAGGATGGCCTCCACGTCAACCTTGGTGATCTTCCCCAGGCCGGAACAGGTCTTGCACATGCCGTTGGGGTCGTTGAAGGAGAAGTAGGAGGCGGTGCCCACATAGGGCCGGCCGATCCGCGAAAAGAGCAGCCGCAGGCTGGCATACAGGCCGCTGATGGTGCCCACGGTGGAGCGGGCATTGCCGCCCAGGGGGGACTGGTCCACCACCACCGAGGCGGTGAGGTTGTCGATCCGCTCCACCGCCGGTTTGGGATATTTGGGCAGCCGGGAGCGCACAAACGCCGGGTAGGTGGCGTTCATCTGCCGCTGTGCCTCGGCGGCGAGGGTGTCGAACACGATGCTGGATTTGCCCGAACCGGACACGCCGGTGAACACCGTGATCTTTTCCTTGGGCACCGTAAAGGTGACGTGCTTTAAATTATTCTGGGTGAGCCCCTGCACAAAAATATCCGCCATTCATTTTTACCTCGTTTTGTTGGTTTTTCCTCCTGCCGAAGCAGCGCGGCAGTCGCCCCCGAAAAGCGCCCGGAACGCTGCCCGCATGGGGAGCCCCGGCAGTTTGGCCGCCGGGTCACTGCTATAGCATAACAAAAAAAGCAATTATATTCATGATGCTTTTTGCTGCTTTTGGGCCGGGGAAAGGCTATAATGAAAGTGGAGAGAGGAGGGGAGCAATTTGAAGCAGCTATCCCCGCTGGAACGGGCGGTGGAATACATCGAGGCGCATTTGAACGAGGACATCGGCCTGGGCGAGGTGTCCCGCGCGGCGGGCTATTCCTATTGCCACATGACGCGGCTGTTTTCGGCCGTGATGGGCGAATCGGTGGGGCGCTACATTCACCGGCGCAGGCTGTACAGCGCCGCGGAAAAGCTGCTGCACACCGACCGGCGGGTGCTGGACATTGCGCTGGACAGCGGCTTTGCCTCGCCGGAGGCGTTCAGCCGGGCATTCAAGGCGGCCTTTGGCCAAAGCCCGGCGGCGTACCGCAGGGCGGGGCTGGACCTGGTGACGAGCGCGAAGCGCGGGCTGGCCCCCGGCGACGTGGAGCACATCGCGAACAACATTTCCCACACGCCCGAGCTGGTTTGGCAGCCGGAAATAAAACTGGCCGGCATCCGGGGCGTCACATCGCTCTCGGATAACCGTCTGCCCGCCCTGTGGCGGCAGTTTTTGGGCCTGCGCGCGGAGCTGCTGGGGCCCGGGTCGCCGGGCCCGGGGTACGGCGTGTGCGAAACGCAAAAGACCGTGTATACCAAAAACGGGGACGTGGCGTTTATCACCCTGGTAGGCAGCCCGGTGAAACGCCTGGACGGCCTGCCCCCGCCGCTGGTGGGCAAGACCGTGAGCGCGGGGAAATACGCGGTGTTCACCCACAGGGGCACCTTGGCGAACCTGTTCATCACCTACCAGTATATTTTCGGCACCTGGCTGCCGGCGGCCGGGGAAGAGCTGGACGAGCGGGAGGATTTTGAGCTCTACGAGCGCCCGGTGACCGCGTTCGACGATCCGGACAATGAGGTGAAGATTTTTGTGCCGGTGAGGTGAAAGGATAGGGGGGCGGGAAAAAGAATGAAGGGGGGAAGCTGGTGTACACGGTGTGCTGTGGTGAGGTATATAAGTTGAGCTGTTTTCGCTATAAAATTAGAAAGTAGCAAAAATACGCGCTTTTGGCGCCAATATGTGATGTATATGATGGATGAATAGAATTGATGGCTATCAAAAGGACTTTCGCATTATTCCAACGGCATCGATACCACCTGCTTAAACGTACATATCGAAATTTCGACATCGGCTTTATTAATCAGTTTTTGGCGATTACTATCAATTTTGAGGATGTTATTTTCGATTTTGCATTTAGAAACTATAAAATTATCTGCGTTCTCAAAGACAACGGCATAACTTGAATTTTCGGGGAAAAGTATCTTATACGTTTTTTGGTTGGACGAATAGTTTCGACCAACACAATAAATAATAATTATATAAGACGCAATACTAGCAAGAATAGCAATGACTATGCCACGACAAATAAATTTGTGCCATAAAATTTTAGACTTATTGGGTTGGCTGTTAGCATTCATGCTGCTTTTTGGTAATACAACTCCCAAGACGATGCCAAATAGATATATCATGATAGATGTGCCCGTTATAGGAAACAGCAGGTAAGGCACTTGTCTAAATATTAAAATTAAATTATCGATTGAATACAGAAATATTAGACTGATAACGATTATAAACAATATACCAACAGAAGTTATCAATATTACGCCGATAAGCTTGAAAAGCCGTTTCCAATATGCTTCCAGGGTCGTTAAAATTTTGAAAGGAATAATATTGATTACAATATAAATTATAGCCAAAGCAGCATACAGAAATATTTCATAAAGTGTATTTTCATTAGAAATGTTTATATAACTATGGCTAATATTCCAAACGTCATATTTGCCGCACATGAATGTATAGACTAGTCCTTTTATTAAAACAGAGGTAAATCCAATTAGTAATGTCGTCAGTAATGTGAAAAAGGCAGCATGATCGGCAACGTATTTTAAAAAATCCTTAAAACGCTGTTCATTTTGTGCATCGATTAATTTTTTGACGTTTTCAGATATATTTTCAGAGCTTTTTTCGATTTGACAGGTATTCCCTTGGGAACGCTTGCGACTAACTTCTTTCACAAAAGCTTTTCTCCTTTACGTCTACAGCTTATAACAGAAACTGCAGCAAATCAGTCTGCTAGAATACGTTTGGTACGATATAGAATAGTATATATAAAGGGAATGCGGCTTTTTGAAAATTAGATAATAAACCAATTTAGAAATATATTATATTGGTTTATTAACCCACGGTATAATGCGGATTTCCAGGAATTCAGCTGATTCTTTTCTATGCTTTTACAGCGCATTTTTAAATGATCTAATAATTGGATTGAACCATTTTCATTAAGTATTTTCCTCCAACCCCAAATTTCATCAGCAATTTCTTGTCCTGCCTTAATACCATAGAATTCATCAAGACTAAACAGACGCAAATGATTTTTAACGCGTTGTTTTAAAGTTGCACACCATGTGTCTGGACAAGTCACGTCATATATTGCTGTTTGGTTCGACAATAATTTTACAGATAGCCATATCTCACTATCAATATTGTCGAAATAGGGATGTAGCGGCGCATCTTCAGCATTTGAAATTGTAAAGGTGAGTTTATCAAAATTACAGTCTCTGCACACAGGAATTAGATTTTCCGGGGTTACAATTAGTGTGGTATATACTGATTTAGGCATATAGTGATCTAGGTTTCTCACGATCCGTTCACCGCAAATTGGACATCTTCTTCCTTTGGGCACTGACATGAGTAAATCGTAATATTTTCGCCCAGGTGAGCCTTTTGAAGCAAATTTGCAGGTGTATATTTTTTCCATTTGACTTTTAGAAACTTTATTTGGCAATGTGCGATTCTTTTCTATGGAGAGAATTGAATCAACAAAAGAGGAAACAAACTGTGTCGAATCTTCCTCTACAAAGGAAACACATGACAAAAGGTTCTTTTTAAGCGTTTCATCAGAAAAGCCAGAAGCGCACAGCGCGAAAATTTCCGCAGCTGAAACTTCCATACTTGGTTTTGGCAATGAATTCATATTGTGCGCCCCCTTTCTTCTCTTACAGCGAGGAGAGCGCGAATGATTGCTAAAGCTTCGTTACCTAGTTGCCCATTAAATTGGTCAACTATATCTTGAAAATTTTTATTATTATTCACAGCCTCTCGCAGCATTTTGTGAAATCCAGAATCAGTTACTTCCAATCCGAATACCTCAGTGGTTAACAAGCTAATGCTTGATCCGAAAGTTTCAACGTCAAGCCTTTCGGCTTTTAGAAGTGCATTTGTTCGCTGCAATATCCAAACACACATACTTGGTACCTCTTGCAAAACTACGGGAGAGTGAGTTGAAATAATTGCTACTCCATTTCTGTCGGTGAGCAAATAGGAAAGGGCTCGTATAAATGCTGACAACAGCGGCGGATGTAAATGATTCTCCGGTTCATCCAAGAAGGCTATGCTTTTTTCTTCAAGCTTATCCACACAGGACGTAATAATCAACAATGTTACTTTGTGTCCAGAACTGAGCGAACTAAAAGTTTTTTTAATAAAGTCCCTTGCTGGCTGCTTTTCAGAATCACTTTGGTCCCATTCGGAAACAAACTGGCTAATTTGAGATTCTTCAAAAACAGGATCACTATTAAGAATCTCTATTGTTTTTGACCATCGAAGCTTTTTGCTTCGACTATTCATACACGCTTCAAAGCTTTGGATGAATTGTTCTTGTATTGTAAACAGCAAATTGGGTCTTTCTTTATCAAGGCCAATAAACGAAAAAGGGAGCGCACTTTCGGAAACACTTGAGATCGCTGAAAAATCATCAAATGGACTGAATGCCACACATAAAACATTTGCAAACAGATTCAGTTCTGAAGTAAACGGATTATCAAGGTTTTCAAAATTTCCAAACTCACTATTGCCCGACTGAAGCGCTCTTACCATGTTCTTTATAAGCATGGTCTTGCCCGATCCATTGCGTCCGATCAACACATGAATGTTGGTAGGAGGATTAGAGAACGGAATCACACTAAATTCTAATGATATTGATGGAAATTGTTGCTCGCTTTTTGGTGAAGGAGCAGTATACTTGAAATTATATTTATCTAATCGTGCACCACCACGAGCGATTCTGCTTAGCTGCTGCCTAACCGTGAATGCAGATCGATCACGGAGAAAAGATGTTTGAACGACAGGTTCATCTTCGTATTTGTTGAAAATTTGAAGATTGTATGCCATGTCATTCATTGCTGCAAAAATCTTTTCAGACATAGTTGGACCTAACGATGCAATTTTTATATAATATTCTTCCGAAGTACCCAAAGAAAAGAATGTTTCAGAGAGAGTGCTAAAAGTGTGAGGAAGCGAATTAATGACCGCCCCTTCTTCCATACCTGCAAACCCGACCTGTACAGAACTAAGTTCTTTTTGTATACCGAAGTTGTCGTAGTAGTAGGCATGGAACGTCGTCTTATATCCAAAATCATCCCATTTATCTTGATACAAACAAAATAAATTTTTCCTATTTTTGGGGAAAAAGCCTTTCGAATATACGCCGAATTCCATTGCATGCACCTCTTCACGTAAAATGTTGGAACTCATTCGTTACATGTTTCTCATTTGATGCGATTGCCCATATTCAAAATATTTGCTATTTATAGCCAAAATCGTTTGCCTAAATGTATCTGGTTTGTGGTGATATATTTCATGTCATCACAGTTTCCTGCATTTTTAGGTATGTTATTGTGATGACCTTTTACAGACGAAGATAGATGGAGTTGGAAGACGGCCTTTCTTACGCAACCTTCGCTAAGATATCATGGGGCTTTACACGGATGTATTCTATTACGGTGGTGACTGCATAGCTTCACAAGATTTTGACTTTAGCTTCCCATTTCATCACTCATCCTTACCAGGATAAAATTAGTTATAGGAATATTATACCAAATGTGTTTCAACAAAGATAGCCTTATCTTTTCAGGGCTTGAGAGAATTCATACTCAATATATTCGATTGTCAAGGGATTGTTGTTCTGAATGGATATTGTGGAGATTATTTCAGGAGTTTTTGATTTGTTAAAATTAGTTGTTTCTAATTGTCTGTGAATTTTTTGGTTCAATTCTATCTCTTTAGAAGGTGAGCATTTGCGAATTTGTTCGCCAGCGTATTGACCCATATAAAAATGATTCTAATAATTGATCCTCCCAATTTGAACAAAACAATATTTTATTAGAGCGTGATTTACAATAAACAAAAACAGACTATCTATAGCTAATTTGTCTTTACCTCAGTGTCCCCTCGTTTCATTTAATATCAAAATGTTTTTGGTTTGTGCTATGAGATTTGAATAAAAGGAAAAGACAGACTGATATAAAATCAGCCTGTCTTTGTCCTTATAGCCACTCGAGGGTCATTCGTAGTGGTGCGGGTAACAGGATTTGAACCTGCACGGTTGCCCACTGGACCCTAAAACCAGCGCGTCTGCCAGTTCCGCCATACCCGCGTGATTTGGGCCCCGGCTTTTGCCGGGGCCTTTTTTGCGCCGCAAAAAAGGCTTTGCGGCTGTTTTAGTGTATCAGCCGGGCCGGATTTTGTCAATCCGGCGGCGGGCCAGATAATTTGCCGGCGGCTGCGCATACTAATCACCAAACGTTCAAGGGCCGGGCGCGCATGCCGGGCCAGAGGAGGTCTTTTTTATATGCGCAAATTCTTGAGGCGCTGCCTGGGCCTGGCGCTCTGCGCGGCGGCGCTTTTTTGCGGGTGCCTGGGCTATTTGTACAGCCGCCTGCCCAGCACCTTCATGGTGCCTGCCGGGCAGGCGCTCACCCTGGCCCAGATGCCCTGGCTGGTGCCGCTGCAGCAGAGCGGCGCCGCCGCGGCCGAGGCCGTGCCCGCGGGCAGCAGCTACAACACCACCCTGTCGCTGTTCGGCAAGGTGCCGGTTAAGACCGTGCGCGCCGTGGTGGTGGACCGCCGGGCCGTGACCGTGTGCGGCACCCCCTTCGGTATCAAAATGTTCTCAGACGGCGCCATGGTGGTGGGCTTTACCGACCTGCGCACCGCCAATGGGTACGCAAACCCCGCCAAGGCCGCGGGCCTTAAAATGGGGGATCTGCTGATCAGCGTGGACGGGCAGAAAACCACAGGCAACGACGATGTGTCCGCCGCCATCCAGGGCTCGGGCGGCCAGCCGGTGGAGGTGGTTTACAGCCGCGACGGCCAGCGCCACACCACCACCCTGCAGCCCGTGCAGGACGCCGATACCGCCGCCTGGCACGCCGGCATGTGGGTGCGCGACTCCTCGGCGGGTATTGGCACGCTGACCTTTGTGGATAATTCCATCGGGGTATACGGGGGGCTTGGCCACTCGATCAGCGACGCGGACACCGGGCAGAGCATCACCCTGCTTTCGGGCGAGATCGCCCCGGTGACGATCACCGGCTACGTGGCGGGCACGGCGGGCACCCCGGGCGAGCTGAAAGGCCGCTTTACCGGCGAGCTTGCCATGGGCGATATTGTGATCAACGGCGGCACCGGCGTGTATGGCCACATCCGCACCGTGCTTAAGGGCCAGGACATGACCGTGGCCCAGGCCCAGGAGGTGCGCCAGGGCCCCGCCCAAATTCTGACCACCATCGGCGGCGGCGAACCCGCATGGTACGATGTGGAGATCGAGCGCCTTTCGCTCACCGAGGAGGACCCCAACCGCAACATGGTGCTGCATGTGACCGACCAGGGCCTTTTGGAAAAAACCGGCGGCATCGTGCAGGGTATGAGCGGCAGCCCGGTGGTGCAGGACGGCCGCCTGGTGGGCGCCGTGACCCACGTTTTGGTGAACGACCCCACCCGCGGATTTGGGATTTTTGCGGAAAATATGCTCGCCTCGGCGGACGCGGCGGCCGCACAAAAAGCTGCGTAAAACCGCAGTACAAGCGGCTTTGACGGGGTTTTCGGCAGGGCGCGAACACAAGTTCTAGTGTTGTTTCTCCAAAGAAAAACCAAATTATCCCATATGTTGGAAAATTTTTTGAAAAACCCCCTTGCAATATGTTCCAATATATGGTAAAATTGCCATCGTTAAGGGGAATAACGATTTTTTGGAGGACGATAAAATGAAAAAGTTTCTGATGCTGGAGAACGGCGCCGTGGGTGAAGCCTGCAAGCAGGCCCTGGAAAAGCTGGGCGTTGAGGTGTGCTTTTGCGAAAAGGACGGCAGCGCCGTGATGCAGAGCCTGCGCAAGGAGCGGCCGGACGGCGTGCTGCTGGACGTATTCATGCCCCAGATGGACGCGATTGCCGTGAAGAAGCAGTTCAACACCGAGGGCGGCCGCGCACAGTTTTTTGCCACAGCCGCGTTCCAGAATGAAGAGCTGGAAGAAGAGCTGCTGCAAAACGGTTTTACGTACTATTTTATCAAGCCTTTCGACCCCCGCTCTTTTGCCGAGCGCGTGGCCCACATGATGGGCGCGGTGGCCGAGTATCATGCCGCCCCCTGCAACGACGAGCTTACCGTGACCGAGATCCTGCATCAGATCGGGGTGCCCGCCCACATTAAGGGATACCAGTTCCTGCGGGACGCGATTCTGCTTACCGCCGCCGACCCGGAGTACATCAACGCGGTGACCAAGCGCCTGTACCCCGAGATCGCAAAGAACAACAACACCACCCCCAGCCGGGTGGAGCGGGCCATCCGCCACGCCATTGAGGTGGCCTGGGACCGGGGCGATGTGGACACCCTGAACAGCTACTTTGGCTACACCATCCACAACCTGCGGGGCAAGCCCACCAACTCGGAGTTCATCGCCATGATCGCCGACCGCATGCGGCTGGACAAAAAACTGCGCCATGCGTAAACCGAAAAGACAGCCCCCCAAATTTTTTTGGGCGGGCTTCTTTTTTTGTCGATTCTGGAAGAATCGCTGAAAAGCGTGGGGGAAAGTGTGGCGGATTTTACAATGGAAAAAATCCCTTGCTGTGGTATACTAATAGGGCAACCGAGAATGCTGCGAGGGGGAAAGACCGTTGCTCACAAATGAGGACCTGCAGGCCATTGGTTCCGTTCTGCGCACCGAGATCGGCGCCAGCGAAACGCGCATGACCGCCAAGATCGAGGAGAGCGAAGCGCGCACCAAGGCGGAGCTGAAAACTTATATCGGCGAACAGATCGGCGAGAGCGAAACGCGGATGACCGCCAAGATCGGCGAGAGCGAGGCGCGGATGACCGCCAAGATCGAGGAGAGCGAGGAGCGCACCAAGGCGGAGCTGAAAACCTATATCGGCGAACAGATCGGCGAGAGCGAGGCGCGCACCAAGACCGAGCTGAAAACCTATATCAACGAGCGGATTGACGAGAGTGAAGCGCGGATGACCGCCAGGATCGAGGAGAGCGAGGAGCGCACCAAGACCCACATGAACACGGTGATCGAGAGCCAGCTTATGCCGGCCATCCGCCAGATAGCGGACGGCGTGCTGCAGGTGAACGACCGGCTGGACCGGATGGAAAAGCGCCTGGATTCGCTGGAAGAAACGGTCACCGCCCACGAGCTGTACATCGTGCGCAAAGCGGCGGCACAGGGCTGAGAGAAACGATAAACAAAAGGCCGGTTTTTCCTTGGGAGAAATCGGCCTTTTATGTTGTACTTTTTGCATATCATTAGTAAGAAATTGCGGCCTGCCGGGACTGCCCCGGCGGGCCGCTGTTTATTTTTCGCCCTCAACCATGAATTTGTCCTTTGCATAGTCCAATGCCAAACCAAATAATTCGTTGCGGCTTCGGTTCGTCACGCGCGCGAGATCGTCATAGAAATCTAAAATTGAGCGGTCGATTCGGATTGTGAACATTACGGGTTCCGTTTTTTTAGATATTTTAAGTTCGTCCATGTCATCAGCCTCCGTATCAATTATGACATCAATTGGAAATGAGATAAATGTCTAAAACTTATCCGGTTTTAAACATAAAACAGAGCTGTGTCGAAACATATAATAGTTTTATGAGGTCAAGGACAGCATACCACATAAAAAACGGCGGCTTACCCGTACACGGGTTACAGGGACAAAAAATAAGTCAGGCAGGAGGAGTTCAATATGAAGCAAATGCAAAAACAGGCCGGTCAGGGGGCGGAACAGCCTGACGTCTCGGTGCTCACCGAGCGGCAGCGCATGGCTTACACCCTGCGCCAGCAGGGCCTGACCTACGCAAAGGTGGGCGAGGCGATGGGCATTTCGTCCAGCGGGGCCGAACGGAATATCAAGGCCGCGGAGCGGCGGCTGCGGGAATGCGCCGCCTATCACGCCTGGCAAGAAAGGAACGACGAGCCGGCGGAGCTTCCGCTCACCCGGGGCGAGCTGCGCCTGGTGCTGCGCGGCCTGCAAATGGTGGAAAAGGAGATCGGCAAGTCGGTGAACGCGTGGAATTGCCGGACCGACTGGAAGGGCCACCTGCCCTACGAGGCACGCATTTTGGCCGGGGTGCTGCGGCGCGCCCACACGGCCCTGTACGGCGCGCCGCCCAAAGAAGATTTTTTGGAGTAAGCAGACCCAAAAAAGCCCGCCGGAACATTTCCGGCGGGCACAAAGGTCCGTGGCGCTATTTGCGGGGCGGCGCCGGAGGGGCCCCGGGCTCCTCCTCCATTTCGCTCAGCGCATACTCGATGCACTGCACCGTGAGCCGGTTCAGTGAAATGTGCTTTTGATCGCAAACGGCTTCCATCTGCGCAAGCAGCTTTTTGCTGAAACGGAATGTGCGGTTCACGTATTCCTCTTTCTCCACCCGAAAAGCCATCTGCATCACCTCATGTCCAGTGTACGTGAATTCAGCAGCGAAATATACACTTGTTTCAAAAGTGCTATTTACACTTGAAAACAATGTGTTATGCGTGTTAAAATGCTTATAAAATCACCATTATATCGCAGGGGGTGGGCGGCGTGAACGAACAAACATACGAGCAGCAGCTGGACCGGATGCTGGCCGAGCTGAGCGTTTCAAAACGCCTGTTCGGGTACCCCATGCTGCGGCGGGCGGTGCTGCTGGTGGCCGAAAGGCCCGCCCTGATCGGCGCGGTGACCAAAGAGCTGTACCCCCTGGTGGCCGCCGAATTCGGGATGGTGCCCCATCAGGTAGAGGGGGCCATCCGCCGCGCCCTGGTGAGCGCATGGGAAAAGGGGGATAAGATGGTGCAGAAGGTCTATTTTGACCACACCATTTCCGAAAAGCGGGGCCGGCCCACAAATTCCGAATTTATTGCAGACCTGGCCGAGCGGCTGCGCAGCGGGCGCGTGTTTTGAGCGCGCCCCCTTCGCCCCGGCCGGGCCTTTACGCCGCACACAGCAAAAAGCCGGGCGCTTTGAGCGCCCGGCTTTTTGCTGCCGCTCAGGGCAGCGGCTCGAACCGGCAGGCATCCAGCCGCGCCAGCCGAAAGGCGGCGTATCGCTCGGCCAGCTCTTCCAGCCGCCGCCGCTGGGCAAGGGGCAGGGGGGCCCAGGTGGTCAGGGTAAGCTCCAGCCTGCCGCCCTGGCTTTTGGCCTTCCAAATACCCGCGGCGCGGCCGTTTTCCAAAATCACGCCGGGGTTTGCCACGGTGCGCCACACCAGCCGTTGGAGGGCTTTGTCCTCCACCAGCAGGGCGCGGTCCTGCGTGTCGAGATAGGGGTCGTGCGGGCCCAGCAGAAGCAGGCCCCCGCCGCCGCCCGCACAGCGCAGGCGCTCCATGTCCGAGGCCAGCAGCCAGCGGGTTTTGCCGCCGGTGTGCACCGGCTCCAATTCTTCCTGAACGCCGCCCCAAAGCCGCCGGCTCTGCGCGGGGGAGCAGCCCAGCCAGGCGGCCAGACCGGCCGGGGCCGCAGGGCCGTAACAGTGCAGGAATTTGCGCACCAGCAGATTGCCGGCGTGCGCGACCGGCTGCATATCGTGCCCCACCCAGCTGCGGAAGGAAGTAAAGGTGGGGCTGGCGCCCTGCCGCTCGCCAAACACCACCAGCCCCGCAAACGAACAGGGGCGCAGAAGAAACGAAACCGCAGCGCCCCCCACGGTTTGCCGGTCGGGGCTGCCGTACATGGAGGGGGCGTTCCAGAGCGACCGCTTTTCGGGCGGCAGGTCCTGTTCCACCAGGGCCGCCAGCACCCGGTCCAGCTCTTCCTTGCTTTTTATGGTATGGCCGTTCAGAAAAGAGGCGGCCTTTTTGACCAGCGGCAGCAGTTCGCCGAAGGAAAGCTGCGCAAAGTCCAGCGCGGCGGTGACGCCGCGGGTATAGATCCAGGGTTCTTCGCCCGGCAACGCCGCCAGCGACGAGAGGAAGACATCGCTCTCGGCCGTGGGAAAGACGGCGGGCACGCCCCGGTAGCTCCAGGCCTGCAGCAGCCGCTTGTGCCGGTACAGAGCATCTTGCAGGCTTTGCAGGGTGCAGCCCTGCAGCCGGTTGAACAGCGCGGTTTCCCAGGAGCCGGGGGGCGAATTTTGCAGCCCGCAGGCGCCGGCGGCCTGCTCCAGGCCGGCCATGGGCAGTTTTTGATCCAGGTGGTGGGCCATGAGGCGGTAGCTGCGAATGGCCTGCGGTTCTGCGTTCATCCGTTTCCCCCTGCCGCGGTGCGGCTGCGTTCGGTTGGTGCGGTTTGATTTTTATTCTACCGCTATTATACCGCATCCCGCGGGCGGGGGCAAAGCGCCCGGGCCAAAATTTGCCGCGGCGGCCCGGCAGGTGGATTTTTTTGCGCAAATACCGTATAATGTTCACAAGTTACAACACCCGGGAAAGGGGCGCTGAAAATGGGCAAAACAGTCACGGCGGTGGTGGTGGCGGCGGGGTCGTCCAGCCGCATGGGGTTCGACAAGCTGGCCTGCCCGCTGGGGGGCGGCACGGTGCTGGGCGCAAGCCTTGCGGCCTTTGACCGGCACCCCCTTGTGACCGAGCTGGTGCTGGTGTATGGCCAAAACGAGGCGCTTGCCCGGGCCGAGGCGGCCCGCTGCCAGAAGCCGGTGACTTTGGTGCGGGGCGGCGCCACCCGCGCGGCCAGCGTGGCAAACGGGGTGCGCGCCGCGGCGGGCGAGCTGGTGGCCATTCACGACGCCGCCCGCCCCTTTGTGAGCGGGGCGGTGATCGCTGCAGCGCTGGAGGCCGCGGCGGAAATGGGCGCGGCGGCCCCGGCCGTGCCGGTAAAAGACACGGTCAAGCGCGCTGCCGGGGGCCTTGTGCAGGATACGCCCCCCCGCGAAACGCTGTGGGCGGTGCAGACCCCCCAGTGCTTTGACCGGGCGGCGTACATAAGGCTGCTGGAGCAGGGCGCGGACGGCGCTGTGACCGACGACTGCCAGCTTTTTGAGCGGGCGGGCCTGCCGGTGCGCCTGACCCCCGGGGACTACGCAAACCGCAAGCTCACCACCCCCCACGACCTGAAAGGAGAAAGCGCCATGCGCATTGGCCACGGCTACGACGTGCACAAGCTGACGGAGGGGCGGCCCCTGATCCTGGGCGGGGTCGCAGTTCCGCATGAAAAGGGCCTTTTGGGCCACTCGGACGCGGACGTTCTGACCCACGCGGTGATGGACGCGCTGCTGGGCGCGGCGGCTTTGGGGGACATTGGAAGCCACTTCCCGGACACCGACCCCGCCTACAAGGGGGCCGACAGCCTGGCGCTGGCCGGCCGGGTGGCGGCGCTGCTGGCCCAAAACGGCTGGCGGGTGGAAAACATTGACGCAACCCTTTTGTGCCAGGCGCCAAAGCTTGCGCCCCACATCCCGGCCATGCGGCGGAACCTGGCAGACGCCTTGGGCCTGCCGCCCGGGGCGGTGAGCGTGAAGGCCACCACCGAGGAGCGCCTGGGCTTTACCGGCGCGGGGCTGGGCATTGCGGCCCACGCGGTGGCGCTGCTGACCCGCTGAGCCGGGCGGGCCTGTGGAAAAAGCCGCTCCGTGCCGAAAAAAATTATTTTCAAGCGGGCGCGGGTATGGTATACTAAAGGTTATGAGTTTTGCCTTTTTCGCGGCGGCGGGGCCGCCGCCCAAACTGGCCCGCCAGGGCCGCCCCAAGACGGGAGGGCTTTTGATTGGCGTCCTTATTTGAAAACGACATGCTGAACAAGATATGGAACAACTTCCAGAGCATCCAGCAGAACCCCATGAATTTGGTGGATATTTTGCTGGTGGCCTTTGTGGTGTACGAAATTCTGGTGGTGATCCGCAAGACCCGCGCCGCCCAGCTGGCCAAGGGGGCCGTTGTAGTTCTGGTGGTGTACGGGCTGGCGAACCTGATGAACCTGCGCACCGTGGTGTGGATCATGCAGAGCGTGCTTCAGATCGGCTTTCTGGCGCTGATCGTGCTGTTCCAGCCCGAGCTGCGCCGCGCGCTGGAGCAGATGGGCCGCACCGACAAGTGGGCCGCCACCCTGTTCAAAAACCGCAGGGACGACCCCTCGCTGCGGGCCAAATGGCAGAACGCCTGCCTTGCCATCTGCGACGCGGCCGAGCAGCTTTCGGACACGCGCACCGGCGCGCTGATTGTGCTGGAGCGCAACTCCAACCTGTCTGAAATCATACGCACCGGCACGCCGCTGAACGCGGACGTGAACCGGGAGATGCTGGGCACCATTTTTTACGAGGGCACCCCCCTGCACGACGGGGCGGTGGTGGTGCGGGACGGCGTGCTGAAGGCCGCGGGCTGTGTGCTGCCCCTCTCGGACAACCTGGAGATCGGCAAGGACATGGGCACCCGCCACCGGGCCGCCCTGGGCATGAGCGAAAATTCCGACGCGGTGGTGGTGGTGGTCAGCGAGGAAACGGGCATCATCTCCATGGCGAAAAACGGGGTGCTGATCCGGCGGCTGGACCGGCAGAACCTGTTCAACCTTTTGCAGGAGGAGCTGGTGCCCCCCGAGACCGCCGAGAACCAAAAACAACCGTTCTGGAGAAAAAAGCATGAAAAAGAACAACAAAGACAATAAGAAGTCCCTGCTGGACAGCCGGAACGTGCGCATCCTGCTCTCGGTGCTGATCGCGGTGGTGATCTGGATGATCGTGACCCTGGCCATCGACCCGGGCTCGAGCACCAGCATTTCCGGCGTGCCGGTGGATTTTGGCTATGATTCCGACGCCTATGCCAAGCTGGGGCTGGACATGGTGAACAGCCCCGAGGCCAGGGTGAAGGTGACCCTGAAAGGCGACGGGGGCGATCTGACTTCCGTCAAGGACGCGGGCGACATGATCGTGTACCCGGACTTTTCGTCGGTGAAGGGGGCGGGCGAATACGAGCTGCCCCTGAAGGTGCGGCTCAAGAGCAGCCAGCTGAACAACCTGATCGAGGCCACCGCCGACGGCAAGGTAACGGTGGTGTTCGACACGGTGGAGGAAAAGACCTTCGACGTGGAGGTGGAGGTGCAGAACGGCAGCATCAGCGTGGCGGAGGGCTATGTGCTGCACGGCACCACCGCGAAGCCCGGCAAGGTGACGGTGAGCGGCCCCCAGGGCGAGCTGGACAAGATTTCCCGGATCGTGGCCCCCCTGGGCTACAGCGACGGCCTGCAGGACCTGACCGAGAGCAAGCTGGCCACCGTGGAGCTGCAGGCCCGGGACGCCGACAACGAGCCGGTGGCGTTGCAGTACGCCTCGATGGACAACACCCTGGCGGATGTGAACATCAGCGTGTACCAGACCATTGAGCTGCCCCTGAAGGTGAACTTTATCAACGTGCCCTCCGGGTTCGATGTGAACACCCTGGATTACACCCTCTCGCAGCAGCACATGACCGTGACCGGCAGGCCGTCGGTGATCAACGCGCTCACCGAGCTGGCCGTGAGCGATTTCGACCTGGCGAACTCCTTCGCGCTGGACAAAGCCTACCAGCTGAATGTGGAGCTGCCCGACGGCGTGGAGAGCGTGGACAACATCACCACCGTGACCCTGACCTTCAACACCGAGGGCCTGACCACCAAAACGGTGAACGTGAGCAACCTTCGGATCATCAACCAGCCCGCGAACATGCAGATCAAGCTCAACACCAACCGGCTGAACAACGTGGTCCTGGTGGGGCCCAAGGAAGAGCTGGAAAAGCTGAGCGCATCGGCGGTTTCGGCCGTGATCGACGCGGGCAGCGTGCAGATCACCGAGGGCACCGAGAACGTGGCGGCCGAGATCCGGGTGCCGTCCTCGTCGTCCATTTTTGCGGTGGGCAGCTACTCGGCCGAGTGCTCCATCCAGGTCAGCGGGGCGGGCGGCTGATGCTGCTGGTGCGGGGCATCCGCCTGCCGCTCACCGTTTGCGCCCCCGAACAGGAGGCCACGGCCCGCGCGCTGCAGGCGCTGAGGCTCGCCCCCGGCGCGGCGGCGGCCACAGGCGTGGCAAAATTGTCGGTGGACGCCCGGCACGGCAGGCCCGTGCTGGTGTATACCATCGCCATCACACTCAAGGACGAGGGTGCGGAACCGGCATTGGCCGGGGCCGCGCCCTGCGTTGCTATAGCAAGGGCGCCCGCCTTTGCCCCCGCGCCCGGGGCAGCGCCGCTCAAGGAGCGGCCGGTGGTGTGCGGGCTTGGGCCGGCCGGGCTGTTTGCCGCGCTGGCCCTGGCAAGGGCGGGCTTCCGGCCGCTGGTGCTGGAACGCGGCCCCGCGCTGGACGAGCGGGTGCGGGCGGTGGAGCGGTTTGCCGCCACCGGCTGCCTGGACGAAAACGCCAACATCCAGTTTGGCGAGGGGGGCGCGGGCACCTTTTCGGACGGAAAGCTCACCACCCGTATCGGCGACGCGCTGTGCGGCTATGTGACCCACACCCTGCTGGAGCACGGCGCCCCGCCCGAGATCGCGTGGCGGCAAAAGCCCCACGTGGGCACCGACCTGCTGCGGGGGGTCATCCGGTCCATCCGGGCCGAGATCGAGGCGCTGGGCGGCAGGGTGCTGTTCAACACGGCGCTCACCGGCCTTGCGGTGAAAAAGGGAAGGCTGGCCGGGGCCGAAACCACGGCGGGACCCCTTGCCTGCGCGGACCTGGTGCTGGCGGTGGGCCACTCGGCCCGGGATACCTTTGCCATGCTGGCCGAAAGCGGCCTGCCGCTGGAATGCAAGCCCTTTTCGGTGGGGTTCCGGGCCGAGCATCTGCAGGCCGAGATTGAAAAAAGCCTTTACCACGAGGCGGCGGGCCACCCGGCCCTGCCCCGGGGTGAATACCAGCTCAGCCACCACGTGGGCGGGCGGTGCGTTTATACCTTCTGCATGTGCCCGGGCGGCCAGGTGGTGGCCGCGGCCAGCGAGCCGGGCGGCGCGCTGACCAACGGCATGAGCTACCACGCCCGGGCTGGCGAAAACGCCAACGCGGCAGTGGTGGTGAGCGTGGGCGGGGCGGACTTTGGCGGCGATGCGCTGCGGGCCGTGGCGTTCCAGCGCCAGCTGGAGCAGGCGGCTTTCCGGGCGGGGGGCGGCGGCTTTGCCGCCCCGGCCGAAAATGTGCAGAGCTTTTTGCGGGGCGAGGGCCGGCTGGAGGTGGGCCGGGTGCGCCCCACCTATGACCGGGGCGTGCGTGCGGCTGACCTGGGGGCGCTTTTGCCCGGCGAGCTGGCCGGCGCCCTGCGGACCGGCCTTGCGGCCTTTGAGCGAAAGCTGCGGGGCTACACCGCGCCCGAGGCTGTGTTGACCGGCCTTGAAACCCGCACTTCCAGCCCGGTGCGCCTTGCGCGCGGGCAGGATATGCAGTGCGCGGCGCTGCCCGGGCTTTACCCCTGCGGCGAGGGCGCGGGCTACGCCGGCGGCATTATGAGCGCCGCGGTGGACGGGCTTCGGGCCGCCGCGGCCGTGATCGGGCGCTATGCGCCCCAGACCTGAACAGACTCCGCGCCAAAAGCGCGCTTTACAATAGAAGGAGAGGGAAGTTCCCATGCCTCAGAATACAAAAGACCCCTATCAGTACGAGCGGATGCTGCGTGAGCGCATGCAGCAGGCACAACAGGGCCACACACAGCCCCCGCCGCCGCGGCCCGGCCCCAGCGGCCCGCGCCGCCCGGCGGACCCGGCGGAAGAGCTGCGCCGCAACATCCAGGAGCTGGGCTTCACCATTGCCGACGAGGTGGGCCGCAGCCTGCGGGGCGCTGCCGACGAGGTGCGCCGCAGCACGGCGGCGGGCGCCCAGCGCCAGCGCCAGCGGGCGGCTTACAACTACCAGTTCCGCCAGCAGGCCCGGCAGATGGGCGACCAGATGGCCAGCCGGGTGAATATGGCCAGCGCCGGCTGGTCCGAGAGCCTGCGCAGCGGCCTGAGCGTTTTTGGCGGCACCCTGTGCGTGTGCGGCGCGGTGGGCTGCGGCATTGCCATGGTATTGCTCCTTTTGGGCACCGTGGTGGCCGCCGTGAGTGCCGAGTACGATGTGGTGCTGGTGTGCGGCATTCTGACCCTGGTGTTCGGGCTGTTCACCGGCGGCTTTTCGGCCATGGGGCGGTGGCTGCTGATGGTGCCGGCCAAGCGCCAGCGCATGCGCCGGTACCTGGCCGCCATGGGCGATGAGACCGCGGTGCCGGTGCAGCGCCTGGCCGAGGCGGTGCAGCGCCCGGTGCCCTTTGTGCGCAAGGAGATCTCGAAAATGATCCGCCAGGGCTGGCTGCCCAACGCTTATCTGGACGACCAGGAGGACGTGTTCTTCATCCACGCCGAGGAATACCGCGCCCTGCAGCGCAAGCAGGAGGCCGCGGCCCGCGCCGCCGCGGGCAAGGACACCCCCAAGGCCCCGCAGGACGAGCTGGACGAGCTGATGCAGCAGGGCAGGGATTTTATCACCCTGCTGGACGAGCACATCCGGGCGACCGGGGCCGAGCCTGAGGTGTGCGGCCAGCTTGAGCACATGCGCACCACCGCGGGCGATATTATGAGCTGGGTGGCCGCGCACCCCCAAAGCGCGGGCAAGGTGCGCCGCTTTGCGCGCTATTACATGCCCACCACCCTGAAGCTGCTGCGCACCTACGACGACGTGAAGGGCCAGCAGAGCGACGTTGCAAGCGGCATCCGGCAGGACATCGGCGGCATTTTGAGCACACTGAACACCGCCTTTGACAATTTGCAGGCGGACCTGCTGAGCGACACCGCGCTGGACGTTTCCAGCGAGATCAGCGCCATGCAGACCATGCTGGCGCAGGACGGCCTGTCGGCAGAAAATTTTATCTCCAAGGAGTAATTTGCGTATGAACTACCGCGCCTGGCAAGTAAAGCAGCCTGATGAAAAAGCCGCGGCCCGCTTGGCCGGGGCCATCGGCGCGCCCCTGCTGCTGGCGCGCATCCTGACCGCGCGGGGCATCTGCGACCCTGCCGGCGCGCTGGCCTTTTTGCAGGAGGACGCGCCCCTGGGCGACCCCTTTGCCCTGCGCGACATGGACAAGGCGGTGCAGCGCATCCAGCGGGCGGTGAACGAGGAAGAACCCATTGTTATTTTTGGCGATTACGACGTGGACGGCGTGACCGCCACCGCCCTGCTCTACAGCCATTTGCGGGGCATGGGCGCCAATGTGCGGTGTAAGCTGCCCAGCCGTGAGGAGGACGGCTACGGCCTGACCGTGCCCGCAGTGGAAGCGCTGGCTGAAAAGGGCTTCAAGCTGCTGATCACGGTGGACAACGGCATCACCTCGCTGGCCGAGGCCGCCCGTGCGGCCGAGCTGGGGCTGGATATGGTGATTACCGACCACCACCTGCCCCTGGAAACGCTGCCCGCCGCGGCTGCGGTGGTGGACCCCGCCCGGCCGGACGACGAGAGCCCGTTCAAGGCGCTTTCGGGCGCGGGGGTGGCGTTCAAGCTGTGCGCCGCGCTGGACGGCTGCGCCCCCGAGGACCTGCTGGACTTTGCGGGCGACCTTGCGGCCGTTGGCACGGTGGCGGACGTGATGCCCCTGACAGGGGAGAACCGCACCATCGTGCGGCACGGGCTGGCGGCGCTGCAAAACAGCGAGCGGCCGGGCCTGCTGGCGCTGCTGGAGGCCTGCGGCCTTTCGGAGAAGCCGGTCACGGCCGAGAACATCAGCTTTGCGCTGGCCCCCCGCATCAACGCGGCGGGCCGCATGGATTCCGCCGTTACCGCGCTGCAGCTTTTGCTGTGCGAGGATTTTGAAAAGGCCGAACAGCTTACCGAGCGGCTGCTGGCGGCCAACACCGCCCGGCAGGAGGCCGAGCAGCAGATCATGGCCGAGGCCGAGGCACAGCTTGCCGCCGACCCGGCGCGCCAGAACGACCCGGTGATCCTGGTTTGGGGAGAGGGGTTTCACCAGGGGGTCATCGGCATTGTGGCCAGCCGTTTGGTGGAGCGCTACGGCCGCCCGGCCATGGTGATCAGCGTGCAGAACGGCGAGGGCAAGGGCTCCGGCCGCAGCGTGCCCGGCTTTAACCTGCACAGCGCCATTGCGGCCTGCGCGCCGCTGCTGGTGCGCTTTGGGGGGCACGCCCAGGCGGCGGGCCTGTCGGTGGAAGAAAAGAACATTCCGGCGCTGCAAAAGGCGCTGAACGAGTTCGCGGCCCGGGAATACCCGGTGCCGGAGGCCCCGCCCCTGGAGCTGGACGTGGAGGTAAGGCTGGATCAGCTGACCGTGGGGGACGTGCAGGGCCTTTGCTACCTTGCCCCCTGCGGCAACGGAAACCCCGCGCCGCTGTTTTTGCTGCGGGACGCGGTGGTGGAGGGGGTTTACCCCGTGAGCGAGGGGCGGCATACCCGGGTGCGGCTGCGCCAGGGAGGCGGCAGCCTGTACGCGGCGTATTTTGGCCTGGCGCCCGCCGAGCTGCCCTATGCCATTGGCCAGCATGTGGACGCGGCGCTTACCCTGTCGGTCTACGAGGGAAAAAACGGAGCCCAGCTTTCAGGCCGGATCAAGGAGCTGCGCCCCGCGGGCCTGCCCGCAGAAGCCCCGGCCCAGGCGGCGCTGTTCACCGCCTTTGAGCGGGGGGCAGCCCTTACCGCCGGGCAAAAACAACTGCTTTTGCCCGACCGCGGGCACATTGCCGCGCTGTACCGGCTGATCCGGCAGGGGGGCGTGTTTGCGGGGGATCTGCAGCCCCTGTTTGCGCAGCTTGGCGCCGACCGGACCGGCAAGACCCTTGCGGGCCTTGTGGCCCTGACCCAGCTCGGCCTGATCGAGATCAGCGAGGCAGGCGGGGCCAAAAAATTTGCGCCCACACCCGTGGCGGGCAAAAAGGATCTTTTTTCCGCCCCGATCCTGAAGGCGCTGGAGGCATAACGACACATGGCGAATTATATGACCTATGAAGACCTGAAAAAAGCGGTGGCCGACACCGGCCGCCCCTATGACATACAGATGCTGGACAAGGCGTATGCCCTGGCCGACAAGGCCCACGCGGGCCAGAACCGGCGCTCGGGCGAGCCTTATATCTGCCACCCCCTGAACGTGGCGCTGCTGCTGGTGGAGCTGGGCATGGATACCGAGAGCCTGGCCGCCGCCCTGATGCACGACGTGGTGGAGGATACCCACGTGCGACTGGACGAGATCAGCGCCTCGTTCGGGCCGGACGTGGCGCGCCTGGTGGACGGGGTGACCAAACTCACCAAGATCCAGTTTTCCAGCGTGGAGGAGCAGCAGGCCGAGAACCTGCGCAAGATGCTGCTGGCCATGAGCCAGGACGTGCGGGTGATGATCATCAAGCTGTGCGACCGGCTGCACAACATGCGCACCGGCGACGCCTGGCCCGAGCAGAAACGGCGCGACAAGGCCCTGGAAACCATGGAGGTCTACGCGCCCATTGCCCACCGGCTGGGCATCAGCAACATCAAGGAAGAGCTGGAGGACCGGAGCCTGCGCTACCTGGACCCCGTGGGCTACCAGGAGATCCAGGATCTTTTGGCGGGCAGCGGCGGCGAGGCGTTCGTGACCGGCGTTGCCAGCGTGATCGAGGAGCGCCTGGCGGAAAACGGCATGCCGAACGCGGTGATGAAAAGCCGGGTGAAAAGCGTGTACGGCGTGTACCGGAAAATGTTCATTCAGGACCGGGACTTTGAGGAGATCTACGACGTTTACGCCGTGCGCATCATTCTGGACACGGTGGCCGAGTGCTACAACGCCCTGGGCGTGATCCACGATATGTACCACCCCATCCCGAACCGCTTCAAGGATTATATCTCCACCCCGAAACCCAACATGTACCAATCGCTGCACACCACCGTGATCGGGCACGAGGGCATCCCCTTTGAGGTGCAGATCCGCACCAAAGAGATGGACCAGATGGCCGAGTACGGCGTGGCCGCCCACTGGAAGTACAAGGCGGGGGTGCAGGGGTCGGACAAGCTGGACGAGCGCCTGGCCTGGGTGCGCCAGCTGCTGGAGAGCCAGCGCGAGAGCGACGACGCGGGCAGCCTTCTGCAGGACATCAAGGGCGACCTTTTGCCCGAGGAGGTGTTCGCCTTTACCCCCAAGGGGGACGTGATCAACCTGCCCGCCGGCGCCACCGCCATCGACTTTGCCTATGCCATCCACTCGGCGGTGGGCAACCGCATGATGGGCGCCAAGGTGAACGGGCGCATTGTGCCCATTGACCACAAGGTGGCCACCGGCGAGATCATTGAGGTGATCACCGGCCCGGCCGACAAGGGCCCCAGCCGCGACTGGCTTAAGATCGTGACCACCAGCGAGGCACGCAACAAGATCCGCAACTGGTTCAAAAAAGAGCGCAAGGAAGAAAACATCCAGCAGGGCCGCGAGGCGCTGGAAAAAGAGATGCGCCGCAACCTGGTGAACATTCCGGACGACCAGTGGGACGGCTTTATGGCCGAGATCGCCCGCCGCCAGCGGCTCAACACCGCCGAGGAGATGTACGCCGCCCTGGGATACGGCGGCCTGCAGCTGAGCCGGCTGATGGGCAAGATCAAGGACGAATACGCAAAAATGCGGGCCGCCCAGCCCAGGCCCGCGGTGCTGGGGGACATTCCGCTGCGCCAGCACAAGGGCACCGACGGCGTGGTGGTAGAGGGCATCGACAACTGCCTGGTCAAGTTTGCCAAGTGCTGCAGCCCCCTGCCGGGCGACGAGATCGTGGGTTTTATCACCCGGGGGTTCGGCGTGTCGATCCACAAAAAGGACTGCGAGAACGCGCAGGCCAGCATGGCGAACCCCGAGAACCGGGAACGGTGGGTCAACGCCCACTGGGAAGAGCAGGTGCAGGAAAATTACAAGGCCACCCTCGAGATGGTGGCCATGGACCGGGACGGCCTGGTGGGCGACGTGGCGGTGGCCCTGGGCGAGCTGCGGGTGCCCATTTACGCGCTCACCGCCCGCTCGGCCGACAATGGCCGCGCCAGCATGAGCGCCACCCTGGGCATTTCCAGCACCGAACATCTGAACAGCGTGGTGGCAAAATTGCGCAAGGTGAAGGACATGATCACGGTGACCCGCATTTAATAATAGAGTTACAAGGAGATACACCCCATGCGAGTGGTTTTACAGCGGGTGGCCGGGGCTTCGGTCACCGTGAACAGCGGTGAGGCGCGGGCTATTGGCCCGGGGCTGGCGCTGCTGGTGGGCATAAAGGACACCGACACCTTGGACCTTGTGCCGAAGCTGGCTGAAAAATGCGCGCACCTGCGCATTTTTGCCGACGAGGAAGGAAAATTGAACCGCAGCGCGGCGGAGCTTGGATATTCCGCCCTGGTGGTGAGCAATTTCACCCTGTATGCGAACACCAAAAAGGGCAAGCGGCCCAGCTTTATCGCGGCGGCAAAGCCGCCCCTTGCCGTGGACGCCTACGAGCTGTTTTTGGCCGAGCTGGAAAAGCAGGGCCTGAAGGAGGTCAAGCACGGTGAATTTGGGGCCGACATGCAGGTTTCCTTGGTGAACGACGGCCCGGTCACCATTCTTTTGGACACAGATGAATGGTAAATTCAAGAGCTTTTAAGGAGGCAGGTATGCCCGTTTATCATCTCACCGGCCCCGCGCCCTATTTTACAAACTGCTTTGTACTGATTACCGAGGGGGGCAGCGGCGTTGTTGTGGACCCGGCGGCGCCGCCCGAGCAGATTGAAGAGCTGCTGCAAAAGCACAGCGCAAAGCTCACCCATATCCTGCTCACCCACGGCCATTTTGACCATGTGTACAGCCTGGGGGCGCTGTGCGGGGCCCAGCCCTGCCAGGTGTACATGGACCCGGCGGACGCGGGCGACACCCCGCTGTACCCGGTTGGCCTGCCCACCCTGCCTTATGCGGAGGGCGGGCGGATCCGGGTGGACGAACTGACCTTTACCGCCTGGCACACACCGGGGCATACCCCCGGCAGTTGGCTGCTGGGCTGCGAGGACCTTTTGTTCTGCGGCGACACCCTTTTTGCAGGCAGCGTGGGCCGCACCGACCTTGCCGGCGGCGACGCCGGCGCACAGCGGGCGAGCCTTGCAAAAATCCGGGCCCTGCCCCTGCAGGAGGAAACCCGGGTGCTGCCCGGGCACGGCCCCTTTTCCACCCTGGGGGAGGAAAAGGACACAAACCCCTATCTTGCATTGTAAGGAGCGAGTATGCAGATCGTGATCAAGGGTGTGGCTTCGGTTTACGAGCCCGAAAACATCGCCCGCATGTTCTTCCCCGGCGCCCGGCTGGAAAAGGCTTTGGGCCGGGGCGACGCGGTGCTGGCCCGGGCGGGGCGGCGCCTGGCCGCGGGGGTGCGCCTGAACGGCGTGTGCACCCTGCGCTTTGCCCCCGCCCCCACAGGGGAAAAGGAGCGGGAGTGCGCCCTGGCCGCCCTGGTGTACGAGCTTTTGCGGGCGGTGACCGGCATCCGGCCGCCCTGGGGCAAGCTGACCGGCGTGCGCCCGGTGCGCATCATTCACGACCAGCGGGCCGCCGGCAATACCGAGGCGGGCATTGAAGAGCTGTTTGTGGACCATTACGACTGCACCCGCGAAAAGTTTGAGCTGGCAAGGGGCATTGCAGACCTGCAGCGCCCGATCCTTGCCCGGGCAAAACCGCTGGACTACAGCCTTTACATCGGCATTCCGTTCTGCCCCTCGCGGTGCAGCTATTGCAGTTTTGTGTCCCTTTCCACCGAGCGGGAAACAAAGCTTATGCAGCCCTATGTGGACGCCTTGTGCCGCGAGGTGGAGGCCATGCGCAAGGAGGCCGCGGCCTGCGGGCTTGCCCTCAAGACCATTTACATAGGGGGAGGCACGCCCACGGCCCTGGCGGCTGCGCAGCTGCGCCAGCTGATGGGCACCGTGCGGGAGTGCTTTGACCTTTCCGGCCTGGAGGAGTATACCGTGGAGGCCGGCCGCCCGGACTGCACCGACGCGGAAAAGCTGGCCGTGCTGAAGGAATACGGGGCCACCCGCATTTCCATCAACCCCCAGACCTTCAGCGACGCGGTGCTGGCGCGCATCGGCCGCAGGCACACCGCGGCCGACATCCTGCGCTGCTACCGCGAGGCGCGGGCCGCGGGGCACCAAAACATCAACATGGACCTGATCGCGGGGCTGCCCGGCGACACGGTGGAGGGGTTTGCGCAAAGCCTTGCCGCCGCGATTGCCCTTTCGCCCGAGAACATCACCGTGCACACCCTGACCCTGAAGCGCGCCTCCAACCTGGTCATCCAAAGCGAGGAGGGCGGCTATGCCGACGTGGCCGCCATGCTGGAAAAGTGCTGTGCCCTGGCCGGCGCCGGTTACCGGCCCTACTACCTGTACCGCCAGAAAAACACCCTGCAAAACCTGGAAAACACCGGCTGGTGCAAGCCCGGCTACGAGGGCTGCTACAACATTTACATCATGGAGGAGGTGCACTCGATCCTGTCGGCCGGGGCGGGGGGCTCCACCAAGCTGTGCCAGCCCGGCGGCAGCCGCATTCAGCGCATTTTCAATTACAAGTATCCCGCCGAATACATCACCGGGTTTGATACCATCCTAAAACGAAAGGAAGGAGTGAGCAGATTTTATGCCGGCTATCTGGATCCCCAAACGACTGGTTGAAATCAGCCTGATCAACACCGCCGCCGAGAGCGCGGCAAGCTTTGTGCGCCACTGTGAAATGGAATACGAGGGCCGCATCCACGCGGCGGCCAGCGAGGTGCTGGCCAGCCGATGCCACATTGTGATGCTCACCGGCCCCTCGGCCAGCGGCAAGACAACCACGGCCAACAAGCTGGCCGCGGCCCTGCGCAGCCGGGGCTGCCCCTCGCGGGTGGTGAGCCTGGACAACTTTTACAAAAACCTCGACGACTACCCCCGCCTGCCGGACGGCAGCAAGGATTACGAGAACATCACCGCCCTGGACCTTGCCGAAATTGAGCGCTGCCTTTCCGAGCTGCTGGAAACGGGGGAAACCGACCTGCCCGAGTTCGATTTCGTGACCGAGATGCGCCGGGCCGAGACCACCCACCTGTCGCTGCCCGGCGGGGTGTGCATTGTGGAGGGCATCCACGCCCTGAACCCCCAGCTTACCAGCGGCCTGCCCCGGGGCAGCGTTTACAAAATTTACGCCGGCCTGCGCGAGGAGTACAGCTACCGGGGCCAGCGGGTCATCCCCACACGGGACATCCGCCTTGCGCGCCGCATGATGCGGGACTGCAAGTTCCGCGGCCACAGCCTGGAAAAAACGCTGTCCATGTGGGGCGGGGTGTGCATGGGCGAGGACAAGTTCATCAAGGTGTTCAAGGCCGAGGCCGACCTTTTGCTGGATACCTCGTTCAGTTATGAGATCTGCCTGCTGGCGCCCTTTATGGCGCCGCTGGCGGGCAGCCTGCCCGAGACCCACCCCCAGTGCGAGCAGCTTAACAGCCTGGCGGGGCGGTTTGCGCTGGCAGACCCGATTCCGGAGGCGCTGGTGCCCGAAAACAGCATGCTGCGCGAGTTTTTGGGCTAATATGCGGGTTGCGCCGCGCCCGGCGGTGCGCTATAATGAGAGTAGTTACCCGCATTTGAGCGGGGGAACCAAACTTTCCCCGCCACGCGGGGCCATGAGAAAGAGGTGCATATCAATGAATATCGACGTGGATAAGATTTTGGAAACCGGCGCCAAGGTAGTGGACAGCGCCAAAAAGACCGCGGTGGAGCTGGCCCAGAGGGGCAAAAAGCAGGTGGATCTGCTGGACGCCCAGGCGAAAAAGAGCAAGGCCGAGCGGCAGCTGGGCGCTCTGGTTTACAGCCTGGCCAAAAACGGCGAGGAAAACGAGCTGCTGGTGAAGAAATACATCGACGCCATCGCTGCGATTGAGGCCGACATCGAGGAGCTGCGGAAAGAGGTTCCCGCAGAGGAGCAGCCCTGCGAAGCGCCGGCTGAAACCGAAGCGCCGGCCGCGCCGGAAGCGTGCGCCGAAACCGCCAAAAAGACCTGCCCCCAGTGCGGCGCCGAGGTGGAAGAGGATGCCCTTTTTTGTAATGGCTGCGGGGCACAGCTTTAAGCTGGGCGAAAAGGGAGCCGGGCAAGCGGTGGTCTTTACCCTGCAAAAACCCGAAAAACAATGAAAACGCTGACAAAAGGCGCCCTTTCAGGGCGCCTTTTGTCAGCGTTTTGAACGGTTCTGCACCCCGCAGAAAAACTTTTTTGCACAGGCCGAATGAAAACACATGCACCGTGGCAAAAATAGGGGAAAAGGGGTTGCAAAGCCGCTTTGTGTAATGTAAAATAGGTAAAGTTACACGAGGTGATAGGCCATGGTGGAGTTTGTGCAAAAACCGCGCTATACGGCACAGGATCTGGTGCGGATCGTGGCGCTGCTGCGCCAGCCCGAGGGCGGGTGCCCCTGGGATAAAGCGCAGACCCACGCCTCCATCCGCCAGAACTTCATCGAGGAAACCTACGAGGCTGTGGAGGCCATTGACCTGGGCGATGCGGAGCTTCTGCAGGAAGAGCTGGGCGACGTGCTGCTGCAGGTGGCGCTGCACTGCCAGATGGAAGCCGAGCGGGGCGCCTTTGATTTTGACGAAGTGTGTAACGGCATCTGCCAAAAGCTCCTCTACCGCCACCCCCACGTGTTTGGCGATGTGGCCGCAGCCACCCCGGACGAGGCGCTGCGCAATTGGGAACAGCTTAAAAATACGGAAAAGGGCCGCGCCACCGCCGCCAGCCGGCTGGACAGCGTTCCCGCCAGCCTGCCCGCCCTGATGCGGGCCGCCAAAACGCAAAAGCGCGCCGTACCCTATGGCTTCGGCTGCACCGACCCGGCCGCGGCCCTGGCGGACGTGGAGGCGGAGCTGGCCGAGCTGAAGGCCGCGCTTGCCGCGGGGCAGGACCCCGAAGCGGAGCTGGGCGACGTGCTGTTTGCCGCCGCAGGCCTTGCGCGGACCCTGGGCGCGGAACCCGAGCTTGCGCTGAGCGGGGCCACGGGCCGCTTTAAAGAGCGGGTCAAGGCCTGTGAGCGCATGGCGGCCGGGCGCGGCAGCGGGCTGGAAGAACTTACCGGCCCGGAGCGGGCCGCCTGCTGGGAGCGGGCAAAACTTGAAGAGCAGTCATCAAAGGGTTAACTCCTTTGTACTGATAAAAATTTCTGGAGGTAAAAAAGAATATGACTAAAACTGAATTGATCGCCGCCGTTGCTGAGGCCGCTGAGATCACCAAAAAGGACGCCGAAAAGGCTGTTAATGCCACCGTGGAGGCCATTACCAAGGCCCTGGCCAACGGCGAGAAGGTTGCCCTGGTGGGCTTTGGCACCTTTGAGACCCGTGAGCGTGCCGCCCACGCCGGCCGCAACCCCCGCACCAAGGAGACCATCCAGATCGCTGCCGCCACCGTTCCCGCTTTCAAGGCCGGCCAGGCCCTGAAGGACGCTGTGGCGAAGTAAGCAGAGCGTGCAATTGCAGGCGGCCGGGTCTGCGCGTGCCTTTCAGGTGCGCGGCGCCGGCCGCTTTTTTGCGGCCCAGGAGAAAGAGAGGAAACAGGCCCATGCGCATTGATAAATACCTTAAGGTAAGCCGGCTCATCAAACGGCGCACCGTGGCCAACGAGGTGGCGGACGCAGGCCGCATTTTGGTGAACGGCAAGCCAGCCAAGGCCAGCTATGCGGTGAAAGAGGGCGATCTTATTGAGATCACCTTCGGCAACAAGCCGGTCCGGGTGGAGGTGCTTTCCACCGAGGCGCCCTCGGGCAAGGATGTTGCGCGGGAAATGTACCGCGTGCTGGAAGAACAATAACACAGGGCAGAACGCCGTGCGGCGCCCCGCAAAAGCCGGGGGCCGCACGGCGCATTCTTTTGCAGCACCCCGCATATACTGCTACAAAAAAGGCAGGTGTAAAAGGATGCAGGCAAAAAGCATGGAAGCCGCGCAGCCCGCGGCCGAAGCAGCCGCCGGGCTGCCCCATAACATCATTGTGGAAAACCGCCGGTCGGTCACCGCCACCGGCATCACCCGCATCGTGAGTTACGACGAATTCAGCGCCACGCTGGAAACCCAGCAGGGCACCCTGGTTATTGGGGGCAAGGGGATACAGGTGAGCGAGCTGTCGATCCAGACGGGCGAGCTGAAAATCTTCGGCCAGATCGAATATCTGCAATATTCCGAGCCCACCCAGTCGGCGGGCGGCTTTTTCCGCCGCCTGGCCCGGTAGCCTGTGGTCGCCCTTGCAGCCCCGCCCTATGTGGTAGCGGATATGCTCTGCTGCCTGGGGCTGGGCTTTTTGCTTGCGGCCGTCTACGATCTGGCCCGGTTCTTTTTGGGCAGCTCCAAACCGGTTTGCTTTGTGCTGGATTTGGGGGCGTATCTTGCGGCGGCGGTGCTGCTGTACAGCTTTGCCGCCTCCCGCAGCTACAGCGGGGTGGTGCGCTGGTACATGGCGGCGGCCCTGCTGGCGGGCCTGGCGGGGTATTTCTTTGTGCTGGCCCCGGCCACCCGGGCGCTGCAAACAGCCATTAAATGGGTGCTGAGCCGCCCCTTTGTGCTGCTGTGGCTGGTGGCGCTGCGGCCTTTTGGGCGCCTGTGGCGGAGGCTTTGGAGGCTTACCGGGCAAAAAATGCGCGCAGGCGCCAAAAAACGCCGGAAAAAACAGTTGAAAAGCAAAGCCCAGGTGTTGTATAATTCAAATAACTAGAGCGCGGGGGCAAACTGCGCCCGTTTTTACCGAAAGGAGGCCTGCTTTGTGGCAAAGCGGCAAAAGCGTCCGCCTGTTCTGCCCAAGGTGCTGGTGCAGGCGGGTCTTGTTTTGGTGGGCGGGTACCTGGTGGCCGGCCTGGTGTTCAATCAGGTGCAGATCTCTTCCAAGCGCCAGGAGCTGGAAGCGGTGCAGGCGCAGCTGGAAAGCCAGCAGCAGCAGAACGATGAGCTTTCGCGCGTGCTGGAATCCGGCACCGACCTGGAGATCATTGAGCGGGTAGCCCGCGACAAGCTGGGCTATGCAAAGCCCAACGAGCGCGTTTTTGTGGACGTGACGGGCAAATAGGCAAAGACGGAAAAAGGCGGGGGACGCCCGGCGTGCGGCAGCCGGGCCTGCGGGCCCCCTGTACGGCGGCCCGGCGCGGGCCGCACACAAACATTTGGTTTTCGTTGCGCAGCAATTGAAACGATATTTTTTTATAGTAAAAGGGGTTACATGGCGTTGCAGTTAGAGGTAGGAGCGATTCTTGAGGGAAAAGTCACCGGCGTGAAAAAGTTCGGTGCGTTTGTGGCGCTGCCTGAGGGCAAGACCGGCATGGTGCACATTTCCGAAGTTTCCAACAGCTTTATCGAGGACCTTTCCACGGTCCTCACCGAGGGCCAGGAGGTCAAGGTAAAGGTGCTCAGCATCGGCGAGGACGGCAAGATCGCCCTTTCCATCAAGCGCACGCTGCCCCCCCAGCCCCGGCAGCAGGGCGGGCCGCGGCCCGGCGGCCCCCGCGGCGGGCGCGGCCGCAGCGACACGCCCCGTGTTTGGCAGGGCAAGGCCCAGCCGCAGCAGCAGGGGGATCTGAGCTTTGAGGACATGATGTCCCGGTTTAAAAGCCAGAGCGAGGAAAAGATCTCGGACCTGAAAAAGGTCACCGAGAACCGCCGCGGCGGCGGTTATTCCCGCCGGCGCTGAGACAAAGTGAAGCGGCAGGGAGGTCCGGGCATTTGCCCGGACCTCTTTTTGCTTGTCAGGTTTTGTAACAGATGCAACACAAAAAGTTTACGAGTTTGGGTGGCTTTTCCCCTGGTATTTTTTGTGCAAATTTGCTATAATAAAAGCAATGAAACGGCGGGCTGCTGGCCGCAAGGTACAAAAGCCTGTGCTGTGCGCCCGCCCAAAGGAGGCAATGGTTTTATGAAGGTCACATGTACCGGCCGCAGGGTCTCACTGAAGCCCAGCTTTGTGGAAAAGGCGGAGGCCAGACTCTCCAAGCTGGACAAGTTTTTCCCCGGCGAAGCGCAGGCGCAGGTCACCGTCACGGTGGACAAGGCGCGCCAGACGGTCGAGGTCACCGTGCGGGACACAGCGCTGACCGTGCGGGCCGAAAAGACGGCTGACCGCATGGAGGACGCGCTGGACGACGCGGTGGAGGTGCTGACCCGCCGGGTGGTGAAAAACCGCAAGCGCCTGGGCGACAAGCTGACCCGCGCCGCTGAGGTGGAGGGGGCCGCCGAGCCGGAGCAGGAAGAGGTGTACGACGTCATTCGGGAAAAGCGCTTTGCCGTGAAGCCCTGCAGCACCGAGGAAGCCATTTTGCAGATGAACCTGCTGGGGCACAGCTTCTTTTTGTACCGCAGCGTGGAGAACGACCAGATCCAGGTGGTGTACCGCCGGGCTGACGGCGGGTACGGCGTGCTGGTACCCCTGAACTGAAAAATCGGCCTCGGGCCGCCCGGGTTTCCGGGCGGCCCTTTTGGTGTTATAATGAGCAAAAGGGGCGGCAGGTACGCGCCCCAAAAGGGGAGGAACGGGGAGGAAAAGGGGGAGGAAAAAATGAGGGAACTGAACTGGGCGGTGCTGGGCGCGGGCGCGATCGCAAATGAGATGGCCCATGCCCTGAAGGCCGCGGGCCGGGCGCTGTACGCGGTGGGCGGCCGCAGCCCTGAAAAGACCGCGGCGTTTGGCAGGGCGCACGGCGCGCAAAAGGTGTATGCCGACTGCCGGGAAATGTTTGCCGACCCGGCGGTGGACGTGGTCTACATCGCCACCCCCCACAACACCCATGCCGCTTTTTTGGAAGAAGCGCTGGCGGGCGGCAAGCACGTGCTGTGCGAAAAGGCGATCGCACTGAACAGCCGCGAGCTGGAGCGCGCGGCCCGCCTGGCGGGGGAGAAGGGCCTGGTGCTGGCCGAGGCCATGACCATCTGGCACATGCCGCTTTATAAGGAGCTGCGGCGCATGGTGGGCGGGGGGGAGCTGGGCCGGGTGCAGATGATCACCCTGAGCTTCGGCAGCTTTAAGGAATACGACATGCAAAGCCGCTTTTTTGCCCCGGAGCTTGCGGGCGGCGCGCTGCTGGACATCGGGGTCTACGCGCTGAGCCTGGCCCGCAGTTTTATGGAGAGCCAGCCGGACCGGGTGCTGAGCCAGATGCGCCCCGCCCCCACCGGGGTGGACGAGCAGGCGGGCATCCTTTTGATGAACGGCCAGGGGCAGATGGCGGCGCTGGCGCTGAGCCTGCACGCAAAACAGCCAAAGCGGGCGGTGATCAGCTGCGAAAAGGGCTATATCGAGATCCTGGACTACCCCCGGGCCGACCGGGCGCTGGTGGTGGACGCGGCCACCGGGGCGCGGCAGGTGCTCACGGCGGGCGAAGCTGCCCGCGCGCTGCAATACGAGGTGGAGGCCATGGAGCGGGCGATCCTGACCGGCGGGGCGGCGGCCATGCGGCTGGATTTGACCACCGACGTGATGGCCCTGATGACCGCCCTGCGCCGGGAGTGGGGCCTGCAATACCCGGGAGAAGCCCTGTGAGAGAAAGGGGAACTGCCGCAAAATAGCTTGCGGGAAAAGATCCGCGCAAAAAGCGCCCTTGGAGCCGGCGGGAAAGCCAGTTTCAAGGGCGCCTTTTTGTGTGATCCGCTTTTTCCGGTTTCAGTGGGCGGCGGGGGCGAGAAGAACGCTTTTGGCAATGGCTGCCAGCTCGCCGTCGGTGAGGGCGTTGTAGTCAAAATACATGGCGATGAAGACGCCCAGGGTGTCTTCATGGCTCAGAACGCCCTTTTTATACCACATGTCCCAGCCGCTTTCGCCGCCGCTCTGCCACAAATAAGTGTCCGGGTCGGCGGGGGCGGGCAGCACCGGGGAGTGGAAGCCCGCGAGGCAGGTGGCGCTGCTGGCCGTGGCGGTGCGGCTGACCTCGGTGTATTCAAACTCCCAGCCCATGTGGTTGGGCACCATGATCATGGCGTACACCTCGCGGGGGTTATCCGTGCGCTCCCCGGGGGGCAGCGGTTCATACACATCGTAGAGCAGCGCGCCCACGGCCCTGCCTTCCTTCACGATGGGAACCTTGCCCCAGAGGGCGGAGTCCTCGACCGCCTCATCGACCCCGGCCGCGTCGGCGGGGACCTGAAAGGCAAAGCCCTCGGGCAGGGCCAGGGTAACCACGAAGGGATCGACGTTGTAGACAGAGCCGTTGTAGGGGGTCTGCCAGCCGCCGTAGGCGGGCATGGTGATGCTGTGGCGGGCAAAGCCCTCGGGCACCACGGGCGCCGGGTCCGCCGCGGGGGTGGTGGCGGGCAGCGGGTCCTCCAGCAGGGTCAGGCTGGAGGCCATGGCGGCAAGCTGCTCCGGCGTGGCCGCGCCGCTTGCCAGCTCCAGGGCCGCGTAGCGCATGAGCCGGTCGTCCCAGGCCAGGATGCCGTCGTTTTCAAAGGGGGTGCCGGTGGGCGAGACTTCGGCGGAATAGCTCACCCGGCACAGCGCGTTCTCGGTAAATTCGCTCTGGGCCACGGGGGTGTAGGCGTTGTTCCAGTTTACAAAGCCGCTCATGATCCAGTAATAGCGGGCTTTGTAGCCGTGGCCGTAGAAATCGTCGCCGCCATTGATCTGCCCCTCGAAATAGGTGCCGAAGCCCAGGGTGCCCGCAAGGTCTCCGGCCTCGTTGTACAGGTTGAAGGGGGCGCTGAGCATGCTGCCCCAACAGGCTTCGCCAGCTGCGGCGGGGCGGGCGGACCAGCCCCCGGGCAGCTGCATGGTGAGCCGGAGGGTGGGTTCTTCCTCGTGCCAGACATCCGGCCCGTCCGGCACGGTGCAGACGATGCCCTGGGGCAGATCGCCGCCCGGCCGGGAAAACTGGGCGCTGGCCTCCTTGTTTTCGCTGAAATTTACCGTGATTTGGGTGTAGCCCGCCGGGGGAGCGGGGCTTTGGGAAGGGAAGGCGGAGCCCGCGGGCTTGGAAGGGGCCGCCACGCTGCAGCCCACCAGCGCCCCCAGCAGGCCGGTGGCGGCCAGGGTCGCGGCCAGCGCCAGCGCACCGCCCCGCTTTTTGCCCGGGGCAAGGATGTTGGCGAACCGGCGGGCAAGGCTGCCCTTGCCGCCGCGAAAATAGGTGGTCAGCGCGGGCGCGCGGCCCTGCCCCCGATGGATGCAGGCCAGGATGGCCTCGCTGTAGGCGCGGCGCTCGGCGGGCGGCGCGCCGCGCAGCACCTCGTCGTCGCAGCGGAGCTCCAGGTCCGCCCAGGCCTGGCGCAGCATGAGCCACACCAGGGGATTGAACCAGTGCAGGCAGGCCGCCGCCAGCAAGACAAGGCGGTACCAAAGATCGCCGCGCTTTAAATGAGTGAGCTCGTGACGCAGCACACAGTCCAGGTCGGCCGGCGGCACATCTTCGGTGGGCAGCAGCACGGTGGGGCGCAAAAGGCCGGCCGCCAGGGGGCAGGGCGCCGCGGGGTTCACCAGCAGCCGGGCGCGCGGCAGGCCGAGAGACTGGACGCAGCGCTGCCAGGCCTGCCGGGTCTTTTCGCCTGCAGGCGGGCGCGCCCAGCGGACCGCCCGGCGGTAAAAGCGCAGGCTGGAACCCAGCTGCCAAGCCCCGCACAGTACCGCGCCCGCCAGCCACGCCAGCGCCAGCGCGCCCAGCAGATCACGGGTGGAGACCGGCCCGGGCGCGGCGGGAAGGGGCTGTGCTGCCTGCCCGGCGGGCGCCTGCGGCGCATCCTTGCCGGGCAGGGCGACCGATGGGGCGGCCTGCGGCTGCCCGCCCAGGTCCAGGGGCCGCTGTACCACCGCCGGCAGCTCGACCCGGGCGGGGGAGGCGGGCAGCGCCAGATCGAAGGGCAGCAGCAGGCGGAGCGCCAGCACCAGCCACACCCAGTATTTCCAGCGGGCCGCCACATGCCGGTTCATGGGACGGCTTAAAAGGGCGAGCGCCAGCGCCACCAGGCCCACTGTGGCCGAGACGCCCAGCGCCGCCAAAAAGGCGTCAGCCATCTGCTTTGCCCCCCTCCAGCGCGTCGATCAGCGCGCGCAGCTCTTCCAGGTCCGCGTCGCCGATGGCCTGGCTGCCGTAAAGCCCGGCCACCAGGCTGGGCAGGCTGCCGGCGTGCAGCCGCTGCAAAAAGCTGCGGCTCTCGCGCGTTTTGTACTCCGCCTCGCTGACCAGCGCGCTGTAGTAATTGGTGCGGGTGGACCGGTCGCAGAGAACGAACCCCTTGTCCGCCAGGCGGGCCAGGGTGGTCATGAGGGCCGAGAGCGGCCAGTCCCGCTTGCCCCGCAGCTGCTCCTGCAGCCAGGTGGAGGTGACCGGCCCGGGGGCCTGCCAGATGGCCAGCATGATGTCCAGCTCGGCGTCGCCCAGCTTTTTTACCTGTTGTTTCATGGCGCATTCCTTCTTTATTATCTTTGTGAATATTATTATACGACTGCATAATAAGAAAAGCAAGAGACGCGACGCACAAAGTTTGCCGGGGGAGATTGGTAAAACCGCTGCCGCGAGACCGGCGGCAAAAGCGGCGGAGAGGGCAGGCATCCGGCTTTCCTTTGCCAAATGTTGCTGCCGATTGACAGATTGCCAAGAGAGATTGCTTGAGAAGATCGCCTTTTTGCTGCTATACTTGGGCTGTGGCCACACAGACGATAAGGGATACAAAAAACAAATTTTAATGGGAAGAGGATCACAATGAAATTTCACGAAAAACTTTTGTCCATGAGAAAAAAGAAAGGACTTTCGCAAGAAGAATTGGGAATGGAGCTGCAGGTCTCGCGACAGACCATTTCAAAGTGGGAAGCAGGGCAATCTTATCCGGATTTTCAGAAACTAGTAATTTTGAGCGATTATTTTGGCACGACAGTGGACGAATTGATAAAAGATGTGGATGTCCAAGAAGTGAGGGAAAAAACTTTAACGGATGAAAAGGTCGCTTTAATGTTCAGCGATACTGAAAAATTAAAAAGCAACGTCAACAAATTTTTGAAAATAGCGTGTGCTGCAGGATTTTTTATCATCGCGGCTCTGCTTATAAGCTTTATCGCACATCTGCTGTTACCTGAAGTAGAATGGCTATGGAGAATGAAAAGATAGCAGCCGGTAAAACCAGCCGGGCCTGTAGCCGCGGGCAGCGGCGCTATGGGATACAATTGATGGATGCGTGAACGCGTTTGGAAAAGCGACGCGCTTAAATTACTTGCAGGCGCGGGGCACAGCGTGGTATGATTGCGGTACGAACATTTACACCGGCGTGGCGTAGGGGAGCCGCGCCGCGCAAAAAGGAGTTTGCCTTTTATGAAATTTGATCTGATCGCCCCCTGCTATTTCGGAACCGAGAGCACCGCCGCCTTTGAGGTGCGCCGGCTGGGGGCCGAAAACGTGCAGGTGACCGACGGCCGCATTGCCTTTTGCGGCGGGGCCGAATTGATCGCCGCTGCGAACCTGAACCTGCGCTGCGCCGAGCGGGTGCTGGTGCTGCTGAAAAGCTATGGGGCCTTTACCTTTGACGAGCTGTTCGACGGGGTGGCTGCCATTCCCTGGGAGGAGCTGCTGCCCGCCGACGCCCAGTTCCCCGTGAAGGGATCCAGCCTTTCCAGCGTTCTTTCCAGCGTGCCCGCCTGCCAGAGCATTGTGAAAAAGGCGGTGGTGGAGCGGCTGAAAAAGGGACACAGGGTGGTGATGCTGCCCGAGACCGGCGCGCTTTACAAGATCCGCTTTTCCATCCGCAAAAACCAGGTGGAAATCATGCTGGACACCAGCGGCGACGGCCTGCACAAGCGGGGGTACCGCCGCAATGCCACCGGGGCCCCCATCAAGGAGACCCTGGCCGCCGCCATTGCCGACCTGGGCCGCGTGCGGCGCGACAGCCGGGTGGCCGACCCGTTCTGCGGCAGCGGCACGCTGGTGATCGAGGCCGCACAAAAGGCCATGAATATTGCGCCCGGCCTGCGGCGGCGCTTTGCAGCCGAGCACTACAGCTTCTGCCCGCCCGCGGTGTGGGCGGCCCAGCGGGAAAAGGCCCTGGCCGAGGTGAAAAAGGACGCCGCATTTGAAGGGGTGGGTTACGACATCGACCCGCAGGCCGTGGAGCTGGCCGCCCAGAACGCGCGCCTGGCGGGGGTGGGCGACCGCTGCCGCTTTGAGGCGGCCGAGGTGAAGGATTTTGCCCCGGCGCCGGAGCAGATCGTGCTGGCGAACCCCCCGTACGGCGAACGGCTGGGCGATCTTGCCGCCGCCGCGCGCCTGGCTGGCGAATTGGGTGCGGCACTGGAAAAGCACCCGGTGAGCGGGGCCTATATCATCACCGCCGACGCGGATTTTGAAAAGCATTTCGGCAAAAAGGCCAACCGCCGCCGCAAGCTGTACAACGGCATGATCCCCTGCCAGGTATACATGTATTTTTGAGGGGAGCGTGCAACAAAAAGAAAGGAAGCTTTTGTATGAGCGAACTAAATGCCCGGCAGCCCACCTTTCAGGAGATCGGCGAGCGGATAAAAAGCCCGCTCTGGAACGAGTTGTGCGGCTACATTGAAGCCGCATACGGCGTGCAGCCCAGCGTGGAGTACAGCAAATGCTCCGGCGCCCCGGGCTGGAACGTAAAGTACAAAAAGGGCGGCAAGGCCCTGTGCACCCTTTACCCGGGCGAGGGCCGCTTTACGGCACTGGTGGCGGTGAGCCAAAAGCTTGCCCCGGCTGCCGAGGCCCTGCTGGGCAGCTTTGACGCCAGCGTGCAGAAAACCTATTGGAATGCGGGCATGCTGTGCGGCACCCGCTGGCTCATGATCGAGGTTGCAAGCCCGGCCGTTCTGCGGGACGTAAAGCAGCTGCTGGCTTTGCGGGTACCGGTGAAGAGCGGCAAAAAAACGCAGAGCCCACAGCAATAAAAGCGCGCTGTGCCAGGCACGCATCACAAAGAACGCCCGCTTTTGAAAGCGGGCGTTCTTTGTGATGCGTGGGAAAAAGCGGTTCAGCCGGGTGTGCGGTAAATGGAGTAACCTCCCTGCTGGAACACGAGCTCACAGTTTTGCCGGTACCAGGCTTCGTTTACTGCAAAAGCACCCTGCTCCCAGCCCGAAACAGCCACATACTCCACGCCCCAGCAGGCCAGCGCCTCGGCGGAGGGGGTTTCGTACAGCTCCTGCACGGCTGCTTGCTGGGCGGTATAATTGCGGCCATGGTAGAACACATAGCTGGGGCTGCCGCACAAAACGCTGCGCCCCGCAAGGCTGGCTATGGCGTTTACATGCTGGGTGCCGGTAAGAAACAGCGCATGGGGGTCCGTTTGCTCTTTTGCATACCGGGCGGCGGCGATGGCATCGGCGCTGAACTGTTCGTAGCCGCTCACCGCTTCGCGCCCCACTGTGAGCACGCTGCCCAGGGTGGCCGCCGCGATGCACAGCGCCGCCAGGCAGACGCGCACGCTTTTTTTGCTCACCCGGCGGGCAAGGTCCACCAAGAGGTTTGCCACCAGGATGCAGCCCAGAAGGTGCCAGACGAACAGGAGTTTGTTGTTGTCGTAGTTGTTGGGCTGGAACACCACAAGCTCGCTCACCAGCAGGATCAGAAGCCCCCCGCCGTACATCCAGCGCAGCGAGCGCCCCGCCCACAAAAAGGCGGGCACCAGCAGCAGATAGACCAGCCCGATGTTTTTGATGTAAAACCAAAAGTAGCCGTCGCCCTCGTTCGCCCAGTTGAAGTGCCAGCGCAAAAAGCCCGCGCCCTCCTGTGTGGCGGGCAGCACCTGGGTGAGCATCTGGGGCAGCCAGGCGGCCGCCGCAAGGCCCGCAAAGGCAAGCCAGGGCCCCAGCGAGGCCTTGGTGCGCGGCCCGCAGACCAGTTGGCGCAAAAACAGCACGGCGCACACCAGCACCAGGGCAAGCGCCGAGTGGGTGTGCACAAGGGGCAGGGGGGCGGCCAGCAGCACCAGCGCCTTCCACAGATGCTTTTCCTCCTGCAGGGCAAACCTTGCCAGCAGGAACAACGCGGGGAAAAGCAGCGCCCAGCCCATCAGGGTGGCCCGCTGGGGGATCAGCAGATCCACCACCGGGTTGACCCAGCGCACGTTTTCCTGCACGTAGTTGGTGGGGGTTTCGTAAAAAGCGGTGAAAATCCGGGTAAAGTTGCCCTTATCGCCCCCCAGGAAATAGGCGAAGCCAAAACCGCTGCCCATGAAAAACAGCCAATAGGCAAGGCTTGCGGCGCCCCGCCCGCCCAAGAGGGCGTGGGCCAGCAGCCAGCCCCCGCCGAACACCGCCAGCAGCGCCAGGCACTGGGGGAGAAGGCATGCGAATTTGAGCCCCGCGCCCAGCAAGAGGAACACGCTGGATACCGTTTCGCACAAAAACGGGTAGCCGTAAGCCCCTTCGCCGGCCAGCAGGGGATAGCGGGGCGGAAAATCGCCCTGCTGGGCAATGGACTGGATGAAGGCCAGGTGCATGGGCAGGTCGCCGTAGGTGCTTTGGCCGCACCAGTAGGCGCCGCCCTTTAAATACAGCGTGTGGGTGAACAGCAGCCAGACCGCAAGCGCCAGCAGAGGCAGCACGCAGAGCCAGAAGGGCCAGCCCAGGGGCGCGCCACCGCTTTTTTGCGCCCGGGGCACGCGGGCCTCGGCCCAAAGGCAGCCCCCCAGAACGGCGCCCGCGGCGGCAAGGGCCAGCAGCGCCGCCGCCAGGGTGAAGCCCAGCGCCAGCGCGGCCAGCGCCGGCAGGGCGGCCAGCAGGGCAAGGCCCAGCGCGGCCGCCAGCACCAGCGTGCCCTCGGGCGGCAGGCCGGGGGCCAGCCGCCGCGCCAGCAAAAGACCGGCCGCCAGAAAGACCGCCAGGTATAAAACGCTCAAAAGGTTCCCAAGCATATCACACGCCCTCCAGATCGAAGGGGGGCGTATACTCCTCCCTCGCACTGCTCTTTTCCTGCATGTAGCCCGCGGTGAGGCCAAGGTCCACCGCCCGGTTTACCACCTGCCGGTATTCCCAGGTGGAGATGCGGCGGCCCAGGGATTTGTGCTGCGCCGCGCGGTAAAAAGGGGTGTACTGGCTCATCAGGCTGGGCACAAAGCCGCCCCTGGGCAGACCGGCCATATAATCCAGCACGGCCAGGCTGTCGGCCAGGGCGCCGGGCAGCGCCAGATGCCGCAGGATCACCCCGCGCGTCAGGTAGCCGGCGTCATCGTACACCGGCGGCCCGGCCTGGGCCAGCATTTGGGCCACCGCGGCGCGGCATACTTCAAAATAGTCCGGCGCGGCCGAGTATTCCTGCGCCAGGGCGGGCGAGACATATTTTACGTCTGCCAGCCAAACATCCACGTACCCGGCCAGCGCGCGCACGGTTTCCACCGTTTCGTAGCCGCCCGTGTTCCACACCACCGGCAGGCGAAGGCCCGCCGCCCGCGCCTCGTCCAGCGCGGCGGTAACCCAGGGCAGCCACTGGGTGGCGGTGACCAGGTTCAGGTTGGCCGCGCCCTTTTGCTGCAGCTCCAAAAAAATTTCGGCCAGGCGGTGGAAGCTGAGCTCCTTGCCCAGGCCCTGCTGGCTCACCGCAAAATTTTGGCAGTAGCAGCAGCGCAGCGCACAGCCGGTAAAAAACACCGTGCCGCTGCCCCGCCGGCCGCTGATGCAGGGCTCCTCCCAGAAATGCAGGGCAGCGCGGGCCGCTTTCAGGGTTGCCCCCGCCCCGCAAAAGCCCGTGCCGGCGCGTCGGTCGGCGCCGCAGCGCCGCGGGCACAGCCCGCAGTGTGCCGGAAGTTCCATGCCGTTCGCCTCCTTTTGCCCTCGGAAATTTTCTGTGGATATTGTACCATATTTCCGCGGGAGTGTGCTATAATGATGTTGCTTTGCCGATCGTGCAACCTTTGAAGCCGAAAAGCCAAAAGGAGGGACGCCGCCCATGCAATACGCCGCCGACGAGGTGCGCCGCGACCTGAAATATCTCACCCTGCTGGCCCGGGAATTCCCCAACATTGCCAGCGCCAGCAGCGAGATCATCAACCTGCAGGCCATTCTGAAGCTGCCCAAGGGCACCGAGCATTTCATGAGCGATCTGCACGGCGAGGCCGAGGCCTTTACCCACATCATGAACAACGCCTCCGGCGTGATCAAGGAAAAGGTGGACCGGGTGCTGGGCCCGGCGGTGCCCGAGGCGCAGCGGGCGGAGTTTGCCACCCTGATCTATTACCCGGCCCGCAAGCTGGATGAGCTGAAGGCCCGCCAGACCGACCTGGACGGCTGGTACCGCCAGACCCTGTACCGGCTGATCGATGTGTGCAGGGTGGTGTCCAGCAAGCACACCCGCAGCTTTGTGCGCAAGCGCCTGCCCCGGGATTACGCCTATATTCTGGACGAGCTGCTGCACGCCCATTTTGAGGACCACGACAAGGAGTTTTATTACGACCAGATCCTGGCCAGCATCATCGACATTGGCCGGGCGGACGATTTTATCGAGGCGCTGTGCGCGCTGATCAAGAACCTGGCCGTGTTCAAGCTGCACCTGCTGGGGGACATCTTTGACCGGGGCCCCCGGCCCGACCTGATCCTGGAGCAGCTGATGGCCCACCATTCGGTGGATATCCAGTGGGGCAACCACGACGTGGTGTGGATGGGAGCGGCGGCGGGCAGCCCGCTGTGCATCGCCACCGTGCTGCGCACTACCCTGGCCTACAACAACCTGGAAGCGCTGGAGGACGGCTACGGCATCAACCTGCGGCCGCTGGCCCTGTTTGCCGAGAGCGAGTATAAAGACTGTGACGTGCACCACTTTTACCCCCATGTGGACGAGAGCCGCGGCCCTTACCACCGGGGGGAGCTGGCCCGGGTGGCCCGCATGCACAAGGCGATCACCCTGCTGATGCTCAAGCTGGAATGCCGGGTCATCGACCGCAACCCGGATTTTGAGCTGGAGGGACGCGACTTTCTGCGCCGCATTGACTACGGGGCGGGCACGGTGCTGGTGGAGGGCAAGCGCTACCCCCTTTTGGACGACGATTTTCCCACCGTGGACCCCGCGGACCCCGCCCGGATGACCCCGGCCGAGCAGGAGGTGATGGACGCCTTGTGCCGCAGCTTTACCGAGAGTGAAAAGCTGCAGCGGCATGTGCGCTTTTTATACGCCAAGGGCGGCATCTACCACATGGAAAACGGCAACCTGCTGTTCCACGGCGCCGTGCCCCTGACCGAGAGCGGCGGCTTTGCGGTGGCTACCTTTGAAAAGCACGGCTACGCGGGCCGCGCACTGATGGACTACTGCGATGAGCGGGCGCGGAGGGCCTTTTTTGCCCCCGAGGGCAGCGAGGCGCGCCGGTCCGGCTGCGACTTTTTGTGGTATTTGTGGTGCGGGCGGCTCTCGCCTTTGTACGGGCGGGATAAAATGACCACCTTTGAGCGGCTTTTTGTGGCCGATCCGGCGACCCATACCGAACAGAGCAACCCCTACTACCGCTTTGTGAACGATACCCGGATGGACCGGGCGATCCTGGCCGAGTTTGGCCTGGACCAGACCCACTGCCATATCGTGAACGGCCATGTGCCGGTGCGCGCGATAGAGGGGGAGACCCCCCTGAAGGGGGCGGGCCGTATGATCCGCATCGACGGCGGCTTCTGCCGCGCCTACCACGAAAAAACGGGCATTGCGGGCTACACCCTGGTTTACAACAGCCGTGGCCTTTCGCTGCGGGCGCATCAGCCTTTTGAGACCATGGAAAAAGCCATCCGCGAAAACCTGGACATCGTGTCCAGCGTGGACGTGTTCGAGACCACCGAAAAGCGCATGCTGGTGGCCGACACGGACGAGGGCCGAAGGCTTGCGGGGAATGTGCAGGATCTGAAGCTGCTGGTGGCCGCCTACCGGATGGGCCTGGTAAAAGAAAAGAATTAAAAAGGAGAGATTTTACCCATGCACATTGAACCGGGCAGGGTACTGCCCTTTTCCAAAGCCGAAAATTTCCGCGAGCTGGGCGGCTGGCCCGCCGCGGGCGGCAAAACTGTAAAGCACGGCCTTTTCTTTCGCTGCGGCGCTTTGTGCGAGCTGGAGAGCAAGGAGGACCTGGAGGCGTTCGGGGCTCTCGGGATAAGGGTCATCTGCGACCTGCGCTCCACCGGCGAGCGCACGGCCCAGCCGGACCCGGCCTTTGCCGGGGTGCGCAGGCACGATATTTCGGCCATTCTGGACGAGGAGGGCCGTGAGGTGAACTTCGACCCCCATTCCTTTTTGAAGATGGACCGGGCAGCACTGGAAACCCTGGGCCGCATGCTGGGCGAATTTTATGCCCGGCTGCCCTTTGGCAACGCCGCCTACCGGGCCATGTTCGCCGAGATCCGGGCGGGGCAGCTGCCGCTGCTGTTCCACTGCTCGGCGGGCAAGGACCGCACCGGCGTGGCGGCGGCGCTGATCCTGCTGGCGCTGGGCGCCACCCGCGAGACCGTGATGCAGGATTTTCTCATCACCAACACCTGCCGGCCCCGGGCCGCGGCCGAATATGAGGCGAGCTACGGCGCGCTGGTGCGGCAGTACCCGGAGTTAAAACCGTATCTGGGCGCGATGGGCGGGGTGGACGAGGCGAATCTTGCCCGGGCGCTGGACGCCATCGACGCCCGCTACCCGTGCCTGGAAGCGTATTTTGAGGCCGAGCTGGGCATGACCCCTGCCGACCTTGCGGCCATGCGCGCGGCGTGCCTTGAGTGACCGCCCGCTGTTTTGAAAAATCAAAAA
>NZ_DBGCTQ010000064.1:0-32791 GCF_048388525.1 Allofournierella sp. | reverse complement strand
GAGGCGGAAAAGGCCGCGGCGCTGGGCGAGGTGCCCGTGGGCGCTGTGGTGGCAAAGGACGGGGTGCCGGTGGCCATGGCGCACAATACCCGCGAAACCCAAAAGAACGCCACCCACCATGCGGAGCTGCTGGCCATCGACGCGGCCTGTAAAGCCCTGGGCGGCTGGCGGCTTTGGCAGTGCGAGCTTTTTGTGACGCTGGAGCCCTGCCCCATGTGCAGCGGGGCCATCATCAACAGCCGCGTAAAACGGGTGGTGTATGGCGCACCGGACCCCAAGGCGGGCTGCTGCGGCTCGGTGACCGACCTGTTTGCACTGCCGTTCAACCACCGCCCTGCGGTGGAGGGGGGGCTTTTGGCGGAGGAGGCCAGGGCGCAGCTGCGGCAATTTTTTGCCGCGCTGCGGCAAAAGCGGGAGGAAAAGCAATGAGAACCGTGCTCATTACCGGCGGCAGCCGGGGGATTGGGGCCGAAGCGGTGCGGCTGTTTGCGAATGCGGGGTACCGGGTGGTGCTGAATTATAACACCAGCGAGGAGGCCGCCAAAGCCCTTACAGCAGAATTTGCGGGGCGCGTGCTGCCCGTGCGTGCGGATGTGGCATGCCGCACAGAGGTGGAGGCAATGTTCCGCCGTGCGGAGGCTGCGTTCGGCGGGGTGGACGTTCTGATCTGCAATGCGGGAGTGGCGCAGCAAAAGCTGTTTACCGACCTGACAGAGAGCGAGTGGCGCCGCATGCTGGATGTTCACCTGACCGGGGCGTTCCACTGCTGCCAGTGCGCGCTGCCGCACATGATCCGGCAGCGGTGGGGGCGCATTGTGACTGTGAGCTCGATGTGGGGGCAGGTGGGCGGCAGCTGTGAGGCAGCGTATTCGGCGGCTAAGGCGGGGCTTATCGGCCTTACAAAAGCCCTGGCGAAGGAGGAAGGCCCCAGCGGCGTGACCGTGAACTGCGTTGCCCCGGGTGTGATCGACACGGACATGATGGCCGGATTTTCTGAGGCGGATCGTTCGGCCCTGGCGGACGAAACCCCGGTGGGAGCCCTGGGCACCCCGCGGCAGGTGGCCGAAGCCCTGCTCTTTTTGGCGGGCGAGCGGGCCGGATATATTACCGGCCAGGTGCTGGGCGTAAATGGCGGCCTGGTGGTATAGCGCGCCCGAAAAAACGGAACATCCTCCTTCCCCTGCGCATAGCATGGCAGGGAGAGGGGGATTTTGTATGGCGATTTATGAGACGGGCATTGATGTTTCCCGTTACCAGGGAGAGGTGAACTGGCAGGCCGTGGCTGCCGCCGGCAAGCAGTTCGCACTGGTGCGTATTGGTTCCAGCAGCAGCGGCGGGGTATATATCGATCCCTATTTCCAGCGCAATATAGCCGGCGCGAAGGCGGCCGGCATGAAGGTGGGGGCTTACTACTACACCTATGCCCGCACCGAGGAAGCGGTGATCAACGAGGTGTCGGCCTTTCTGGCGGTGCTGGAAGGCCTGCGGCTGGAGTATCCGGTATTTGTGGATGTGGAGGACAATTCCCTGAAAACGCTGCCCCGGGCCGAGCTTACCCGCTTGGTGAAGTTTGCCATGGACATTCTGGATCAAAAGGGCTGGCTGCCCGGGTTTTACACCTACACAAGCTTTGCAAACACAAACCTGGACACGGGCGCGCTGGCGGCCTACCCGTTTTGGGTGGCGGATTACCGCGGATATGTGGGGTTCCAGGGCAGTTATGACCTGTGGCAGTATTCCTCTACCGGGCGGGTAAACGGCATCGGCGGCAATGTGGACCTGGATTACAGCTATAAAAACTTTTTGCCGCTGCTGATCAAAACGGGCAAAAACGGCTACGGCAAGGGGCCGAATCTTGTGCCGGTGGCCGGCAAAGAGCTTGCGGTAAAAAGCGCGCAGGCTTTGTATTACTACTCACCGGATCTGAACGATCTGGCGGGCTACCTGCCGATGGGGAGCTACCCGGTCACCGCGATGAGCGACGGGGAGTACCTTGGCTATACCTGGGTCACGTTTACTTATGGCGACAGCGAATTTTGGGCCACCCTGCGCCAGGGTGTGACCGAGCTGCAGGATGCACCGAAGCCGGAGGATTGCGAAGAGGTCCGCCTGGAGCTGGCGGCGGCCCAGGCAAAGATCTCCACGGCGCGCCAGGCGCTGGAATGGGCATTGGAGGAGCTGGAAGCAGGCCAGGGCGGCTGAACACTGTGCATGTTCACAAAAACGTTACTTGCATGAGGCGCTGCGGCAGGATACAATACTGATAGAAAGCAGGCGGTTTTCCGCCGCGCAGAAGTGTAAAGATGGGGGAGGATCGCCCAATGGATAAAAAAGCGGTGCGCACGGTTGCGGGCATTGCCGTGGGATGTGTGGTGCTGTACTGGGCCCTGCAAAACCTGAAGGCAGTGGGGGATTTTGTGGGAACGGCCTTTGCGCTGGTGTGGCCCTTTGTGCTGGGCGGCGCCATTGCGTTCATTCTGGGCGTGCCCATGCGTGCGATTGAAAAAAAGCTGCCCAAAAAGCTAAAGCGCACCCGGCGGGCTGCGGCGCTGTGCCTCACGCTGCTGGCGGTGGCCGGAGTGCTGGCGTTTGTGCTGCTGCTGCTCATTCCCCAGGTGAGCGCAACGGCAAACAACATTGGCAAGCTGCTGCCCGGCTTTTGGGCCGAGGCGCAGAAGCTGCTGGCCAGCCTGCTGGAAAAATACCCGGTGCTGCAGGAGTGGCTGGCGGACGCCGCCCAAATGGACTGGCAGAAGCTTTTGGAGACCGTGGTGGAATGGGGCAAAAACGGCGGCATGGCCCTGGTGGGAAACGCGGCGAACGCGGCCACGGGCATTTTGGCCGGCATGATGAACTTTTTTATCAGCATGGTGTTCGCCATTTATGTGCTCATGCAGAAGGAAAAGCTGGGCCGCCAGATCAGGATGCTGCTGTATGCCTGGGTGCCCACACAGCGGGCGGATCGGATGCTGGAGGTGGCGGGCCTTACAAACAAAACGTTTTCCAGCTTTTTGTCCGGCCAGTGCCTGGAAGCCTGCATTCTGGGCTGCATGTTCGCGGTGGGCATGCTGGTTTGCCGCATGCCCTACGTGACCCTGGTGAGCGTGCTGATCGCGTTGACCGCGCTGATCCCGATCTTCGGCGCGTTTATCGGCTGCTTTGTGGGGGCGTTTTTAATTTTGGTGCAGAACCCCATCCAGGCGTTCTGGTTCGTGGTGCTGTTTTTGTGCATCCAGCAGATCGAGGGGAATTTGGTGTACCCCAAGGTGGTGGGCAACTCGGTGGGGCTGCCCAGCATCTGGGTGCTGGTGGCCGTTACAGTGGGCGGCAGCACCATGGGCGTGGCGGGTATGCTGGTGATGATCCCGCTGGCCTCGGTGCTTTACAGCCTGCTGCGCACCGCGACCCGCGACAAACTGCGGGAAAAGGGCGTGGAAAAGCAGAAGTATACGGGTGAGCCGCCCCAGCTGAAAAAGAAAGTATAAGGGTAAAATAAAAGGGCCCCCGGTGCGAAGAAAAACGCACCGGGGGCCCCTTGGCTTGCTTTAGCGCGGGGGAAAAGCAAGGCGGTGAAACCGCTTTTTAAGTTTAACCGGCGCCGCGGGGCGCTGTGCGGGTGATGCTTCAGGGCTTGATGTAGGCATACCCTTCGGCCTGCCGGGTGGCAAGCTCGGCCACCCCGGCGGGCACCACAGCCACGAAGGAGGGCAGGATCCCCGGGTCGATGCCCTGGCCCCGCAGCGCGTTGGCACAGGCGGTAAAGCTTACCTCAGAAAAAGCGGCCAGCTGCCGCATGCGGGGCAAAGCGGCCACGGTGGGCAGATAGCCCGTCACGGCGGGGCCGTTTGCCAAAAGCTCCACCGTGCAGCCCAGGCCGCCCCGGCTCTGGCAATAGGCCAGCAGATTTTCGGCGTTGCCCAGCGCAAGAGGCCAGCGCTCGGGGTCGTCGATGTGAAAAATAACCTTCATGGCGTTCGTCCCTCCCCTTATATTTTTACGCCGCAATCCTGCCGGGGCGTGGGGTCGAGCCCGTTCTGCACGGCCTCGTAAAAGCCGTACCCGCCGGAGAGGTTGCAGCAGTCGAAGCCGTTCTGGCTTAAAATGCGGCAGGCGATATAGCTGCGAAGACCGCTGTGGCAGTGCACATACCAGGTCTTGCCCTTGTCGAGGCCGGCCATCCGCTCGCGCAGCTCGTTGAGGGGGATGTGCACTGCCCCCCCGAGGTGGCCGGCGGCCCACTCGGACTCGTCGCGCACGTCCAGCACGCCAGCGCTGGAATCCATCAAAACAGCGGGCAGCTGCTGCCAGTGGAACTGCTGCACGCGCCCGGCCAGCACATTCTGCATGATAAAGCCCGCCATGTTTACCGGATCTTTGGCAGAGGAATAGGGCGGCGCGTAGCACAGCTCCAGTTCGGCCAGATCGTGGCAGGTCATGCCCGCCCGCAGCGCGGTGGCCAGAACGTCGCAGCGCTTTTCCACCCCCTCGAAGCCGATGAGCTGCGCGCCCAGCAGCCGCCCGGTGTGAGGATCGAACAAGGTTTTGACCGTGATGTTGCTGGAGCCGGGGTAATAGGTGGCATGGTTGGCGGAAAGGGTGACCACCGGCGCGGCGGAGAGGCCCGCCGCCGCGGCCTGCCGTTCGTTGATACCGGTGGCCGCCACCGTGAGGCCGAATAGTTTGATGACGCTGGAGCCTTGGCTGGAATCGTAGCGGCTGGGGATGCCGCAGATATTGTCGGCCGCGATGCGGCCCTGCCGGTTTGCGGGCCCGGCCAGGCTGATGAGCGCTGCCTGCCCGGTGACCAGGTGCTTTACCTGCACCGCGTCGCCCACAGCAAAGATGTGGGGCGCGCTGGTGCGCATTTCGGCGTCCACCACAATGGAACCCTTTGCCCCCAGCTCGAGCCCGGCGGCCTTTGCAAGGCCGGTATCCGGCACGACCCCCACGGCCATTACCGCAAGGTCGGCGCTGAGGGTTTCGCCGGTGGAGAGGGAGGCGGTCAGGCCCCCTGGCCCCTCCTGGAAGGCGGTCACGCCGGCGCCGAGGCGCAGCTGCACGCCCTGCCCGCGCAGGTACCCCTGCACGATGGCCGCCATGTCACCGTCCAGGGGGGCCAGGACCTGGGGCGCCAGCTCCACCACGGTGACCGAAAGGCCGGCCTGCATCAGGTTTTCGGCAATTTCCAGCCCAATGTAGCCGCCGCCCACCACCACCGCGCGCTTTGGGGCGTTTTGTTCGATGAAGCCGCGCAGGGCAAGGGCGTTTTCCACATTGCGCAGAGTGAACACCCGGGAACCGCCGACCCCCGGCAGGGGCGGGCAGATGGGCTTTGCGCCCGGCGCCAGGATCAATTCGTCGTAGGCTTCGGAATACTGGGAACCGTCGGCCAGGCGGCGGACGGTGACCGTGCGGGCTTTGGGATCAATGGACACCGCCTCGTGGCGCACACGCGCGTCGATGCGAAAGCGACCCCAGAAGCTCTCGGGCGTTTGCAGGGTCAGGGCGCGCTTTTCCGTGATCGTTCCGCCCACATAATAGGGAAGTCCGCAGTTTGCATAGGAAACATAGCCGCTGCGCTCCAGCATTACAATCTCGGCGCTTTCGTCCAGCCGGCGCAGCCTTGCCGCGGCGGAGGCGCCGCCGGCAACGCCGCCGATGATGACCACTTTCATGATGTACAGCCTCCTTGTGAATCATGCGCCCCGCCTTTACGGCAGGGCCAAGAAAAAAGCCCGGCGCGGCGGGCGGAAAAGTTCCGCCGGGCGCCCACGCCGGGAAGATCAGACATTTTTACAATACTCACAGCATAGCCAAAATATCGCCCTTGGGCTTCAGGCCCACGCTCTGCTGCACGGCCTTGCCGTTTTTGAACAGGATCAAGGTGGGGATGCTCATCACCCCGAACTGGGATGCGAGACCGGGCTGATCGTCCACATTGATCTTGCCCACCTTGAGCTGGCCGGCCTTTTCCTGGGCGATCTCGTCCACCACCGGGCTCATCATGCGGCAGGGGCCGCACCAGGTGGCCCAAAAATCCACCAGTACAGGCAGTTCGCTGTTCAGCACTTCGGCCTCGAAATTATTGCTGTCAATGGTCAGAACACTCATTCTGAAAACCCCTTTCTGCTTTGGCAGGGGCTTTTTTTGCCCCGCGTTTGTTTTCTGTGCTTACTATACTCCAGCATGGGCCGCCGCGCTGTGATAAAGTCACCTGAAAAGGAAAAAGCCCGGCAGAGCCGGGCGGACGGGGGTGCTATCGCAGGCTTGCACCGCCGATTTCCTCCAACCGGGCGGGGTCGGTCACGGTGATGCAGCCGCGCCCCAGTTCCACCATGCCCTCTGTGGCAAGATACTTGAGCATGCGGGTCACCACCTCGCGGGCGCTGCCCAGGTGGTGTGCGATCTCCTCGTGGGTCAGGTGAATGACACGGGTGTCGTTCAGTTCGCACTCGGTGAGCAGAAAGCCGGCAAGGCGGCTGTCCAGATGCTTATAAAGGATCTGGTCCAGCAGCCACATCACATCGGAAAAGCGGCTTGCGATGAGCTCCAGCGTAAAGTTCGAAACCGGGGCCGACTGATGCATCAGCCGCTTGTAAACCGGCGCGGGGATACGCCAGAAGATGCAGTCTTTTTCGGCCTGCACGGCAATGTCGAACTGGAGGCTGTTGAGCATGCAGTAGGCCGAAAGCACGCAAACATCCCGCGGGAACAGGCGGTAAAGGGTCACCTCGCGCCCGTCTTCCGAGAGGGAATAGCCCCGCAGCTGGCCGCTTGCAAGAATCAGCAGGCCGATGCAATCGGAGGTGCCGTTGTGCACCACCTGACCTTTTGCGGCGTGGTGCAGGCTGGTGCACTGCAAAAGCTCCTGCTTTTGCGTTTGGTCCAGCGCGGCCCAAAAGGGCAGGCATTCGTAAAATTCCATGGCGCGGCGCCCCCTTTAAAAAATCTGGTATTATTATGCCATAAACCGGCGAAAAGCGCAAGAAAAAGGCGGGCCGCCGCGGCCCGCCGGAAAAGCCTTAAAAGGGCAGCACGCCCAGGTGCTGCAGCAGGATCTTTGTGCCCATAAGGATCAGCACAATGCCCCCCGCCAGTTCCGCACGGGATTTGTAGCGGGCGCCGAACCGGTGGCCGACCCACACCCCCAGCGCCGAGAGAAAAAAGGTGGTGAGGCCGATCAGCAGGATCGCCCACAGGATATCCACCGACAAAAGCGCCAGGGACACGCCCGCGGCCAAAGCGTCGATGCTGGTGGCCACCGCCAGCGGAAACATGGCTTTGGGGCCAAAGGAGCTGCTGGAGGCCGGACAGGATTTCTCGCGCGATTCCCGGATCATTCCAAGGCCGATGAGCCCCAGCAGGATAAACACGACCCAGTGGTCAAAACCGGAGATAAAGCGCTCAAATTGGGCGCCCAGAAGCCAGCCCAGCAGGGGCATCAGCGCCTGGAAAACGCCAAAATAAAGGCCGGTGACGATCAGATGGCGCGCCTTGAGGGCAGGCTGGCTCAGGCCCTTGCAGATCGACACGGCCAGCGCATCCATGGAAAGGCCCACCGCCAGCACAAACAGTTCGACAAAACTCATGATGGGATCGCTCCTTTAAGCAGCTTTTTTTACAGTGTGCAGGAAATTGGCCACCGCCGTGCCGCAGATCACGGCGTAGCCCAGCCAGCTGAGGGCGTCCGGCACCTGGCCGAAGACCAAAAAGCCCCACAGGGCCGAAAATACGATCTGGGAATAATCGAATACCGATATCTCCCGGGCAGGCGCGCAGCGATAGGCCGCCGTAACGGCAAACTGAGCTGCGGCCGCCGAGGCGCCCGCCAGCAGCAGCGCGCCCCACTGGGCCGCCGTCATGGGGGAGAAGGAGAGCAGCATGAAGGGCAGGGTGGCAAGGCAGGAGAAGGCGGAAAAGGTGAAAACGATAAACGGCCCCGGCACGCCGCGCTTGCCGAGCACACGCACCATGGTGTAAGCCACCCCCGCCCCGAAACCGCCCAGCAGGCCCACCGCAGCTGGCAGGAGCGAGAGGTTCGACCCGCTGGGCTTGATAACCAGCAGCGCCCCCGCAAAGGCCGCCAGCACCGCACCCACCTGGAACGGCCGCAGGCGCTCGCCCAGCACCACCACCCCCAGCAAAATGGCGAAGAAAGGGGAGAGCTTGTTCAGCATGGTGGCGTCGGCCAAAAGGAGATGGTCGATGGCGTAAAAATTGCACAGCACGCCCACGGTGCCGAAAGCGGCCCGCAAAAACAGATACCCCCAATCGCCGCGGTCCAGATGCAGTGCAGGGCGGCTGCGCGCCAGCACCACGGCGGCAGCGGCCACCGCGACCAGGTTGCGGAAAAAGCTTTTTTGCACCGAGGGAAGATCCCCGGCGAGCCGCACGAACATGCCCATGAGCGCAAAGAAAAAGGCGGCTGTGATGATGTAAAAGATCCCTTTGTATTTGGAGTTCAAAAGTAAAAACGCCTCCTTCCAAGGAACAGCCGGCATAAAACCTTGTTATTATAACATATTCTTCTGAAAATGGCACGAAAAAACAAAAAAGCCCCCGCGCAAAGCGCGGGGGCGGGCAGGTTATTCGGTCACATCGGCAAACATGAAGTAGTAATAGCCGTAGGGGCTGTGCCAGCTGCCGGTGATCTTGCTGCTCTGAAGCCAGAAATCATTGTAATAGGCGATGGGCAGCATGCCCATTTCGTTCATAATGATATCCTCGGCGGTGTGCAGGGCGGCGAAACGCTCTTCCACGTCATGGGTGGTGCGGGCGGTTTCCAGCGCGGCGTCGTATTCGGGGTTGGAATATTTGCCGTCGTTGTTGCCGTTGCCGGTGGCGAACAGTTCCAGCATGCTGGAGGGGTCGTTGTAGTCGAAGCTCCAGCCGTTGCGGGCAATGTCGTAATCGCCGGCGCGGCGCTGCGGGGTGAAGCTGGACCACTCGACCACTTCCACATTTACGGTGAGGCCCAGCTCGCCCCAGGCCTGCTGCAGGTATTCGGCCACTACCTTATGATAGCCGGAGTCGTTGATGACGTACTGGATGGCGGGGAAGCCCGCGCCGCCCGGGTAGCCGGCCTCGGCCAGCAGGGCTTTGGCCTGTTCCGGATCGGCGGAGGTGCCCATATAGGGCTGGCCGCCGTTCGCTTTGTCCATGAACAGGGTGGAGCCGTCGGCATCGGTGATGCCGGGGCCGATCAGGTTGGCGGCGGCGGTGTAGGTGCCCTGCATCAGCACCTCGGCCACGTGATCGCGGTCGATGGCCAGGCTGAGGGCCTTGCGCACCCGGGCATCCTGGAACTGCTCGTGCTCCAGATTGATGTTCAGGTAATAGGTGCCCATGATGGGTTTTACGTAGAAATCACCGCCGTTTTCGGCCTTGGTCAAGCTGGGAATCTCCTCGGTGGGAACATCCTTGATGAAGAGCACTTCGCCGGTCTGGTAAGCGGTGTAGGCGGCGGTGGAGTCCTCCATCAGCACAAACTTGAGGTTGTCCAGCTTTACCGCGGCGGCGTTCCAGTAGTACGGGTTCTTTTCAAACGTGATGTGGGAGCTGGGAGTCCATTCCTTCATGCGGAAGGGACCGTTGGAGATATAAGTGGCAGGCTCCACGCTCCAGGCCTCGCCGTTGGCCTCCACAGAGGCCTGCTGCACGGGGCTCAAGGTTACAAAAGCGGCGATCTTTTCAAAATAGGTGCAGGGCTGGCCCAGCTCCACCACAAAGGTGGAGGCGTCCGGGGCGGAAACGCCCAGCGCGTCCGGGTTGCCCTTGATGGCCTCGTCGAAGCCTTTTACCATGCCCAGGGCGGTGTCGGAATAGGGGGCGGCGGTGCCCGGGTCGGCCACCCGCTTCCAGGAATAAACAAAGTCGCCGGCGGTGAGGTCGGTGCCGTCGCTCCATTTAAGGCCCTGGCGCAGATGGAAGGTCCAGGTCATGCCGTCCTCGCTGACCTCCCAGCTCTCGGCCTGGCCGGGCTGGATCTCGTTGTTTTCGTCGATGGTGAGCAGGGTCTCGAAGGCGTGCAGCAGCATGGTGGCGCCGTCGATGGTGCTGTTCAGCGCGGGATCAACGGTCTCGGGGTTGGGGCCGATCTGCACCGCCAGCTGCTTGCCGGCAGCGGCAGGCGCGCCGCCACAGCCGGTGAGCAGGGCGGCCAGAGCCATGACGCAGACCAGCGCCAGAGCAAAAAACTTTTTCATGTGCGTTTCTCCTTTTTACATTGCGTTTGTGCGCCTGTGACGTACAGACACGACAGCACTCATTATACTGCTATGCTTTACAAATGCAAAGTTAAAAATCAAAACTGTAAAAAAGTTCTATTTTTTGAACGAAAACAATCCCGATTGTGAAGCCTTTTTTAGCCCGGAGGCGGTTTGTGCAAAAGGCGGGGCCGGGCGGGGCGAAAAAACAAAAAACGGGCTTGAAAATTGGCGGAGGCTGTGTTATAATACAACTCGCAGCCGGTGCGCAGGTGTCGTACAACGGCTAGTACATCAGCCTTCCAAGCTGAGGACGTGGGTTCGACTCCCATCACCTGCTCCAAAAAAGGCAGGCAGGGGGAGCGACTGCTCCTCCGGCAGGCTTTCTATGCGGATGTGGCGGAACTGGCAGACGCGCTAGATTCAGGTTCTAGTGGTGGCAACACTGTGTGGGTTCAAATCCCTTCATCCGCACCAAGAAAACCCCCTTGCAGAATGCAATTCTGCAAGGGGGTTTTCTTGTCTTATACTATAATTAAAGAAACTCTCGACATTTGTGGGCCGGTAATATATACTTGCATTAACGGCCCACAAAAAGGAGGCGAACAATGGGCGAAAAAAAGCTAGGTCGTCCAACAGATAATCCCAAAGATATTGTATTAAAGATCCGCCTTGATAACGACACTTCCAGAAAGCTGGAGGAATGTAGTGAAGAGATGGAAGTATCGAAAGCAGAAGTGGTGCGGCAGGGGATTAGCAAGATGCATGGCGATCTCAAAAAATGAAGGAAGCGGTGCCTACATCACAAAAGTCGCGCACCGCTTCCCCAAACCGACACACGCTTGAAAGCATGTGCAGCGTAAATATTATACCATACGCCGCAGACCCTTTCAAGCAGTGCCGGGCCACAATGGAAAGGAAGAATGCTATATGGTCATTCGGCAATTGGAGCAGCGGGCGTTTGAGCGGCTGCACAGCGCCCTGGCGGCGCAGGCGCAAGCCGAACCGCTGGAAGCGAGTTATACCGTGAACCTGGCGATCAACAGCTCGGAGTACGCGGTGAGGGTGCAGCCGGACGAGGGCAACCGGATGGCGGTGCTGCAGGCGCTGCGCGTTTACCGGGAAGAGGACGGCATGAACTTTGAACTGATAGAGCAGCGGGGCGTGCTGTCTGCCTTTTTGGAAATTTTGATCTACCAAGGGGTGGGCTGATCCCTTATAAAGGCCCGCCATCTGCGGCAGAGCCCCTTCCCCAAAGCATGCAAACGGGAAGGGGCTTTGCTGCGCGGAAAAAGCCCTTTTGCAGTTTGCCCAAATGCATTTTACATGGTATAATCAAATTCATACTTTTTTGACAGTATCCTGCGGAGTGCGGCCTTGCGGAAAGGATGGAGGGACCATGGAAAAGAAATTGCGTTTTGGCGAATACATCACCATTGCCAGCATGCTGTTCGGCTTGTTTTTTGGGGCGGGGAATCTGATTTTCCCGGCCAGCATGGGGCAGCTTGCGGGACACAACGTATGGCAGGCCATTGGGGGCTTTTTAATCACCGGCGTGGGGCTGCCGCTGCTGGCGGTGGCGGCCCTGGGCGTGAGCCGGTGCGGGGGCCTGGCGGAACTGAGCAGCCGGGTAAGCGGGGGCTACGGCATATTTTTTACCTGCGCGCTCTACCTGACCATCGGGCCGTTTTTTGCCATTCCGCGCTGTGCAACCGTTTCGTTTACGGTGGGGGTGCAGCCGCTGCTGGGAGAGCAGCAGGGCGCGGCGCTGCCGCTTTTGGTTTTTTCGCTGCTGTTCTTCGGTGCGGCGCTGTGGTTTTCGCTGCGGCCTTCCAACATCCTTACCTGGGTGGGCAAGGTGCTGAACCCGCTGTTTTTGGCCTGCCTTGGTATTTTGGTAATCACAGCCCTGCTGCGGCCCGCGGGCGCGATCAGCGCTGTGGACCCCCAGGGCGCCTATGCCGCGGCGCCTTTTTCCACCGGCTTTTTGGAGGGCTACAACACGATGGACGCCCTGGCCGGGCTTGCCTTCGGTATTATTGTGGTGAATGTGGTGCGGGGGCTGGGGGTGCGGCAGCCCGGCGCTGTGGCAGCCAGCACGGTGAAGGCGGGCGTTTTCAGCAGCCTGATCATGGCGGCCATTTACATTGCCATCACGCTGGTGGGCGCCCAGAGCCGGGGGGCCTACCCGGCCAGCGCGAACGGCGGCGAGGCGCTGGCCGTGATCGCCCGGCATTATTTCGGCACGGCGGGTGGGCTGATTCTCGCCCTCACCGTTACCTTTGCCTGCCTCAAGACCTCGGTGGGGCTGATTACCAGCTGCGGCGAAACCTTTAAAGCGCTGTTTCCGGGGCGCTTTAGCTATAAAGTATGGGCAATCGGCTTTTGCAGCGTGTCGTTTTTGATCGCGAACGTGGGGCTGAACGCGATTTTGAACTACTCGCTGCCGGTGCTGATGTTCCTGTACCCGCTGGCGATCACCCTGATCCTGCTGACGCTGCTGGGCAGGGTGTATCAGAACGACGGCAGGGTATACCGCTGGGTGACCGGGTTTACCCTGGCGGCGGCGCTGTTCGATTTTGCAAAAGCGCTGGCCGGCGCGCTGCCCGCCGCCGTGAGCGCGGCGCTGCATCTGGACGCCGCGGTGGAGTTTGCGGGGCGCTGGCTGCCGCTGTTCGGCCTGGGCCTGGGGTGGGTCTGCCCGGCGGCGGTGGGCTTTGTGATCGGTTTTGTGCTGCACAAAACCGGCAGGGCGGGAGCCAGGGCCAACTAAGGTTTAACAGAATGTACAGCGCAGGGCCGCCCGGGATGACCGGGCGGCCCTGCGCTGTACAGTGTTGGAGGTGCGGGACGGAAGCTTATCCCTTGACGCCGCCGCTGGTGATGCCGGACACGATTTTTTCGGAAAGCAACAGATACAGCACCAGGGTGGGAAGAAGCACCATGATGACGGCCGCGAAAAGACCTGCCCAATCGCCGGTATAGGTCATGGCGGTAATGATGTTCTGCAGCCCCATGGAAAGGGTGCGGATCTCGTCGTTGCCGTTGGCAAAGATCAGGGCCATGAAGTATTCGTTCCAGATGACCATAAAGTTGAAGATCGTTACCGTGATGATACCGGGCGAGGCCAGGGGGATCATGACCTTCCACAGGGCCTTTGTCTCGGTGCAGCCGTCGATCATTGCGGCCTCGGCCAGGGAGCTGGGGACCGTGGTAAAGAACGACGTGAGGAAAAACACGGTGTAGGGCACGTTCATACCTGTATACAAAATAAGAAGGGTTGCCAAATGCCCCACAAGCTCGGCCCGGACAAACCAGCAGTAAAGGGGAATGACGACCATGACCTGCGGAACGCTCATGCCGACGACAAAGGCGTTAAAGGTGACTTTTTTGCCGAAAAACGTTTTTTTGGCAAGCACATAGGCTGCCGGTGCGGAGATCAGGATGATGAGCGTGCAGGGGATACCGGTGCAGAGAAGGCTGTTGATAAAATAGCGCCCCACATTGTTGTATTGCCACACGTTCAGGTAATTTTCAAAATGGAACCCGCTGTGCAGCAGCCCATTTGAAAAAATTTCCCGGTTGGTGCTGAAGGAGGCCAGAAGGATCCAGCCAAAAGCGACCGCAAAAAAAGCCACCCATACGATCAGGGGGAGATAGCGAAGCGCTTTGGAGATGCGGTATCTGGCGTTCGCAAATGTGTTTCTCAATACTCGTAGGCCTCCTCTTTCAACAGCTTGTTCATGATTACATGGGTGACCAGGACCAAAATTGCCACCAGAATGCCCACGGCTGCGCCGGACCCCACGTTCAGGACGCTGCTTGCGGAGGCGGCGGTGCCGAAGATTTTATCGTAAAGATAATAGACCGGTGTGATGGTGCGCAGGTTCATGCGGGAAGAGAACATTTTTGCCATGGCAAAATAGTTGACGCTGTTGATGGTCCACAGGGTGATGCAGGTGCGGAACACGTTCCGGATAAGCGGAAGGGTGATATGCCAAAATTGCTGCCAGCTGCCCGCCCCGTCCAGGCGGGCGCTCTCGTACAGCTCATGGGGGATCCCTTCGATGCCGGATAAAAAAATCAGCATGAAATAGCCCACGCTGCTGTACACACTGGCGATCAGCATGGCCCAAAAGAGGTAGCGCGGGGAGGTCCAGTTGATCTTGGCCAGATCGTGCAGACCAAGAAAGGTGAACAGCGTTTTCAGCATACCGAATTTATTCTGGAACACGTATTGCAGCCACATGGTGGCCAGCGCGACCACCGAGATGGTATTGGGCAGATAGATCGCCGACCGCCAAAAGCGCTTTCCCCTGACGCCGGAGCCAAGAATGGCGGCGAACAGCAGCGCAAAGGCCAGGGTCAATATCCCGCCGATCAGCCAGATCTTGCCCACATTTTGCAGCGAGGCCAGAAATACGCTGTTGTGAAACAGCTCTGTGAAATTGTCGAGGCCAACGAATGTCCAGTCCGACATGCGGCTGCTGATGCCGGGCATACTGTGCAGGCTCATCAGGATCGTTCGCAGCAGCGGATAGGCGAACATTACCAAAAAACACAGCAATGCGGGCCCCAGAGAGAGCCAGATAAATCTTCGGTTTCGTTTTTTACTGCTCAATGCCTTTATCCTCTTTTACAAGCGGAAGGGGCCGCCGCAGTTGAGTGCGGGTCTTCCCTGCGGCAGCCCCCTCGGTCTATTTGCTTTTTAAACAGCGCGGCGAAGAAGATTGGAGTTTCGAAGCCGGCGCATCGGGCTTGCCGCTCTTATGCCATTTGAGACTGGATGGCTTTTACAAACTGCTCAGGGGTGGTGTTGCCGGCGACCAGGTCTGTGAAGGCGGCGTTGATGATGGCGCGGATATCGCCGTCCTCCTCGGAGCTGCCGCCCCACACGAACGCATCCGTGCTGGCCTCCATCAGTTCGCCCACGCACTGCAGCTTTTCAGGCAGCGGAACGCCATTGATGATGGGCATGGCCGCCACTTTGTCGACCAGGCCAGTCTGCGTTTCCACAGAGGAAAACTCCTCAAGCAGCTTGAAAGCGGCCTCGGGATACTGGCTGGCCTTGGTCACGGCATAGAACTGGCAGCCGGTGGTGTAGGTGGTGTAGGGGTAGATGGAACCCTCCGGCGCGGGGAAGAACATTGCACCCCACTGGAAATCGTCGCCGGTGATGTCGGCCACTTCGTTGGGAAGCCAGGAACCGTTGTAGTACATGGCGGCGGTGCCCAGCGCAAACTCGCCGTTCTGCGCGGCGGGGAATACGTTGGAACCCACGGATGCCGCCAGGTAGCCCTTTTCACGCAGCTCGGCAAAGTCCTCGGCCATCTGCAGAACGGCGGGGTCGTTCCAGAGTTCACTGTTCTTTTCGGTCAGCAGCTGGGTCACCCAATCGGTGCCTTTCATCATGGCGAGGTAATGCCCGTACATGCTTTGCTGGTAGGCATCGTCCACCGTGATGGGGTCATAGCCGGCGTCCTTGATCTTCTGGCAGCAATCCAGGAATTCGGCCCAGGTGGCGGGCATGGTGTCGATGCCGGCCTCCTGGAAGATGGCCTTGTTGTAGAAGAAGGTGCCCACAAAGGGGCGGGCAGGAACGTAATACCAGGATTCGCCGTCCGGTGCGAGATCTTTGGTGAATCCGGCCATACCGCCGGAGATGGAGGCTTCCAGGCTGCTGCCCGCCATATAGGGGGTCAGATCCTGCAGGTAGTCGGCGCCCAGGGCGGCGATGTTGCCAAAACCGCTCTCCACAATGTCGATCTGTACACCGGAGTCGAGGCTGGATTTTAGAATGTCGCGAACATCGCGGCCGGCCCAGTTCACCTGTACCTTGTAGCCCGGGTTGTTGGCCTCGAAGCGGGAGATGGCGTCCTTGAGCACGTCAACGCCGTCCTCGTTCTCGCTCCACTGCGCCCAGTAGACAAGCGTTTTTTCGCCCTCGGGGGTAGAAGCGGGCGCGGAAGCCGGGGAAGAAGCGGAAGCGGGCGCCGGGGCGGACGAGCAGCCGGAAAGCGCCATGGCTGCCGCCAGTGCAAGAGATGCTGCGACCATGAATCTTGTGCGTTTCATAATTTTCCTCCTTTTTGGAAATGGATGTGATATCGCAAAAGGGGCGGTGCAAAGCCGGGCCCTTTTGTTACGGGATGGAGAGCAGCCCGCCGGGCGTGAGGACACTTCCGGAAGGGAAGGAGACGCCGGTGTGGGCAGGGGCGACGACGTAAGCAGAAAAGCCTGGCTGCGTGGGGCGGATACCGAGGCCATAGGCGAAGTAAAAATAGATGGGGATGGCAGACCACCCGTGGCACAGGCTGCCGGCGCGATGAAAATCCTCGGCGCCGCGCTCTGTTTCCCAAAAGGTGCGCGCGCCGTTCAGCAGCATGCCGCCCCATCGCCGCGCAATTTCGTCAAACACAGCCGGGGCGAGCCCATCTTCGGACAAAAGCGCCTCGTAGCGGAAAAAGCAGCTGCTGAGCGTGAGGGGCAAAAGGCCCTTGCCCTGAAAAAGCCGGCGTGCCAGCCCGCTGCGCCTGGGCGCGGGGCAGGCCCCACTGCACAGGATAAGCGCCTGGGTGAGCTGGGCATAATGGGTGCGGCTGCCCCCGGGGGAAAGGTAGGCGGCGTAACAGCCGGCGCTCTCGTTCCAGAACGCTTCCAGGGCCGCGCCCAGGCGATCCGCCGCGGCGTCCAGCCCTGCTGCGGCATCCGGCCTGCTGAGCCAGCCGCACAACCGTGAAATGCTTTGCAGCGCAAGAATAAGAAAGGCGGAGAGCGGCGCGTCGAAGCGCGCCGGGAGCGGTGCGGTGCGGTGGATCTCGCCGCCGTCCAGCCCGGGGGACCATTCGTAAAAATTCCAGCAGCCGGGCTGGGTGTAGGCGGGAACGAGGCCGCTTGCCGCCACCCGCTCCAGCGCTGCTTGTGCGATGCGCAGCGCGGTGGGCAGCATCTCTTCGCCAAAGGCCACGTCGCCGCTGAACAGAACATAGTCCGCCAGCTGGCAGGGCCACGCCAGGGTAAAGCTGGGGATGGTGACGCGGTCCTTTCCGGGGGAGCACAGCTCCAGCAGGCCGTCCGGCCGAAGGCTCTGGCCCAGCAGGCGGATGCTCTCCCGTGCAAGGCGGTATTCGCCGAAGGCATAATAGGCGCAGAGCATTTGCAGGCGGGAATCCATCGCGTACAATGCCTGCTCGCGCCAGGGGCAATCCTCGAAATGCTCGTGCATGCAGTTGTGCAGCGTTGCTTTGGCGGCGCTAAAAACAGCGGTGTGCAGCCGGTCGCCGCAGGCGAGCTGAGGCCGCGGGTCCACGGGATATTCGACAGGGCGCAGCCCGGCATAGTGCACGGCGCCCCTGCGCGCATGGATATAAAGCTGCAGATAGCGCGCGCCCAGCCGTTTGAACCAGTGGGTAAAGCTGCGGCGCCCCGCTGCCGCGTAATAGAGGGCGCAGAAGCTGCGCCCGCCGACCCCGCTGCGGACGCGCAGGTCCTCCAAATGCTCGCCAAAGGCAACATCCACGCGCGTGCCGGCGGGCAGGTCCAGCTCCAGCGTGAGCAGACCGCACAGCGGCTTGCCCAGATCCAGCAGCAGATACACGCCGTCCCCCTCGGCCGCTTCGAACGAAAGGCCGCGCGCATCGGGCAGTGCGGGGCGCCCGGCCCGGCGGAAGAGATCTTCGCACTCGCGATAGGCCAGTGCGGCGTATTGGCAGGCATCGCCCGGCGTGCGGCCGGGCGGCCCGGAAAAGAACACGCCCTGGCTTTGCACAGCCGCCGCGGCGGGGGCGCGCAGGATCAAATGCGGAATAGCGCGCGGCTTCAGGCTGCCGGTGCGGGGAGCGGGCACGGCACGGCACAGCGCAATGTGCGGGACCGGGGCCGGCCATTCGCGCTGCTGGTGATATGTAAACGAGAAACCCAGCTGGGTCGTGAGCCGCGCCACCCCCAGGGCGTCGTAAGCGGGGGCTGGGGCGCACAGCGTTTGGGTGCCGCTTGCGCAGACGACTGCCCCGCCCTGTTCAATGGCGAACAGAAGGCCGGCGCAGCCCGCCTGCCAGGTGAGACTGTCTGTGCCCTGATAATAAACGCGGACCCAAAGCTGATTTTCGCCCGGCGCTGCAGCGGGCGAGATATCGTGCGTCTGGTATACCTTGCTTTGCGGAAGGTCGGTGTACTGCCCGGAGGCGGCGAATTTGCCGTTCACAAATGCCGCGTACTGGTGCTCCGCACTGATATGTAATAAAAGCGGATCGCCTGCGCCCGAAACAGAAAAGGGCGTGAAAAAATCCGCGTAAAGATTCATCCCCGATAAACCGGGGCACCAGATCCACTGTGCGGGCCCAAACATTTCGCGTCCCCCTTCCGGTTTGAATATTTTAAACAGAGTTTACTAAGTCGATGTAATAAAACGCCTTTTTTCAAAGGCGGTGCACGGCCCGGCGCCGCGGATCAAGGGGTGCGGCCCTGCAAAAATTGGGAGATCTGCCCCACCGCCTGGGCCGCCTCGGGAAATCGTTCGGAAAAAATGGGCCAGGAGTGGACCATGTGGTCGCCCACCAGCAGGGTGGCGTCCACGCCGGAAAGCCGGGCCTTTTGGTAAAAACGCAGGGCGTCGTCGAACAGGATCTCGTCGGTGCCGACCGTGATCAGCAGGGGCGGCAGGCCCCCCAGCGCGCCATACAGTGGGGAAATATAAGGGTGTTCCGGCGGTGTGTGGGGGGCGTACAGCCGGGCGGCCTTTGTTACGACGAAGCTGTCGTCCGCAAGGATGTGCTCCAGCGGGATCAGGGAGGTGTGCGAGCCCTCCAGCGTGTCCGCATAGGTGACGGGGCTCATGGCCACAAGCCTGCCCGGCAGCGGAAGCCCCTCGTCCTTCAGCCGAAGGGCCAGGGCCAGCACCAGGTTGCCGCCGGCTGATTCCCCCACCAGCGCCAGATCATCGGGGGCGAAGCCCTGTTCCAAAAGGGCGGTATAGGCTGCCAGGCAGTCGTCGAGACCGGCCGGAAAAGGGTGCTCCGGCATCAGGCGATACCCGACGCTCACCGCATTCAGGCCGATGCGCCGCACCATGGGGGCCAAAAACAGGCGGGTCGTTTTTAAGGTGCCCAGCGACCACCCGCCGCCGTGGATGTAGAGGAACGCCCGCTGGCGGGGGGCGCCGGGAGGGCGCAGCCATTCGCAGGGAACGCCGTTCAACTCGCAGGGCTCCCGCTGAAGCTCCGGGCAGGGCAGGGCGTTCTCCGGGATGCGGGAATCCTGCAAAGCGCGCAGGGCGGCGTGGCCGACCCGATTGGGGTTTTCACACGGGGCGGAGCGCAGCGCGCCCATAAACCGGTCGAATGCTTCACTGGGCATGGCCGGCTTGCCCCTCTTTCTGTGCGGGTTCGTCCAGCAGCAAGGGCAGCGAGAGGTCGAACACGCGCTGCGCCACGCACGCGATGGAACCGATGAGCGGCGCGTCGCCGCCAAAGCCCGAGTGCAGCACCGTGATGTTTTTATGGCGGGAGCAGGCGGCGATCTTGCTTTGCAGGAGCTTTTCCACGATCCCTCCCCGGGAGGAGGATTCATACCCCACCACGATGCAGGACAGGTCCAACAGGTTGATGTTGGCGGCCACGGCATAAGCCAAATAGCCGCAGAATTCCTCCAGGGCGGCTACGGCGGCGGCCTCTTTATGGTTGGCGGCGTCCACAATGTCCAGCCATGTGAGCTGGTCGCTGCCGCCCAGCGCGGGCATGGCGGAGCTGCGGTACAGGGGCAGGAGTTCGGTGATGCGCCGGCGCATCTGCGGCACATTGGCATATAATTCCAGGCAGCCCACATTGCCGCAGCTGCACCGCGGCCCCATAAAGTTGATGCTGGTATGCCCGATCTCGCCGGACTGACCGGAATCGCCGTCGTAGAGCCGGCCATCCAGAACATACCCGCCGCCGATACCGTTCATAATGTGCAAATAAATGAAATTATCGGTGCTTTTCTGCCCGCCGTAAAACTTTTCAGCCAGCGCGCCGGCACTGGCGTCGTGGATCAGGAAAGCGGGAAGACCCGTGTGTTCCTGCACGCGCTGGGCAAGCGGGACATTGCTGATACCATAAAAGGATGGGGGGGTGAGCAGGACCCCGCTTGCGGCGTCCACAGGGCCGACGGACGCGATGCCCACGGCCAGCACACGGCGCGGTTCCTCGCGGCGGAGCGCATCGTAGGCGCCCAGCAGCAGTGCGAGCATTTGCTCCTGATCCATACCGCCCTCAAAGGGGATGTCGCGGCGGTGCAGCACCGCACCGCCCAGATCGGCCAGGATTACCTGGAAGAAGCCGCGCTTTACCAGCATGCCGCAGATGCAGGGCGAGGCGGCGGCGAGCTGCAGGATAATGGGCCGCCGGCCGTAATTTCCGTTCGCGGCAGGCGTTTCACATTCCTCCACCAGCCCCATGGCAATGAGATCCGATACCAGGTTGCCCACGGCCATTTTGGACAGACCGACGATGCGCGCCAGCTTGCCGCGGCTGAGCCCCCGCGTGAGGGCGATGTGCTTTAATATGAGGGCGCGATTCTGCTGTTTGAGATCCCGGATGTTGGCGCCCGCTTTGTTGTGAGGCTGTGATACAGTCATAAGCGATCAAAATCTCCTTGCCTGAAACCATTAGTAAACTTGGTTTACATAAACTATAACACATGGTGCAGGCAAAGTACAATAGTCAATAGTAATTATTTATTGACGTCAATTTTGTGAAAAAATGACAATTAAAATTGAGATAAGCGGTCGTTATGCCGTAAAATAAAATTATTTTATTCTATTTAGTAAACAGTGTTGATTTTATCAAACCGACATGATACACTGATTTTATCAAATGGACTCTGCCGTTGGATAAAAAGAGCAAAGGCAAAGGAGAGAGCATATGCGAAAGATATATGCCATCGGAAACGCGCATCTGGATGCGGCATGGCTCTGGCCGTGGCAGGAGGGCTACGCAGAGGTGAAGGCGACCTTCCGCTCGGCCCTGCAGCGGCTGGAAGAATATGAGGGTTTTGTGTTTACTTCCAGTTCGGCGCAGTACTATGCCTGGCTGGAGGAAGCGGAGCCGGAGATGCTGGACAGCATCCGCACCTATATAAGGAAAGGGCGCTGGGTGATCTGCGGGGGCTGGTGGGTGCAGCCGGACTGCAACCTGCCCTGCGGGGAGGCCCTGGTACGCCAGGGCCTTTGGGGCCAGACCTATTTCAGGGAAACGCTCGGCACGACCGCCGCGGTGGGCTACAACGTGGACAGTTTTGGCCACAGCGGAGCGCTGCCGCAGATATTGCGCGGCAGCGGAATGGACGCGTATGTGTTTTTGCGGCCGGGCCCCCATGAAAAAACCTTGCCGGGAAGTACCTTTTGGTGGGAGGGGCCGGATGGCTGCCGCGTGATGGCATACCGCATTCCGCAGAACTACAGCGCGAATCTTGACCTGGAGGCCCACATTGCGGAATGCGCAAAGCAATTTGAAGAGGAACCGGAAAATCCGGCCTTTATGCTGTTCTACGGTGTGGGGAACCACGGCGGCGGCCCGACGAGGCGCAACATTGAGACCCTGCTGCGGCCACAAACAGCGCCTGCGGGCTTTGAAATGGGAATGAGCAGCCCTGCCGCCTTTTTTAAGGCGCAGCGCAGGCGGGCAGAAGAGCTGCCGGTGCATAAGGGGGAGCTGCAGCACCACGCGCCGGGCTGCTACAGCGCCCATTCCGGCATCAAGGCGGCCAATTACCAGGCCGAAAACGCCCTTCTGCGGGCGGAAAAATTTGCCGCGCTGGGAGCCGGCGTGCTTGGCATCCAGGCGGACCCCGCCCTGGAAAACGCCTGGGGGACCGTGCTGTTTGACCAATTCCACGACATCCTTGCCGGGTGCGCGATCCCCGCGGTATATCAAAGTGCGCTGAGCGAATTGGGCGGCGCCGCCGAAACGGCGCACCGGCAGGAAAACCGCGTGCTTCAGGAGCTCTCGTTCCGGATCCATATCCCTTACGAGGACGGCTGCGTGCCCCTGGTGCTGTTCAACCCGCACCCCTGGCCAGTACGCGCGCTTGTTACACATGAGCGCGGGTCCTGGGGGAACCCGGGCTTTCCGCAGCCCTGCGGCGCGGTGGCCAGCGGGGGCGGGATGAGCCCCTGCCAGTTTGTTGCAACGGCCGCACAATTGGAGGAAAGGCAGTGTGCGGCATTTATTGCCGAGCTTCCGCCGCTGGGTTGGGAGACGTATCGCCTCCTTCCCGCAGGGGCAGGCGGGGCGCAGGGACCCACAGGCCGGCCCGGAAAGACGCCTGTTTTGGAAAATGAATTCCTGCGCGTTGTGTTTGATCAGGCCACGGGCCTGCCCTGCGAAATGACGGAAAAAATGTGCGGCGCCCAGCCGCTGTGCGGGCCGTGTGCACAGGCTGCCGTTTACCGCGACCTCACCGACACCTGGGGGCACGGGGCAAAGGAGATCGGCACGCAGGAGGAGACCTTTGCACTGGAGAGCGTGAAGGTCAGGGAAAACGGGCCCGTGCTGCAGCGCGTGCGCACCGTGAGCAGCTGCGGCGCTTGCCGCATTATACAGGATTTCACCCTGCTTGCGGGCGATGCGCGGCTTTATATGAAGGTGCGCCTGCTGTGGCTTGAGCAAAGGGCCTGCTGCAAGCTGCTGTTCCCCACAGGCCTGCAGGCGGCCCGCGCGGTGTACGGGCAGCAGTTCGGGCAGGTGGAACGCCCGTTGGATGGGCTGGAGCAGCCCATGCAGAACTGGGCGGACCTGAGCGGCAGGGCCGGCGGGCAGACCTGCGGGCTTGCCGTGCTGGCAGGCGGAAAATACGCGGCCAGCGCCCGGAAAGGGCAGCTTGCGCTTACGGTGTGCCGAAGCCCGGCGTATGCCCATCACGCGCCGTTTCAGCTGAACGGGAGCGTGGAGGACCATGACTGGGTGGACCAGGGCTGGCAGGAATTTTGCTGCGTGCTGGTCGCCCATGGCGGCGATTGGCGCGGGGCGGATATGGCGCGGCGCGCGCTGGAATTGGCGCAGCCGCCGGTAAAAATACCCGAAACCTTTCACCCGGGGCCGCTGCCGCAGAGGTACAGCGGCGCAGAATTGCCGGAAAAGATTGTGATGACGGCCCTCAAGCCCGCGCACCGGGGCAGCGGGTATATCCTGCGCGCATATGAGAGCGAAGGGGCGGCGGCGCAGGCAAGGCTGGAGCTGCCCCTGTTCCGCCAAACATTGAACGCGGCGTTTGCGCCGCACCAGATCCGCACCTGGCGGCTTGATCCGACAGGCGGCGTGGCCGCGGAGCAAACAAATCTCATTGAGCGCGGGGCCGAACAAAGCGAGGAATGAGTGAACGATGAAGAAATATTCGATCGGTGTGGACATCGGCGGGACCAAGTGCGCCGTGCTGTTGGGAAAGGGAAGCATCCCGGCCCAGGCGGACGACGGGTTCATTTTAGAGAAAAAATGCTTTTTTACCGAACCGGAAAAGGGGCTTCAGTACACGCTGGACCGTTTGTATGCAGCTGTGGATGCCCTGCTGCTTGAAAGAGAGGTCGACGCCGGTCAGGTAACAGGGATCGGCATAAGCTGCGGCGGACCCCTGGACCATGAGCAGGGCGTTGTGCTCAACCCGCCCAATTTATACGGCTGGGACGGCGTGCCGATCGTGGAGCTGCTGCAGGAGCGCTACGGTATTCCGGCCCACCTGCAAAATGACGCGAACGCGTGCGCGCTGGCGGAATGGCGTTTCGGCGCGGCGCGCGGCTGCCGGAATGTGATATTTCTTACGTTCGGCACGGGCATGGGGGCCGGCCTGATCCTGGACGGCCGGCTGTACAACGGTATCAGCAACATGGCGGGAGAGGTGGGGCATATCCGCCTGGAGGCCAATGGCCCGGTGGGATACGGAAAGGCGGGATCCTTTGAAGGCTTTTGCAGCGGGGGCGGGCTGATACAACTGGCGCGGAGCATCGCGGTGGAAAAGCTGCAGCAGGGGCAGCCCCCCTCGTTCTGCCCGGATTTTGCAGCGCTGAACAGCCTGAACGCAAAAAATGTGGCGGAGGCCGCCGAGAAGGGCGACCCTGTTGCAGCCGAGGTTTACCGTGTGTGCGGCGAAAATTTGGGCAAAGGCCTTGCGGTGCTTGTGGACCTGCTCAACCCGGAGATCATCGTGATCGGCAGCATTTTTGCGCGCAGCCGCAAGCTGCTTTGGCCCCATGCGCGGGCGGTGCTGCGGCGCGAAGCGCTTATGCGCAGCGTGGAGGCATGCCGCGTTGTGCCGTCGGCGCTGGGCGAGCATTTGGGGGATTATGCGGCGCTCTCGGTGGCGTTTTCGCAGTAAGGAGGAGACGACAATGGAAACTGCCGAAAATGTTTTGAACGCTCTGCTGCAGCGGTATCCCAGGCTGGAACCGCAGCGCGAACAGATCATACAGGCGGCGGATCTGGTGGTGGAATGCTTTGAGCAGGGGGGGCTGGTTCTTGCCTGCGGCAATGGAGGAAGCGCTTCGGACGCGGATCACATCGTGGGGGAGCTCATGAAGGGCTTTTTGAGCGCACGCCCATTACCGCAAAAGGAAAAGGAGCGGTTTGGACAGGATGAAGCCGGGATCCGGCTGGGCGAGCGTTTACAAGGGGCGATCCCGGCGGTTTCCCTGGTAAGCCACAGCGCGCTGCTTTCCGCTTTTTCAAACGACGTGGACCCGCAGCTTGTTTATGCGCAGCAGGTGTATGGATACGGAAGCCGCAGAAAAGCCCTGGTGATGGCGCTCAGCACATCGGGGAATTCGGCCAATGTGGTCAACGCGGTGCGCGCAGCGCGCGCACTGGGCCTTCCGAGCATTGCCGTTACGGGGGAAACAGGGGGCGAGCTGGCACGACTGTGCACCGTGTGCCTGTGCCTGCCCTCGCGCGATACTTACCGCATTCAGGAATACACGCTGCCGGTTTACCATGCGATCTGTGCCATGGCCGAAGCCCGCTGTTTTGCGGGCGCGGCCGGGGCGTAAAGTGAGAAAGAGAGGCGTTTAAAATGACGATGAAAATGGCAAAGGACAAATATGTGTTGGTGGCGGCCGATTTTGCAGGAATGGAATTAAAGGATGCGGTGGTCCGGCACCTGAAAGAGCGTGGCTGGCATGTGACGGATGTGGGGGCCAAGGCGCAGGATACGGGCACGCCGGAGATGTATCACCGCATTGGACTGCGCGCTGGCGCCATGATCGCAGAGGGTGAGTTTGAGCGTGCACTGCTGTTCTGCGGCACGGGAATGGGAATTCACATTGCCGCCAGCAAATGCCCGCATGTTCACAGCGCGGTGGTGGAAAGCGTGCCGGCCGCCCTGCGGTGCGTGACGGCGAACAATTGCAATGTGATGGCAATGGGCGGCTTTTATGTGGCGCCCCGCACCGGCATGGCCATGGCGGACGCCTTTTTGGAGCACAAGCTGGGCGACGGGTATGAAGAGTGGGAAGGCTTTTACGAGTATCACAAGCTCGGCTATGACGAACTGGAAAAATTTGATTACGAAGCATACAAGGCGAATGGTTTTTCGCTGCCGAACCCCGGCACGGCTCCTTTGGGCGCGGAACCGAAGGGGCTTGCCTATTGAAAGCCGGCGCCAGGCTGGTGGAAAAGGCCGCGCATGATATTTTAGGGAAGGGTGTTTTATGGACCTGCAGGAGATAAAACTTCAGATCTGCGATGTGTGCCACAAAATGTGGCAGCTGGGCTGGGTAGCCGCCAACGACGGCAATGTGAGCGCAAGACTGGGGGACGGCACGTTCCTGGCAACGCCCACGGGTATGAGCAAAAGCTTTATCACGCCGGAGAAGCTGCTGCGCATTGACGCGCAGGGCAATGTGCTGGAGGCCGGCGAGGGGCTGCGCCCGTCCAGCGAGATCAAAATGCACCTGCGCTGCTATGAAAAGCGGGAGGATGTGTGGAGCGTGATCCACGCGCACCCGCCCGGCGCCACGGGCTTTGCCGTTGCGCACCGCAGCATGGATATGTACAACATGATCGAGGATGTGGCGGCCATTGGCAGCGTGCCGCTGACGCCTTACGGCACCCCCAGTACCAGCGAGGTGCCGGACGCCATTGCGCCGTATTTGGAAAAGCACGACGTGATGCTGCTGGAAAACCATGGCGCGCTGGCCCTGGGCAGCGATGTGTTGACGGCCTTTTACCGAATGGAAAGCCTGGAGCTGTGGGCCAAGATCACCATCAACGCCATCCTTCTGGGCGGCAGTTATGATATCAGCCGGGAAAATATCGACAAGCTGATCGGGCTGCGCAGCTTTTACCGCGTGACCGGCCGCCACCCCGGATACAAAAAATATCCGCGCCGGGAGTGCGGCGCGCCCACAGATACATGAAAACGGGCACGGAAGGAAGAGGCATGGCACGATGAATCAAAAAACGACGGTTCTGGCCTTTGACATCGGCGCTTCCAGCGGGCGTGCCATCGAAGCGGTGTACGACGGCGCGGCGATCTGCTGCAGGGAAGTGCACCGCTTTGAGAACCGCCCCAGACAAGCGGACGGCCACCTGCGCTGGGATTTTGCTGCGCTGATGGGCGAGGTGCGGGTGGGGTTGGAGAAGGCCCGGAAATTTGACAGCGTGGGGTTTGACACCTGGGGGGTGGACTTTGGCCTGCTGGATGCAGCCGGGCATCTGCTGGAGGATCCGGTGCATTACCGGGACGCGCGCACCGGCGGCATGACAGAACAGGCAATGCGGGTGATGGACGCGGAGAAACTTTATGCGGGAACAGGCACACAGATCCTGCCGATGAACACACTGTTCCAGCTCCTGGCGCTGAAAAAGCAGCAGCCGGAGCTGTTGAGGCAGGCGGATAAGCTGCTGTTTATGCCGGATCTGTTTGCCCACGCGCTGTGCGGCAGCACAACATGTGAACGCAGCACTGCCGCTACGGGGCAGCTGCTGACGCTGCCGGCGGGGAAATGGAACGCACAGATATTGGACGCCTTTGGTTTGCCGGAGCGGCTGTTTTTACCCACTGTGCCCAGCGGTACGGTGGTGGGGGCGCTTGAATGCGGTGCAAAGGTGGTGGCTGTGGCGGGTCACGACACCCAATGCGCGGTGGCGGCCCTGCCCACACAGGCGCAGAATGTTGCCTTTCTTTCCTGCGGGACATGGAGCCTGCTGGGCTGTGAGCTGGATGCGCCGGTTCTCACAGCGCAAAGCATGCGTCTGGGGCTTTCCAATGAACTGGGAGCGAACGGCCGGGTGAACTATCTTAAAAACATTGTGGGCCTGTGGCTTATCCAGGAAAGCCGCCGGGCATGGCGGCGGCAGGGGCAGGAATATTCCTATGCGGAACTGGAGCGCCTTGCACTTGCATCCGCGCCGCTGCGCTGCTTCATTGACCCGGACGCTCCGGCATTCACGCCGCCGGGGGATCTTCCGGCCCGCGTGAGGGAGTATTGCGCGGCAACGCACCAATCCATACCGCAAACCGTGGGCGAGGTGATGCGCTGCATTTACGAGAGCCTGGCGCTGAAGTATCGCTTTGCGCTGGACCAGCTCAGAACCGCCACGGGCAAACGCTTTGAGGCGCTGCACATTCTGGGCGGCGGCACAAAGGACGCCCTTTTATGCCGTATGGCGGCGGGGGCCACGGGGCTGCGCGTGGTGGCAGGGCCGGTGGAAGCCACGGCGCTGGGGAATATCCTGATTCAGCTCACAGCATTGGGCGCGCTGGAAGACCTTGGCGCCGGGCGCGCGCTTGTGGCCCAAACACAGCAGCTGGCGGAGTATCCGCCCCAGGGCATGGCTGAGTGGGATGAAGCCTACGAACGGTTTTGCCCCTTGTTGGCACGCTGCGGCCCTTACCGATAAAGCGGAAGCCCATGCCTCACAGGCCGACGCATTGCCTTTGTTTTTCTGCGGCCGTGTTTTATACTTTTTTGGCAGGATCGGCGCAAGGCCGCCCGGAATGACCGGGCGGCCTTGCGCTTTGCGAACGGGTATGTTACACTGGTGCAATCAGCAAAAAAGGGGAGAAACACACGTGGCACAGCATATTTTGCCGCCGGCGCTTCCCGCGCGGCTGGAACAGGCCGAGCGGGGCGAAGAACTGATCGACATGGCCCGGGCCACCGAGGAACCGGTGACCGACTGGCGGTTTTGCGGGCTGGAGCTTTCGGGCGAGGAGCTGCGGGACATGCGCTTTGAGCGGTGTGAATTTTCCGGCTGCCGGTTTACGGGGGCCGACCTTTCGCGTGCCACGTTTTTGGACACGGTGTTCAGAAACTGCGATTTTTCCGCCGTGCGGGCCGAAAGCGTTTATTTTTGCCGCTGCCGCTGGCAGGGGATCAAGGCCATGGGGGCTGTTTTTACAGACTGCCGCCTGGTGCATATGGTGCTGGAAAACTGCACTCTTGTGGGGGCGAACCTCACAGGGGCGAGCCTTGAACAGGCCCGCTTTTGCGGCAGCGATTTTTCCGAGAGTTATTTCAGCGAGTGCCGGCACAAGGCGTTCACGGTGAACGAGGATACCTTCGTGAAAACAAGCTTTTTCGGCACGCCGCTGGCGGGGCTGGATTTTACCACCAGCCGGTTTGAGGGGGTAACGGTGAGCGACGGCGGCGCGGAGCTGCGGGGCGCCGTGGTCACGGTGGAGCAGGCCGCAGACCTTGCGCGGGTGCTGGGTGTGGTGGTGCGATGAAAGAAATGCCTGGGCAGGAGCCCGGAGAAGGATGACAGAGGAAAAGGAATCATGGCAAAACAGATAGACCTGCTGCAGGGCAGCATTACAAGATCGCTCACGGCGCTGGCGCTGCCCATCATGGGCTCCCAGTTGATCCAGATGGCGTACAACCTGATCGATATGCTTTGGATCGGCAGGGTGGGGGCAGGCGCCGTGGCCGCTGTGGGGGCCGCGGGCATGTTCATGTGGCTTTCCAACGGGCTGGTGATCCTGGCCCGCATTGGCGGGCAGGTGCTGGTGGCCCAGAGCATCGGCGCGGGGGATATGAAAAAGGCCGGCCGTTACGCCGCGGCCGCCTTGCAGCTGGGCGCGGCGCTGGCGGTGGGCTTTACCCTGCTGCTCACGCTGGGGGCTGCGCCGCTGATCGGCTTTTTCAACCTGAACAGCCCGGCAGTGGTGGCCCAGGCCCGCGCTTACCTGATCATTGTGGGGGCCGGGATGTTCTTTTCATTTATCAACCAAGTGCTGGTGGCGGTGATCAATGCCACAGGCGACAGCCGGACCCCCTTTTTTGCCATGGGCTGCGGCCTGGGACTGAACCTTGTGCTGGACCCCATGTTGATTTTTGGAGTGGGACCGTTTCCCCGGTGGGGCGTGGCGGGCGCGGCGGCGGCCACCGTGCTGGCACAGGTGGTGGTGTTTGGGGTGCTTGTGCGCTATGCGGCGCGGGAGCAGCGGCTGTTTCCGCATGTGCAGCTGCGCCGCCTTGCTGCAAAAGAGGAACTGCAGGCCATTGTGCGCATCAGCGGGCCCTCGGCGGTGATGAACGTTTTGTTCCCGCTGATCTCGATGGTGATCGCCCGCATGGTGGCGGGCTGGGGCGACAACGCGGTGGCGGTGCAGAAGGTGGGTAGCCAGATCGAGTCGATCAGCTGGATGACCGCTGACGGCTTTGCGGCCGCGGTGAACAGCTTTATCGGGCAGAATTACGGCGCCGGAAACCTGCAGCGGGCGCGGAAGGGCTTTAAGGCCGCTTTTGCGCTGATGACGGTATGGGGTGTTTTGTGCACCTGCCTGCTGGTGTTTTGCGCAGCCCCCATTTTCCGCCTGTTCATCCCGGAGGCGCAGGTACTGCCCATGGGGGTGGATTACCTGGTGATCCTGGGCTTTTCGGAGCTGTTTATGTGCTGGGAGATCCTGGTGGAGGGGGCATATGCGGGCTTTGGGCATACCCTGCCCGCCAGTGTGCTGAGCACGGTGTTCACCGCGCTGCGCATTCCGGCGGCGCTGGCGCTCAGTGCAACGGCGCTTGGGCTTTCGGGCATTTGGTGGAGCATTTCCATCTCCAGCATCTGCAAAGGGATGATCCTGACGGTCATGTTTGTGGTGTTTTTGAATAAAATGACCCGGCACCAGAAAATGTGAAAATAAAAAAAGCGCGCTGCCCGGGAAAAGGGCAGCGCGCTTTTTTGTGCAATGTCAATACTGGGCAAGCAGCTGTTTGAACTCTGCCGCCATGTCTGGCTGCAGCAGCAGAGTTTCGATGTTCTGCCGCGCTTCCAGCAGTTTGCCGTGCACCAGGGCCTCCTTGCCCTCCACATTGCGGAAGGTGGGCATGCTTACACTCAGGGCGGCCATGGTGCGGCCGCTCTGGCGCAAGGGAACGGCCAGACAGCAGATGTTGTCGTCGCCCTCGCCGTACTCTGTGGCGTAGCCCTGAGCGCGCATCTGGTCCAATTGGCGGAAAAGCTGATCCCGGTTTACAATGGTGTGGCTGGTGAGCGCCACCAGGCCTTCCGATGTGGGGTACAGCGCTTCCAGTTCGGCGGGAGAAGCATCCAGAAGCAGCGCCTTGCCCAAGGCGGTGGCGTAGAGAGGCAGGCGCTTGCCCACATGGCTGATGAGCTGGATCGGCTGGGAAGAATCTTCCTTGGCGATGTACAGCACATCCCTCTTATCCCGCACGCCCAGCTGGCAGGTTTCGCCGCAGGCAAGTGCAACGGTGTGCATCTCGGTGTGCAGATGATCCAGCAGGGTCTGGCTGTACAAAAAGGCACAGCCCACGGCATAGGCGCCAAGCCCAATGGTATAGCGGTTGGTGGCGGCGTCGCACACCAGAAAACGGCGGCTGCACAAAGTGCGCAGGATTGGAAAGAGGCTGCTTTTTGGAGAACCGATACGGGCGGCGATCTCGGTCAAGGTATAGCCCTGTTCATCGGCTGAGGCCAGCAAGTCCAGTACGTCCAGCACGCGGCTGGTGGCATGATGTTCGGTGGGCATTGGCATAGAAGCGATCTCCGGTCTTTTTAATTGGTTTAACAGAAAAAATTGGGGCAGCCATATTTTATCTTTATAGAATTATATAAGTTTTTAAGGGGATTGTCCAGTAATAAAAGGAAGAGCGGCCCGGTGTGAACAATTTGCACAAAAAAGATGAAGCGAAATAAGTGAAACATACAAAGATGTACTTCGGAACGCGTTTTTTATTGACAATTTATGAATGCAGGACTATGCTTGAAACATAAAGTTCGTATATAGGTTTATGGTTCTTATATACGAACAATCTGTGAGAATGGAAGAGAGGAGGGCAGGAGGAGGCGCCGGGTATTCCCGAAAGGGATAATGCACGGCGGCAAAAGAAAAACTTAAAGCGGCCGTGCCAGCAACGGCAAATGCTTTTGAGGAAACATTGAGAGAGTGGACCTGCTGGAAAGAAAGGAGACATACATATGTCGAGCGGATTTTTGGTACTGAACCTTGCAATCTCGATCGCGCTGATCATCGGCCTGATCCTGATCCCCAAACTCAACCCCATGGTGAGCCTGGTCATCGCCAGCGCCTACATGGGCATTTCCTGCGGTTTGGGAGTGATCCCCACCATGGATACCATCGCTTCGGGCTTTGGCAACATGATGACCAGCATCGGCCTGCCCATCGGCCTGGGCGTTCTGCTGGGCCAGCTGATGAGCGATTCGGGCGCCGCCCAAAAGATCGCAACCACATTGGTGCATGCTGTTCCCAAAAAATATGTTCTGTGGGCGCTGGCCGGCACAGGCTTTTTGCTGGCCATTCCCGTATTCTTTGATATTACCTTTATCATACTGATCCCCATCGGCATTGCTGTTGCAAAGGAGATCAACAAGCCCATGGCGTATGTGGCTGGTTCGCTGATCATCGGCGACTGCGTGGCCCAGACCCTGGTGCCCCCCACGCCGAACCCCCTGGCCGCACCTGATATTCTGGGCTACGGCCTGGGCACCCAGATCATCGCCGGCCTGATCATCGGCCTGATCGCCACCTTTGCCACCCTGTTTGTGTACACCAAGATTCTGGATCACGGCTTTTTCAACGAGGAAAAGGACGTGAACCATGAGGTGGACGTGCTCAAGAATCTGTCTGAGCATGAGGCCAACAGCAAAGAGCTCCCCAGCCCCCCGTTCATCGTTTCGCTGATCCCCCTGCTGCTGCCCGTGGTGTTTATTATGGTGAGCACGGTGGTTGCTGCCACCGGGAGCGATAATGTGATCGTGGCTCTGCTGGGCAATAAGATTTTTGCCTTGCTGATGGGCGCGCTGAGCGCGTACCTGATCGCCTGGAAGTTCATCGGCTTCAAGGCCGCTGAGGTTTCTGCCAGCAAGTCCCTGGGCACCGCGGGCGTGGCTTTGGCCATTACCGGCGCGGGCGGCTCGTTCGGCGCCGTGATTGCGGCCACCAACATTGGCCAGGCGCTGCTTGATACCCTGCACATCAACCCCGGCAACGTGATCATGATGTGCCTGTTCGCTTACTTCATTGGGTTCATCTTCCGTGTGGCCCAGGGCTCCGGTACCGTGGCCGGCATCACCGCCATGACCATTATGGCGACTATGTCCGCCAATGTGCCCGTCCACCCTGTGTATCTGGCAATGGCT
>NZ_DBGCTQ010000063.1:0-30508 GCF_048388525.1 Allofournierella sp. | reverse complement strand
GACGAGCTGCTGCAGGTGCAGGAAACGCGGCAGATGCTTGAGATATATATGCTGGAGCGGAGCTTTGCGCACCTGAACGACGACAAGATTCAAAAATTGCAGGAATACAACGACAGGATCGGCTCGCAGGACCCGCTCAAAACCCAGGCCAGCAAACAGTGGAGCGACAACATGGAGTTTCATCTTTTGCTGGCGTCGTTTTCCGGGAATGCGTACATGTGCCGCCTTTTGGCGGATACCTTCCGGATCTGCGCCCGGGCGTCCACCCAGTATTTTTTGCAGATCTCGGACGAATCGATCTGGAGCAAGCGGGACACGCACGAGCGGTTGATCGAGGCCTGCAGGGAACGGGACATTGAGACGGCAAAAAAGCTGCTGATCGAGGACTCCAAAAAGATCCTGCAGGTTTGGCAGAACTATTTGAATTTTTAACAGGCACACAGCGGCGGATCGTTCCGATTTGAAAAAATCGGTGAAAGTGAATTCTTGAAGGAGGTATTCAGAATGAAGTGGTTTAGAGCGAAGCGTATCGTGGCACTGACCCTGATCACAGCCCTTTTGGCAGCCTGCGGCACGACTGAACCGCCCGCGCCGGGCGGCGGCGGTTCCGCCGCCGCTTCCGCACAGACAGGCGGCAAAAGCGAGAGCTACCCTTCGGGAAAGCTTGTGTGGTGGGCGACCGGCCAGCCCAAGTTCCGAAAGATGTATTTTGATTCCTGGCTGGAGCGCAATGCGGACATCGCGCCGGGCGTGGAGGTGGAGGCCACCACGATCGCCACGAACAACGACGCGCTGCAAAAAATTGCGATGTACAGCATGAGCGGCGATTATGAATCCATGCCGGACATCCTGTTTTTGGATTCAGTGGGCGTGGTGAACATGGCGATGAACGGCTTTTTGCTGGACATGACCGACTATTACAGCCCCATGGCCGATCAGTTTGTGCCGGGGGCGGTGAGCGACGCGACCATCGGCGGCAAGATCTATGCCCTGCCGGACGCGGTGCGCCCGCAGATGCTGTTTTATAATGCGGAGGTCTTTGATAGGTACGGCGTGGACCCGGCCATGATGAACACCTTTGACGGCTACCTGGAAGCCGGGCGGCAGCTGAAGGAAAAGAGCGGCGGGAAGGTGTACCTTTCCTACATTGACCCGGGCAGCTATACCTGGCGCTATTGGTGCCGCCGCGGCCTGATGCCCCAGGCCGGCGCGAAAATATGGGACGATGCGGGCAACGTGGTGATCGGCGAGGACCCGGGCACCAAGCTGGCACTGGGCTTTTTGGACCAGCTGAACAGCGAGGGCCTGCTTTACAAGACCGATATGATGCAACAGCCGCTGTATGAGGCCACCGACGAGGGGATCATTGCCACCTATTACATGGGCGCGTTCTGGGACGAATTCATGCGCGGCAACCTGACCGAGACCGCGGGCGACTGGCGGGCCATGGCGGCGCCGGTGTTCCCGGAAATCGGAACGGGCGGCGCCCCGGTGAGTACCTTTTACTGCCTGATCGACAAGCACAGCGACACCTATGTGGGGCTTTTGCAGAAGCTGTGGTATGACTTTGTGACGGACGGCGAGGCTTATAAAACCTGGGTGGATCAGATGATGACCGAGAACGGGCCCTACAACAACCCTGTTTCGCTGGAAATGCTGAAAGACCCTTACTGGCAGGAGCCCTCGGACTTTTACGGCGGGCAGTCGTTCCGCAAGACCGAGAGCGAGGCGCTGAACAACCCCTCGGCAAACCTGGTGGTGACCCCCAGCGACGCGGAGGCCGACAACATCATCAGCGCCGAGATCGAAACCTATGTTGCGGGCGAACAGACCATGGAGCAGGCCATTGCCAACATGGACCGCGAATTGAAGGCGCGCATCGGGCAGGCGCAGATTCCCTGAACCATCCCCCCTGCGGGGAGCGAAAAAACAAGAAAAGGATGCCGGTACAATGGATAAAAAAGAACGCCTGATGGCGGTGCTGAACGGAACGATGCCCGATCGCCCACCGGTGGGCCTTTGGTTCCACTTTACAGACGCGGAGAGCCGGGGGGAGGCGTGTGTGCAAGCCCATGTCCGAGCCTACAAACAGAGCAATGTGGATTTTGTAAAGATTATGTCGGACGGGCTGCTCTATCCCGTGCGGCAGAAGATCGACTGTGCGGCCGACTGGGCAAAGCTTGCCCCGCTGCCCCGGGACGACGCATTTTTTGCGGATACCGTGGAGCGCTGCGCGCGCATCCATGAGGAATTGGGGGAGGAGTGCTGCCTTTTTTACAACTTTTTCTCGCCCTTTACCATGATCCGCGCGGCGGAGAGCTTTACGGAACACGCCCTTGCAGGCCGCACAAAGGATGAAACGGTGATGGCGCACCTGCGCGAGAACGAGGCGGCCGTGCTGCACGCTTTGGAGGTGGTGGCAGCCGACCTTGCCCATCTGGCGGAGCTGGTGATCCACAGGGGCAGCTGCCTGGGGATTTACCAGAGCGTGCAGGGAGCGGAAAAGGGAAGAATGAGCGAAGAGGAGCACCGGCGCTGGATCGCGCCGTCCGACCTTATGGTGCTGAAGGCTGCAAACCTGCACAGCCAATACAACATCCTGCACATGTGCTCCTGGGCGGGGTTTGCCAACCACCTGGAATATTGGAAGGATTACCCCGCCCGGGTGAAAAACTGGGGAACCGGCGTGGAGGGCCTGCCACTGGCGGAGGGCAGGCGGTATTTCCCTGGCAGCGTGCTGCTGGGCGGGCTGGACAACCGCCGGGGCTTCCCGCTGGTATCCGGCACAAAGGCGCAGCTGCAGCAAGCGGTGCGGGAGCTGGTGAAGGAAATGGGCCCCACGCCGTTTATTTTGGGAGCGGACTGTACGGTCCCCTCGGATTTTGAGCTGGAACGGGCCAGCTGGATCCTGGAGGCGCTGGAAACGCAGTGACCGGCCCGCCGGCGGGCGCCGGCCCGGAGGTGAAAACAATGAAACGATTTTGGAGAAAATATGGCTTTGCAGTTCTTGCGATCAGCCCGTTTTTTATTCAGTTCTTCATTTTTCAGCTGGCGCCCACGGCGGCCACGATCTGGCTGAGCTTTCAAAAGTGGAATGGAATGAGCAAGCCCCAGTTTATCGGCCTGGGAAACTACAGGGCGATGCTGACGGATTACCAGTTCCTGGACGCGCTGCGAAACACGGCGATCTACTGGCTGGTGGGCGTGGTGGGGGTGCTCTCGCTCTCGCTGCTGCTGGCATGTATGCTGAATTCAAAGCTGCTGCGGGGAAGGCGCTTTTTTAAAACGGCTGTGTTTTTGCCCTATGTGTGCGCTTCGATCGCGGTGGGGCTGATTTTTGGAATGCTGTTTGACCAAAACGCGGGGCTGATCAACGCGATCCTGGGCCTTGCAGGGGCGGACCCACAGCCATGGCTCACCAGCAGCCGCCTGGCCAGGATCCCGGTGCACGCGCTGTTTATCTGGCGCATGACGCCCTGGTATGTGCTGATCTATCTGTCCGGGCTGCTGGGCATTCCGGGCGAATACTACGAGGCGGCCACAGTGGACGGGGCGTCCGGCATACAGCAATTTTTCCGGATTACGCTGCCCCAGCTGGGAAACATCTCTTTTTTCTGCATGGTCACGGTGACGGTGGACGCATGGAAGATTTTTAACGAGAGTTATACCCTGGCGGGGCCGGGATCCTCGAATATGTCGCTGTTCCAATTGATGTATGTGAATGCGTTCCAGATCTTTAAAATGGGCTATGGCTCGGCGGTGGGCGTGGTGCTGATCGGGATACTGCTTGCGCTGTCGCTGGTTCAGTTTTACGTAAGGCACAGACGCCGGGAGCTGTGAAGGAAGGGGGAAGGCTTCATGAAAAGCAAACGGCTGGCACAGGGAACTGCCCTGCACGCCGCAATGGGCATTGTGGTGGTGATCTGCGTGTTCCCGGTGCTGTGGTCCTGCGTGATCTCGGTTAAAAGCGTGGGGGAAAAGGTCTCGGGGTTCAGCGCGCTTGCCATCCAAAACCCGACCCTGGCGAACTATGCGCGCCTGTTCCAATTGATCCCCATCGGGCAGCAGCTGGGCAACAGCGTGTTTACCGCGGTGGTGGGCACTGTGACCACCCTGTTCTTTTGCGCCCTGGCCGGGTTTGCCTTTGCAAAGTACCAATTCCCTTACCGGGACGCCCTGTTTTACTTTGTGGTGGCCACAATGACCATTCCGGCTGAGGTGGGCGCGGTTCCGCTGTTTTTGATTATGAAAGAGGTGGGGCTGATAAACAGCCTGTGGTCGCTGATCCTGCCGCGGCTGGCCACGGCGGTGGGCGTGTTTTACCTGCGGCAGTACATTCTGGAGGTGCCGGATGATATTTTGGACGCCGCCCGCATTGACGGGTGCAGAGACTTTGGGCTTTTCTGGAAGATCGTGTGCCCTGTGATCAAGCCGGCGCTGGCCTCGTGGGCCTCGCTTACCCTGATCGCCCGCTGGAACGACTTTTTCTGGCCGCTGCTGTTTTTGAACAAGCCGGAAAAACACACCCTTATGGTTTCGGTTTCCACCCTGCCGCTCACCGACGGCCTGGCCACGCCCTGGCAGGTGATCCTGGCGGGCACCACCCTGGTGATCGTGCCCAGCGTGCTGCTTTATCTGGCCATGCAGACCTTCCAGAAGGCCGGGGCGCTGGAGGGCGCAATCAAAGGATGAAAGAAAAGAGGTACGGCAATGAACTATTATGAACCGGTCCCGGGGCTGCGGCTGCCGGCGGCGGCCATGGGCTGCATGCGGATCGCGGAGATGGAGTACGGGGCGCTGGAACGGCAGGTGCTGCTGGCGGCGGAACTGGGAATGAACTTTTTTGACCATGCGGATTTTTATGGGGAGTTCCGGTCTGAGGCGCGGTTTGGCGAGGTGCTGGCGCGAAACCCCGGCCTGCGCGAAAAAGTTTATGTGCAGAGCAAGTGCGGGATCCGGATCGGCGGCATTTACGATTCCTCCGCCGGGCATATCACAAAAAGCGTGGAGAACAGCCTGCGCAGCCTGCACACCGACTACCTGGATTTTTTGCTCATCCACCGGCCGGACCCGCTGGCCCGGCCGGACGAGATCGCCCGGGCATTTGAGCGGCTGCATGCCGCCGGCAAGGTGCGGTATTTTGGGGTGAGCAACCACAACCCGGCGCAGATCGAGGCGCTGCAGCGGGCGGTGCCTCACAAGCTGCTGATCAACCAGATGCAGATGAGCATTCTGCACACCCCCATGATCGATCACGGTGTAAACGTAAACACAAAATTTGCGGGCGCGGAGGACCGGGACGGGTCGGTGCTGGAATACTGTAAGGCAAATAAAATTATGCTGCAGGCCTGGTCGCCCTTTCAATACGGCTTTTTTGAGGGCGTGTTCGTGGATAACCCCAAGTTCCCGGAACTGAATGGGGTGCTGGAGCAACTGGCGCAAAAATATGAGACCAGCAAAACGGCGCTGGCGGTGGCCTGGCTGGTGCGCATCCCGGCGATGGTACAGGTGATCTGCGGCACCACCAGCGCAAAGCGGCTGGAGGATATCGCGCGGGGCGCGGATCTTGCGCTGGAGCGGGACGACTGGTATGCCCTTTACCGCGCGGCGGGCAATAAACTGCCGTGACGGGCAGCGAAAAAATGATTTGATCCCTTCCTGTGTTCTCTCTGGTTTGGCAGGCGGCGGGCCCTTTGCGCACAGCGTGCGGGGGCCCGCCGCCTGTTTGAGCAAAAACGCGGCAAAAGCGGGAAAATGGGCGGCGAGGCTTCGTTTTTGCCCATGTTTTATTGCCAAGCTGCGCACGGCTGTGCTATAATGTGGAATACTTATAAAACACCTGTGCGCAGAGAGAAATAAGAGGGGAGCCGACCACCATGCAGAAGGTGCCGTTCATCACATTGGAGCAGGCGCAGCAGATCATTGCCGACGTGCCCACGCCGTTCCACCTTTACGACGAAAAGGGCATTCGGGAAAATGCCCGCCGCCTTTACAAAGCGTTCAGCTGGAACAAGGGCTTTAAGGAATACTTTGCGGTAAAGGCCACGCCGAACCCCTACATCCTGAAAATTTTGCAGGAGGAGGGCTGCGGGGTCGACTGTTCGTCGTACACCGAGCTGATGCTCAGCGAGGCCTGCGATTTTAAGGGGCACGAGATCATGTTTTCCTCCAACGTGACCCCGGTGGAGGATATGCAGAAAGCTTACGAGCTGGGCGCCTACATCAACCTGGACGACTACACCCACGTGGAGTTTTTGGAGCGGGTGGCAGGCATTCCGGAAACGGTGTGCTGCCGTTACAACCCGGGCGGCGTGTTCAGCCTGGGCAACGGCATTATGGACAACCCCGGCGAGGCCAAGTACGGCATGAGCGAGGTGCAGATGGAGAGCGCCTTTAAAAAGCTGATGGCAAAGGGCGCGAAGCGGTTCGGCATCCACGCATTTTTGGCAAGCAATACCACCTACAATGAGTATTACCCCACGCTGGCCGGGATTTTGTTTGAGCTGGCAGTGCGCCTGAACAAGGCCACCGGGGCAAAGATCGCCTTTATCAACCTGTCTGGCGGCGTGGGGGTGGACTATGCGCCCTACCAGCCCGCCAGCGACATCATGGCCATCGGCGAGGGCGTGCGCAAAAAGTTTGAGGAGATCCTGGTGCCGGCGGGCATGGGCGACGTGGCCCTGTTCACCGAGCTTGGCCGGTTCATGCTGGCGCCCTACGGGCATCTGGTGGCCACTGTGCTGCACGAAAAGCACATCCAAAAGGACTATGTGGGCCTGGACGCCTGCGCGGCCAACCTGATGCGGCCGGCGATGTACGGCTCGTACCACCACATCACGGTGCTGGGCAAGGAGGACGAGCCCTGCGACCGCATTTACGATGTGACGGGCGGCCTGTGCGAGAACAACGACAAGTTTGCCATCGACCGGCCGCTGCCCAAGATCGAGGTGGGCGACGTGCTGGTGCTGCACGACACCGGCGCCCACGGCTTTTCCATGGGCTACAACTACAACGGCAAGCTGCGCAGCGCCGAGGTGCTGCTGAAGGAGGACGGCACCCACGAGCTGATCCGCCGGGCCGAGACCGCCGATGATTACTTTGCCACCTTTGACTGCACGCCCTTTTGGCCCCGCCTGCACGGCGAGGAATAAAAACAACCGCAGCAAAGGCTGTTTTTTGCACATGCGCGCCGGTTGCCACGCAGGGGCGAGGCGCGGGTGCTTTAAGATGAGCTTTTAACTGTAAAAGCAATAAAAAAGACTCAGGCAAAAAGCCCCCGTTCCGAGGAACGGGGGCTTTTTGCCTGAGTCTGGGAAAATGTGCGATCCCGTTTTGCGCGGGGCCTGCCGGTATGGAAGTCGGTGAAAGGGAGAAGGTAAAAATTTCTTTGGAGGATCTTGCAAAAAATGCTTGACCTTCCCCCAGGTAGAGGGTATAAAACAGAGGCAATGAACGGGGCAAACGCCCCGGAGGAGGGATTTTATCATGTTGGAGATCGAGCACTTTTCCAAGACATACCCCGGCGGCAAAAAGGCCGTGGATGATCTGACGTTGGCGGTGAACGCGGGGGAGATCGTGGGCTTTATCGGCCACAACGGCGCGGGCAAGACCACCACCCTGCGGGCGGTGGCGGGCATTCTGGCCTACGACCAGGGCGCCATCACCATCGACGGGCACGACGTGCGCACGGACGGGGTGAACGCCAAAAGAGTGACCGCCTTTTTGCCGGATAACCCGGATCTGTATGAATTTATGAACGGCATCGATTACCTGAATTTTATCGCGGACGTGTACGGGATCCCGGCTGACCTGCGCCGCCGGCGCATCGAGACCTACGCAGGGGCGTTTGAGATCGTGGGGGCGCTGGGCAGCCCGGTGAGCAGCTATTCCCACGGCATGAAGCAGAAGCTTGCCCTGACCAGCGCGCTGATCCGCCAGCCCCGGCTGCTGATCCTGGACGAACCGTTTGTGGGGCTGGACCCCAAGGCGTCTCATCTGCTGAAGGGCTTTTTGGCCGAGCTGTGCGCCGCGGGCGGGGCGGTGTTCTTTTCCACCCACGTGCTGGAGGTGGCCGAGAAGCTGTGCCACCGGGTGGCGATCCTGAAGGGCGGCAGGCTGGTGTGCGAGGGCCCCACCGCCCAGGTGGTGGGTTCCTCGACCCTGGAAGAGGTTTTCCTGCGGCAGGAGGGTGAGCAAGATGCGTAAGTTCCGCGCGCTTTTTTGGGTCTCGTTCCGGGGCCTGACTTACAGCCTGGGCTTTGGGGGGCGCAAGAGCGGCAAGCGCGCCGGGGGCGGCCCGGCGGTGCTGGCACTCATGCTGGCGCTCTGCGCGTTTATGTCCGCCACCTACAGCTTCCCGCTGGCGCCCGTGCTGGTGCGGGCAGGGCAGGCCCCGCTGCTGTTCGCTCTGCTGGGCATAATGACCGTGGCCCTGTGCGCGATCTTTACGGCCATCGGCGCCCGGGAGGTCGTGTTCGGCACCAAAGACATCGACATTGTGCTGGCGCTGCCGGTGAGCCCGTTCAGCCTGATCCTGGCGCGCCTGGCGGCGCTGTATGTGGAAAACCTGGTGCTGACCCTGGCCTGGCTGGCCCCCACGGGCGCGGCTTATATGATGCAGACCGGCTTTTCGGTGGGGGTGAGCCTGCGGCTTGCCCTGGCGGCGATTCTGCTGGCGCTGCTGCCCCTGTTCATCGCGCTGGCGGTGGGGTTTGTGCTGGCGTTCATCAGCGGCCGCTTTACCCGCCATGCCCTGGTGGAAAACATCTTGTATTTCGCGCTGCTTTTGCTGGTGGTGGGCGGCAGCCTGTGGGGAAGCTTTTCCGGGCTGGGCGATCCGGGCGCACAGGCGGTGCAGTTCTCGTTTTCCGGGGGGCTCGCGCCCCTGCAGTGGTTCGCCGATTTTGTGGCCGCGGGCGGCGCGCTGAGCCTTGTAAAGCTTGGGCTGGTCTGTGTGGTCCCGGTGGCGCTGCTGGCGGCGCTGTGCAGCCGCAGCTACAACGGTGTGCTGGCCTCGCTGCAGAACCATGGGGGGCGCAGCGATTACAAACTGGGGCGGATGCAGGGCGGCAGCGTGTTCCGCGCGCTGCTGAAAAAGGAAAAGGCGCGCTATGTGAACACCTCGATCTACCTGTTCAACACCATCGTAGGGCTTTTGATGCTGCTGGCGGCGGGAATTGCCGCCGTGATCAAGGGGCGCGACCTGGCGGGCTTTTTGGCCGCGAGCGGGCTGGAGGGCGTTCCGGTGCTGCCGCTTGCGGCGGGGGCGATGGGCTTTTGCCTGGCCCTCACGGCTATTACGGCGAGCTCGGTGAGCCTGGAGGGAAACACCCTGTGGGTGCTGCAAAGCCTGCCGGTCCCGGCCGGGCAGGTGCTGCGGGCAAAGTCTGCATTTCATCAGCTCCTGGCCGCCCCCTTCACGGTGGCCAGCGGCCTGATGCTTGGCCTGGGCCTGGGCGCAGGAGTTCTGAACGCGGCCGGGCTGGCCGTGGGCGGGCTGCTGATGAACTGGGCGGCCGCCTCGGCGGGGCTGCTGATCAATCTGGCTTTCCCGAAGCTGGACGCGGTGAACGACACGGTGGTGGTCAAGCAATCGGCGGCCGCCAGCTTCAGCATGTTGGCGGGCGTGGGGCTGGCCGCCGCCGCCGGGGTCGCCTGGCGGCTGGCCTCGCTGGCGTGGCCCCGGGCGGGACTTGCGGCGGCGCTGGCGCTGCTGGCTGTGTGCGGCTGCGCGCTGGAGGCCGCGCTGCAAAAAAAAGGCCCGGATATGTTCCGGGCGCTGACCGATTGAAAAGCGCCGCGGCCCGCGGCGGCAAAGAGATGCATCGATCGGCCCGGGGCGCACAGTGCCCCGGGCCTTTGCCTTTTTTTGCGAACTTTTCTTATTAAATCAAAGAAAAGGAGCCGGAAGCGTTGCCAAGCACCTGAACAATGGCGTATAATAGAGCCATGAAAAATTTCTATCCAAAAAATGGAAGGCTGAAAAAGGGGAAAGCGGACATGCGGGCAGCGAAAAAGCGCGGGGAGAAGCCGGTCTGCGGCCGCAGGGCGCAGGTGCGCTGGTACGCGCTGGCCGGCGGGGCATGCGCGCTGTTTTTGAGCGCGTGCGCCGCGTTGGTATTTGCTTATTACCGCCGCGCCATCACCGAAGAGTTTACGGCGATGGCGGTGGAAAACCTGGACGCTTACACCGCGGCGCAGCGGGACGAGACCCTTTCGGGCCTGCACGATATTATGAATACCCTCCAGGCCCTTGCGGTGCTGGTGGCGGAGAACAACACGCCGGAATTTGTGGAGGTATCGCTGCGGGCGATGAATGAGGAGAACCCCGACGCCAGGATCCTTTATAACACCAGCGAGGAGCTGAACGAGCGGTTGGGGGACGAGGATATCCGCCCTGAGGATGTGGAGATCATCCGCCTGCTGCAGCGGGGACAGACCACGGTCACGCCGATCATTTATTCCCGCAGGCTGGGAGACCTTTATTGTGTGGCGGTGGCGGTGCCCGTGTTCCGCGGGGGGGAGTGCCTGGGGGCGCTGCGCTGTGTGGCGAACGCCGAGATGCTGGTGAGGACTTCGGTCTATCCCCCCTCGCAGGGGAAGGTGCTGTACAGCTTTTTGGTGGACGCAACCGGCGGCACGATCCCGGTGCGGGGCGACGGTTCCGACCCGCAGGAGAATCTGCTGGAAGAGATGGAGAGCCGGAGCGCCCCGCCGGAGGCGGTGGAGGGGCTGAAGAAGGTGCTGGCAGCAGAGGGCAGCGAACTGGGCAGCTTTTTGCTGGGCACCTACCATGGTTCACCCTGCTATCTTTCGGTGGCGGATCTGGGATATAACGATTGGCACCTTGCCCTGGTTGTTCAAGCGGACAGGGCGGCGGTCCATTCGCGGGCCATCGTGCTGCGCACTACCTACGGTGCGGCGGCGCTGCTTGTGTGCGGGGTGCTGTTCTGCCTTGTGATCTTTTTGCTGCTGGCCCGGCTGCTGCGCAGGCTGAACCGGGAGCAGCAGCGATACCTGCTGTTGGAGCAATTTTCGGATACCGTGCTGTTCGACTACGAACGGAAAAGCGACACGATCCGGTTTACGCCCAACGCGCAGACGCTGTTCCGGGTTCACGAGCTGACGCAGCAAAACTTTGTGCGCGATATGGGAGCGATGTACATTCATGAGGCGGACCGCGGGGCGATCCGGGAGCTGCTGCAGGGCGCGGGCGGTGAAGCGGAAGCCCAGGCCAGGGTGCGGCTGCTGCAGCCGGAAGAGGAGCGCTACTTCTGGTGCCTGGTACAGGTGCGGTATGCCTACGAGCGGGGAGAGCTGGCCGCCGTTTTTGGCAAGGTGACCGATATCGACCAACAGAAGCGCCGGGAGGAGCGGCTGTTGCATATCTCGGAGACAGACGGACTGACCGGCCTGCGCAACCGCCGGGCCGCCCAGGAGGCGATCACAGGGCGGCTGCGTGCCGACCCTGCCGGTATCCTGTTCATGCTGGATGTGGATGATTTTAAAAAGATCAACGACACCTGCGGGCATGAATCGGGGGATCACGCGCTGCAATACGCTGCCCAATGTATGAAAAGCGTATTCCGCGCCGGTGACGTTCTGGGCCGGCTGGGCGGCGACGAGCTGGTGGCATATGCGGGGGGAACGGGCAGCGTGCGGCTGGCCCGGCAGAAGATGGAGCAGCTTTTGGAGCTGCTGCAGCGGGGTGAAAAGGATGTGCCGCCCATGTCGGTGAGTGTGGGCATCGCCTGCTTCCCGGCGGATGGGGCGGATTACGACTCGCTGTACCGGGCGGCCGACCAAGCCATGTATCGGGCAAAGGGACAGGGCAAAAACGGCTACAGTTTTGCGGGCGGGGTATAAAAGGGCGTGGATGCTTTTGCAGAAGATTTTACGGGCCGTATGTTTCACGGGCTGCGTGGACGGCAAAAAAGACGGCTGATTTCAACAAGGGTTTTCGACGATTAATAAAAAATGGCTGTTGCAAAATTTTCGTTTTGCAACAGCCATTTTTGTTTTGACATCAGAGCCCCACCGTCACGGCAAAGCCGCCCTTGAAACAATAGGTGTTCGTCCAATGCCTGTTTGGTGGACCCGACGGGAATCGAACCCGTGTCCGAAAAGCGATCCGCGAGAGTATCTCCGGGTGCAGCCTGTCTACAACATTCCCTTTGCGGCAGGCCGGCAAACAGGCCGCCGCATTGGTAGCTTCATGGGGTCATGGCCGCCCGCAAAGCTTGAGGCGGCTCACGTTCAGTGCCTAAATGATGCCCTGGCCCCACACGGCACTTGAGTGGGCAGGACAGCCGCCTTTAGTTAGGCAGCGACAGCTAATTTATTGTTGTTAGCTATTTTTTTGGAGGCGTTTAAAGTGTGGCCCCCATCCACTACCCGCTGCTCGCGCTTCACTCTCCCCGTCGAAACCTTTACGGGCCCAAGTGATACCTATACTATACCCGATTTTGCGAAAAGATGCAAGGCCCCCCGTCCGCTTTGCGATTCCGGCGAAAAACACGCTTGCTTTTCACCGGAATTATTTTAAAAAAGGCTTGACAACTGTAACCAATACGTATATAGTTATAAACAGAAACTGAAATTAAAATGATTACAGAATGGAGGGGCGACATGAAGCATTGGATCGCAGGGGGGATCCTGGCGGCGCTGCTGCTGACGGGATGTTCCGCACGGGGGGCCGCGCCCGCGGACAGCCTGCCCGCGGCAAGCCAGGGCGACGCGGGCGGCGGGGCAGCCGGCGAAAGCGCAGAGGCGCAGGCTTACCATAGGATCACCGCCGAAGAGGCAAAACAAAGGATGGACGAGGGCGGCGTGACCGTGGTGGATGTGCGGACCGAGGAGGAATACAGGGAAGGGCACATTCCGGGCGCGGTGCTGGTGCCCAACGAGACGATCGGGAGCGAGCCGCCCGAGGCGCTTCCGGACTTGGACGCGGTGCTGCTGGTGCACTGCCGCACGGGGGTGCGCAGCAAGCAGGCCGCGAACAAACTGGTGGAAATGGGCTATACCCAGGTATACGACTTCGGCGGTATCCGGGATTGGCCCTACGATATCGTGACCGAGGATTGACCGGAGAGCGTGGAGCTTTTCGGAAATAGGCAAGACAAGCGAAAGGAAACGACCATGAACACAAACGAACACGGGACCGTGAAAATGCGCGGCAGCGCCGATACCTCTTACCTGGGCCAAACCGTGGATCAGATGATTTGGGACTTCATGAAGGAAGAACAGATCGACGGCCTTACCTTGGCGATCGTACAGGCGCCTTATATCCCCCGGGTGGTGGGGTACGGCCTTTCGGACGCGAAGCAGCGGCGGCTGGCCTCGCCCAATACCCTGTGGCCTGTGGGGCGGATTCCTCGGCGCTGCGGGGGTTTGGGGATATTTGGGCCAGCGCGCAGGATGTTTCGTATTGGGATATCGGCCTGGCCGGGGGCGTGTTGATTCACAAACCGGAACACCAGGCGATGGTCTATGCGCCCTGGCAGCTGCCGGACGGCCGCACCGTGCCCGCCGTGGCGGGCTGGCAGTTCTACAAGCACCGCGGCCTGATGGACATCAAGGGCTCGACGCCGGGATACTCGGCCTTCTTGAGCCGTTTCACCGACGCGGCGGAGCTGGTGTGCGTGACCCTGCTGGCCAACAAGGAAGGGGTTGACTTTACCAACCTGGGCCGGCGCATCGCCGGCGCCTTTGGGGATCTGCTCTCCACCAATTACGACGACCACAAGCTCTATTTGTTGGAAGGCCAGCTGCCGGTGGAGGATACCGTGCGGCGGCTGGAAAAAGAGCTGGCGGAGCGCAAGATCCCGGTGTTTGCCAAGTTCGATCACGCCCAAAACGCCCGGGAGGCGGGGCTGGAGCTGCGGCCCACCACCGTGCTGGTGTTCGGCGCGCCAAAGGTGGGCACCGGCCTGATGCAGGCCGACCAGAGCATAGCGCTGGAACTGCCGCTGCGCATCGCCATCTGGCAGGACGGGGCGGGCAGCACCTGGCTTGGTTTTCCCCGCATGCAGCGGCTGGCCGCCGACTACGGCCTGCAGGACCACCCGGTTATACCCAAGCTGCAGCGCTTGCTGGAAGAATTGGTGCGCCGGGCGGGCGGCGTTTACTGAAACCGCGGGATGCGGCCCTTGCTTGACAATCTGCGGCGGAGATGATATCTTTTAACTATAACTAAAAAAGATACAGATTGGAGGCCGCAGGAAGATGAACAGTGATTTCAATGTGGCGGTGCACGCGCTGGTGTATATGGAGCACAAGGCGGTCACGCTTTCCAGCGACGAACTGGCGGAAAATATCTGCACCAACCCCGCCCGGGTGCGCAAGGTACTGGCAAAGCTGAAAAAGGCGGGCTTTTTGGTCACCAAGGAAGGGGCCGACGGGGGCTACCAGCTGACCAAAAGCGGGGATGAGATCACCCTGCGCCAGGTGGGCGAAGCGATGGAGCTGTGTTTTGTGAGCACAGGCTGGAAGAGCGGCGACCGGGAAAAACCCTGCCTGGTGGCTTCGGGCATGGCGGGAGTTATGGATGGGATCTACACCGATCTCAACGAGCGCTGCAAGGAGCGCTTGGGCGAGATCACCATTGGGGGCATCGTGCAGCACATTTTCGGCGCGGCGCCCGGCAGCGCACAGGCCGGCGGCTGAAGGCCGGGGGAAGGAGAGAAAAAGATGAAAAAAGCAGACGCGGCGATCATCGGGTTCGGCAAGGGAGGCAAGACCCTGGCCGGGGCCCTGGCGGCAGCGGGCCAAAGGGTGATCCTGATCGAGCGCTCGGAAAAAATGTACGGCGGCACCTGCATCAATGTGGCCTGTATCCCCTCAAAGTCGCTGCATCACAGCGCAGGCCTTTCGGCGTTGCAGGGCGGGAGCTTTGCGGAAAAGGCAGCCCGCTACGCCGCGGCCATCGACGAAAAAGAGCGCCTTACCGGCATGCTGCGGGACAAAAACTACCACAAGCTGGCCGACGCTGCGAACGTGACGGTGCTGGACGGCGAGGCGGCTTTTCTGGACGCCACCCATCTGGCGGTGAGTACCCCGGAGGGCGGGGAAGAGGTGGAGGCGCAAAAGATCTTTATCAACACCGGTGCCCGGCCCTTTGTGCCGCCCATCCCGGGCCTGCAGGAGAGCGAATGCGTTTACCTGAGCGAGGGCATGCTGGAACTTCGTGAGCTGCCCCGGCGGCTGGTGATCATTGGCGGCGGGTACATCGGGGTGGAGTTTGCCTCCATCTACGCGAATTTTGGCTCGCAGGTGACCATGGTGCAGGACGGCGAAGCGTTTTTGCCCCGGGAGGACCAGGAGGTGGCGGCCGAGGTGCTGAAGAGCCTGGAAAGCCGGGGCGTGCGGGTGCTGCGCAGTGCAAGGGTGGAAGCTGTGGAGGACCGGGCCGGCCAGGCCCTGGTCACCGTGGCCTTTGCCGGGACCCGGGAGCAGCTGCCCGCCGATGCGGTGCTGGTGGCCACCGGCCGCCGCCCCAATGTGGCGGCGCTGAACCTGCAGGCGGCCGGGGTGGAGCTGACCGAGCGGGGCGCTGTGAAGACCGACGAGCGGATGCGCACCACCGCCCCCAACATCTGGGCCATGGGCGACGTGGCGGGCGGCTTGCAGTTCACCTATATCTCGCTGGACGATTTCCGCATTGTGAAAAGCCAGCTGCTGGGCGACGGCAGCCGCACCACCCAAAACCGGGGCGCGGTGCCCTACAGCGTGTTTCTGGACCCGCCCTTCTCGCGGGTGGGCCTGACTGAGGCCGAAGCGAGGGCAGCGGGCTACCGGGTGGGGATCGCGCGGCTGGGGGCCGGGGCCATCCCGAAAGCGCAGGTGCTGCAAAAGCCGGTGGGCCTGCTCAAGGCGGTGATCGACGCCGACACCGGCCATATCCTGGGCGCGCACCTGTTCTGCGCCGAGAGCCACGAGCTGATCAATCTGCTCAAGCTGGCCATCGACGCGAAGATCCCCTACACCGTGCTGCGGGACAATATTTACACCCACCCCACCATGAGCGAGGCGCTGAACGATCTGTTTGCCGCGGTCACGGACGCGTGACCTGTTTAAAACAGAAAAATGCGGGCCGCCGCGCCAGCCGGAATTTCCGGCGGCGCGGCGGCCCGCGCTTTTGCTCTTTTCAATCAAGATCGGGTCAAAGGCCTTGCCATGCCCACAGCCCCAGGCCGAAGACGACGGCCGCCACGGCCAGCCAGCCCAGCACCAGGGTAGGGGAAAGATTCTGCCTTACAATCTGCTTCCAACGGCCTTTTTTCATGGCGCACCCCTCCGGTTTCAGCCGAGGAGGGCCTGCACCGCGTCGGCGGCGCCCGCCAGGGCCTCGTGCTCATAGGTCTCGATGGCGCCGCTGTCGGCACATTGGGCCAGGCGCGGGTCGATGGGCAGCTTTGCCAGCACCGGCACGCCGTATTTCGCGCCGATCTCGTCCACATGGCTGTCGCCGAACACGTTGATGCGCTTGCCGCAGTCCGGGCACTGCACATAGCTCATGTTTTCGATGACGCCCAGGATGGGCACATTCATCATCTGGGCCATTTTTACCGCCTTGCCCACGATCATGCTCACCAGTTCCTGGGGGCTCGCCACCACCAGGATACCGTCCACAGGCAGGGTCTGGAACACGGTGAGAGGCACGTCACCGGTGCCCGGGGGCATGTCCACGAATAAAAAGTCCACGTCCTTCCAGATGACCTCCTGCCAGAACTGCTTCACCGCGCCGGCGATCACCGGGCCGCGCCACACAACGGGGTCCTCCTCGTTTTCCAGCAGCAGGTTGATGCTCATCACCTGCACGCCGGTGCGGCTTTGGATGGGCCAGATGCCGTTCTCGTCGCCCACGGCCCGGCCGTGGATGCCGAAGAGCTTGGGGATGGAGGGGCCGGTGATGTCGGCGTCCAGCACGCCCACCGCATAACCCCGGCGGCGCAGCTCCACCGCCATCAGGGCGCTGGTCATGCTTTTGCCCACGCCGCCCTTGCCGCTGACCACGCCGATGACCTTTTTGATCCGGCTGAGCTCGTGCGGGGGCTCGCGGAAGTCCTGCGGGCTCTGGCGGCTGGAGCAATTCTGAGAACAGCTGCTGCAATCATGGGTACAATCGCTCATTTTCTTCTCTCCTTATATACACGGGCAGAAGCCCGAAAATCAGCGCTTACAGCGCAGCGATCACGCCGCTGATGAGGCCCTGCAGGACCTGGGCGCGCCGGTTTGCGATCTCGATGACCTCTTCGCCCGAGAGCTTTTTCTTTTCGATGCCGGCGGCCATGTTGGTGATCAGGCTCACCGCCAGCACGTCCAGCCCGCAGTGGCTGGCGGCAATGACCTCGGGCACGGTGCTCATGCCCACCGCGTCGGCCCCCAGGGCGCGGAAAGCCCGGATCTCGGCGGGGGTTTCGTAGCTGGGGCCCATGTAGCCCAGGTATACGCCTTTTTGCAGGGTCACGCCCTGCCGGGCGGCCACCTGAAACGCCAGCTGGCGCAAAGCGGGGGTGTAGGCGAAGGTCATATCGCAAAAGCGGGGGCCGACCGCTTCGTCGTTGGGGCCGGTGAGGGGGTTCTGCCCCATGAAGTTGATGTGATCCTCGATGACCATGAGATCGCCCACCGAAAAGCTTGTGTTCACACCCCCGGCAGCGTTGGTGAGGATGAGGGTGCGCACCCCCAGTTCCTTCATGACCCGGATGGGGAAGGCGATGGCCTGCATGGGATGCCCCTCGTAAAAATGCAGGCGGCCCTGCATGCACAGCACCGGCTTGCCCGCAAGGCGGCCGGCCACAAAGCGGCCCGCATGGCCCGGCGCGGTGGACTGGGCAAACCCGGGCACTTCCCCGTAGGGCACAGCGACCGGCTGTTCCAGCTGCTCAGCCAGTTCGCCCAGGCCGCTGCCCAGCACAATGCCCACGGCAGGCTGCTGGGGCAGATGGGCCTGCAGCGCGGCGGCCGAGGCGCGAATGGATTCGATCATAGAAAGAACGCTCCCCTCAAAAACAAATGTGTGCAAAAATACCACTCCTATACTACCACAAACACTGCCAAAAGGAAAGCCCGCGCCCGGAGCCTCATACTTTGTCCGCCGGCGGCATATCCATTGATGAACAGGAGGTCGGCAGCATGGGCAAAGTGCGCACGTATTTTAAAAACGCAGTCATATTGACCGTCACAGGCCTGGCCCTGCGGGCGGCGGGCATGTTTTTTCGCATTTATATCGCGGCCAGGATCGGCGCGGAGGGCATGGGCTTATACCAGCTCATCTTCACCATCTACAGCCTGTGCATTACCTTTGCCACGGCGGGCGTGTCGGTGGCGGCCACCCGCCTGGCGGCAGAGGAGCTGACCCAGCCGGACATGGGGCGCACGGCAGGGGTGCTGAACCGGGTGGTGCGGCTGGGGCTGGAGCTGGGGCTGGCGGCGGCGGCGGTGCAGTTTGTGCTGGCTTACCCCGCGGCCAAGTACTGGTTGGGGGACGCAAGGGCAGAGTTATCGCTTAAAATTCTGGCGCCCAGCCTGCCTTTTATGGCGGTGGGCACGGCCCTGCGGGGGTACTTTTTTGCCCGGCGGCAGGTGGGGCCGAACTCCTGGTCGCAGATCTGGGAGCAGGTGGTACGCATTGCCCTGGTGATGGTGCTGATGCCCCGGGTGCTGGATTGGGGCATTCAATATGCCTGCGCGGCCGTGGTGATCGGTAATACGGTGAGCGAGATCCTGAGCTGTTTGCTGATGGTCTGGTATTATAAAAAGGATTCCAAAAGCCTGTACGGCGGCGCGCGGCCGTACCTGCCGGCGGGAACGACCGGGCGGATGTGGCACATCGTGGCTCCAGTGGAGGGCGGGCGCTGCCTGGACAGCGCGCTGCGCACGGTGGAGAACATTCTGGTGCCCGCCTGCCTGCTGGTGTTTTTGGGCAGCCGGGAAGAGAGCCTGGCCCAGTTTGGTGCGCTGAAGGGCATGGCAATGCCGATTTTGCTGTTTCCGTTTTCTTTTTTGAACCCGCTGGCCACACTGCTGCTGCCGGAGATCACCGAGGCGCACATTCTGGGACATAAAAAAACGCTGGAAACGCTGGTGGGACGCATCATGCTGTTCACCAACATGTTCTCGGTGCTGGCGGGGGGGCTGATCGCGCTGAATGCCGGACCGCTGGCGCGGCTGCTTTACCACGATGAGAGCATTGCCTTTTACCTGCTGGTGCTGGGCCCCGTGCTGCCGGGGATGTATCTGGACTCGATGGGGGACGCGGTTCTGAAGGGCCTGGGCGAAGAGGTGGCCACCTTCCGCTACAGCATCTGGGATTCGACCCTGCGCATCGCCCTGGTGATCCTGCTGCTGCCCCGCACGGGCATGAAGGGCTTTTTGTTTGTGATGCTGGTGTCGAACATTTCATCGGCGCTGTTGAATATCTTCCGGATCTCCAAGGTGGCGGATATCCGCACCCGGTGGTACCGCTGGTTTTTGCAGCCGACCCTGTTGTTTGGTGTGTCGGCGCTTGCAGGGCAGCTTGCGGTGCGTTTTTCGGGCGCAGAAGGGGATATCCCGGTGCTGCTGATCAGCTGTGCCGTGACCGGGGGCCTGTTCTGCCTGCTGCTGCTGCGCTGCGGCCTGGGCGACATCATCCGCAGCATGCTGAGCGCCCAAAAAAAGACCGCCGGCGCGGCCTGAACCGGAACACAAAGCGCGGGCTGCCGTTTGTTCGGCAGCCCGCGCTTTGCTCAGAGAACCTTGTTGATCTGCTCGCCCTGCAGCCAGAGCTGCAGGCTGCGGAACACGATGTCGGCCCGCTTTTCCATGGACTCTTTGGTGGCAAAGGCCACATGGGGGGTAACGATGGTGTTGGGGGTGTGCAGCAGGGGGTGATTGGTGGGCAGCGGCGGCTCGGTCTCGAACACATCGATGCCGGCACCGCCGAGCCGCCCCGCGTGCAGGGCCTCAGCCAGGGCCGCGGTGTCGACCACAGGCCCGCGCGCCGCGTTGATGAGGATGGCGCCCCGCTTGATGCTGCTGAGCGCCTGCGCGCCGATGAGGCCCCGCGTGCCCTCGTTCAGAGGGCAATGCAGGCTTAAAATATCCACCTGGGGAAGAAGCTCAGCCAGAGGCAGGTAGGTGATGAGCGCGGTGCTGGGCTTGCGGCTGTGGTCGTTTGCGGCAAGCACGCGGCAGCCGAAGGCGGCGAACAGCTCGGCCACGCGGGCGCCGATGGCCCCGGTGCCCACCAGACCCACGGTCTTGCCCCGCAGCTCGCGGCCCACAAGGCCGTCCTTGGTTTTTCCCTCGCGGCAGCGGGCGTCTACCTGGGGCAGATTGCGCAGCAGGGAGAGGGCCATGCACAGGGTGAGCTCGGCCACCGAATCGTTGGAGTAGCCGGAGGCGTTGCTGACGGCAACGCCCATTTCTTTGGCGGCGGCCAGGTCCACATGGTCGACCCCGGTGAAGGCCACGTCGATGAATTTGAGCTGTGTGCAGGCGCGGATCACCTGGCCGGGAAGGGGCATGTTGGCCAGCATCAGCACGTCCGCGCCCTGCGCCTGCCGAATGAGAACGGCGGGGTCGGCGCTGCGCTCGAAGGCGGCGAAGGTGTGGCCGGCGGCGGTGAGCGGCGCGGTGCGGCGGGCCAGCGACGCGGGCGGGATGCCGAGCGATTCCAGTAAAACGATGTTCATAAACAGTTCCTCCCTGCCGCCCTGTGGAGCGGCGGCTGATGATAGTTTTATCATACACGCTGCGCCCGGCTTTTTCAATGAGCGGGCGCGGAATGCGGCACAAAATTTTTTGAAAAATGGTTGACAATCCCGCCCCGGCATGCTAAAATTCTAACTGTTCCGCTGCGGCGGGACAGAATAGGCGGATGTGGCGGAACTGGCAGACGCGCTAGATTCAGGTTCTAGTGGTGGCAACACTGTGTGGGTTCAAATCCCTTCATCCGCACCAAACCCCCTTGCAGGCTGTGGGTCTGCAAGGGGGTTCTGTTTTTCCTGAATTTAAAAACATAATACATTTTGACATTTGGGCTTCAAAAATATATACTTATTTTGGACTTCGAAAGTGAGGCGAATCTATTGCCCGAAAAAAAGAAGATGGGGCGCCCTACGGATAATCCCAAAGGTACTTCCATACATGTGCGCTTGGATGAAGAGTGCAAGACGATCCTTGCAGAGTATTGTGCCCAACAACAAGTGACCAAGATGGAAGCGACCCGGCGCGGGATCAAAAAGTTAAAGGACGACCTCAAAAAATGAAGGAAGCGGCGCAAGCTCTCCGAAAGACGCACGCCGCTTCCCCCTGCCGGCACATGCCCGAAAGCAGATGCAGCGTAAATATTATACCATACGCCGCACCCTCTTTCAAGCAGTGCCGGGCCACCACAGAAAGGAAGCGGAGCAATGGTCATTCGGCAGTTGGAAGAATGGGAATTCGAGCGGCTTTACCGCGCTCTGATCGCGCGGGCGCGGACGGAGCCGCTGGAGGCAAGCTATACTGTGGAAGTGAAGATCAACGGCGCGGAGTATGCGGTAAAGGTGCAGCCCGACGGGGACAACCGTATGGCGGTGCTGCAGGCGCTGCGCGTCTGCCGGGAAGAGGACGGTGTGAACTTTGAGCTGATCGAGCGGGACGGCATGCTGTCGGCCTTTTTGGAGATCCTGCTCTACCAGGGGATGACCCGCGCGGGCTGCGCCGGTTGACCGCAGGGCCCTGCAAAACGGGCTGCAAAAAGCGCGGATAAGGGAAAACATAGAGCAGGGCACCGCTTTTAAAAGAAGGGCGGCGCCCTGTTTTTGAACAAGAGCACAGAGAAAGGGGCATGGACGGTTTGCCCACACAGTGGTATGATAACAGACAGAAAGAAAAACGGGTGCCGCTGGTGCGGAAAAGCGATGGAGGCGGGAGGGTGTGCAGGATGATCCACATTGCCGTGGTGGAGGATGAACCAGCCTATGCGGCCGCGCTGCGGGAATATTTGGCGCGCTACGCGGCCGAGAGCGGGGAAGCGCTGGAGGTATGCTGCTTTTCGGATGGGGATGAGATCGTGGAGGGCTACCGCGCCCAATACGATATCATTCTGCTGGACGTACAGATGAAATTTATGGACGGCATGACTGCCGCCGAGGAGATCCGTAAACGCGACCCCGAGGTGGTGATCATTTTTATCACCAACATGGCACAGTATGCCATTCGGGGTTACGCGGTGGACGCGCTGGATTACGTGCTCAAACCGGTAAGCTATTTTGCCTTCAGCCAGCGGCTGGACCGAGCTATCGCCCGCATGAAAAAGCGGGCGCGCCGCTATATGACCATCACCATCAAGGGCGGGGCGGTAAAATTGGACATCGCACGCGTTCGATATGTGGAGAGCCAGGGCCACAGCCTTGTGTTTCACACCGATGAAGGCGACCACGTGACCGCGGGTACCATGAAGGAGGCGGAGGAAAAGTTGGCCGGGCAGGGCTTTTTCCGCTGCAACAAGGGCTACCTTGTGAACCTGGAACGGGTGGACGGTGTGCGGGACGGCTGTGCCCTGGTTCAGGGCGAGGCGCTGCTGATCAGCCGGCCGCGCAAAAATGAATTTTTGGAGGCACTTGCCAATTTTGTGGGGGAGGCGGTAAAATGAACGGCCCTGAGCTGACCAACATCCCGCGCCTTTACACCGCCCTTGCCGAGTGGTTGGCCTGCCTTGTATATATGGCCCCCTTTCGCAAGCGGCTGCGAGGAGGGTGGTTCGCGGCCGCGGCGGGATTTTTTTTGCTGGTGCAGGGGGCTTTTTTACAGCTGACGGGCGGTGTGCCCGTGACTTGGTGGATCCCTTGCATGGCTGTGGCGGTGGGCCTGATGTTCGCCTTTATTTACACTTGCTGCGATCTGCCTGCGCTGGATGCGGGTTATTGCTGTGTGCGGGCCTTTTTGCTGGCTGAATTTGCGGCTGCTCTGGAATGGCAGCTCTATTATTTCGCGGCTCAGCTCAGCGGAGGAACTGCCAGCTGGTTTCGATCGGCCTTTTTAGGGGGGGTCTACCTTTTGGTGTTCGCGCTGATGCACATGATCGAAAGCCGCACCCGGGCGGGCGGCCGGCTGCCCCACGTGAGCGGCCGCGAGTTTGCCTCGGCAGCGGTCATCGGCGTTTCGGCATTTTTGATGAGCAATCTGAGTTATGTGTTCACGAACACTCCCTTCAGCAGCAGTTACCGCATGGAGGTGTTTAACATCCGCACCCTGATGGATCTGGGAGGGCTGGCCATCCTGTACGCATACCACCTGCAGCGGAGCGAGCTGCGCATGAAGCACGAGTTGGACGCCATCGACAATATTTTACAGAACCAGTATGTGCAGTACCAGCAATCCCGTGAGAGCATCGACCTGATCGACCGCAAATACCACGACTTAAAGCACCAGATCGCCGCGCTTCGGGCCGAGCCCGATGCGGCCCGACGAAATGCCTGGCTGGACGAGATGGAGAGCGACATCAAAAGCTATGAGGCGCAGAACAAAACGGGTAACCAGGTGCTGGATACCCTGCTGACAGGCAAGAGCCTTTACTGCCAAAAGCACGGCATCGGCCTTACCTGCGTGGCTGATGGAACGCTGCTGGACTTCATGGACGTGATGGATATCTGCACGGTGTTCGGCAACGCCCTGGACAATGCCATCGAGTGTGAAAAGACTATCTCAAACCGGGAAAAACGGCTTGTGCATGTATCGGTGAGCCAGCAGAAGGGCTTTTTGCTGCTGCGGTTTGAAAATTATTGCGAAGGCGAGCTGCAGTTTGAAGACGGCCTGCCCCTGACCACCAAAAAGGACCGGGACTACCACGGCTACGGCCTGAAAAGCATCCGGCAGACCGCCAAGAAATATGGCGGCACCGTGACTGTGCGGGCCGAGAGAAACTGGTTTGAGCTGCGGGTCCTGCTGCCGCTGCCCGAAGAAAAGGAGTAAAAGAGCGCCTGTTCCGCCCGTTTGTGCAAATTGCACGATAAGTGGCCGGAAGAGGCGCTCTTTTGCACAAAGGGAAAAACCGTTTGGGAAGAAAACAGACAATTCATGCATGCGGCGCTCCGCGACTTTTCGTGGGTGGTATGCTGGAAACAAGGACACGGCTGCGCCCCGGCGGCGAAAGGTGCAGCGGAAAGAACGGAGGAAACATGATGCAACGAACAAAGACCAAGACATGGGCGTTCCTTGGCGGGTTTGCAGTGCTGATGCTGCTGTTCACATTTTTGGACCTGCCTATCTCCAAAGCGCTGTTTGACCTGAGCAGCCCCTTCGGGAATCTGTTTGCGGGGCTGGCGGAGCTGCCCTGCACCCTGGTGGGGGTGTTCAGCTGCGCGGCGCTGGCCGTGACCCGGCCCCGGGAAAACAAAGCGCTGGCGGCGCTGAACATTGCCGGTTTTGGGGTGCTGATGGCGCTGTTTGCGCTGATGGCGGGCGTGATGCCCACCGGGTACCTGCCCCTGCCCAAGGCATTTATGCTGACGGGGGTGGTGTATGCGGCGGCGGCAATATTGTTGGCGGTGAAGATCAGCAAAAAGCAGGCCGCGGCCCTGCGGCGGGCTGCGGCGCTGGGGCTCTTACTGGTGTTGGCGGCAATGATCATCGTCAATATCGTGAAGGTGTTCTGGGGCAGGCCCCGCATGCGCAGCATGACAGACCCGGACAGCCAGTTCACCCTGTGGTTCATCCCCCAGGGTTTCACCGCCGATGACGAGTGCAAGAGCTTTCCCTCGGGCCATTCAGCCAATGCGGCCTGTATTTTGTGGATCACCCTGCTGCCCACTTTCCTGCCCCGGCTGCGTACCAACAAGGCGCACATCGCCCTGTATTGCGTGGCTTTTGGGTGGATGGCCCTGAGCATGCTGAGCCGGGTGATCATGGGGGCCCATTTCGCCACCGACGTGACCATGGGCGCCGCCATTACGGTGTGCTGCTTCTACCTGCTCAAACGGGTATTTTACAGCAAAGAGGCGGTGCTGTTTGAGCCGGAAAAGCTTTAATCGAAAGAATCAACCGGGCGTTTGTTTGCCCGGGGGGCGACAAAAAAACAGGAGGGACATACCCTATGCTCAGAAAAGTGCTTCGGAAAATTTGCGCGGTGCTGGTAAGCCTTTTGGCGCTGGTGCTGGCAGTGATCGTTGTGGCGGCGAACGTGCTTACCAGCACCTATTCGGCCATGATCTCGATGGCGCTGGGCCAACCCACCTTTAAGATCGAGGGTGGCGCCGACCCGCAGTATTACGAGAGCGCGTTTGCAACCGAACAGGAAATGAACGACCGGGCGGCCGAGGTTTGCCGCGAGATCGAGCGGGAAGGCATGGTGCTGCTGAAAAACGAAGGTGGCGCGCTGCCGCTGGCAGCCGGCGCGAAGGTGAGCTTGCTCAGCCAGAACGCGGTGGATCTGGTCTATGGGGGCACGGGCGCGGGCTCGGTGGACACCAGCAGCGCCCCCGACCTGAAGACGGCGCTGGAGGCCGCGGGTCTTGTGGTGAACCCCACCTTATGGGAGTTTTACACGACCGGCGCGGGCAAGGATTACCGCAAGGAGGTGCCCAGCATCACCGGTGCGGGCGTGTTCCGGGCCCATGAGGTGCCCCAAGCGCTTTACACCGATGAGGTGAAGGGCAGTTTTACCGCGTATGGCGACGCGGCGATCGTGGTGATCGGCCGGTCCGGCGGAGAGAGTGCTGACCTGACCGCGGGACTGAACGAGGGCGGCCATTATCTGGAGCTGAACGCGGACGAAAAGGATCTTTTGCAGTTGGCCTGCGACAGCTTTGACAAGGTGATCGTGCTGATCAACACCACCAATCCCATGGAGATGGGCTTTTTGAACGAGTACCCTGTGGATGCCTGCCTGTGGGTGGGCGCCGTGGGGCAGGAAGGGGCGTGGGCGATCGGCGAGGCACTGGCCGGTGCGGTGAACCCCTCCGGCCGGCTGGTGGACACCTGGGCTTACGACGCATTCAGTGCTCCGGCAATGGCGAATTTTGGAGATTACACCATTGTGAACAGCCAAGTGGCCAGCGGCGATAAATACATGGTCTACGCCGAGGGCATCTACGTGGGCTATCGCTATTATGAGACCCGCTATGAAGACGTGGTACTGGGCAAGGAAAACGCTGCGAACTACGACTACGCCCGGCAGGTACAATTCCCCTTTGGGTACGGCCTTTCCTACACGAAGTTTGCCTGGTCTGATTATGCGGTGACAGAAAAAGCCGACGTGTTTGAGGTGAGCCTCACGGTGAAAAATACCGGTGCGGCCGCTGGCAAAGAGGTGGTGCAAATTTACCTGCAAAGCCCCTATACCGATTATGACAGGCAGAACAGGATCGAAAAGGCCAGCGTGGAGTTGGTGGGCTTTGCAAAAACCGGCGTTCTGGCCCCCGGCGAGGCGGAAACGGTGACTGTTTCTGTGAACAAAGAGCTTTTGAAGACCTATGACGCGGAAGGGTACGGGACCTACATTCTGGACGCGGGCGACTATTACCTGACCGCGGCAAAGAACGCCCACGAGGCACTGAATAACATTCTGACGGCCAAAGGGAAGACCCAGGAAGACGGAATGACCGGCCCGGGCGACGCGGCCTTTGCCTGGACCTACCACCAGCCCGCGCTGGACAGCGCCACCTATGCGGTGAGCGGGGCCACCGGCGAGCCCGTCTCGAACCAGTTCGAGACCACCGACATTCGGTACTATGACCCTGACTTTACCTACCTGAGCCGCAGCGACTGGCAGGGCACCTGGCCTGAGACTTATGCGCAGGGCCGGCTGACCGCGGGCGCCGAGCTTTTGGCGGACCTGGAGACCGGTCATTCTGAAGACCCGGCGGCGGTGATGCCAAAATTTGAGACCGTGAGCGATGAGTACGGGCGGCTCACCCTGCTGGATCTGATGGGTGCCGAGTTCAGCGATCCCCGCTGGGAGGCTTTGCTGGACCAGATGAGCAAGCAGGAGCTGTATGACCTGGTACGCCGGGGCGGCTACGGCACCATGACCGTGGAATCGATCAACGCCCCGGCCACGGTGGACAAGGACGGCCCCGCCGGGATCTCGGCCACGCTGGCTGGCGGCAATATTTCCTGCATGGCCTACCCGCCCGAAGTGGTGATGGCCTCCACCTGGAACACCGAGCTGGTAGAGGAGATGGGCCGCATGGTGGGCGAGGACAGCATCAGCACCGGTATCAGCATTTGGTATGCGCCCGCCATGAACATCCACCGCACCGCTTTCAGCGGACGCAATTTTGAGTATTATTCCGAAGACGGCTTTTTGTCGGGCAAGCTGGGGGCGGCTGAGTGCCGCGGCTTCCAGGAAAAGGGCGGGATCGTGACCATCAAGCACTTCGCCCTGAACGACCAGGAAACCAACCGCACCGGCGGCGCTATGTTTGCAAACGAGCAATCGGTGCGCGAGATCTACCTGAAAGGGTTTGAACTGAGCGTGCGCGAAGGAAAGGCAAACGGCGTAATGACCAGTATGAACCGCCTGGGCGCGCGCTGGTCCGGCGGCCATGAGGGCCTGATGAACGACACCCTGCGCGGCGAGTGGGGCTTTGAGGGCTTTGCCGTGACCGATCAGACCTCGTTCCCGAGTTTCAATTACTGCGATATCCTGGAGGGTCTGGAGGCGGGCAACGACCTGTGGCTGAACACTTCCAGCAGTATGTGGAAACAAAAGGACGAGGCGCTTACCCCCACGGTGATGAACAATGTGCGCACAGCCGCCCACCGGGTGCTCTATACCATTGCAAACAGCAATGCCATGAACGGCATGGACAAAGATTCCCACATCGTTACCCTGATGCCCGGCTGGCAAAAGGCGCTAATCGGTGTGTCGGTGGTGCTGGGAGCGCTTGTGGCACTGCTGGTGTACTGCGCGGTGCGCCTGTTCCGAAAAAAGAAGGTGAAAGCCCCTGGAAACGTGGGGGCGGCCCGATAAAGAACCAAATGTGCGCGGCGGGGCGCGGCCCCGCCGCCCGGCACTTCCCGCAAACCAGGGGAGTGCCGGGTTTTTGCGGCGGGCCAGGAAGGAGCGAGCCATGAAACACGAGCGGCTTATCGCGCAGATGACCCTGGAGGAAAAATGCGGCCTTTTGTCGGGCCGGGACATTTGGAGCACAAAACCCGTGGAACGACTGGGAATCCCGGCGATCTATCTGGCCGACGGCCCCAGCGGCTTGCGCAAGCAGGTGGGCGCGGGCGACCATTTGGGCCTGAATGCGAGCCTGCCCGCCACATGCTGGCCCTCCGCCTCCACCGTGGCCTGTGCCTGGAACCCCGCGCTGGGCGAGGAGCTGGGGCGGGCCTTGGGCGAGGAGGCTGCGGCCCAGGGTGTGAGCGTGGTGCTGGGGCCGGGGCTCAACATCCAGCGCAGCCCCCTGTGCGGGCGCAACTTTGAATATTTTTCCGAGGACCCTCACCTTGCAGGCAAGCTTGCGGCCGGGTATATCCGGGGGATCCAGAGCCAGGGCACGGCTGCTTGCCCCAAGCACTTTGCCGTGAACAACCAGGAGCTGCTGCGCATGGCGTCGGACAGCGTAGTGGACGAACGCACACTGAGGGAAATCTACCTTGCCGGGTTTGAGATCGCAGTAAAAGAGGGGCGGCCAAAATCCATCATGACCTCTTACAACCGGGTAAATGGGGTCTACGCCAACGAAAACGAACACTTGCTGGGCGATATTTTGACCGGCGAGTGGGGATTTGAGGGCGCGGTGGTGACCGATTGGGGCGGCTCCAACGACCATGTGGAAGGGGTGCGGGCGGGAAGCCACCTGGAAATGCCCGGCACCTTGGGAGACAGCGATCGCCAGCTTGCCGAAGCGGTGCGGGCAGGGGAGATCAGCGAGGCGATCGTGGATCGGAGAGTGGACGAGCTGCTGGAGCTGATCCTGAACACAGCCCGCCCGCCGGAAAGCAGCGCGGATCCCGCGGAAAAAGAACACCATGCCCTGGCGGCAAGGATCGCCGAGGAAGCGGTGGTGTTGCTGAAAAACGAGGGTGAAATATTGCCCCTGGCCGCCGGCACACGTGTTGCGGTGATCGGCGATTTTGCGGCTGCGCCCCGCTACCAGGGGGCCGGCAGCAGCATGGTGAACCCCACCCGCCTGGAGAGCGCGCTGGAGGCGCTGGAGGCGTTGCCGCTGGAATGCGTGGGCTATGCGCCGGGTTTTGAGCGAAATGGAGCCCCGGATGAGGCGCTGAAGGCCCAGGCTGTGGCTTTGGCACAGCAGGCGGAGGTGGTGCTGTTTTACCTTGGCCTGCCGGAAATTTACGAGACCGAAGGGCTGGACCGGGAACACATGCGCCTGCCCCAAAATCAGGTGGATGCCCTGGCTGCTGCGGCCGCGGTGAACCCAAACCTGGTGGTGGTGCTGGCCGGCGGCAGCCCGGTGGAGACACCCTGGCTGGGCCTGTGCAGGGCGCTGGTGTATGCCGGCCTGCCCGGGCAGGCCGGTGGGGGCGCGGCGCTGCGGGTGGTGTGCGGGCAGGTTTGCCCTGCCGGCCGTTTGGCCCAGACCTGGCCCCTTGCCTGGCAGGACATGCCGGTAAGCCGGTGCTGGCCCGGCAGGCAGCGCACCGCCGAATACAGAGAAGGCCTTTACGTGGGGTACCGCTATTTTGAGACAGCCGGTGTTCCGGTGCGTTTTGCCTTTGGGTACGGGCTCTCTTATACCCGGTTTGAGTACAGCGAACTGGCGGTGACTGAGGCGGCGGTAAGCTTTGTGGTGCACAATGCGGGCACTGTGGATGGCGAAGAGGTGGCCCAGATGTACCTGGGTTTACCGGGGGGCCGGGTATTTCGCCCTGCAAAGGAGCTTAAGGGCTTTTCGAAGGTGCATTTAAGGGCGGGGGAGCGCCAGCAGGTCACGATCCCATTGGGCGGGCAGGCGTTCCGTTATTTCAATGTGAAAACCGGCCGCTGGGAGCGGGAGGCGGGCGAATACCGGATAATGGTGGGGGCAAGCTGCGCCGACATCCGTCTGGAGGGGCGGGTGGCCGTGCAGGGCACCGGCGCGCCCTGCCCCTACGAACCGGAACGGCTGGCGTGTTATTATAGTGCGGAGCTGCTTGATGTGCCGGACCAAGCCTTTGAGGCGCTGCTGGGGCGGCCCCTGCCGCCTGCGGGGTGGGATAAGAAAGCGCCCCTGGAGCTAAACGACGCTGTCTGCCAGCTGTACTATGCCAAAAGTGTGCCGGCAAGGCTGGTATGGCGGTTCCTGGCCTGGTTGAAGGACCGGAGTATCCGCAAAGGAAAGCCGGATCTGAACATCCTGTTCATCTGCAACCTGCCCTTCCGGGGGATCGCAAAAATGATGAACGGTATGGTGACCATGGAGATGGCGCAAGCACTGCTGACCATGGCAAACGGCCGGTTTTTCCGGGGGCTCGGCGCGCTGACGCGGGGCTTTTTTGCCTGCCGCCGGGCGCAAAAGCGGGGGGAAAACGAGGTCGGACCGCTTGACAAAACGCCCGCTCACACGGGATAATAAAGAAGGAG
>NZ_DBGCTQ010000062.1:0-30463 GCF_048388525.1 Allofournierella sp. | reverse complement strand
CGGCTTCTTTTCAGAGGCCGGGCGGCGGTTTTTGCGCGGGCTTTAAAGATCACGCGGTGAAGTAGACGAAATAGGTGTCGCCTTCCTGCTCTTCGCCGTTCTTGTCGGTGTACAGCTCCCAGTAGGAGACCGACAGATCGGTGGAGCCGGCCGGGATCTCGAAATACACGTGATACTCGACGGTCTCGCCCTTGGACATGTAAAACTCCACGGGCATGACGCCGTCGCCGGTGATGCTTTCGTCCTGGAAGGCGAAGTCCTCTTCGCCCTCGCCGCCCCACTGGGCCTGGAAATCGTAGATGCCCATGGGCAGCTCGTCGCCGCTGGTGTTTTTGATCTTGATCACGGTGTCGAGCAGGGCGTTGCCCTCGGCGGGGGTGTAGCCGTTGATCCCGTCCACCCACTGGGCCGACTCGACGCTGAAATCAAAGAAGATGGTCTTGACGGTGTCGCCCAGGGCGGGGGGAGTTTCGCCGCCGCTCTTTTTGCCGGAGCCGGAGCAGCTGCACAGGGCGAGGGCCAGCACCGCGGCCGCCGCCAAAGCGAGAATGCGTTTCATGTGTTTTCCTCCTGATCGTTTGCTTGTTTTTTGTATTTGCTTTGCGGCGGGGCACTTGCCGACACCGCTTCTCCATTATGATACCATGGGAATAAGATGTTGTATAGTCGCGGTTTGACTGTTTTTACAGGGGGAAAACACAAAAAACTGGCCTTTTTACGCAGGCGCGGCGATGTGGTTGTGCGGGAAGGGCACAAAGCGGCGCCTTTTGCGGCAAGCGGGACAATCGTGTGCAAAAAAGGGGCCTGCGCAAAATTTTTGTTTTGCGCAGGCCCCTTTGGCGGTTTATGCCATAATGCTGTTTTAAACCCGCAGCCCGGCCTTATAGCCCTCGTGCATGGCGTCCAGGATCTTGCCCACATGCCCGCAGTCGCCGATCTCTTCCACCGGCATGCCGCTGTCGGCCAGTTGCTCGTACAGGGTGTGGTCCGGGCGCAGGCCGATGGCCATGACCACGCTGTCGCAGGGAAGGGTTTGGCTGCGGCCCCGGCTGTCGGAGAGGACGGCGCCCTCCTGCGTGACCTCCATCAGGCGGTTTTGAGTGAGAACGGCCACCTGGTTTTTGCCCAGCATTTCCCAGTAGGCCAGAATGTCGGTGATGGCACAGCCGTTCATGATGTTGTCCAGCATCTCCACAATGGTGACCCGGTGCCCCTTTTCGGCCAGCTCGACGGCGGTTTCGGTGCCGATGAGCCCACCGCCGACCACCACCACATTCTGGCCCACCTGGGCGCCGTTGATGACGTCCAGGGCGCCCACGATCTTGGAAGCGCCATTTCCGGGGATCCTGGGCTGGATGGGCCGGGCGCCCGCCGCCACCAGGCAGTGGTCGTAGCCCTTGAGCTTCTCCGGGGTGGCCTCCTCGCGGATCACCTTGACGCCCAGCTTTTCGATCTGGGTGATGAGGTATGCGCTCAGGTTGCGGATGTCCGCCTTGAAGTCGGCCGCGGAAGCCTCTTTAAGGAACCCACCCAGCTCGCGCTTTTCGTAGAGGGTGACGGTGTGGCCGCGCAAAGCGCACACCCGGGCGGCCTCCATGCCGGCGGGGCCGCCGCCCACGATCACCACGTTCTTTTTCTCTTGGGCGGGGGTGATGGCCAGAGCGTCCTCGAACCCCAGGACGGGGTTGACGGCGCACATGAGGGAACGCCCCACAAAGGAGCTGCGCTGGAGGCAGCCCTCGTTGCAGCGGATGCAGGGGCGGATATCCTCGGGGCGGTCCTCCATGGCCTTTTTGGGCCATTCGGGGTCGGCCCACAGGGGTCTTGCAAGGCCCACAAAGTCGGCCTTGCCGCTCTTGATGATATCCTGGGCATACTGGGGCAGCGTGATGGAGCCGGAGGCGATGACCGGGATATGTACCGCCTTTTTCACCTCGGCGGCGGCCCAGGTGTTGTAGCACACCGGGAGCTGCATGGGGGTGACCTGGTGGATCATGGTGTGGTGGTCGCCGCCGGAGATGTGCAGGACGTTGACCCCCAGCTTTTCCAGCTCCCGGGCGTAATAGACAGTGTCCTCGATGGTCATGCCCTCGGGCTCGTAGTCGGTGCCGCTGAGGCGCACCCCCAGGGGGTAATCCGGGCCCAGCTTGCGGCGGCAGTCCTGCACGATCTCCCGGAGGAAGCGGAAGCGGTTCTCCCGGCTGCCGCCGTACCAGTCGGTGCGGTGGTTGCTGTGCGGGGAGAGGAAGTTGGTGATGAGGTAGCCGTGGGCACCGTGGATTTCGACCAGGTCGAAGCCGGCGTCACGGGCGCGGACCGCCGCGTTGCCAAAATCCGCCACCAGCTTTTTGATCTCGTCGATGGTGAGCTCTTCGGGGATATAGTTGAATTGCTCGGCCAGCATGGGCCAGGGCTGGCGGGAGGCGGACTTCATGGGGGGGCCCAAAAAGCGCTGGCGGCCGCAGTGCTCGATCTGGATGCCGGCCCTGGCGCCGTTGTTTTTGATGCTGTCGGCCAGCCAGCCCAGCCCGGCGATGTGTTCGTGGGAGGTGATGCCCAGCTGGCAGTGGCAGGATTTGCTGGCGATCTCGTCCACATAGGCGTACTCGACGATCACAAGCCCCGCCCCGCCCTTGGCGATGTCGGAATAGTGGCGCACCAGCCGGGCGGTGACCGAGCCGTCCATGTTGCTGAGCCCCGTGGTCTGGGGGGATTTTACGATCCGGTTCTTGACGGTGAGGCCGCCGATCTTACACGGGGTGAACAGGTCCGGGAATTGCTGTTTCATAATGGATACCTCCTGATGTTAAAAGATTAACCGTTTGCTGCCCCCAGTGTAGCACAGCCCGGGAAAAAGCGCGCTACAAAAGTGGAGGGCGTTTTTTGTAGCCTGCGGTTCGGCCCGGCGGGAGGTTTGCTTTGCGGTGGGATCCGGCTTATAATGAAACAAGCGGGCCGCCCTGAAGGGGCACACCATAGGGAAGGAAGCGTTTTTGATGGGCTGCGATTTGGACGCGAAGGAGCTGACCCGTTTTATCGGGGCGCTGCGGGCTGCCTTTTCGGAGAGGCGGGTAAAGGGGCTGCTGGCGGAATACGCCGGGCAGCTGGGCTGCCGGGCGGTGGCGGTGCTTGGGCAGGACGTCTACGCCTGCCCGCCCCTGGACCACAGCTGGACGGGCTCAATCTCCGAGGGCTGCCACAAGCTGCCGGGTGGTTCGGAACTGGAGGGGCTTTGCCGCTATTTCGACACGGGACGCCAGGAATATCTTTTGTGGGGCAGGGTAAACCGCGGCGGCGTGACGGTGGGGGAGCTCATCCTCTCCCGTGGCGGCCAGGACTTTTCCACGTGGGAGGAGATCCTGGTGGAGTACGGGTGCGCCCTGTGCGCCGGGCTGGAGCAGGAGGGCCTGAGGTCCGCCGGAGCCCACCGGCTCTTATGCAGCGCCTATGAGGGCCGCGAGCCGGCGGAGGAGAGCCTACCCCGGTTGCCGGAGCGGGGCAGGGCCGTGGTGCTGCGGCTGGAGGCAGGCCGGGGCCCGGCGGAGGGCAGCCGCTTTTTGGGCTACCTGATCCACCGGGAATTCGGCAGCCGCCTTTGCTTTGCTTTCGCCCAGCCGGACGGGCCGCTGTTGGCCTTTGCCGGAGAGCCCGGCGGAGAGGCTGTGCCCGGGGAGCTTGCGGCCTTGCTGGAACAGAACGGAAGAGGCTGCACCGTGGGGGTGAGCGAGGTCTACCCCCGGGGAGAACTGTGCGCGGCGCTGGAGGAGGCCCGCCACGCGGCCAGCATCGGCGCACTTTTGGCGGATGGGAAAAAGGTTTACCACTATGGGAGCCTGGGGATCTACCGGCTTTTCAGCTACCCGGACAACGGCTGGCCCATCAACCGAATGCTGGCGGCCATGACGCGGGAGCTGAACCGCTTCCACCCGGAGAAGCGGGCGGTGCTGGCGGACACCATCGCCGCCTTTGTGGAGAACAATTTCAGCTACACCAAAACCGGGGACCAGCTGTACACCCACCCCAACACCATCCGCTACCGGGTGCAGATCCTGGAGAAGCTGTGGCGGTACGACCTGACCAACGAGGAGGACAAGCTGCTGTTCCGTGTTCTGGGGAAGCTTTTGCCCCTGTGGATGAGGTACATGGAGCAGCTGGGGGTGGATATTTACGCCGACGCCCCGGGACAGGAGCCTGCCGGTAAAATTGACGGGGACAAAAAATATCCGGTGGGCGGATAGGATGCAGGCCAAACTGGAGCGGACACTACAAGGCCCAAAGAACATTGAAGATAAAACCCACACAAAAAACCCGTCTGAAAACAGCCTTTCCGGCGTTTTCAGACGGGTTTTTTGTGACCTGTGACGCTTGGCTCACGAACACTTTGCGGCGGCAGCCCTTACCTCCTGCATTGTGACGGCTCTGCTATCTCCTGAGCGGTCTCCGATTTGGCCGCAGCCAACAGAGGCTGGTACTGGCGCCATGTTTTCATATGTCACTCCTCCAGCTCCCGGATCAGTTCCCGAAGCCGGGACTTGATCTTCGTTCGGTGAATGCCGGTGTATCCCACTTTTTCCGCCAGGCGAAGCAGGTACTCCCGGTACAGGGCCACGATCTCAGGCTGGGAAATCTCAAAGACGGTAAAGGGCTCCGAGGTATGCACCAGAAGCGCTCTGTGATTTTCCTTGACCATAAGGGAGCTCTCCTGTTCAACAGACCCTTCCAGGGGGACAAAGTGATAATTTTCATGCGTGTCCAAAATGTGCAGGATCTTCTTCAGGTGCAGGGAATAGGTCTGCGGGGTGTAGTAAAGGGTGCCGACCGACCGGCAGGTGGAGGTGATGGGTACTGTGCCGGCACGGACCTGGTCGGCGCTGGCCAGGTGAACGATATCGATCAGATTGTACTGGTCCTGCTCCTGTTCCAGCCGCCTCATCTCCTGAAGATAAAGTTCTCCCAGGCGTTTCTGCTCGGGATCTTCTCTTTTTCCGATGGAGTCCGCGACAAGCTCAAAGGGCGCGGTCACCGCGGACAAGGAGATCAGCTTCTGAATGCGGAAGCCCTGGGGGGATAGGAATTTCATAAAGCACTGGAAAAGCTTTTGGGGTTCCGAGTAGGTGTTCAGCATTGGGCGGCACAGGGCGAGGTAGGCCTGAAACTCCGCTTCCGTCGCCCGGAGCACCCCCGGGTCTGTGGTCAGCATCGTGGCGTAGCTGGTGGGATCGCCCGCCATGGAATGGGACGCGATCGCGATTTGTCCGGGCTGCATGATGATGGTGTGCCGGGAAAGGCGGTCGCGGATATGAGGATAAAAATAGGCTTTTACCTTGCCGGTCATGTAGAGCGGGATCCAGCGGGCCAGGGATTCCAGAATCTGATCACCCGAATAGATTGGCGGAATGATGTGGCAGATCTGAAAGCCCCGCCGGATACAGTCCAGCAGCCAGGCCTGCATTTGGGAGGTGAAATCATAATCCTCCATCAGCCAATCGTCGGTCTCATCGGCAAGAATGCAGATCGTGCCCGGTTCCTGCCGGGCCAGCAGGTGTTGGTACATGGACCGCACCGCGGCACGCTTTCCCTCATTTCCAAAATGAATAAAATTCCCTTTGCGGCTGATCGTTGTGGCTTCCAGGGTGGGGTTGGACGCCACCCCCTGAATGGTGAGCGATTCAAAGCTGCGCATAAAGCGGTCCACTCCGTCGTCGTCACCGCACAGCCAGCAAAATAAAAATTCTGACAGTTGATCCTGCCTGTCCATGAGGACCCGCCTGACCCCCGCCATCTCCGACAGAGCTCTTCTCTGATATTCGCCGGTACAGCGTTCGGCAAGGAAATCCGCCATGCTGCGCAGCGGCTCCAGATTGCGCGGAAGCCCGCGCTTTCCGCTGCGGAATCGGCTGATGATGGAGGGGTCTACCTGCGCCGCCAGGGCCAGCTCCCGGTTTGTCGTTTGAGTTAAATTCATGACAAAAATCAGCTTTTCATAGAACTGCACGGTCTCATCCTCCTTTTTATACCAGTATACCTTAAAGTGATTAAAGTTGCAATAAAATTTGCATTATTTGTCATTTGAAATGACGTTTAAGTGTCATTGTCAAATGCGGATGTGCTCTTGAACTTTGCATAAAAATAAAGTATTCTATAGTTTGGGAGTGCTGAAGTTTATTATTTGTCATTTAAAATGACAAATATGCGTCATTTGCAATTGGAATTATATGCATATCTGCATGAATGGTGTGAAGGATCGGGTGTGAGCAATGCTGTTCGAGAGAAAAGTTTTAGTGGTGGAAGACAATGAGATCAACCGGGCGGCGCTGTGTGTCATCCTGTCTTCTCAATACACGGTTCTGGAGGCAGAAAACGGGGAGCAGGCCCTGTTGCTGCTGGAGAAATACAGAGAGGGAATCTCTCTGGTCCTGTTGGATATTGTTATGCCGGTCATGGATGGCTACACCTTTCTGAAGCATTTGAAAGCAGATCACAGGTTGAATTCGATCCCGGTCATTGTAACAACGTCCAACAACAGTGAGGCGGATGAGGTGGCCGCGCTTTCCCACGGGGCCACAGACTTCATTACCAAGCCCTACCGCGCCCAGGTTATTCTGCACCGGGCAGCCAGCATTATCCGCCTGCGGGAGACCTCCGCCCTCATCCATCAGATCCAGTATGACCGGGTCACCGGGGTGTACAGCAAGGAATATTTCTGCCAGCAGGTCAGGGATATCCTGTTTCGGAATCCGGAGGTGAAATATGATATCCTTTGTTCCGACATTGAGGACTTCAAACTGATCAACGACACCTTTGGCATGGCCGCGGGCGACCGCCTGCTGCGGCAGGTGGCGGAGCTCTGCACCCAACGGCTGGAGGACCACGGGATCTGCGGCCGCCTGAGCGCGGACCAGTTCGCCTGCCTTCTGGAACACCGCGAGGACTATGCGGACGAGATGTTCACCCAGTCCGACAGCAGGATCAACAGCGGCTTCGGCGCCCAGAACGTGACCATGAAATACGGTATCTACGCGGTGGAGGACCGGGAGATTTCCGTGGAACAGATGTGTGACCGGGCGCTGCTGGCGGCGCACAGCATTAAGGGAAAGTACGGCAAGCACTTTGCCCTGTACGACGATAAGCTGCGTGGTACGCTGCTGCGCAGGCAGGCCATCACGGACGGCATGGAAACGGCCCTGGCCACGGGACAGTTTGAGGTCTACCTGCAGCCCAAGTACCAGATCCGGGACGGCCGGTTGGCGGGGGCCGAGGCGCTGGTGCGCTGGAACCACCCGGAATGGGGCCTGCAGCCGCCTGCGGAGTTCATCCCCATCTTTGAGCGCAACGGCTTTATCACAAAGCTGGACCAATATGTCTGGGAGCGGGTCTGCGCTCTGCTCCAGGAATGGGACCGGAAGGGCTATCCCAGCATCAACATATCTGTCAACGTCTCCCGGATGGATATCTACAACACGGATCTGGCTGACGTCCTGACGGGTCTCGTTCGGCGGCACGGGCTTTCCCCCTCCCGCCTGCACCTGGAGATCACGGAGAGCGCATACACAGACACCTCAAGGCAGCTTATCGAGACTCTGGGCGCTCTGCGCAGGCTGGGTTTCGTGATTGAGATGGACGACTTTGGAAGCGGCTACTCTTCGCTGAATATGCTCACGGAAATGCCCGTTGACGTGCTGAAGCTGGATATGAAGTTTATCCAGACCGAGATCACAAGACCCACCGGGCAGGGCATCCTGCGCTTTATTGTGGATCTGGCCCGTTGGATGAAATTGAGCGTGGTGGCGGAGGGCGTGGAGACCCGGGAGCAGTTGGAGAGGCTTCAAAACGATGGGTGTGACTACGCCCAGGGCTATTATTTTGCCAAACCCATGCCTGTGGGAAATTTCGTTTCCGTCTTGACAGCGCAGGCCCCGCCCACAAACATGGAAAACAGCCCGCCTGCCGGTCCTGCGGACCGCATGGACAGGGCTCTGCTGGTGGCCGATGAGGACGAGGAATACCGTGCTCAGGTACACAGGACCTTCTCCGACCGCTTCAAGGTACGGGAGGCGGGCAGCTATGAGGAGGCGGTTAAAATTCTGGGAAGCCATCCGTATCAGATATCGGCGGTGATTCTCAGCTTAACACTGCAGGGCGGCGCGGATATCCTGACTGCGGTTCAAAAGGAGCGGGGCGCCTGGGAGACGCCGTGCATCGCCACGGGACCGCTGGATATGGAACTGGAGCGCAGCGCCATGGAGCTGGGCGCCGCCGATTATGCGGCTAAGCCCCATAGTCAGGAGTCGCTGCGCAGGCGGGCCCTGCGGGCGATGAGTATCCACACGCTTCAGGTGCGGATGCGTTCTCTTCAGGATGAGTCCTGCACAGACACCATGACCGGCCTGCTCAACCGCCGGGGGCTGTACACCATCGCCGAAGCCCCGCGGCATGCGTCTTCCTTCGCTGTTTATCTGTTTGAACTGGACGATTTGAAAAAGTTCAACGAGAAGTATGGGTATGTGGAAGGCGATCATTTGATCTTACACTTTGCCTCCCTTCTGCGTGCCCACACACGGGCGGACGATGTGCTGGTCCGAATGGGCGGGGATGAATTTCTGGTTGTGATGCGCCACATAAGCTCCATGGAAGCTGCCCACAAGAAAGAAACGGCCATTCTCCGGGCGTATTATGAGAGCCGTTACGCGGATCCGGATTTGGTGGCCTGCTTTGCCGGCACAGCGCTCTGGAATGCAGAGGAACCATTGGATGAAATCATACGCCGGGCCCGCGAGGCCATGTATGCTGCAAAGGCCGGCGGCAAGGACGAATGCCTTTTACGGAAGGGGTGAGCGCGCGATGTGCCAATATACAAATTTAGAAGTGATATACCTCTCTCCGTCCAGCAAGCTGCTGCGCGGAAAGGACGGCAGCACCGGCGGCCAGGTGGTACTTAAGACCGGAGGCCAGGAGCCCATGACGCAGGAGGAAGCAGCGCGGCTGCGGCGGGAATATCAGATCCTGCTGCGGATAGACAGCCCTTATGTGGTAAAGGCGCTTGGCGAGGCCACGCTGGACGGTCGTTACTATCTGGTGGAGGAATTCTGCCCGGGGATCACGCTGAGCAGGCTGCTGAAACAGGGCGCCCTGGAGATGACGGATTTTTACCGGATCGCGGAACAGTTGGTGATGGGCCTGCGGGACATCCACAAGGCGGGCGTCATCCACAAGGATGTGAACCCCGCCAATATCATGTACGACGCGGAGTCCGGCCGGGTGGTGCTGCTGGATTTCGGTATCTCCTCCATGTTTATGCATGAACAGATGTTGGGGACCAGGCTTGAAAATATTGAGGGGACCCTGTGCTACATCGCCCCGGAGCAGACCGGACGAATGAATACGGAGCTGGATTATCGCGCGGATTTTTATTCCCTGGGCATAACCTTGTATCAAATGCTGACGGGGCGTCATCCATTTGACGCGGAGACCCCCACAGAGCTGGTTTTTTCTCATATTGCGAAGACGCCGCCGGATCTTCGTATGATTTTACCCAATGTGCCGCCCATGCTTGCGGCCGTGATAGACAAGCTCCTGGCCAAGATGGCGAAAGACCGCTATTTAAGCAGCGAGGGCCTTCTTTATGATCTGGCGCGGTGCCAAAGGGAAAGGGAATTTGTCCTTGGCGAAAAGGATTTCAGCCGGCGCTTTGAATTCGCCCACCGGCTGTATGGGCGGGAAGATGAAACAGCCCAACTGAAGAGTGACTTCAAAGAAGTGGCGTCCGGTTCCAAGATCCTTGTCTCCGTCAGCGGCTATTCCGGCATTGGAAAGACCTCGCTGGTCAATCAGCTTCAGGAGGAGGCGCAGCGGACCAACGGTATGTTTCTGCAAGGGAAGTTTGACCAGTATCACGCCAACGTGCCCTACTTTGCCTTTTTTGAGGCCATCAAACAATTTTGCAGCATGACCTTTATGGAGCCGGAGGAGAGTATCGACAGGTGGAAGCAGACACTGGGGGAGCACTTGGGCGGCGACGCGGCTTTGCTGACCGGCAAGGTGGCGGAGCTGGCCCTGCTGACCGGCGATCAGCCAGCTCCTGAGAATATGGGGCCGCTGGAGGAGCGGACCAGATTCAAATCCGTGCTGGAACAGCTTCTGTCCCTGCTGGCTGCGCCGGAGCATCCCCTGGTTCTGTTTTTGGACGATGTTCACCGGGCGGATATGGGGTCCCTGGAAATTCTGGAAGAGCTGTTCAAAAATGAGGACATCCGCCATTTAATGATGGTCGTGTGCTATCGCGACAATGAGGTGAGCAGCGAACATCCGCTCACCCTCAGCCTGAAGAAAATCATACAGCGGGGCGGCAGGGTCACACAGCTCAACCTGAAAGGGCTGGACCCGGCGAGCACCGCGCAGATGCTGGGAGACATATTCAAAGCGGAAGAGGACATGACTTTTGCGCTGGCGGAGATCATTTACAGAAAGACCAAGGGAAACCCATTTTACATCAAGCAGTTTCTGCGGCTGTGCCATTCAAAAGGCTATCTGAAGCTGGATATGGATACCGGAAGCTGGGGCTGGAAGGAGGCGGAGATCCGGGCCTGCCCCGCGCAGGAGAATGTGGTGGACTTCCTGACGGAAAATCTGAACCAGTTTTCAGAGGAGACGATCTCTCTGCTGTCCTTTGGCGCCTGCATCGGTCAGAGCTTTTCTGTGGGGGATCTGTCCGCTGTGTGCGGCCTGCCGGAACGAGAAATCAACCGCAGGCTGATTACTGCGGTGGCACAGGAGGCGGTGTATCCCATAGAGAAGGATGGGAAAACCGGCCTGCAGACCATGTATCAGTTTGCCCACGACCGGTTCCAGCAGGTGTTCTATACGGCCCTGCCTGAGAGGGCGCGGGCGGGTGTCCATTACCTGCTTGGAAAGCGGTATGAGGAACGCTCACGCGCCGCAGGCGATCTGGACGAACGGGTGTTTGAGATCGCGGACCACTACGCACTGGGGCTTGGGGAGGCGGAGGATCAGGAAGAACGGCGCCGGATCCAGGAGTTCCTGCTGGGGACGGCGCACCGGTGCGGGCTGGTATCCGCCTTTGACACGGCGGAGCGGTACCTTAAGCTCCTGCTCTCCCAACCGGAGCTTGGGCGCCCGGAAAACCGCCCGTTCCTCACAAAAATCCACATGGAATATCATGCGGCGCTGTGCAATCTGGTGAAGGAGGAAGAAAGCGACCGGATCTACGGGATGCTCTGTAAGCTGGTGACGGAGCCCACCGAGCTGGTAGACAGCTGCTGCCTGCAGATATCAAGCTTCTCCAACCGGGGCCGGTATGAGGATGCCTTTGAGATCGGACTCGCACTGCTTGGACAGCTGGGGGTCACCTTCCCCGGCGAAAACATCAAGCTGACCCTGGAGCGGGAGATCGCATCCTTTTATCGGGAGCGGGAGGCCCTTGGAGCGGAAGATATCCTGAATCTCAAAGAAGCCGAGGACCCGGTGGAAGCCGGGATCAGTAAATTGCTCTGCCGCCTGTGCGGCCCGACCTTTTTCTTTCACCCCGATTATTCCTACTGGACGGTATTTACGGCTGTGCGGCGCATGTTCCGGCATGGCTATACTCCCCATGCCCTGCAGATGTATTCCAATCTGATGATGCCTCTGGGGGAACTGCGCAGGGACTACCGGACGGCTTACGCGGCCGGCAGGTCGGCGATGCGCCTGGCCGAAAAGCACCAGTACAGGGAGGTGATTCACTCCATCTACTGTATGTTTGCGCTCCATACCGGCCATTGGTTCGAAGATGTGGCCAATGAGATCCCCTATGCAAAGGAGTCCATCAAGGGAAACGCCCAGATGGGAGACTTTGAGTACGCCTGCTACGGCTACTATGGGCTCATGATGGCGGTTATGGAAAGCGCGGCCCATGTGGAGGAGCTGTGGAATGAGGTACAGCCCGGAGTGAAGTTTGCGGAGAAAACCGGCAGCGACCATGCTTTGGGCAGCTTTTTGAGCTTTCAGCAACTATGCAGAAGTATCCGCGGGGAGCTCTCCCTCACCGGAAGCTTTGATGGAGACGGATTTTCTGAACAGGCCCATCTGGAGCAGTTTTCCCATAACCTGCAGGCAATCAGCTATTACCATGTGCTGCGGGCCCTGTCGGCAGTGATCTACCGGGATTATTCCACGGCCTGCCGCCTGTGCAGGGACGCTGTGCCCCTGCTTGCGTATGTCTCCAGCTTTTACAACGTGGCGCTTCACAATTTCCTGTATTCCCTGTCCATCTGCCAGGTTTTGGAGGCAGGGGACTGTGAGCCGGAGGCAAGGGCGAGCTTTCTGCGTGTTCTGGAGGAAAACCAGGATTGGCTGAAGGAACGCAGCAGCGACGCGTTCTGCAATTATGGACATCTCTATCTTGTGATCGAGGCGGAGCGGAAAGCGGCGGAAGGCTGTATCGCAGAGGCCCTGCCGCTTTACGAAGAAGCCCTGCAGGCCGCGAAAAAGCATGACCGCAGCCTTCATCATGCCATTCTCTGCGATGTGGCCGCGCTGCGCTATGAGAGGCTGGGGATCAAGTCGGCGGCCAGGCATTACCTGACGGATACCTACCGGCTATACGGCCATTGGGGGGCGGAGGGCAAGTGCGCCCGGATGCGGCAGGACTACCCGGATCTGGCGGGCCTGTGGAAGAACGACAGCCGGCAGAGCAGCCTGTCGGAAGATTCCATCCGCACCACCGCATCGCTGGATATGCGCTCTGTGCTGAAGGCGTCCCAGGCCATTTCGGAGGAGCTTGAACTGGAAGGCATCCTGGAAAAGCTGATCCACAGTCTCCTGGAATGCGCGGGAGCACAGCATATCTACTATCTGAGCCAGACGGATTCCGGGTATGAGATCCAAGCGGAGGGCCATTCCGGGGCCAAGGACGTATGCATCGTATCAAAGCGGCCGGCGGAGGGCCGGGATATTCCGCTGAGCATCGTGTCGTATGTGGAGAGAACGGTGGAGGCCGTGATTTTGGAAGACGGGGAAAATTCCAGAGTCTTCGGGAAGGACATCCATATCAAAGAGAACCACTGCAAGTCGGTCCTGTGTATGCCCATTCTCAGTAAGGGGGAGCTGAAGGGCATCCTTTACTTGGAAAACAACCTGGCCGCGGGCGTCTTTGACCAGCGGAGAAAAGAAAACCTCATGCCCATTGCGGCACAGCTGGCCATTTCTCTTGAAAACGCCTATTTATATGAGCATCTGCGCTTTTTGGTGGACGAGCGGACGAAGGCGCTGCTGGAGGAGATCAAGGTGCGCAAGCGGGCGGAGGAAAAGTTGGCCCATATGGCAAACTACGACGCACTCACCGGACTTCCCAACCGCAGACTGTTTCACAAACTCCTGTCCCGGCTGCTCCTGGAGGCAGAAACCAGCGGGCAGCTGCTCGCTGTCCTCTACATGGATTTGGACGGATTCAAAGAGGTCAACGACACCTATGGCCATGAAAAGGGAGATCTGGTATTGGAGGAGACAGCCAGACGGCTGATCCGTGCCGTGCGCGGCAGCGATATTGTGTCCCGTATGGGGGGTGACGAGTTCGTTCTGCTGCTGAGCCGGATCATAGCCGACGAAGAGATCCGGCACGTCTGCGAACGGATCCTCTCTGAGATCAGGCAGCCTTTCCAGCTCTCAGAGGACCTGTTTGTTGAAATGACTGCAAGTATCGGGGTGAGCGTCTATCCCAGGGATGGTCAGGATGAAAAGGAGCTTCTCTCCCGCGCCGACCAAGCCATGTACAGGATCAAAAAAAGCGACAAAAACTTTTACTTGTTCACAGAGCCTCTTTCGGAAGCGCAGGGGAAGCCTTAAAAGAAAACACCATACCCAGCGGCGGCCGGCGTGAGCAAGACCATGGTTGGTCATGGAAAGGATGAGATCGATGGAAAAAACAATGACGGCCTGGGAGACGTTTCAGGCTTTTTGCAGTGCCTGGTTCGAGCGGAGAAACGCCGAAGAGGTCTATCGCTTTTTGGGCGACGAGTTCTGTTTTGTGGGCACCGGAGAGGACGAGTTTGCCCACAGCCCCCAGGAGATGAGAGATTACCTGGCCCGGGACATACAGGAGATCCCCGAGCCCTTCACGGTGGAGCTTACGCTCTTTCAGGAACAGGAGATCGATGCGGACATCCGCAACCTGTCGGTGGGAATGGTACTCAAGAACACCCAGTACCGCTGGCGGCTGCGGGGATTCTTCACCCTGGTCCGGCAGCGGGGGGCCTGGCGGCTGCGCACCCTGTGGTTTTCGGAGCCCAGCGGCAGCCAGCGGGGCGGGGAGCATTATCCCCGCGCCCTGGTGATGGAGCACATCGCCAGACAGAGGCAGGAGCTGCTCAACGACTCCCTGCCCGGCGGTATGATGGGCGGGTATATCGAGGAGGGGTTCCCCTTCTATTTTGTGAACAACCGGATGCTGGAATACCTCGGCTATGCCAGCGAGGCGGAGTTTGTTGCAGATATTGAGGGCATGGTCTCCAACTGCATGCACCCGGACGACCGGGCCACGGTGGACGGGGAGGTAGCCCGCCAGATGGCGGAGCGCGGGGAGTACATGGTGGAATACCGGATGAAGCGCCGGGACGGCTCGTACATTTGGGTCCACGACCTGGGGCGCGGGGTCACGGCGGAGAACGGCAAGCCGGCCATCATCTCCGTGTGCATCGACATTACGGCACAGAAAAAGGCCCAGGCCGAGGTGGTGCATCTCTACAACAACGTTCCCGGCGCGGTGTTCCGCGTCAGGTATGACGCGGATTTTTCCGTGGCGGACGCCAACGACGGGCTGTATGAGCTGCTGGGCTATACCCGGGAGGAATTTGCCGCGCTGGGCAATCAGATCGCCGCCGTGATCCATCCCGACGACCTGGAGGCTGTGCGGGACAAGCTGTTGGCGGAGGAAAACCGGGATAATACCATACAGGACGAGCACCGTCTTGTCTGTAAGGACGGACGCGTCAAATGGATCTCGCTGAAGACCCAGGTGATGCCCGGAGACGACGGGGCACCTTATTTTTACGGATTCCTCGTGGATATCACCGACGAAAAACTGGCGCAGGAACGTGTGCGGGAACTGTACGAAAAGGAGCTGACCTACTTTGCCCAGGCGGCTTCGCTGGAGGGCAGCATCCAGGGGCGGGTCAATGTCACCCAGGACAGGGTCGAGAGTTATCAATCCACAGCCGACTGCGCCATCGCCCGGACGGGAGACACCTACGGGCAGGCGGTTAGCCAACTGGCGAACTCGGCCGTGGATGCGGCATATGAGGAATACCTGCGCCGATCACTTGAAAGAACACAGGTACTAAATGAGTTTTCTGCCGGTAAGACAGGCCTCCATTTTGAATTTCTGCGAAAACGAAATGACGGCAGCGCTTTTTGGAGCAGGACCAGCTTCAAGTATCACCAAAATCCGGAGAGCGGCGATGTGATCGCATTCTTCTACACCATCGACATCACGGAGCAAAAAATACAGGAGCAGCTTCTGAGCAGAGTGACCGAGCTGGACTATGAGGTCCTGTCCGATATCGACCTCCGGAACGACACCTTCCATGTGGTCTCCTACCACGCCGGTATGGAGACGCTCATGCCCGCGAAAGGACGTTTTCAGGCGGAGGCGGAGGCCATTGCGGCCGCCACGATGGAGCCCGCGGCGGGGCGGGAATACCTGGACAGACTGAGCCCCGCTTACATGCAGCAGGAGTTGGCCGAGCAGGGCAGCTACAGCTTTATGGCGCAGACCCGTGACGGGCACGGGAATACCCGGGTCAAGCGGTATCAGGTCTTTTACATCAGCCGGGAGCTGGGCCGGGTGTGCATCGCGCGCACCGACGTCACCGACATTATCCGCCAGGAGCAGCAGCAGAAGGAGGCTCTGGCCGCCGCCCTGGCCGCCGCGGAGCAGGCCAACGCGGCCAAGACGGACTTTCTCTCCCGCATGAGCCACGAGATCCGCACGCCCATGAACGCCATCATTGGCATGAGCGCCATCGCCGCCCAAGCCATCAACAACGAGGAGCGCGTGGCCGACTGTATCTCCAAGATCGGCATCTCCTCCCGCTTCCTGCTCTCCCTCATCAACGACATCCTGGATATGAGCCGGATCGAGAGCGGCAAGATGCTGCTGAAAAATGACAAGATCCCCATGGAGGACTTTCTCAACGGGCTCAACGCCATCTGCTACGGACAGGCGGCTGCAAAGGGCGTGGAGTACGAGTGCATCGTGGACCCCACCCTGGACGATTTTTATATGGGGGACGCCATGAAGCTCCAACAGGTGCTGCTCAACATCCTGTCCAACGCCATCAAGTTCACCGGCGAGGGCGGTAAGGTCACCTTCTCCGCCGCGGCCCATAGAAAGGGCAAGGGCGGCGCCACCCTCCGCTTTATCGTCAACGATACCGGGATCGGAATCAGCGAGGATTTCCTCCACCATATGTTCGAGCCCTTCGCCCAGGAGTCCATGGGCACTACGGCCGTGTACGGCGGCACCGGGCTGGGGCTGGCCATCTCGAAGAACATCGTGGATATGATGGGCGGAAAGATCGCCGTGCGGTCCATCAAGGGAATTGGGTCGGAGTTCACGGTGGATGTGCAATTGGGCATCACGGAGGAGGAGCTGCTACGCCACAACAGGAAAAAGGCGCTCCCCAATTTTTCCGCTCTGAAGACTCTGGTGGTGGACGATGATGTGGCGGTGTGCGAAAGCGCCGTGGACACGCTCAAGGAAATGGGAATCACCGCCGAATGGGTGGACAGCGGACGCAAGGCCATCGAACGGGTACAATCGATGCGGGACACAGGAAAGCATTACGATATGATCCTCATCGATTGGAAGATGCCGGATATCGACGGCATCGAGACTGCCAGGCGCATCCGTGCCATCGTGGGGCCGGAGGTCACCATCATTATTATAACGGCCTATGACTGGGCTTCCATTGAACACGAGGCCACGTTGGCAGGCGTCAACCTGCTGATGAGCAAGCCCGTGTTCAAGTCCTCGCTGATCTCCGCCTTCTCCAAGGCGCTGGGTGAAAAAGAGGAAATCAGTGCAGGGGATAAGCCTTCGGTCTTTGATTTTACCGGGCGCCGGATCCTTTTGGTCGAGGATAACGCCATCAACACCGAAGTGGCTGTGGCCCTGCTTGCGGGCAAAGGCTTTGCCGTGGACACGGCGGAGAACGGGCTGCGGGCAATCGAGCTGTTCAGCAAAACAGAGGCGGGCTTTTATGACGCTATTTTGATGGATATCCGAATGCCGCAGATGGACGGCCTGACGGCGGCCAATAATATCCGCCACATGAGCAACGCCGACGCCAAAACCATCCCCATCATCGCCATGACCGCCAACGCATTTGACGACGACATGGAAAAGAGCAAGGCGGCCGGCATGAACGCGCATTTGGCCAAACCCATTGAACCGGAGAGGTTGTATCAGGTCCTCTGCGACTTTATTTTAAGCCAGGAGGAGGAATAGAAAATGGCAGATCTAAAAGAAGCCTTTCAGAAATACGGCGCTGACTATGAAACCACAATGCCCCGATTTATGGGCAGCGAACAGATGTATTTGAAAATACTCGCCATGCTGCCACGGGATGAGAATCTACATAAACTGGACCGGGCATTACAGGCCGGCGACTACCACGCCGCTTTTGACGCGGCCCATACATTAAAGGGTATGGCCGGCAACCTTGGCCTGACGCCGCTTTATGAGGCGGTTTGCGCCATTATAGAGCCTCTGCGCACCGGATCGCCGGGGGAGGATTGCGCCGCCCTGTTCCAGACCGTAAAGGAAGAATTTGAACGGGCCGCCGGCCTGGTGGAGCTGCTGAAAGAGGGAATGTGAAATGGAGCTGACCAACGAATTGAGAGCGGCCCTTGACAGCATCCCCAGCGGCCTGTGCATCTACCAGGTACAGCAAAGGCGGCTTTACCCGCAGTATCATAATCCCGCCTTTTATAAAGTGCTGGGGTATAACAACACGCATATTGCTCAGGTCAAGGAGCAGGTGACCTTTATCGGAATCCATGAGGACGACCGCGCCGCGCTGCTGGAAACCCTGAGCGACCTGCTGAACGGCGGGGAGATGATGCGGCATACCTGCCGGGTCTTTCACGATGGGCTGGGAGAATACCGGTGGATCCAAATAGAGGGTTCCCGGAGGGTGCGGCCCGATGGGAACGAGTTCCTGTATGTGGTGTACAGCGATGTGACTGAGCAGCGGCGGCTGGAGCAGTACTTTCAAAACACCCTGAAAAACCTCCCCGGCGGCGTGGTGGTGGTCCGCTATGAAACGGACGGGAGTATCATCCCCGAGTATATATCGGAAGGGCTTGCGGCGACCACGGAGATGCCGCTGGAAGAAACCTGGAAGCTGTATCGTGAAGACGCCCTGACAGGGGTCCATCCGGAGGACCTGGAACGTGTCCGGACGGAGCTGGAGAAGTATTTTGCCAGCGGGAAAAGCCACTGGGAGATCGAATACCGGCTTTTGAAAGGGTCGGGGGGCTATGTATGGGTCAAGAATACGCTCTCCCTCATCGAACATGAGGGCGGAGAGCGGAAAATTTATTCCGTGTACAACGATATGACAAAGGAGCGGGAGGAGCGCGCCCGTGTACGGCAGCAGTACAACGAGCTGCTGCTGCGCCACCACCGGAGGACCGACCCCAACGTGCTGGTGACGGGCCACTGCAATATTACCCAAGACCGGATCATTCAGATCAGCGACCAGACCGGCGCAGGGCTTTTGGAGACCTTCGGCGCCGTGCGCGAGGCGTTCTTTGACGGCCTTTCCACCATGGTCGTGGACGAGAATGAGCAGCGTGTTTTCCGGGACACCTACCTGCGAGACCCTTCCCTGGCTGCTTTTCAGCGCGGCGAAACCAAGCAGGTAAAGAATTTCTTTGTCCAGCTTCCCAACGAGGATACCGGCCGGTATGTGCAAATAGAGATGAATATGGTGTCAACCCCGGACAGCGGCGACGTGACCGGGATCCTTACGGTGATCGATATCACCGAGCAGGTCGTTGCCGACCGCATCGTTCATCAGCTCTCTGTTACCGGTTATGACTTTGTAGCGGATCTGAATCTGAAGAGGGACACGTATCTCATACTCTCCCAGGATGAGAAAGCAAATTGTGTTCCCCCGCGGCAGGGCGTCCACTCGGCTTGGGTGGCCGGAATGCTGGAATCCAGGGTCGTGCCCCGGGACCGGGAGCAGTACCGGGAGCATTTGGACACCCAGCGTATGTTGGCATTGCTTCACCACGGACAGGCCTATACCTTTGCGTTCTCGATGGTGGATGATGCGGGCGATGTCCGGGCCAAAAATGTGACTGTTTCCCCCATCGATCTGCGGCTGGGCCGCGTGTGCCTGTCCAGGACGGACATCACTGATTCCATCCGGGAACAACAGCGGCTGCTCCGGGTGATAGCCTATACCTGTGAGCTGGCCTGCTTCATCGACGCCGTCACGGGGGAGTTTTCTATGTACACCAGGCAGATGGTGCTGGAAAACCTGCCTCCCCACACCGCCCTGGACTATAACGCGGTGCTGGACAACTTAGCGGGTTTTTTTGAGACGGCTATGAGCCGCGAGACGGTGAAACGGCAGTTTCACCTGCAGACTCTGCTCCACAGGCTGACGAAAAAGCCCGGGGGCTATGATTTTGTACTGCCCTACCGCGCGCAAGACGGCTTGCGGTATAAGCAGGTCAACGTACTGTGGGGCGATCAGAACCACAAGACGGTCTGTTTGGTGCGCTCCGACGTGACCGATATGCTGGCCGCTGAGCGGACGGCAAAGGCGGAGCTGGAGCGGGCCCTGGAATTGGCCCGGGAGGCCAGCCGGGCCAAGAGCGATTTCCTTTCGGCCATGAGCCACGATATCCGCACGCCCATGAACGCCATCATGGGAATGACCACGCTGGCCAGGGCCAACATCGGCGACACAGGCCGGGTCATGGACTGCCTGCAAAAAATATCCGTCTCCTCCAATCACCTGCTCAGCCTGATCAACGATATTTTGGATATGAACCGGATCGAACGGGCCCAAATCACGCTGAACCGGGAGAGGATCTACCTGCCGGATCTGGTGAAGCAGATCGGAGCCATCATCGCGCCCCAGGCCGAGCGGGCCGGCCTCCAATATGACATACAGCTCAGCGAAATCAGAAATCCCTTTATTTACGGAGACGCCCTGCGCATCAGCCAGATCTTGATCAACATCCTGGGAAACGCGGTCAAATTTACGCCGCCGGGCGGTACGGTGCGGCTATCCGTCGAGGAGCTTCCCGCACAAGGGGACATGCATTGGGCGCGTTATCGTTTCACCACCAGCGACACAGGGGTGGGAATGGCAAAAGATATCCAGGACCATCTCTTTGAACCCTTTGTCCGCAGCAACGCCGTGTCCCGCGTGGAGGGGTCCGGCCTGGGCCTGAGCATCGTCAAGGGATTGGTGGACTTGATGGAGGGCAAAATAGAGGTGCAGAGCACGCCGGGGGTGGGCTCCACCTTCCTGATTGAGCTAACGTGCGAGATCACACCGGCCGACGAACGGCGGGATACCTCCGGACCACAGCCGTCGGGCGGCATTGAGGAGGGCCTTTTTGCCGGGCGCCGCTTTTTAATTGCGGAGGACAATGCAATCAATTCGGAGATCATTTGCGAGATCCTGCAGATGTGCGGGGCGGAGACTGTGGTCCGAGACAACGGAGCCCTGGCTGTGGAGGCGTTTTGCGCCGCGGTCCCCGGGACTTACGATGCCATCCTGATGGACATTCAGATGCCGGAGATGGACGGTTATGCGGCCGCACGGTCCATACGGTCAAACAAAAGACCCGACGCCAAAACCATTCCCATTATCGCCATGACCGCAAACGCATTCGAGGAGGATGTTGCGGCCGCACTTGATGCAGGAATGGACGCACATATTGCAAAGCCTGTGGATATTGGTATACTGTGTTCAACGCTGGGCAAGTTGATGGGTAGGGGTTGAATACAGAGCGCGGTAAGTGTTCATCTGACTTGCGGCGGCCTTTGGGCAGGTATATGGCCACCAGCGCTCTTTTGCCAAGCCTTTGTAACTGACCCGGTGTCTGGATGAGGGAACGGCCCCGCAGACACGCGCATACCAAAACAGAGCCAGGGCCAAGGTCTCATGACCTTGGCCCTGGCTCTGTTTCTACTGCAAATACGTTTTTCACCACGGTGAGTGTTCGTATCTGCGCGTTATGGTGAGCCATCGGGGATTCGAACCCCGGACACCCTGATTAAAAGTCAGGTGCTCTGCCAACTGAGCTAATGGCTCACAAAGGGAAGCGTTGACAGCTTTACAATTATAGCAACGGCGGCGGGGTTTGTCAACTGAAATCCGGCAAAAAAAGCCCGGCGGGCGCCAATTTAAGCGTTCCCGCCGGGGAATGGGTTTATTCACGCTGCGCCTGGGCCGCCCGGGCCTCTGCCTACGCGTCTGCCGCGCGGGGGCGCAGGCTGCCGCGCGCCGGCAGGGTGAAGCGCCCGATGATCCAGGAGGAAAGGGTGACGGAGGCCAGTGAGCACAGGATGTTGAACAGCGGGATATAACTGAGCGAGAGCGCCAGCACCGTTACATCGCACACAAGGTACATGCGCCCGATGGGCTGCTTTGTGCCGTGCGCCAGCACCATGGCCAGCGCGTCGTCACCGCCGGGCGCCGCGCCCGCGCGGACCGCCATGCCCACGCCCACCCCCACGAACAATGCGCCGGCGATAGCTGCGGCCAGCGGCCATGCCCCAAGATTGGGCAGCAGCGGCGGGAAGCGCTCCCACAGCGCGTAAAAGGCTGAAAATGCGGCCGCCGATACCAGAGACTTCTTTAAAAAGCCCCGCCCCAGATACTTCATGCCCAAAAGATAACTGGCCAGGTTCATCACCAGGCCGCTGGCGCTGGGCGAAAGACCCAGCCAATGATGCAGCAGCAGGGTCATGCCCAGCACGCCCCCCTCGGTTACACCGCAGGGTTCGTGGATGTTGTACAGCCCGAACGACAGGATCGCCGGACCTGCGATCAGGGGCAGCAGGGCCTGCAAAGCGGAAAGACTTACTTTGCGCCGGGAAAACATAATAACACGCTCCTTACGCTTACCAGTATAGCAGTTTATGCCGCGCGGCGGCAAACCGCGCCACCCGGCGCGAAACCGGATAGGCCGCCGAAAAACAGCGGCATTCAAAATGGCGGCGGGGCGTGCGCAGACCTTCGCGCATCTCCTCGCGTTTGCTCGTGTTTGCTCAAAAAAATACACACACGCCCGGGCGGATACCTGCGCCGGCGTGCCGGGCCCTTTCCGGGGCAGCCGGCCCGCGCTGCGCCCGCAGCAGCCCGCGCGGCAAAGAAAGTGGGGCTGCACGGCCCGGGCCCCGGCCGGGAGAGGGGGAGCCGGAAGGGGAGGCTGAACTACAGCTTGTGTTCCCGCCCCTGCGTTTTTTTACGAATCGTTCATAAGTTTGCCGGGTCCGGCGCTTGAAAAAAATCTTCGTCTGGCATACTATTAAAAACGAACTTCAACTCTTACAAAAGGCGGGTGGGCGTATGCGGCGCAGCGTGAGCGAGATCGTGGCGCAGATGACCTTGAAAGAAAAAGCCTCCATGTGTTCCGGCAAGGACTTCTGGCGGCTGGAAAGCGTGCGGCGCCTGGGGGTGCCGCAGGTGATGGTGGCGGACGGGCCCCACGGGCTGCGCAAGCAGGCGGGGGAGGCGGATCATTTGGGCATCAACGACAGCATCCCCGCGGTGTGTTTTCCCACGGCGTGCGCCAGCGCCGCGAGCTTTGACCGGAACCTGCTGCGGCAGCTGGGCGAAGCGCTGGGGCAGGAGTGCCAGGCCGAGGGGGTGGCTGTGCTGCTGGGGCCCGCTGTGAACATCAAGCGCAGCCCCCTGTGCGGGCGCAATTTTGAGTATTTTTCCGAGGATCCATACCTGACCGGCGAGCTGGCTGCCAGCCATGTGGCGGGCGTGCAGAGCTGGAACGTGGGCGCCTGCCTGAAACATTTTGCCGCCAACAACCAGGAATATCACCGGCAGGTGGCTTCGTCGCAGGTGGATGAGCGGACCTTGCGGGAGATTTATCTGCCGGGTTTTGAGATCCCGGTGCGCAAAAGCCAGCCCTGGGCGGTGATGACCAGCTACAACCCGGTGAACGGGGTATACGCGGGCGAAAACAAACATCTGCTGGGGGATATCCTGCGCAGGGACTGGGGGTTCAAGGGCTTTGTGGTGAGCGACTGGGGGGCGGTAAACCACCGGGTGAATTCGCTCAAGGCAGGAATGGATCTGGAGATGCCCGGCTGCCGCGTGACCGATAAGGAGATTGAGCGGGCTGTGCTGACCGGCCGGCTTTCCATGAAAACGCTGGACGAGGCGGTGCGCCGTATTGTGGCCGCGGTTCTGCGGTTCTCCGAGCACCGCAGCCCCGCTGTGTTCGACCGGCAGGCGCACCACCACCTGGCCGCCGCGATGGCCGAGCAGTGCGGCGTGCTGATGAAAAACCAGGGCGGCGCGCTGCCCCTGGCCCCGGAGGACCGGGTGGCCCTGAGCGGCGGGTTTGCAAAGGCGCCCCGCTGCCAGGGCGGCGGCAGCAGCCACATCAATGCCACAGAGGTGGACGACGCGCTGAACTGGGCGCAAAAGCTGGGATTCAGGACCGAATACGCCGAGGGCTTTTCGGCAGTGAGCGACGGGCGGGATGAGGCCGCGCTGGACGAGGCGGTGCGCCTGGCGGGGGCCAGCGATGCCGCCGTGGTGTTTGCCGGCCTGCCGGACAGCTGGGAGAGCGAGGGCTATGACCGCAGGCACATGCGGCTGCCCGCCTGCCAGCTGGAGCTGATCGACCGCGTCTGCGCGGTGCAAAAGCGGGTGATCGTGGTGCTGCACTGCGGCAGCCCGGTGGAGCTGCCCTTTGCCGACAAGGTGAGTGCGATTTTGTGCATGTATCTGGCGGGCGAGGGGGTCGGCCGGGCCGAGGCCCGGCTGCTGTGGGGGTTGGCAAACCCCTCGGGCAAGCTGCCGGAGACCTGGCCTGTGCGGCTGCAGGACAACCCCTCGTACCTTTACTGGCCCGGAGACGGCCGCACCGCCGTGTACGGCGAGGGGCGCTTTGTGGGCTACCGCTATTACGATAAAAAGGAGCTGGGGGTGCGCTTTGCCTTTGGGCATGGGCTCTCGTACACCAGCTTTGCCTACGGGCCGCTGCGGCTGAGCCGGGCGCGCACGAGGGACGTGGAGGGCCTGACCGCAAGCATTGAGATCACCAACACCGGGCGGGTGCAGGGCAGCGAGGCGGTGCAGCTGTATGTGGCGCCGGAAAAACCCGGCGACCGGCCGCTGCAGGAGCTGCGGGGCTTTGAAAAGGTGACCCTGGCCCCCGGCGAAAAGCGCACCGTGCGCTTTAAACTGCCGGGCCGCGCCTTTGCGGTCTATAACGAGGCCCTGGGCGGGTGGTATGTGCCGCAGGGCGGGTACCGGCTGCGGGCGGGCGCTTCCAGCCGGGACGTGCGCAGCGAGGCGAAGGTGTGGGTGCAGGCCACCCGCCAGCTGCCTTTTAAGGTGACGATGAACACCACCCTGGGCCAGCTGATGGAGCAGGATGCGCTGCGCCCGCTGCTGCAAAAGTATCTGGACCGGTATGGGGACGGGCAGGCCAGGACCAACCGGAGCGCGGTGGCGGCCGAGGCGATGAACGAGGATATGCAGAACGCCACCATGTATGAGTCGCCGGTGCGGGCGCTGCGCAGCTTTGGGGGCGTGGGGGGCATGCGGCTGCAGGCGGCGGTGTGGTATCTGAACCGGAAACTGAAAAAAAGCTGAGCCCACCAGAAAAGGGCGCTTCTGCAACGGGCAGGGCGCGGGGCAAATGCGCGAAGAAATGCGGGGCGGCCTTTGGGCCGCCCCGCATTTCTTCGATAGGGAAAAGTGAAATATTTGCGGCCCTTCAAACGTCTAAATTATTACAAACCGTTTACAAAAGCGGCCAAAGCGAGTATGATAAAGAAAATCGAAACGTTTAAAGGAGGCACGCGAATGAAACGGACCTTGGCGGCGGCGCTTGCCGCATGTATTTGCGGCGGCGCGCTTTGCGCCTGCGGGGCTGGCACCGCGCCGGAGCCCTCGCCCAGCCCCGCGCCGGACGCGGCCCCTGAAACGTTGGTAACGTACGAGGTGCCGGGCGACATCAACCCGTATACCGGGCTGCCGCGGGGAGAAAACTACCCGGAGGGTACCCGGGGTGTGGCCGTGATGATCAACAACGTGCGGGCGGCCTGGCCCCAGAGCGGGCTGAACAGCGCCGATCTGGTGTACGAGATGGTGACCGAGAGCGGCATTACACGGCTGATGGCCGTTTACCGGGATTACGCCGCGATGCCCACGGTGGGGCCCATCCGCTCGGCGCGGGACCAGCATGTGCAGCTGATGCTGCCGCTGCAGAGCCTGTATGCGCACATCGGCGGCTCGAATGTGGCAATGGAATATCTGGACCGATATAAATACACCGACCGCAAGAGCATCGACGGCAAATACAAGAATTTTTACTGGATTGACGCCGAGCGCCGCAAGACAAAAGGGCAGGAGCACTGCGTTTACACAAACGGCGAGACCTTTGCCGCCGCGGTGGGGCAGTACGCGCTGCAGAGTGCGGCCGTGAACGAACCGCCGCCGGTGTTTGACTTTGTGCGGTATTCGGAACCCCGGCGGGAGCTTGCAGGCGGCAGCGCGGCCGAGGTTTATCTGCGCTTTTCCAGTTATGCGGACTCCACCTTTGTGTATGACGAGGGCAGCGGCAAGTACCTGAAATTTCAGTACGACCAGCCCCAGGTGGACATGGCCGACGAGGGCCGCCAGTACGGGGCGGACAACGTGTTTTTGCTGTTTGCCACCATTGAAAAGTATCCGGACGGGGTGCTGGCCAACGTGCGCTTTGATGAAGGCCAGGGCGCAGGCGTGTATTTTAACGGCGGCCGGTACGAGCGGGTGCGCTGGATCAAGGAGGACCCGGCAAGCCCCCTGCGCATCGTGGACAACGAGGGCCACGAGCTGGATATAAAGGTAAACCCGGGAACCAGCTACGTGGCGGTGGTGGGCACCGAGCAGATCGGAAACTGCCGCATCGACGGCCAGACGCTGGAGCAAGCCTTCGGCGATGTGAAGTGACGCAAAAAGCCGCCCGGCCCCGCGGTTTTTTGGCGTTTGATCCGCCGACCGGTTGCCCCCGGCGGCGCGGGCTGATATAATAGAAAAAGAAATGCGCACCTCAGGCTGGAAAGCCTGCGAAAAAAACAGGATTTGAGGGAATCACACATGAAACGTCTTGTCAGTATCGTTTTGACCCTGGCCCTTGCGGCGGGCCTGTTCACGGCCTGCGGCGGAAATTCCGGAAGCGGCGGGCAGCCCGGCGGCAATGAACCCGCGCCCACTGCGCAGCCCACGCCGGAACCCACGCCCGAGCCCTACGAGGCCAACGTGCTCACTGGTTACGAAAAGAACCTGGACTACCCTGAGGGCCAGCGCATCACCGCCGTGATGGTGAACAACCTCACCGCCTGCCGGCCGCAGCGGGGCCTTTCGGCAGCGCAGATGCTGTTTGAGATCAAGGTGGAGGGCGGCATTACCCGTTTCATGGCCCTGTTCAACGATTACAACGAGATCCCCACCATCGGCCCGGTGCGCTCGGCCCGGGACCAGTTCTTCCGCCTGGTGCTGCCCTGGCAGCCGCTGTATGTGCACATCGGCCAGAGCGTGGTGCAAAAGCAGTACATCGAGAATTATGATTACGACGAGTGGAACCTGGAAGGAAACTTCGACGGTAAGCTCTACTTCCGCAACAAGGATCGCCGCAACTGGGCGGGCAACACCGTGGCCACCGAGCACACCGCCTACACCAGCGGCGAATTGATCGCCGATTACATCAACCGCAAGGAAGTGGACGACCGGCGCAGCTACAATTCCACCTTCTTTAATTTTGTGGACTATCGCGACCCTGCGTATATTCCCACCGGCGAGCACCTGAAGGACGGCGCCGACCCCACTGCCGAGCGGGTGACCATCCGCCATTCCCAGAGCTACCGCACCCGGTTCGATTACGACCCCGCCCTGGGCCAGTACAAGATGGCGCAGTATTATTCCACCGCGGGCAACTACCGGGACACCGTGGACGAGAACAACGACCAGCAGCTCACCTTCGACAACCTGATCGTGTTGTTCACCGACATCCACGTGTACCCCGGCCACGAGGCCAAGGACCTGCAGTACGCCGAGTACAGCTGGGGCGGTGTGGGCTACTACTGCTACGGCGGCAAGATCGAGCTGATCCGCTGGCAGAAGGGCACTGATTTGGAGGCACTGCGCTTGGTTACGTTCGACACAGAGGAGCCCTTTTACATCAACTGCGGCAAGAGCTACGTGACCGTGGTGGACCAGGACGAGCTGGGCAATTTCAAGTGGGAGCCGCTGGCCACCGCGCAGGAGACCCAGGAGGCCCCCACCAGCGAGACCTTCCAGGAGAGCGACGATTAACCCCATTTTCCCTGTGATCTTTTATCCCGGGGGCCTGCCTCACAAGCGGCAGGCCCCGTTTTTGAATCGTTTTACAAAGGAGAACTTCTGCAATGAAATTTGGCAAACAAGTGCTGGCCTTTGCACTGGCCCTTACCCTGGCGCTGCTGGCGGGCTGCGGCGCGCCGGGCGCTTCCGGCGCGGGCAGCGCAGGCAGCGGGCAGCCTGCCTCGGCGGCGGTTACACCGGAACCCGAGCCCCAGCAGCCCCAGGTGAGCGGCGAAATGCCCGCCGCGCAGCCGGGGGTCAGCGCGCTCACAGGGCGCGAGGCAAAGGCCGAGGGGATGCGGCCCGTGGCTGTGATGCTTTACAACACCAAGGCGTGCCGCCCCCAGTGGGGCATCAGCACGGCGGATATTTTGATCGAGGCGAACACCGAGGGGCAGGGCAGCCGGCTGATGGCCCTGTACGAGGGATATGAGCAGGTGGAGCGCGCGGGCCCGGCGGGCCCCGGCCGGGATGTGTTTTTGCAGCTGGTGATGCCGTTCGGCGCGATCCCCATGTTCATCGGCAGCGACGTTTACACCTCGAACCTGCTGAACCTGTACGCATATCAGCCGCTGGACGGAAGATATGCGGGGGTGAATGCCTTCGATTATGATTCCTCCCGCCGGGCGGCCTACAACAGCGAATATGGCTGGTATACCCACAAGGATCTGATCCCCGGCGCGCTGGGGCTGTATGGCCAAAGCGCACAGGGTGCCACGCCCACGTTTTTTCACTTTGCCGAAGGAAGCGCGCCCCAGGCAGCGAACGGGGGCACGCTGGAGATCGGCTATGGCAGCGAGCGCTGCGCGGTGCTGGAATATGACCCCGCTGAGGAGCGCTATTACCTGAAAGAGGACGGCGAGTTTCAGACCGACGCGAACACCGAAGAGGGCAGCGTGCGGTTTATGAACGTGGTGCTGCTGATGGCCCGCGCCGGGTACAAAGACGATGGAGTGACCCGCAATTATGACCTTGCTTCCGGCGAGGGGCTGTATTTGAGCAAGGGTGGCGCACACACCATCCGATGGAGCAAGAGCGGCCCGCAAAGCCCGGTGCAGCTGTTCGACGAAGCCGGCGCGGCCTTGGCCGTGGAGCCGGGCCGTACCTATATCGGGGTATGGGGCGGCTTTGAGGGGCAGACCCTGCGCCTGTTGGCGCAGGACGGCAGCGAGCAGCCGCTGCCCCCGGCCCCCGAGCCGCTGGAGGACCTGCAGCCCCCCGAGGCCGAGGGCGGAGAGGCGGGCGGCGAACCGGCCCCCGAGGACCCACCCCAGGAATAAGCAACAGAGCGCGCCGCCGGGCCCCTGGTCGTGGACCCGGCGGCTTTTGCGCGCAAAACAGAGATTTTTGCCATAAAACCTTATGGAAAACGCCAGTTGCAGGCGGCGGCGGTTTGTGTTAATAATGAATAAGGCGTACCATTGTATACAATTTCCAAGCCCACAGATGGAATTGAAGGAGGAAACAGAGATGTCTACTTTGCGCCAGGATGCAGACAGGATCATACAGGCGGCCATTGCGGCAGCGCTTCCTGACCAGGCGGTGAAAAAGGCCCTGGGAGGGCGCAGCTTTGACCAGGGGCGGGTGCGGCTGGTGGCCGCGGGCAAGGCGGCGTGGCAGATGGCCGGCACCGCCGCCGAGCTGCTGGGTGAGCGCATCGAGGCCGGCGTGGTGGTGACCAAGTATGGCCACAGCAAGGGGCCCATTGCCAACTTTGGGATCTGGGAGGCCGGCCACCCGGTGCCGGACGAAAACAGCTTTAGGGGCGCACAGGCGGCCATCGACCTGGTGAAGGACCTGACCGAGGAGGACACGGTGCTGTTTTTGGTGTCGGGCGGGGGTTCGGCCCTGTTCGAAAAGCCGCTGGTGCCGCCCGAGGAGCTGGCGGATGTGACCCGGCAGCTGCTGGCCTGCGGGGCAGACATTGTGGAGATCAACACCCTGCGCAAGCGCCTCTCGGCCGTGAAAGGGGGCAAATTTGCCCAGCTGTGCGCGCCGGCGCGGGTGTTCAGCATCGTGCTCTCGGACATTCTGGGCGACCCGCTGGACATGATCGCCTCCGGCCCGGCCTACCCGGATTCCTCGACCGCGGCGGACGCGAAGGCCATCGTGGCCAAATACGGGCTGCAGCTCTCGGCCGGGGCGCTGGCACTGCTGGAGGTGGAGACCCCGAAGCGCCTGAACAACGTGGAGACCCGGATCACGGGCAGCGTGCGGCAGCTGTGCTCGGCGGCCGAAAAGGCCTGCCGGGAGCTGGGCTACGAGCCGCTGGTGCTGACGGACAGCCTTGCCTGCGAGGCGCGGGAGGCCGGGGCCTTTTTGGCCGCCATCGCCCGCTACAAGGCGGATGTGGACCACTCGCTGGCGTTTATTGCGGGGGGCGAGACGGTGGTGCACCTGACCGGCAAGGGAAAGGGCGGCCGCAACCAGGAGCTGGCCCTGGCGGCGGCCGAAGGCATTGCGGACCTGGCCGGCGCGGCGGTGTTCTCGGTGGGCTCGGACGGCACCGACGGCCCCACCGACGCGGCGGGCGGCTATGTGGATTTTACCACCAAGGCCGCGCTGAAAGCCCAGGGCGTGGATATTTTTGAGGTGCTGAAAAACAACGACGCCTACCACGCGCTGCAAAAGGTGGGGGGCCTGGTGATGACCGGCCCCACCGGCACCAACGTGAACGATGTGGCGGTGCTGCTGCTGCGCCGTTAAATAAAAATTCAAAAACCCCGCCCTGCTAAATGTGCATGAAATAGTCAATAGATAGTAGACAGAAAACCCCGATTACGCCGCCAGTCCTGTTCTAAATAGGACTGGCGGTTTACCATTAAGCTTACGAATGGGACGGCAGAAATTGAAATAGTGGA
>NZ_DBGCTQ010000061.1:0-14645 GCF_048388525.1 Allofournierella sp. | reverse complement strand
CGCTCCAAAACCGGGTAAAGGGGGCGGTGAGTTCGCGCCAGCCCGTGAGCAGCGCGCCCCCCAGGTAGCTTCCCGTCTTTTTAAGTACTGAAAGAAGCCGTGCGCCCAGGTTTTTTGTGCCGGCGCGCACCATGCGCGCAAAACGCAGCGCGCTGTACTCGCCCCAAAAGCCCACGTTGTATAAAAATTCTCCCGCCGCTGCAGTCTGGGGCTTTTGCTTGGCCCAGCGCACCAGGGGGTCCAGCCTTTGCAAAAGCCTGCGGCGCAGCGCCGCCGAGCGGCTCGGCCCCTGTTCCGGCCCGGAGGCCCGGCTTTCCGCCTGGGCCTGCCGCTCGTTCACTTGTTCTTTTTCCTGGATCGGCAGCTTGTCCGCCCTCCCTTCTGGTTTTTCTTTAGCCCCGCCCTGCGGCAGGGCAGCCAAGAGGTGCCCCGTCCACGCCTGTGCGGGCGTGGCCGGGGCGTCGCTTTTCTTGGGGGAAAAGCTTCAAAAAGCAAGTGTAGCTTGCTCTTTGCCAAAAAGTCAGCCCGCCGCCGGCCCGGCTATGGGCACCGGTGTGGGCAGGGGTTTATTTGCGCCTGCTTCCATGCGGGGGAACCAGTCCTTCAGGCTGCGGCGCTCGCCGTCCACATAAACCTCTACATGGCACTGGTTGCCGGTGGAATTGCCGGTGGCGCCCACGTAGCCGATCACCTGCCCCTGGGCTACCCCGTCCCCCACCGCCACGGCCAGCTCGCTCATATGGGCATACAAGGTTCTGTACCCGTTGCTGTGATCCAGGATCACATAGTTGCCGTAGCTGTAATGGTAGCCGGCGGTCACAACGGTGGCGTTGTCCATGGCGCAGACCGGGCTCCCGTAGTCGGCGCAAAGGTCGGCGCCCTTGTGGGAAACGCCCATCCACCGGCTCACATATTTGTAATCCGGCACCGGCCACAGCAGCGTGCCGGTAGAAAGCGGCATGTCCTCGGCCTGCGCGCTTTCACCGTAGAGCGCTGCAATATGGCTGGTATTGCCCCGCATCAGCTGTTTCACGGCGGGCTGGATCACCGCGCTGCCCACCGGCTGGGTGCGCAGAACATTCCCGTCCTTGTCCAAAAACTCCCAGCCGCTGATCTCCCGCAGGCCGTTTGCCCCCTGCCGGTCCAGCACCTCCTGCCCCTCGGGCAGGCTCTCGTCCAGAGTGTACTCCACCAGATAGGGCACCTCCTCCTGCCAGTGGGCCCAGCGCGCCTGGGTCTCGCCCTCCTGCAAGGCGGGCGAAGCGCTGGGCTGGGGCATGGGGGTGGGCACGGCCTCGCCCGGGGCGGGGGTCGCGGTGGGCTCCGGCGCGGGCATTGCGGTGGGGGCTGCAGTAGGCGCGGGCGGCTGTTCCAGCAGCGTCGCGCCGCGGCCATTCTCTCCCCCGGCCTGCACCGGGGCCGCGCCATCGGCCAAGCCCGCCGAGGCGCAGGCGGTCAGGGCCAAGCCCACCGCCAGGGCCAGGGCAGCGGCCATGCCGGCCCACCGGCTGCCCGGCGCGGGCGCAAACAAGGCCTCCAGCCGCGCCTTGAGCAGCTTTTTGGGGCTGCCGAAGCCGGACGCGCCCGCCGGCAGCCGCTCAGGCAGCGCCGCGGTCAACAGCACCGCGCCGTAGGCCTTGCGCTGCGCCGCAGTCAGGCCCGCCACCGCCTGTTCGTCACAGGCGTATTCACACACCCGGTTCAGCCGGGCCGCCTGCCAGCGGCACAGGGGGTTGAACCAGTGCAGGCGGCAGGCAAAACGCACCAGCGCTTTCAGCCAAAGATCGGCCCGGTTCAGGTGTGCCCGCTCGTGGCGCAGCGCAAGCTCCAGCGCCTCGCCCTGCAGCTGCCCGGGCAGATAAAGCACCGTGTGCCACAGGCCGGTGAGCACCGGCCCGGGCAAGCCCGGGCAGCGCCGCAATACCGGCGCCGCGGCCAGGCCCTGCCCGGCGCACATATCCCTCCACAAGGCCTGTACTGCCTCCTCAGCCGGCGCCGAAATGCGGTTCAGCCCCCGGGCAAACGCCCAGTAACGGCCCAGCTGCCAGGCTAAAAACACAAGCGCGCCAGCCAGCCACACAAAGGGCAGCGCAGCCAGCGCCCGCTCGGCCAGTGTGGCCTGCACCTGCGGCAGGGGCTGGGCCAGGGGCGCGGTCACGGGCGGCAGGCCGGCCACAGCCGCCGTTTTTTCCGCTGCAGCGGCAGCTACTCCCAGCGCCTCGCCCACAGGTGCCAACGGCTGCACAAGAGCCGGGGCGGTGGGCCGGCCGGCCAGCAGCAGGGCCAGCAGCGGCCCCACCGGAATCAGAAAAAACGCGAAGGTCGCGGCCAGCGCGGCCCGCCGCCAGCGCCAGCGCAGCCTTTTCAGCACCGGTTTCAGCGCCAGGCTCACCAGCACTGCCAGAGCCCCCGCCAGGCTGGTGGGCAGCAGCCAATTATAAAACAGATCATACACAGTGTGTCACCTCTCTTCCAGCCATCTGTGAAGCTCGTCCAGTTCAGAGGCCGAAAGGGCCTTGTCCTGATACAGGGCAGCCACCATGCTCTTCACGCTTCCGCTGTAAAATTTGCTCAGCATCTCCCGCGCTTCGCCCGCCCGGTACTCCTCGCTGGTGATGCGGGCGCTGTAAAAATTTTGCTTGCCCTGCCGCTGTGCGCTCAGGGCTCCCTTTTGCACCATGCGCGCCAAAAAGGTGAGCAGTGTGGTGGGCTTCCAGCCCTTGTCCTGCAGCGCGCCGCTCAGTGCGGCGGCGGTGACCGGGCCGTCCAGCCGCCAGATCTGCTCCATGATCTCCAGTTCAGCCGTGGAAAGTTTCACTGTGCCCCCTCCTTCTACATTTCGTAGTTTTATTTCATACTACAAGCTGTAGAAATTTATTGCAACCTTTTTCATCAAGCTTTCACATTTTTTTTACAAACCCCGAAACCCCTGTCACTCTGCGGGCCTACTGGAATAGTTGTGCAACATGTTGCTTTTTTGATACTGTTTCTGCACATTTTACACACATTTTTGATTTATCCTTAGAGCCGTTCCCCAAGGGCGCCCGTTCGAGGGCCAAGGGGGCAAACCGTTTTTTGAAAAGGAGAACTTGAACATGAAACTTTCTGCAAAAATTTTAAGTCTGGCCTGCGTGGCCGCCCTGGCCGCCGGCCTGGTGGCCTGCGGCGATGATAAGAGCGCTTCCACCCCCGCCTCCACTCCCGCCTCCGCCCCTGCTTCCAGCAGCGTGAGCGAGCCCGCCAGCACCCCGGAGAGCACCCCGGCCGAAAGCGAACCCACCAGCGGCGAGGGCGAGCCCGCCGCCAGCGGCTCTGAGAGCCAGCCTGCGGATGACGCGAGCAGTGCTGCCAGCGGCAGCGGGGCTTCCGAGCCCGCCGCCTCCGGCAGCCAGCCTGCCGGCTCTTCCTCCCAGGCGTAACCTGTCAAAAAATCCCCCGGGGCCGCTCCAAAACGGCCCCGGGGGATTTCTATTTTAAACGGCCCGTTCCAGGCGCATCACTGCCACGGTGATATCGTCCGGCCGGCCGGAGGAACCGGCGCGGGCCAGGGCCGTATCGGCCAAAATGTCGGCGATCTCCTGGGGGGTGTTGCCCACGGCGGTGCACAGCTCCAGCTGCTGGGCCACCCAGGTGCCGCCGTCCGCCAGGGCGCCGTCGCTCACCAGCACCACCAGCTGATCCTCGCTCAGGGTCAGGGCGTCCTGCTGGCCCACCACCCGGCTCAGAATTCCCACCGGCAGGCTGCTGCCCTCCACCGTCTCGGTTTTGCCGCCCCGCACCACAAACGTGGGGCACCCGCCCGCTTTAAAGAGCCTTGCCCGCCCGGTGAACAGATCCACCGTCACAAGGTCCAGGGTGGCGCCGCTCTCCTCGTCGCTCTTTAACGCCAGGGCCACGTTCACCAGGCGCGCCGCGCTCTCGGCGCCAAACCCGGCCCGCAGCAGCTGCGCCACCAGCGCCGCCGCCAGCGCCCCGTCGATCGCTGCGGGGCGCCCCACCCCCATACCGTCGCAGAGCAGCAGGTGGGCGTTGCCGTACTGGTCGCAGAACTGCTCCACCACATCGCCGCAGGCCCCGGGCCTTGCGGCCCGGGCGGCAAGGCCGAACACCGGGCAGAAGACCGCCTGTTCCGTGAGGGTCAGGGTGGTGAGCGGCCCGCCGTGGTCCACCCGGAACTGCCCCAGGGGCCGGTGGCAGATGCGCCCTGCCTCCGCCCGCAGTTCTTCCAGTTCAGGCGGCGCAAAGCTGGTGCGGTTCACGGTCACGCTGGCCCGCAGCCGGCCCGCCGGGTCGTATCCCACCTGGGTCTCCAGCGGTTCCAGCCCCACCGAGGCAAACAGCGCCGCCAGCCGCGCGGTCTTTCCCTCGTCCGGCGCCACGGCCTGGCCCAGCTGGCCCGCCATCTGGCTGAGCGCCTGCGCCATGGCGGTGTACTGTTCGGTCAGCGCCTCCCGCATGGCGCCCGCCTTTACCCGGCTCTCGCGCCGGCTGCGGTACAGTGCATAGGCCCTGCCGGTGGCGCTGCACAGCTCCACCGGGTGGATGCACCGGCAGAACTGGCCCGGCAGCTGTTCCACGGCAGCCCGGCCCTGCTGCTCCAGCACCGGCTTCAGGCGGAAAAAGCCGTCCATGGTGGTGCTGTAATCCTCTACCCAGCACCGCTCCTTGCGCCCGCAGCTTCGGCACAGCTCTTCGGCCACATGGTCCGCCACCCAGTTGTAGCTCTCGCCTTTTTTTGGCAGCGCCTCATAGACCTGGTTCACGGTGTCGGCAATGCCGGTCAGGGCCTGCGCCACGCTCTCCAGCTGGTTCACTGCGCCCGCCACCCGGGGCCGCTGCCCCGCAGAGCTTACCGCCTCGGCCTGGCCCGGCAGGGCCGCCAGCCAGCGCCGCGGCAGGGCAAAAAAGCCCATCTCGCCCAGGGCGGCGCTGCCCAAAAACCCCAGCGCCGCAATGCCGTCTGGCGCGGCCAGGCTGCCGAACACGCTCAGCGCCAAAAACACCGCGCCGCTGCCCAGCTTTTCCCCGGGGGTGAAGTACGCCGCCGCAAGGCACCCCGCCGCAAGGCCCAGGCAGGCAAAGCACAGGGCCGGATCGGCGGCCGCCAGCACCGCGCCGCCCGCCACGGTAAGCAGCGCGCAGTCCCGCAGGCGGCCGCGGTACGCAAAGGCCAGCCCCGCAGCGCCCAGCGCCGCCACCCCCAGGTCAAGCGGCCCCGCAGGCGCCGCCGCCAGGGCGGGCAGCGCCGCAAGCCCCAGCAAAAACGCCGTGCCCGAGAGCGGCCCCGCGGCCAGGGCGCGCTCCTTGCCGCTTTGGCGCAGCGCCCAGCCCGTGCCCGCAGCCAGCAGCGCGTCGCCCAGGGTGCCCATCGCGGCGGCCGGGGTCGACAGCCCGCTTACCGAGAGCATCAGCTGCACCGCCAGCAGGGTGCCGCAGCCCCCCACCGCGCCCGGCGCGAACTTTTCCTTGAAAAGCCAGCGCCCGGCCAGGGCCGCTGCCACCGCGGCCAGATACCGCAGCCCCTCGGTCAGCGGCAGCAGCGCCAGGTAGCCAACAGCCGCGCCCGCTGCGCCCGCCGCTGCAAAGCTTTGCCCGGCCCCCAGCACAAACGCCAGCCCAAAGGGGTGCAGCCCCCCGAACACGCCGCCCGCTGCCAGCACAAAGCCGCCCGCGCCCGCCGCCAGCTGCCACAGCGTGGGGCCAGCTGCGCCAAGCCAGCGGCGCAGCTTTGCTTCCCGCAATTTTTCCATCCAGTTCCACCTCGTTTTCACTGTTTTGGGGCGCTCCGCCGCGCTCCCATGCAAAAAGGGCGGCATGGGCCGCTCCTCGTCTGCATACAGTATAAGATGTGCCTCTGCGCGTTTTTTGCCGCAGGTCATGGAACCGACAAAAGGGGATAAAAAGGGCCCCGCGCCGCAGCATTGCGGCACGGAGCCCTCACTTTTTCTGTTTTGCGGGTATTACAGCGCCCCCAGCGCGGCGCGCAGCCGGGCCAGGGTCTCCTCCCTGCCCAGCATGGCGGCCAGGTCTGTGCCGCCGCCGGGGGTGCGCTGCTTGCCCGACAGGGCGATGCCCAACGGGTACAGCAGCCAGCCGTTCTTCACTTCCAGCTCCTGTGCCTTGGCCGCGCAGGCCGCAAAAATGGCGTCCCGGTCCCAGGCACTTAGCCCTTCCAGCACCGGCAGCAGCGCCTCCAGGGCCTGTTTTGCGGTCTCGGGGGTGGTCTTCTGTTTTTTATTGGCGTACAGCTCCGGGCCGTAGGGCAGCACCGCGTCAAAGAAATCCAGCTGCTCCGGAATTTCGCTCAGCACCTCGCACCGGGGCTGCAGGTTCCGGCACAAAAGCTCCCGGTCGATGGTCCGGCGCACTGCCCGGTCAATCCAGGGGCCGGCCAGGGCGCGGAAGCGCTCGGCGGGCAGGCGGCGGATGTACTCGGCGTTGATGGCCCGCAGCTTTGCCGGGTCAAAGATCGCCGGGCTTTTGCTGATGCCGCTCTCGTCGAACAGCCGCACCATCTCGTCCAGGGTGAAGATCTCCTCCTCGCCCTTGGGGCTCCAGCCCAGCAGCAAAATGTAATTGAGCACCGCCTCGCTCAGGTATCCCTTGGCAATCAAATCCTGGTAGGAGGCGTCGCCGTTGCGCTTGGAAAGCTTGTTCTGCGCATCCTTCATCACCGGTGGGCAGTGGATGTAAACCGGCAGCTCCCAGCCGAACGCCTGGTACAGAAGGTTGTACTTGGGCGTGCTGGAAAGATACTCGGACCCGCGGATCACGTGGGTGATGCCCATCAGGTGGTCGTCCACCACGTTGGCAAAGTTGTAGGTGGGCATGCCGTCGGTCTTGATCAGGATCTGATCCTCCAGCTCGGCGTTGTTCACCTCAATGCGGCCGTACACCGCGTCGTCAAAGCCCGTCACTCCCTCGCGGGGCATCTTCTGCCGGATCACATAGGGCAGCCCCTCGGCCAGCTTTTTCTGCACCTCGTCGGGGCTCAGATCGCGGCAGCAGCCGTCGTAATGGCCCACCACCGCGCCCGCCGCCTTTTGTTCAGCGCGCATGGCCTCCAGCCGTTCCGGGGTGCAAAAGCAGTAGTAGGCCCCGCCCTTTTCCACCAGCTCCTCGGCATACTTTTTAAACATACCCATGCGCTGGCTCTGGATATAGGGGCCCACCGGGCCCCCGATGTCCGGGCCCTCGTCCCACAAAAGCCCGGTCTGGCGCAGGGTGTCGTAAATAATGTCCACCGCGCCCTCCACATAGCGCTCCTGGTCGGTGTCCTCAATGCGCAGCAAAAAGGAACCGCCCTTGCTTTTGGCCTTCAGGTAAGCGTACAGGGCGGTGCGCAGGTTGCCCACATGCATATAGCCTGTGGGGCTGGGCGCAAAGCGGGTGCGGACGGATTCATTCGGCATGATTTTCGGCTCCTTTATCCTTTGGCGGCCGGCGGGCGCGCGGCCGCCGCAAAATTCCTTTCCCATTCTAAACGCTGGGGCGTGGTTTGTCAATTTGGCGGTTTGCAAAAAGCCGCCTTTTTCCTTATAATAGGTACTATTGGAACCTGCGTATCGGAAAAGGAGGCTTGTATGACCTTCCTCTCGCTCTCGTTTGCTGCTTTTGCGGCCCTGGTGTTCGCCGCCTGGTGGGGCGCGCCCGCAAAGGCCCGCCCCCTGGTGCTGGCCGCGGCAAACCTTGTGTTCGCCCTCTCGCTGGGCCTGCACGCCCTGGCCGCTTTGCTGGCGGTCTCGGCCCTCAGCTGGGCGGCCGGGCTGTGGCTGGCCCGCAGCCCGCGCAAAGCGGCCCTGGCGGTGGGGTGCGCGGGCTGCCTTGCGCCTCTTCTCGCCTATAAATACCTCGCTCTGGCAGCGGCCGCCCTGGGTTGGCCCGGGCTTTTTGCGGGGCTGGCCGCCCCGGCCGGCATCAGCTTTTACACCTTCAAGGCCGTGGCCTATCTCGCCGAGGTGTACAAAGGCTGCCTGCGGCCGGAAAAAAGCGCTCTGCACTATTTCAACTACACCGGCTTTTTTGCCCAGCTGGCCAGCGGGCCGATCCAGGCCCCCGGCAGCCTGCTGCCCCAACTGGCCGCCCCGCCCCGGCGCTTTGACCGCGCGCTGGCCCTTGGCGGCTGTGTGCGCCTTTGCTGGGGCCTGTTTTTAAAAAAATGCCTGGCCGACCCGCTGGCAGGCTACCAGGGCGCCCTGGCCGCCCCCGCGCACTACTATGGCCTGAGCGTGGCCTGGGCCCTGCTGGCCTTCAGCCTGCAGCTCTATTTCGACTTTGCAAGCTATTCCCAGCTGGCCATCGGCCTGGCAAACCTTCTGGGCTTTGAAACCGGGGAAAACTTTTTGAGCCCCTATTTTTCCCGCAGCATCGGCGAATTCTGGCGGCGCTGGCACATCAGCCTTTCGGCCTGGCTGCGCAATTACATCTACATTCCCCTGGGCGGCAGCCGCCGGGGCAAGGCCCGCCTGGTGCTGGCCACCATGGCCACCTTCCTGGTTTCCGGCGCCTGGCACGGCGCCGCGGGCGGGTTTCTTGTTTGGGGGGCGCTGCACGGCGTTTACCTGCTTGCAGGGCGCCTCACCCGCGCCGCGCGCGGCCGCGTTTGGGCGGCGCTGGGCCAGGGCGAACACAGCCCGCTGCGCAGCGCCGTGAGCTGGGCGTTCACCCTGCTCCTGGTGTTCGGCGCCTGGCTGTTCTTCGTCACCGGCACCCTGCCCGCCGCGCGGCAGGCCCTGGCCGCTTTGTTTTCGCCCTTCCCTTTCAGTGTGCAGTACCTCAAAGAGAGCATCACGCTGCTGGGCTTCACTCCTGCCATTTTGGTGCGGCTGGGGCTGTTCACGGCGCTGGCCGCCCTGGTGGACTGGCTGTCCCGCGGCGTGGGCTTTGGGGCATGGGCGGCGGCGCAGCGCCCCTGGGTGCAGGCGGCGCTGTGTTATGTGTGCGTATTCGCCAGCCTGTTCTTCGGCGCGGCGGGCGCGCTGCCCAACATCTATTTTGCCTTTTGATTGAAAGGAGCGGCCCGTGAAAAAATTTTTGGCAATTGTGGCGCTGTTCCTGGCGCCGGTGGCGCTGGTGGTGGGCCTGTTTGCGGGTGCCGTGTACGCCAGCGGCGAATGGCGCACCGAAGAGGAGATCGCCGGCCGTGTGCTGGCGGGCGAACCGGCCTTTCTGGGCCTTGCCTACCGCGACAACACCCGCTATTACAAGCACCTTGTGGCCAGCGGCAAAGCCGCGGGCCTGCTGGTGCTGGGCACCAGCCGCAGCATGCAGTTCCACAGCGAGTTTTTCACTTCGCCCAGCTTTTACAACGCGGGCGGCGGCGCCAACTATGTGCACGAGTACCGTTTTTTCCTGGAAAACCTGCCCGAGGCCTCTCTGCCCGATACCCTTGTGCTGGTGCTGGACCAATATTTCTTCCAGGAGGGCTGGTCCGCCGCGGAAACGCTGCCCCAACTGGACTACAGCTACTATTCCTTTGACGCCGGCGCGGCCCTCACCCGCTCGCTGCAGGACTGGGCGGGCGGCAAATACAGCCTGCGCGCCGCCCTTGCCCCCGCGCCGAACACCTACGGCATGGCCGCCGTGGGCCGGGGCAGCGGCTTTTATGCAGACGGCAGCTACAGCTACGGCCGCCTGCTGGATCACCCTGAGGAAGGTTCCGACGTCGCCTTTCACGACAGCTTCGACCGTATCCAGCGCGGCGTGAACCGCTTTGAGTGGGCGGCCGATGTGTACGAGCCCAGCCTCGCCGAGATGGACCGGCTGCTCGCCTTCTGCGCCGAACATGGGATCCGGGTGGCGGCGGTGATCCCGCCCTATGCGCCCAGCGTGTACCTGCGCATGGCCGAAAGCGGCAACTACGGTTATCTCTCCCTGCTGCCCGCGGCGCTGCGCGAGCGCTTCGCGCCCTATGGCTTCGAGGTGTTCGACTTTACCTACATGCCCGACACCCTGGACGCCGAGTATCTCGACGGCTACCACGGCGGCGACCGGGTCTACGCCCGGCTCACCCTGGAGCTGGCAGCCCAAAGCAGCCTTTTGGCCGGCCAGATCAACACCGGCTACCTCACCGCCGCTTTGGCCCCAAGCGGCAACCCCCTGCGCCTGGCAAGCGCCGGCTGAATCCCCGCTTGCGCCGCCTTTTGCGGCGGTATATAATAGACCATAAGACACAACGCGCGGCCGTGATGCCGCGCCGCAGAAACGAGGCAGAAAACAATGAGTGAAACCCCTTTGCGCAAGCCGCGCATTTTGTCCGGCATTCAGCCCACCGGCACCTTTACCCTGGGCAACTACGTGGGGGCGGTGCGCAACTGGGGCGCGCTGCAGCAGGAATACGAGTGCCTTTACATGGTGGCCGACCTGCACGCGCTCACCGTGCGCCAGGAGGCCGCGGCCCTGCGCCGCCAGACCCGCGAGGCCGCAGCCATGCTGCTGGCGGCCGGCATCGACCCGGAGCGCAGCATCCTGTTCGTGCAGAGCCACGTGCCCGCCCACGCGCAGCTGGCATGGGTGCTGTCCTGCAACACCCAGTTTGGCGAGCTGTCCCGCATGACCCAGTTCAAGGACAAAAGCGCCAAGCATGCCGACAATGTGAACGCCGGCCTGTTTACCTATCCCGCCCTCATGGCGGCGGATATCCTGGTCTACAACGCGGACTTGGTGCCGGTGGGGGTGGATCAAAAGCAGCACCTGGAGCTGACCCGCAACGTGGCACAGCGCTTCAACAATCTTTACAGCCCCACCTTCACCGTTCCCGAACCCTACATCGGCAAAACCGGCGCCAAGATCATGAGCCTGCAGGAGCCGGAAAAAAAGATGAGCAAATCCGACACAAACGCGAACAGCTTTATCCTGATGACCGACGACGCCGACACCATCCTGCGCAAGTGCAAGCGCGCCGTGACCGACTCTGAAGGGGTGGTCCGCGCGGCGGACGATAAGCCCGGCGTGACCAATCTCATGAGCATTTACGGTGTGCTCACCGGCAAAAGCTTCGGGGCCATCGAGGCCGAATTTGCCGGCCAGGGTTACGGGGCCTTCAAGGAGGCGGTAGCCGCCTCCATCGTCGACTCTTTTGCTCCCATTCAGGCCGAATATGCCCGCATTCTGGCAGACAAAACATATCTCGACGGCGTTCTCAGCCAGGGCGCCGCGCGTGCCGCAGGCCTGGCCCAGCGCACCCTCACCAAGGTCTACAAAAAAGTCGGCCTGCTTCAGCTCTGATCCGCCATTTTGGCCCATAATCCCATAAAACGGGGTAAATACAAGCATTTTCACCAAATATTCTCCTCTTTTTTCGTATAAAAACTTTTTCTTGGCCCGTTTGCCATATATTGACATTTATGGTTTCATGGACTATAATAAATATGTCGAAACGCAAAAGGGCGTTTTAATTCGGCAGGAGAATCAAAAAATTTCAATTGTTAAAGGAGTAGGGAAATTATGAAATCCACTGGCATGGTACGCAAAATCGATAGCTTGGGCCGCATCGTGCTGCCCATCGAACTCCGCCGCGTGCTGGAGATCAACGAGGACGCATCCCTGGAGATCTATGTGGACGGCGACCAGATCGTGCTGAAGAAATATCAGCCGGCCTGCGTGTTCTGCGGCGAAGCAAAAAACGTGACCCAATTTAAGGGGCGCAATGTGTGCGAGGAATGCCGCAGCACCATCGCGGGGCTGTAAACGTTTCCTGCGCAAACGCAAACAAAAACCGGCCCATATGGTGGGTGTTCGTAAGACAGTATCAAGAAAAACAACTTACGGCATCTGTCAGGTGGGATTGGACAAAGCAGGCGGAATCCAGATTTATGACTGGATTCCGCCTGTTTCATATTTGGCTACGAGCAACTTGCTGCGATGTTTCTATATCTCTAGTCGGTATACAGCAATAACAATAGTTTGCAGCAATCAGCAAGTGGTAATTATCTTGCAAAACGAAGAATGAAAATTAAGATGCTACTAAAACTCTAGTTTATCAGACGCAAAATTATATACTTTGATATAACGCTAATTTCGCTTAGCCTTTGATAGTTCCTAGCTAATAGCTGTTCTAATTCCGCGACGGTAGAAAAGTCATTACCAATAATTTTTATTATCTGATCTATATCCCCTTCATAGATGCCCATATCTTTCAGCATTTTTTTGCTTGGTGAATTTAGATAGTATAGCACTTCTATATTTTTCATAACTCTATCATGCAGAGTTGATATTAATACTTCGGATATATGCTCACATTGCATAAAATATCGAATTAAATCGACTTTACTATAAAAATCAAATTCTATATAGCTTGATTTATACCGTATTACAGTATTGATTAGCTTTGACAGGTTTGCCGTAGGGTATGATTTCAACGTTGCATCTACAACATCTCTAACGGTTTGACGATATTTATATGTTAGACGATTAATAATAAATGTGTTCATTTTAAAACCGTATGTCCGCATTCCAAGAATTTCACACAATACACGAATTAATTCCAGCTTGCTTTGGTTAGGGTCTACAGTCTGCCTGTAAAGTACATCAAATAGCTTTTCTTTGAATTTTGTATATGTTCCGAGAAGAAATTGAACCGTTGAAAAGCGATGTTTTCTGGCAATTAACGAACGGTATTCTTCATATGTAATTCCAAGGCTGTTTAATACCTCCAAAAACTCTGGGTGAGTTGTATAATCGCCAAAATTAATGTCCATATCTATGCTGCTGTCGGTCAACTCAAACTCTATTGATCGAATCGCTTGAGCTTTTTCATATATCGGGTCATTAGGAGTCCTAATATAATATGCCATGCCAAGATAATGTTGATAAAGTCGCCCCGTTCTGCCTACTAAGTTATAGAAATCAAAGGCATCAAATGTTTTATCATAACTTCTATAGGGCTTTGTTATGATTATGTTTTTAGCTGTCGTATTGACTCCTTCCAGGAGGGTAGATGTACAAATCAGGCGTGTGAAACTAGAATGTTTGTTGTTGAAAAGACCAAGTTCAAGCATTCTGATGCCTAGAGGTAATTGCCCATGATGAACGAGAAATCCTTTTTCCAATGCCTTTATCACTGACCATTGAGGATGAATCTCTCTTCTGCCCCAAGTTATAAACTCATTGAGTACAGGATTATCGTCTAATGTTAGCGAATCATAATCAATCGATGTATTTTCGATAAAAGCATCAATTTCAACTACGGTTGGAAAATAAATCAATGTATTATCACTTTGGGGGATGGCCTCTAGTGTTTTATCGGCATATGCCACACGGTCATTTTCGCTTAAAATATTTATCACTTTTACATCATTTACGACTGGCGCGTAATTAGTTGCGTAGAACACTGGAACATCATCAAGTTTTTCAAGGTTTTCAACTCCACTAATAAACGGAGCAAGCAAAACATATTTTTTGCTCCGTTTAACCATGTTGTAATATGCAATATTTAAAATCAGAATTCGCTCATTTGATGCGTCTTTTTGAAGCTTGTATACTTCGTCGATAACCAAAAAATCTATTGCATCAAAGATTGCAACTGTGCTTTCATCGATTACGCGGTCATGAGTTACAATAAAAATATTCTTTTTAGAAAAATCATATGTCTTATCAGGGTCTATCGAAAGATAAATGTTATAATCAGAAAATTTGTCTCTATACTGACGAATTATCTTTTGTTTATACTCATCAATAAGTGCAAGCGTCGGTACGATCATAACAACATTTTTAGGTCGTACCCTGCAGATGTACTCAAACACGACAAAGGTTTTTCCAAAGCTAGTTGGCGCACTAAAAATCAACCCGCGATTTGCATGAATTAAAGACATAATTTTTCTTTGCTCTGGATGTAGTGCAATATTTTCATCCAACGCTGATGTAGCAAATGCACTATATACAAGCGAATCAAAAGAATACTCTTTAGAATACATTGTCAGTCCCAAGGCATATAAGGACTCGGCATTGTTTATTGCGAACTCGGTTTTATTAACTCTTTTATCCAATTCACGAATATAGTTATCACGATATGTTTGGATATCTTCAAAGGGCACTATGTTTTGCTCTGTAGGCATCGCACTTTTTCACCACTTTTCTCATAATCACATCCATCATTTTTGCTTTGTCGATGATTGGAAGTGAGATAAAAAGATATTCTGTATTAAGTCCAAAATAATTCTTTTTTGCTATACCTAATTTCATCCTTGCTAAGTAATTGTCAACAGTATCATTTCTCCCACTGTTTCCGTGAGCAATAAATGTTGGGACGCAGATTTTATTAATATGTGCTGCTTTAATAAAATCTTCAAATGTTATGCAAATGTCTGTATGCGCTTTAAACACATCCAAAAATTCTGCTGAAAGGTTAAAACTTTCGTTATTCGAAAGGACAAGTTTATACTCCTCGGAAATCTGGCTTTCATAGTCGGAAAGCGAGCGATTTATTAGCACTATCGCATTATCAATATTCTTGCAAACTTTAGATTCTCCAAATAGTATAGTGCAATTTACTGGATCATAGAAAAGAGCGTCTATTCCAAACACACTCATATTCCTGTCTGTCGTGCATTTGAATTTGGGAATGATACAATGTACTTTGTAGTAATTTGATAAAAGCACATGAAAGGTATACTCACCAATTTTACCTATTTTATCTTTTTGAACCA
>NZ_DBGCTQ010000060.1:0-25629 GCF_048388525.1 Allofournierella sp. | reverse complement strand
CCGGTGGGGAAGCCGCCGCCGCCGCGCCCGCGCAGGCCGGAATCCAGCACGGTCTGGATGACCGCGTCCGGGGTCATTTCGGTGAGGGCCTTGCCCAGGGCGGCGTAGCCGTCGAAGCCGATGTACTCCTCGATGCTCTCGGGGTTGATGACGCCGCAGTTGCGCAGCGCCACCCGCTTTTGCTTATTATAGAAAGAGGTTTGCTCGAGGCTTTTGACGGCGTTGTCCTCGGTGACGGTCTCGTCGTACAGAAGGCGGGTGACCGGCCGGCCCTTGAGCAGGTGCTCGCTGACGATCTCGGGCACATCCTCGGGCTTGACCATGCTGTAAAAGCTGCCCTCGGGGTAGACCACCACAATGGGGCCCAGCGCGCACAGGCCAAAGCAGCCGGTACGGATGACCTTGACTTCGTTTTCCAGGTCGGCGGCCATGATCTGGGTTTCAAAGGCCTTGGCCACCTTGTCGCTGCCGGAAGAGGTGCAGCCGGTGCCGCCGCAGATCATTACATGGCATCTATACATTCCATTCCCTCCTTATCGCTGCGCGTGGCCGATGGTGAATTCCAGCACCGGCTTGCCGCCCACCAGGTGCTCGGAGACCACGCGGGCGGCCTTTTCGGGGTTCATGCGGATGTAGGTGACCTTTTCCTCGCCGGGGCGGAACACCTCGACGATGGGTTCGTATTGGCAAAAACCGATGCAGCCGGTCTGGGTGACCATGACGTTGGCAAGGTCACGCCGGGCGATCTGCTCGGTAAAGGCGTTCAGCACCGGGCGCGCGCCCGCGGCGATGCCGCAGGTGGCCATGCCCACCACCACGCGGGTGCAGTCCGGCGAGAGCTCGCGGGTCTGCACGGTCTGTTTCATCCGGTCCCGGATGGCGGCCAATTCCTGTAAACTTTTCATACAGCGTTGCTCCTTTGTAAAAGATGTTCGGTGTTTTCATGCAGGTAATCCCGCAGCCACAGGGCGATCTGGGGTTCGGCCAGGCTGACGCCATCCAGGACTTCGCGCACCTCGCGGGTGTCGGCGCAAAAGCGTTCGCCGTCGGCCTCGACGGTGTAGATGAAATCGAGCGAGGGGTTGCACTGGATGAGACCCGCCACGGTGGCCGACATGTCGCCCAGGGGGGCGAGGTCGATGTGGCCGAGGGTGAACACGGCGCACACGGTGGTGCCTTTGCCCGGCTCGCTTTCCAACGTGAGGCAGCCGCCCGTGAGCTCGGCCGCCATTTTTAAAAACGGCAGCCCCAGGCCCACCTTGCGGCTGGTGCGGCTGGTGCAGAAGGGGTCGGTCACCCGGGCTGCAAACTCGGGCGGCATGCCGTGGCCGTTGTCGGTGATGGTGAGGGTCATGCGCTTTTGGGCGGTGGCGATGCACAGGCTGATCCCGATGAGGCTCGCCCCCGCGTCGACCGAGTTCTGCGCCACATCCAGCACGTTCATGGAGAGTTCCTGCATGGCTGGGACCTGCCTTTCTGACAGAGGTTACCGGTATTTGGCCAGGATGCCGTCCAGGTCGTCGACCGTGAGCCGGCCGTATACCTCGTCGTTGACCATCATCACGGGGGCCAGGCCGCAGGCGCCCACGCAGCGGCAGGCGTCCAGGCTGAAGCGGCCGTCCAGCGTGCACTCGCCGCCGGAGATGCCCAGCTTTTCCTGCAGCTGCTCATACAATATACCGCTGCCCTTTACGTAACAGGCGGTCCCGAGGCAAACGCTGATGCGGTAGCGGCCCTTGGGGGAGAGGCTGAACTGGGAGTAAAAGGTGGCCACACCGTAAATTTCGGCCAGGGGCTTATCCAGGGCGTCGGCCACCATGCGCTGCACTTCGATGGGCAGGTAACCGTAGATCTCCTGGGCTTTTTGCAGGGCGGGCATCACCACGCCGGGCATATCCCTGTTTTCCTGCAGCCAGGTGGTGAGCTGTTCTTCCTGCTCCTTTGTGCCGGAAAAGGGCACACTGGAAAAATGCCTCATACTATACCTCCTGAAAGAAAGTTGGACCCGCGGGCGGCCGGGGCGGCCCGTTTGCCCATATGAAATAATTATAACAGAAACCTGTTAGAAAAACGACAAATTCATTTTGATTTGCGTTTGACAAAAATGTAGAAATTTTATGCAAAAAACTGGCGAAAAACACGGAGGATATTCCAGGGCAGGCGCTTGCGCGGCACCGGCCTTTCCTTTATAATTTAAAAAGAGGAAACCGGCGCGTCCGCGCCGGTACAAAAGGGGAGGAACGTGCCATGACCATCCGCGAAGTGATGCAGGCCCTGGAAGCCGAACTGCTTACCCCCGGCGCTGATCTGGAAACCCAGGTGCATGCGGCCTGCGGCAGCGATATGATGAGCGACGTGCTGGCCTATGTAAAGGACCAGGGCGTGCTGCTGACCGGGCTGAACAACCCCCAGGTGGTGCGCACCGCCGACATGATGGATATTTTGTGCATCGTGTTTGTGCGGGGCAAAAAGCCGGGCGAGGAGCTGGTGAAGATGGCCGAGCGGCTGGACATTGCGGTGCTGGGCACGAGCCTGCCCATGTTCTCGGCCTGCGGGATCCTGTACGGCTGCGGCCTGCGGGGAGGGAGCATCACGTGATGGAACCCATCTGCCTGGCGTACACCGTGCCCGGCGACGATTTTACCCGTGCGGGCGAGGCCAGCGCCGACCTGAAGACGCGGCTGAAAAAGCTGGGGCTGCCCGCCGGCGCGGTGCGCAGGGTGGCCATTGCGCTGTACGAGGGCGAGATCAACCTGGCCATCCACGCCGGGGGCGGCGAGATCGCCGTGACCGTGGCCGACGACTGGGTGAGTATGGTGCTGACCGATCACGGGCCGGGTATTCCCAACATTGAGCTTGCCATGAGCGAGGGGTGGAGCACCGCCTCGGCCGAGGTGCGGGACCTGGGCTTTGGCGCGGGCATGGGCCTGCCCAACATGAAAAAGTATTCCGATGCGTTTGCCATTGAATCCACCGTGGGGGTGGGCACGACCATCACCATGCGGGTGGACATCGAATAAGGGGCGGCTGCGGCCGCTGAAAGGGGACCCGAAACCATGGAACGGTTTGTTCATTCCGTCACGCTGCAAAAGCAGCTGTGTACGGGGTGCATCAACTGCATCAAGCGCTGCCCCACCGAGGCCATCCGGGTGCGGGAGGGGAAGGCGCACATTCTGGCGGAGCGCTGCATCGACTGCGGCGAGTGCATCCGCATCTGCCCGCACCACGCAAAGCGCGCGGTGAGCGACGCGCTGGAGGTGCTGAAGGAGTTTGAATACACCGTGGCCCTGCCGCCCCCCAGCCTGTACGGCCAGTACAACCACCTGGACGACCAGGACCGGGTGCTGGACGCATTGCGCCGCATTGGGTTCGACGCGGTGTTCGAGGTGGCAAAGGCGGCGGAGCTGATCAGCGACGCGACCCGCCGCATCCTTGCCACGGGCAGCATCCAGAAGCCGGTGATCAGCTCGGCCTGCCCGGCGGTGACAAGGCTGATCCGGGTGCGTTTTCCGGAGCTGATCGAACACGTGCTGCCCCTGGTGCCGCCGGTGGAGCTGGCGGCGCGCATGGCCCGGCGCGAAGCAATGCAGCGCACCGGGCTGCCGGCCGAAAAGATCGGCTGCATTGCGCTGGTGCCCTGCCCGGCCAAGGTGACCGCGCGGCATACCCCCATTGGCTCCTCCCACAGCGAGATCGACCGGTCGGTGGCCATTAAGGACGTATATCCGGCGCTGCTGGCCGCCATGAGCCATGTGGAGCGCCCGGAGCACCTGGCCGCGGCGGGGAGCATCGGCCTGGGGTGGGCCGAGAGCGGCGGCGAAGCCGCGGGGCTGGTGAGCACTGAGAATTACCTGGCGGCCGACGGTGTGGAGAACATCATGCGGGTGCTGGAGGACCTGGAGGACGAAAAATACGGCGGCATCGACTTTGTGGAGCTGCGGGCCTGCGCCGGCGGGTGCGTGGGGGGCGTTTTGCAGGTGGAGAACCCCTACATCGCCAAGACCAAGATCAAGCGTATGCGCCGCATGGCCCCCTATGCCCAAAACCGGCTGGAGGGGGGCGTGCCCACCGAGATGCTGTGGGACACCGACCTGACCTATGCCCCGGTGCTGGAGCTGGGTGCCACCCGCAGCGAGCGGTTTGAGCGCTACAACCAGATGCAGAAAATTTTAAAAGGCCTGCCGGGCCTGGACTGCGGCAGCTGCGGCGCGCCCACCTGCGAGGCCATGGCCGAGGACGTGGTGCGGGGCAAGGCCCAGATCACCGACTGCACCGTGCTGATGCGCCACCGGCTGGAGGCCATGCTGCGGGCAAAAGAGGAGCAGGAGGCCGCGCGGGCAGCGGGCGGCCGGGAGGAGGCGGTGGTAAAATGACCACGGCGGAGCTGGCCGCAGCCTGCGGCTTTGTGCCGGTGGTGCCGGGGGAAGCGCGCGGGATTGACGGCATTTTTGCGGGCGACCTTTTGAGCTGGGCCATGAGCCGGGCAAAGGAGGGGGACGCCTGGTTTACCGTGATGGGGAACGTGAACGCGGTGGCCGTGGCCAGCCTGGCGGACTGCGCGTGCATCGTTTTGTGCCACGGCGCGGCCCTGGACGACACGGCCCGGGAGCGGGCCGTGGAGAACGGAGTGCAGGTGTTCGCCACCGACCTGCCGGAATTTGAGGCCAGCCTTGCGCTGGCAAAGGCCATGGGACTGTAAGGAAACAGAGAGGGGGCAAAGGCCGTGCGATACGATCTGCATCTGCACACCTGCCTTTCCCCCTGCGCAGACGACGACATGACCCCCGCCACCGTGGCGGGGCTGGCAAAGCTGGCGGGGGCGGAGCTGATCGCGGTGACCGATCACAACTCGGCCCTGAACCTGCCCGCGGCAGAAGCCGCCTGCCGCGCATACGGCCTGCGCCTTCTGCCGGGCATCGAGGTGAACACCGCCGAGGAGATGCACCTTTTGTGCTACTTTAAAACGGTGGAAAAGGCGCTGGAATACGGCGAGGCACTGTATGAGGCGCTGCCCGCGTTTCCCTATGACCCGGCGGTGTGGGGCGAGCAGCTGGTGATGGACGAGGACGACCGGGTGGTGCGCCGGGTGGAGCGGCTGCTGACCGGCGCCGCCCGGTGGGATGTGTATGAGGCCAAGGCCGCCTGCGAGGCGCTGGGGGGCGTTGCGCTGCCCGCCCACGCGGACCGGGAGAGCTATTCGCTGTTTGCGGTGCTGGGGGCTTGGCCGCCGGACCTCAGCTTTGCGGCGGTGGAGCTGTACCGCCCGGAGCGCCGGGAGGAGCTGGAGCAATGGGGCCTGCCGCGGGGCATTGAGGTGCTGACTTCCTCGGACGCGCACTGTATGGAAAAGGTGGCGGGCCGCCTGCGGGAGCTGCCGGAGGGCTCGGTGCTGGAAAAACTGCTGTGAGGACGGCCGGTACAAAAGACTGAAAAAGGTCCGCAGGGTGGGGGATTTGCCCCGCCCTGCGGACCCTTTTTATTCCCTGCCCGAGTTACGCCTGCCCTGCGGCGCGGCGAAGTTCCTTGTTCAGGCGGCGGACCGTGCCGCCGTCCAGCTTGAGGATCTCGCGGTCATAGGTGTAGATGCCGTTCACCTCGTCTTCAATGTCGGACAGCTGGGTGTATACGGTCACGCACAGGCCCTTTTGCACGGCGGGCAGCACCGTGCCGCGCACCAGCGCCTCGTAGGCGGCGGTGAGGGCCGCGGGGTCGGCGCATTTGCCGTAGCCGTAGGCGGCATCGGTGCAGCAGTGGCCGGCAAGGGCCAGGGAACAGCCCCCGAACTCGGTGAGGGCCAGAGCGCGCGCATCGCTTTTGGGCAGGCGGAACTTGAAAAAGTAGTGGTGCAGGCTGCGCACGCTGCCGCCGCCTTGGTCGAACCAGCCGCTGGCGTGGTCCACCAGGCGGGTGGGGTCGAGCCGGCGCACCAGCGCCTCCACCCGCAGCGCATCGAACTGGCCCCAGCCCTCGTTGAAGGGTACCCAGCAAACGATGGAGGGGTGGCAGCCGAGCGCCCGAACGGTGGCCTGGGTCTCGCGCAGGAACTCGCTGCGGCTTTGTTCTTCGCGGCGGGAGAGCAGCCGGCGGCTGCGCGCGCCGTCCTTGACCGTGAGGCGCAGGCGGTTCATCAGGGTGGCGAGATAGGTGACGAACCAGCTTTGAAGGGGGGAGCCGCCGCACACCATGTCCTGCCAGACCAGCATGCCCAGCCGGTCGCAGTGGTAATACCAGCGCTGGGGCTCCAGCTTCACGTGCTTGCGCAGCAGGTTGAAGCCCAGCTCTTTTATGGAGAGAATGTCGGCCGCCATGGCCTCGTCCGACGGGGGAGTATAGAGGCCCTCGGGCCAGTAACCCTGGTCCAGCACGCCCAGCTGCAGATAGGGCCTGCCGTTCAGAAAGGTGCGGGGCACGCCGGCTTGGTCCCGCTGGACGGCGCACTGGCGCACCGCAAAGTAGCTGGTGACGAGATCGGCCCCGGCCGCCACGCTGACGCCGTATAAAAACGGGTCCTCGGGGCTCCAGGGGTGAAAACCGGGCAGCGGGATGCACACCTCCTGGCCGGTGGTGAAGGGCACCTCGGCCACCAGGGCCGGTGGCTGGGCGGGCTGCGGGCCCTCGGGCGGGCAGTAAGGGCTGGTGATGCGGCAGACGGCGGGCACGGGATGGGCCGTGGCGGCGCGCAGGCGCAGGCAGGCACCAGCGTAGTCCGGCCGGAGGGAAAGCTCGTCCACCGCGTTTTCCGGCACGGGCTCGAGCCAGACGGTCTGCCAGATGCCGCTTTGGGCGGTGTAGAACATGCCGCCCCGCCTGAGCTTTTGTTTGCCCCGGCTGTGCCAGCCGGCGTCGGTCTCGTCCTGCACGCGCACCACCAGTTCGTGCCCGCCCGCGGGCGCGGCGTGCAGGGCGGCGGTGATGTCCAGCGTGAAGGGCAGGTAACCGCCGGTGTGGCCCCCCACCTCGAGGCCGTTCACCCAGACACGGCAGGTCTGGTCCACCGCGCCGAAGTGCAGCAGGACCCGGCCTGTTTCGGGCGCGGGGAACGAGAAGCTGCGCCGGTACCACAAAAATTCGCCGGGCCGCAGCTGCCGGCCCACCCCGGAGAGGGCGGCTTCAGGGGAATAGGGCACCAGGATGGAGCCCCCCCAGGCTGTGGGGGGCGCTTCGGTGGGGGTGAACGCGCACTGCCAGAGCCCGTTCAGGTTGAGCCAGTTTGGCCGCGCCAGGGCGGGGCGGGGGTACTCGGGGAAGGGGAGGCCGGCGGGCTGCCGGCCCCACCGGGTGGTGAGCTGCTTCATGGGATACACCGCCTTTTCACGCGGCGCGCCGGGGCGCTAAAAAAGGCCGCGCGCCGCTTTTTATTATATCTGCGACAAGAGAAGCTGGAGCATTGCCCCAAAAAACCGGCCGCCAGTTACAGCCCTTCAAAGAAGGCATCGAAGGTGGAAACACCGTAAATTTGTTTTAGGGCCAACAGAACACTGATACGCACACTGTAACGCCCCTGTTCCATCTTGGCGAGGATATCCTCGGTTATGGAAACATCCAAGACCTCGAGTTGGGCGGATGCCTGGCGCTGGGACAGCCCGGCCTTTTTGCGCAGAGCTTTGAGATTGGGACCGATCGAGATATCTTGTTTTAACCCGTTGGACATGATTGCCTCCCCAAAACAAATGTTGAATCTGGATGAATATATCCATATAGCTTGATTTTAGCTTGATTGACGTGCTATGATTGGATAAATACATCCAGATTTGAAATGGGAGGCATTAAAAGATGGAAAAAGATAAAAACGAAGGGTTGACCGAGATCGAAAAAACAATTGGTGAAATGCCGGAAAAGAAACAAAAAGCGATTTACTGGATCCTCTCAGAGTGGGAGGTGGTTGAAAAAATATGTAAAAGTTCAAAAATGACCAATGAGGAAATTGAAAACTATAAAAAGAAGGCGAGGGAAAAGGAAGACTACACATTGCTTGGCCTTTTATGTGCTGCACAGGCATATCGGGATGGGACAGTAAAACAGACGGATCAGCCATCCAAGAAAAAGACGGTGCCTTGAAAGATTATGAGTTGAGTTCTTCCAGCGCGGTGCCGGGAAAATACCAGGCCAGGATCTCCTCGCAGCTCTTGCCGGTGAGGGCCATGTTTTTGGCCCCCCACTGGCTCAGGCCCACCCCGTGGCCGTAGCCCTTGGTGGTGACCGCGAACGCGCCATCGGCGTATTCGACCGAGAAGCAGGCGCTGCGCAGGCCCAGCGCGGCGCGCACATCGGTGCCCTTGGCGAACACGCCCCCCACCTGGATGCTCTGCACATAGCCTGCGTCGGTGTATTTGACATCGCCGAACCATTTGCCGGGTTTTGCGGTCAGGTCCACACCGGCAAAGCTGGAGGTGAGGGCGTCGTACATCTGCTGGGCGGTGTAGGTGACGGTCTGTTCGTACCCCTCGGCGGCGAGGTCCAGGGTGGAATCGACCCCGGCCAGGTAGGGCAGCGCCTCGCTCCACACGTTTTCGCTGGCCTCGGTGCGGCCGCAGCTGATGGCGTGGTAGCAGGCGGCCGCGGGCGCGCCCTCCCAGGTGAGGACCTTGTCCACGATGGGCTCAAAAAGAGATTTGAGCCGGGCATAATTCTCGCTGTAGGCATCGCCCCAGTAACTGCGCAGGACCTCCTCGGTCATGTAACCCTGGCGGCGGGCGGGGTCGGCGGAGAACCAGGCGCCGCCCAGCTTGTCCGCGTCGGCGTGGTCACGCTGGTAGAGCGCGTAGCTGTGGCTGGCCACCGCCTGGGCTTTGAGGGCTTCGTCCGGCCAGTTCACCGGCATCTCGCTGGCCGCCGCGCCGATCATGTAGTCCAGCACGGGCACTTCCAGAACGCTGCTGTCGGCCGCGTTCTGGATGAGGATGACCGGGCTGTCGCCGGTTTGGGCCGGGGCAGCGCCGGGGTCCACGCTGCCGGTGAGCGCGCCGGGAGCCGGAGTGGGGGCGGGAGCGGCGGAGGATGGGGAGGAAGCGCCGCCGCCGAAACCGAAAAAGGGGGTTGCCCCGTCATCGGCGCCCGCAGCGGGCAAAAGCAGGCTTACCATGGGCAGGCAGTAGGTGAGCAGGGCAAACAGCAGGATGGGCAGAATGGTTTTTTTCATGGGATCCCTCTCCTTTTCAAGTTCCCGCGCGGCGGGGCCGCGCTTGCAATTTGGCGGTAAAACGTGTAATATGAAATGCGTATATATAGAAAAAGCAGAGCGCCGGGCGGCGCTGGACAACAGGGTGGGAAAACCAGAAAATAAATTGTGAGGAGTGACAGCGAATGGCGGTGGAAAAGACCAGGCTCTCGCCAGGTTCCATGAAATTTTTATGCGGGGAGTACCTGAAAAATAACTTCATCGACCCGGAGACCAGCGAACGGCTGGGGGTGAAGCGGGGCCTGCGCAACCCGGACGGCACCGGCGTGCTGGCGGGGCTGACCAACGTGTGCGACGTGGTGGGCTACGAAAAGGCGGCGGACGGGGCGATCATGCCCATCCCGGGAAAGCTGATTTACCGGGGAATCAACATTGAGGAGATCGTGCGGGAGGCCTATGACCATGACCGCTTTGTGTTCGAAGAGGTGATCTGGCTGCTGCTGTTCGGCAGCCTGCCCACCGCTTTTGAACTGGCCCAGTTCCAGGAGATCCTGGCCAGCCACCGGGAGCTGCCCGAGGGATTTGCCGAGGATATGATCATGAAGGCGCCCAGCCCGAACATTATGAACAAGCTGGCCCGCAGCGTGCTGGCGCTTTACAGCTACGACGAAAACCCCGAGGACCTGTCGCTGGAAAACCTGCTGGAGCAATCGGTAAGCTTGATCGCCAGCCTGCCCACCATTATGGTGAACGCCTACCAGGTGAAGCGCAGGGTGTATGACCGCCAGAGCATGTATTTCCACATGCCCACCCCCGGGCAGAGCACGGCGGAGCATATTTTGGCCACCTACCGGGCGGATCAGAAGTTCACCCACGAGGAGGCGAAGCTGCTGGACCTGTGCCTGCTGGTGCACGCGGATCACGGCGGCGGCAACAACTCGGCCTTTACCTGCCGCGTGCTCTCGAGCTCGGGCACGGATACTTATTCGGCCATCTCGGCGGCCATCGGCAGCCTGAAAGGCCCCAAGCACGGCGGCGCGAACCTGAAGGTGATGGAACAGCTGGAACAGATTAAGGCCGGCGTGCAGAACCACAGTGACGAGGAAGAGGTGCGGGAATTTTTGCGCCGCATCATCCGCAGGCAGGAGGGGGACGGCTCCGGCCTGATCTACGGCATGGGGCACGCGGTGTATACCGTGAGCGACCCCCGCGCGGTGGTGCTGCGCCAAAAGGCGGAGAGCCTGGCCGTGGAAAAAGGCTTCGAGGACGATTTCCGCATGCTGTGTCTGGTGGAAAAGCTGGGGCCGGAGGTGTTTGCCGAGGAAAAGGGCAGCAAGACCGTGTGCGCCAACGTGGACCTATACAGCGGGCTGATTTACAAAATGCTGGGCATCGGCCCCGACCTGTACACCCCGCTGTTCGCCATCAGCCGCATTCCCGGCTGGTGCGCCCACCGCATCGAGGAGGTCGTGTTCGCCAACCGGATCATCCGCCCTGCCTACAAGTACCTGGGCGTGCGGCAGAAATATAAAAGTTTAGAGGAACGCTGATGAAACGATTTGCCACAAGCCTGCTCGCGCTGGTATGCCTGGCGGCGGGGGGCGCCCGCTGGCTGGACCTGGTGAACTGCACCGATCTGGCCACCGGCTTTTCTACCTACGGGTCCTACTGGGTGCGCTATGCAGTAGTGGGCGCGGTGCTGCTGCTGGCGGCGCTGGCCTCGTTTTTGGCGCCGGGGCGCCCCGCCGCGCTGGGCGGGCACAACGCCTTACAGGGGGTGCTGGCCTTTTTGTGCGGTTTTGGGTTTGCAGCCCTTGCCGGGGTGCAGATCGGCGGCTGGGCCGCCCTTGGCTGGGTGGAGCGCATTCTGGCGGTGCTGTATCTTGTAAGCGCTTTGTGGATGCTGCTTTTGGGCCGGAGCCGCTTTACCGAAGAGTTTGAGGCGCCCACCGGCAGCGCTGTGTTCGGCGTGGCGGGTACGCTGTCGCTTTACCTGCTCACCATCCAGCGCTTTTGCCTGGTGCCCACCGGCATCGTGCGGGTGGGGTATACCCTGGAAGCGATGGCGGCGCTGGCAGCCCTTTTGTTCTGCACGGCGCAGGTCAAGGCGGCCTACATCCCGGGGGGCAAGAGCGGCGGCTGGGTGTTTTTTACCGGCATGGCGGCCTTTTTGCTGTGCACCTGCCTGGCGCTGCCCGGCGTGGTGTGCGAATACCTGGTGGGGCAGGCGGCCCTGGCCGAGCTGATCCAGGCGGCGTGCATCGGCCTGGTGGGGCTTTCGGGCCTGGCGTACGCCTTTACCGCAGTGGGGCCGGCAGCGGAAGAGATCACGGCTTAAGGGCAGCAAAGAACGCACCCGCAAAAACCTGTGAAACAAAAAAGCCGCGCCCTTATGGTGTAAACCATAAGGGCGCGGCTTTTTGTGGGCTTGTTTTCGGGAGACCCCTGCGGGGCGGCTCACTCCCCGGTGAGCTCGCCCCGCAGGTCCTGTTCCATCAGGCGCTTGACCTCGGCGGCGGAATGCCCCCTGCTGAACAGATAATACAGCTTTGCCACTGCGGCCTCGGTGGTCATGTCGCGGCCGCTCACAGCGCCGGAAGCTTTGAGCGGCGCGCTGGTGGCATAGGCGCCAAGGTGCACCGAACCTTCGCCGCACTGGCTGCACACCACCAGGACGGTACCGTTTTTGCCGGCTTTTTGGATCAGGGGCAGCAGCGCGCCCCCGCCGTCCGGAATATTGCCCGCGCCGAAAGTTTCCAGCACGATGCCCCGCAGCGCCTCGGTGAGGATGGGCTCGAACAGGCCGAACTGGATGCCGGGAAACACCTTTAACACCCCGATGGGTGCGGCCTCGAAGGGGGCCAGAGTGAGCGGCCCTTTTTGCGCCGGGCGGGCCAGAGCCGCCTGGTCGTACCGGATTTCGACCCCGGCCATGGCGAGGGGCGGATAGTTGGGCGAGGAAAAAGCGCGCAGGCCGTCTGCCGAGCGCTTGGTGGCACGGTTGCCGCGCAGCAGCTTTCCGCCGAAATACAGGCACACCTCGGCCGCGCGGCCCTGGGCCGCAATCAGAAGGCTGGTGATGAGGTTGTCGCGCCCGTCGCTGCGCATGCGGCACAGCGGGATCTGGCTGCCGGTGAAGATCACCGGCTTTTGCAGATTTTCCAGCATAAAGGAGAGGGCGGAGGCGGTGTAGGCCATGGTGTCGGTGCCGTGCAGCACCACAAAGCCGTCGAACCGGTCGTAGTGATCGAAAATGGCCTGGCCGATGGCACGCCATTCCCGCACAGTGATGTTGGAGGAATCCAGAAGGGGCTCCATTTCGACCAGCTCCCAAGTCGGAGCTTCCGGGCTTGCAAGGTCCGGGATGGCCTTCAAATACTGGGCCAGAGCCCCTGGCTTTGGGGCGTAGCCCCGGTCGGTGGGCACCATGCCGATGGTGCCGCCGGTGTACAAAATGCAGATGCGTTTTTTCATGCCGCGCCTCCAGGCTGTAAAACGTTTTTGGGGAGGTTTACCCCAATATACCATAAAACGGACGCCGGAACAACGCCCGGCGGCAAGGGTGGTCAGTCCGGCAGGACGCACCGGGGGGCGAGCTGTACGTACACCGGGCTGAACCGGTCGGCCAGCAGCGCCGCTGCCTGCGGGGGCTGGGGCAGGCGCGCCGCGCTGCACAGCGGAAGCGACAGGGCGACGCATACCCCCCGGCCGGGCCGGCTTTCCAGGGTGAAAGCACCGCCGTACCGGCGGGCGAACAGCGCCGCCAGCGGCAGGCCCAGCCCGGCGCTGGGCAGATGGGAGAAGCTCTCGAAGGGCTGCAGGGCCGCCCGCTGGCGGTGGGGGGGGATGCCGGGGCCGCCGTCGCGCAGCAAAAGCACCGCCCGGCTGCCCTGGCGCGCCGCCCGCAGCGTGAGAGCGGGCGTGGGCCCGCCATACAGCAGGCTGTTGCAGACCAGGTTGAGCAGCACCGCCTCAAAGGCGGCTTCGTCCGCCGCCACGGGCAGCGGCTGGCGGCAGGGCACCAGCTGCAGAAGGACCGGCGGGGTGGCGCACACCTCGCGCACGGCGGCCAGCAGCGCCGCCGTGCTGGCCCCCAGGTCCAGCGGGCGGGCGGGGGGCGGCTGGGTGGAAAGACGGGTCCACCATTCCAGGTTTTGGGCGGTGCGCAGCAGCCGGTAGGCCGCGGCGCGCGCGGCGGGGGAGAGGGAGGATTCCGGACAGCACAAAACCTCGCTCACCTCGCCGCGCATGGCCGCGGCCAGCCGCGCCGCCGGTGTGATCGCTCCCAAGATCATTCGATCCACCCCTTTCCTGTGTACATTGTATTTCACCCGGTTAGTGTGGCATGCCGGGGCGGCTCCATGCGCCCCAAAGGGCTGGCAATGTTTTCATTTGCACTTTGTGATAATTTTTTGTCAAGCACTTGTGCTTTGGCCGTTTTTGTTATACAATAAATTTAACCCTGAGAGAGCCGCCCCACTGGGGCGTGCATGAGAAATAAGGAGGATTTTTTACAATGGCTGTTAAAGTTGCTATCAATGGTTTTGGCCGCATCGGCCGCCTTGCCTTCCGCCAGATGTTCGGCGCCGAGGGCTATGAGATCGTTGCCATCAACGACCTGACCAGCCCCGAGATGCTGGCTCACCTGCTGAAATATGACACCGCACAGGGCCGTTACGACGGGCACACCGTGGTGGCCGGCGAGGGCTCCATCACTGTGGACGGCAAGAAGATCACCATTTACGCCAACCCCAACCCCGCTGAGCTGCCCTGGGGCGAGCTGGGCGTGGACGTGGTGCTGGAGTGCACCGGCTTCTTTACCAAGAAGGACAAGGCCATGGCCCACATCCAGGCCGGCGCCAAGAAGGTTGTGATTTCCGCTCCCGCGGGCAATGACCTGAAGACCATCGTTTACAGCGTGAACGAGGGCAACCTGACCAAGGAAGACCAGATCATCAGCGCCGCCTCCTGCACCACCAACTGCCTGGCCCCCATGGCCAAGGTGCTGAACGACACCTACCCGATCCAGAGCGGCATCATGACCACTGTGCACGCCTACACCGGTGACCAGATGATCCTGGACGGCCCCCACCGCAAGGGCGATCTGCGCCGCGCCCGCGCCGGCGCCGCCAACATTGTGCCGAACTCCACCGGCGCCGCCAAGGCCATTGGCCTGGTGATCCCCGAGCTGAACGGCAAGCTGATCGGCAGCGCCCAGCGCGTGCCCGTGCCCACCGGCAGCACCACCATCCTGGTGGCTGTGGTCAAGGGCAAGGACGTGACCAAGGAGAGCATCAACGCCGCCATGCAGGCCGCCGCTTCTGAGAGCTTTGGCTACAACACCGACCCCATCGTGTCCAGCGACGTGATCGGCATCACCTATGGCAGCCTGTTCGACGCCACCCAGACCATGGTGACCAAGATTGACGACGACACCTACCAGGTGCAGGTCGTTTCCTGGTACGACAACGAGAACAGCTACACCAGCCAGATGGTGCGCACCATTAAGTACTTCGCCGAGCTGTAATCCGACCGGAGAATAGAACAAAAACCCCCGCTCGAAAGAGCGGGGGTTTTTGCTGCATGGGGGAAGGACGGCTTGAAGCGGGAGGGGAATTTTGAAATACAGCTTATGAATATATAATATTACGCCTGTACCAGCTCGACATGCATGGTATAATATTATACACTTATCCAGAAGGCGTTCGCCCCGCCGCCGGGGGCGGCAGCCGGAGGGATCGCCGATCATACCATTCAGGCAGCGCGTTTTTGGTATAATACGGACAGGACGCGGTTTTATAAAACCGTGAAGAGGGTGAAATCACATGTCTTTCTCATTGTTTGATCACTATAATTTCCGCGCGAGGATAAGCGTGGGCATCATATTGTTAAGCCCTGTATTGCTGATGCTTTATCTTCAGGTGGAAATGATCCGTAAACTTTCCACGACGGCGATCGTACTTGTCTGCCTGTTTTCGCTTGCAAATTTAATGATCGTGCTCTCCCGTTTCTATGGAAAAAAGGTACACTCCAAGAGGAAAAAGGTGGAAGAATATCTTTACCCCTCGGACAGTCATTTTGATATGCTGACCAAGAAAAGATTTTATAAAACCCTCGCGGCTAAAAATTCCTCGCTCAATGTTCTGGTGGAAAAACAGGACTGCCCGGACGAAGAGTTTTATGAGGCCTGCAAAAGCGCCGTCCATTGGTTAAGGGTAAACACGCGGGATTCCAAACTGGTTACAGAGGAAAATATAAATTATGGCTTTTACCGAAACATGCTGGGAGTAAAGCCGTTTGGTATAGGGATATCGGTTTTTTTATTGACGGTGCACCTTTTGCAGTTTTGGATCGGATTTTGTGGGAATGTTGGGAACGTGACACCTGAATACCTGATCTCCCTTGTGATAGCGCTGCTCTATCTTGCATTGTGGCTGTTTTTAGTAAACAGAAAAATCGTGGACTTTGCCGCCGAAAACTATGCGGAGGCCTTAATCAATTCTATAGACACGCTAAAATGAGTTTTTTAAAAAGAATGCCCCTGATTTGAAAGGATCGCCAGGGCCCCCGCTTTTGAGCGGGGGCCCTTTGCAGCGGGGCGGAACTGCCGGCGGCGGGCAATCTGCATAGAAAACGGATAGAAAATTGCGGCAGTTGACTGATTTGATTTTCGCGCTATTGACAGAGAGGGAAAAAGCGTTTATCCTGAAAACGAAGATTATAGAAAACGTTATCTATCGCCGGAGGGAATACCGTGAAGCAAACTACGATCAAGGATATAGCAAAGGCAAGCGGGGTATCGATCACTACTGTTTCAAGGGCATTGAATGGGAATTATCCGGTGAGTATGGAAGTGCAGGAACGGGTGCGCAAGGCAGTACAGGAATTGGAATATCGGCCGAACGCGGTGGCCCGCAGCCTGCGGAGCAACCGGACCAATCTCATTGCGCTGGTGGTTCCGGACCTTTCCAACCTGTTTTTTATGGAGGCGGCAAAGGGGCTGGAACGGGAGATTGCGGCGGACGGATATAACCTGGTGGTGGCGGGCAGCGACGGAAAGGCGGAAAAAGAGCGGCATCTGCTGGAATCGCTGCTGGAAAAGCGCATTGACGCGCTGGTGATCGCCAGCAGCGACAGCCGGGGCGATTCGATCCGGCGTTTTATTGAGCTGCGTGTACCAGTGGTGCAGATTGACCGCATTCTTGACGGCCTGGAAACCAACCAGGTGGGATGGGACAATACCGACGCCTCCCGGCGCATTACGCAGGTGCTGATCGACGCAGGCCATACGGACATTGGAATCGTGAATGTTTCGCTGAAAAACCGCAATGGCCAGGGGAGATATTACGGTTTTGTGCAGGCCATGGAAGAAAACGGGCTTGCAGTGGAAGAGGAGTGGGTCAGCCCCTCGAATTTTGATGGCGATTCGGCCTATTTTTGGGTACGGGAGACGCTTGCCCGCCCCTACCGGCCCACAGCGCTGTTCTGCGCAAATAATATTGTTCTGGCGGGCACATTGAAAGCATGTGCGGAACTTGACTTGCAGATTGGAAAGGACATTTCGCTGGTTTCCTTTGGAATGATAGAATCTTATTTTGGGCTGCGGATTACCTGCATGTACCAGGACAGCTGCGAGATGGGGCGGCAGGCGGGAAGATTGCTGCAGCAGTCGCTTCGGTCGGGGACGGATGGCGGCTGCACCAAGATAAGGCTGGAGGCGGAATTTCGGCAGGGGGATTCGGTGCGCGGGCGCTGACGGGAGGAGCGGTGGGCGCAAAGCCTTTTTCGGGAGCGATCTCCGGATTGAACCGGGCGCCGACCTGAGGAGCAGAGAAAGCTAAAGGATGATTTTGCCAGCGGATAGAAAACGTTTTCTATTCCAATAAGAAGCAGCTTTATAAGTGAGAGGGAGAAAAATGGCACTGCGTTCAATCAAGGAACTGCTTGCGCATGCGGCAGAGGGAGAATACACGATCGGGGCGTTCAACGTATGCAATATGGAGACGCTGGGGGCTGTGCTGGCGGCGGCCCGGCAGGAAAAAGCGCCGGTGATCCTGCAGATGAGCATGGGGGCGCGCAGGTTCGTGCCGAGCATCCCGGCATTTGTAGCCCTGATGAAATGGATGGCGGAGGAAGCGCCGGTCCCGGTGGCGCTGAACCACGATCACTGCCCCACGCCGCAGGCGGCGGCGGAGGCGATTGGGTGGGGCTTTTCGGGGGCGATGTTCGATGGATCACAGCTGCCCTATGCGGAAAATGCGCGGCAGACCCGCCGGTTGGCCGCCTGGGCCCACGAGAGGGGGGCCTGCATCGAGGCGGAGCTGGGGCGGCTGCCCGGGTTTGAGGACGAGGTGTTTGCAGAGCACGCGGATTTTACAGACCCTGCGCTTGCGGCCCGCTTTGTGGAGGAGACCGGCTGCGACTGCCTGGCGGTATCGGTGGGGACTTCGCATGGGGGCGTAAAAGCCGACGGGCCGCTGCCCCTGGATTTTGGGGTGCTGAGTGCAATTCACAGCGTGCTGCCGGGATACCCGCTGGTGCTGCACGGGGCGGCAAGCCTGCCGGAAGAACTGCTGCGAAGCGTGAATGAGCTGGGGGGAAAGGTCCCCCCCGTGTGCAATTGCAGCGAGGAGGATATCGCCCGCACCGGCAGACTTGGCGTTTGCAAGGCGAATATGGATGTGGACAATTTTCTGTGTTTTACGCGGGAGGTGCGCCGGGTTCTGCAGGACGCCCCGGAGCAATACGATCCAAGACGATATTTGGGACCGGCCCGCGAGGCGTTTGCCGAAGAGGTGCGGCACAAAATGCGGTGCGTCTGCGGCTGCGCCGGGAAAAGCTGGTTGTGAGGCGGGGAGGGGGAGCCGGATGATCCGAGCAATTTGCCTGAACCCGGCGATTGACAGAACCTATTACATCGACGGGTTTGAGGCGGGGGACAAGTATAAGAACAATCATCCGCGGGAGTGCGCGGGGGGCAAGGGCGTAAACGTGGCCAAGGTATGCGGGCAGCTGGGCGAGCCCGCGGCGATTTACGGGTTTGTGGGCGGAGCGGCGGGCAAAAGGGTGCGCGGCGAGATGGAGCGCTGCTGCCGCAGCGTGCGCCTGGTGGAAATTGAGGGGGAAACGCGGATGACGATCAATGTGATCGACCGGCGCCGCAGGCGGGAGACCGAGATCCTGGAGGCCGGCCCCCAGGTGACAGGGCGGCAGGTGGACGCGCTGCTGGGGCTGCTTGAAAAAGACCTTTGCAGGGGGGACATCGTGGTTTGTTCGGGGATATCCATTGCGGGAGCGCCCCGCGACATTTATGTGAGGATCAGCCGCATGTGCCGAAACGTGGGGGCGGTGTGCATCCTGGACGCCAACGGCGAGTCCATGAGGGACGCGGCTGAGGGACAATACTATTTGTGCAAACCCAACCAGAACGAACTGGCCGAGCTTTGCGGCGTTGCCCCGACCACCGACCCGGAGCTTCTGTGCCGGATGGCGCGGCAGGTTTTGCCCGGCCGCTTTTCGTGGATTATGGTGTCGATGGGGGATTTGGGCGGCCTGCTGGTCAGCGGGACCGAATGCTGCCTGGCACGGGTGCCGGAGGTGCCGGTGATGTCGACCATTGGCAGCGGGGACGCCTGTGTAGCCGGCTTCTGCGTGGGGCTGGCCCAGGGGCTCGCGCCCCGGAGATCGTTTGTGCTGGGCATGGCCTGCGGCGTGGTGAATTCCATGTGCGACGCGGTGGCCTGTGTGACCCGGGAACAAGTATATGGGCTGTTGGATCAGATCACACTCTCTGACCCAGAATGATATGGTGCCGAATCAAAAAGGAGAAGAATTATGAAAAAATGTGTTGCAATGTTGTTGGCGGCTCTGCTTTTCACCGTGTGTCTGGCCGGCTGCGGCGCCCCTGCGGCCAGCGGGGGCGCGTCGGCGCCGCCGGCTGCGGGCACGGCAGCGCCGCAGACGCTTGTTTCGTGGACCGATATGACCCCGGAGGAAGGGGCGGAGCTGACGGTTATGGGGGGCGCCCACCTGACGTCCGTTGCCGAATACGTTCTGCAGGACTTTATGCAAAAAACCGGGATCACCATTCATTTTGAAAAGTATTCGTACGACGAATATCCTACAAAAATGAAGATCGCAATGAGCCAGGGCGACTCTGTGCCGGATGTTCTGATTGTGCATGACCTGTTCATCCGTCAGTTTGTGGAGGCGGGCTACCTGATGGAGCTGAGCAGCATTCTTGACCGGGAGAACACCCTGGATGTGCTCACGCCAGTGAGCTTTAACGGCGGAGTGTACGGCATCCCAAACCAGGTGACAAATCAGTTTATCTTTATGTACCGCGGGGATGTGTATGACCAACTGGGCCTGACGGCCCCCGCCACCTTTGACGAGTATTTTGCGCAGGCCCAGACCCTGAAGGAGGCAGGTTATTACGCGGGCGCGTGGGATCCCTCCAAGCCGGGCTGTGTGAACCTTTTTCTGAATTACCTGTATATGCTGGGGGGCGACGTGCTGGACACGGAGGGCAATGTTTCCCTGAACAAGGCGGAAGAGACCATTGCGCTGCTGCAGAAATGCTATGATGCGGGGATCTGGCATAAGAGCGAGCAAAGCAACAGCGACGAGTACTGGACCGCCTTTAATGCGGGTAAGATTGCGGCGTTCCCCGGCGCGGCCGCCCATGTTGCGTATTATGAAACCAACGCCGACCCCAATGGCCAGGGAGGCTATGGCTCATTGCAGATCGCCCCTGCAATGAAATTTTCCGCGGATGGACCCGATACATACCTGAACAATACCGAGTTTTGGGCGATCAACGCAAAAACGAAGTATCCCAACGCAGCGCGCATGGTGGTTTCTTACCTGACGCAGACGGTGGAAGCGGCGCAAAAATGTGCGAACATTGATGAAGAAGGCCTGATGGCCCGCTTTGGCACCGGGTATCTGCCCGGCTTGGAAATGCTTGCAGAAGGCGAGGGTGTGGCGGCCTCGGAACCGTTTGGCGGAGAAAAGACGGTGGCGGTGCTGGCGCAGGATATTCTGAACAAGGCCGGTTCGATCCTGCTGCCTTATGTGGATGTTCGGAGCAGCGAGATCAACACAATCATTGCCGAAGTGCTGGGCGAGATGTTCCTGAAAGGGACCTATACGCCGGAAACCGCGGCGGCCGAGATGCGTGCCAGGATCGGGAAGATTTAAGGCGTTTTTGAAAGGGCGGCGGACAGAGGACTGCCTGCCGCCCTCCTTTTTCTTACAGAAAAAAGAGGTAGTACACTTGAAACATAAATCGGTGCGATCTGCGGCAAAAAAGCACGGCGTGTGGGCAGAGATCAAGCGGAACAAGCACTGCTATTTGTGGCTGACGCCGTTCTTTTTCCTTTTCGTTTTTTTGTGCCTGTACCCTGCCTGCTACGGTTTTTACGTGAGCCTTACAAACTACGACGGCCTGGCCCGCATGGAGTTTATTGGCCTTTCCAACTATGCCAAAGCGTTCGGCGACCCCAAATTTTATTCTTCGCTGTGGAATACGGTGGTGCTGTGGGCGCTGATCGTGCCCGCCCGCACGGTGCTGGCCCTGCTGTTTGCCGCGATGCTGAATTCCGGAAAGCTTTTGGGGAGAAAAGTATACCAGAGCATCGTGCTGCTGCCCTATATTACCGCTGTTGCGATTGTGGCGATCGTGTTTCGGATCGTGCTTACTACGGAGGGCGGCCTTGTAAATGTGATGCTGGGCGATTTGTTCGGGATCGGGCCCATCGGCTGGCTGGATACAACGGCGCTTTCCAAGGTGTCGGTGGCGCTGATGAACATCTGGCGGATGACCGGCTATTTTGCACTTGTGATGCTGGCGGGGATGCAGAAGATCCCCCGGTCCGTGCACGAAGCGGCCCTGCTGGACGGCGTGGGCCCGGTGCGGAAGTTTTTTTCGATTACTGTGCCGCTTATGATGCCGGAAATCTTTTTCGTATCGCTGATCTCCACGATCTGGATCTTCCAGAATGTGAGCGATGTGATGGTGCTCACGCAGGGCGGGCCGATCAATTCTTCCACCACGCTTGTGTACTATTTGTATCAAAACGCCTACGAATATGGAAAGATGGGGTATTCTTCTGCCCTGAGCTTTATTTTGTTTGTGCTGCTGCTGGCATTCAGCGGCCTGCTGGCAAAGCACTATTACCGGGATATGGAGGGCTGAAGGTGAGAAAAAACTATAAAGTGCGCGCGGGCCTGCTGCAATTGCTCTCCTTGCTGCTGCTGGTTCTTATCATTGCGGTATCCTGCTTTCCGTTCGTGCTGATGTTTTTCGGGAGCTTTAAAGAGGACTATGAGATCTTTACGCTTTCGCCCAAGCTCCTTCCGCAGAACGGGTTCAGCCTTGCGAAGTATTACCAGCTTTTTGCAAGCTGGCCCTTCGGCAGGGCGATGATGAACAGTATTGTGGTGGCGGTGGCAACCACGGTGGGCGCCTGCTTCTTTTGCACCCTGAGCGGTTTTACCTTTGCCAAGTACCGCTTCCCGGGAAAAAACCTTCTGTTCGTTCTGGTTTTGGCCACCCTGATGCTGCCGCTCGAAACAAGATTGGTGCCCACCTACATGCTGTTCCGCGGCATAGGCGGCGCGGACAAGCTGTGGTCGCTGATCCTGCCGGGGCTGACGCCGGCGTTCGGCGTGTTTATGATGCGGCAATTTGCATCGAACGGGGTGCCCACCGAAACCATGGAGGCCGCCCGGATCGAGGGAGCTTCGGAAACGCATATTTTATTCCGCATTGCATTTCCGATGCTTGCGCCGGGGATCTTTTCGCTGGCAATCCTGACCTTTATGAACACGTGGAACGATTTTCTTTGGCCGATCATTATTATGAACCGCAAGGAAAACCTTACCGTGACGGCAATGCTGCGGAGCATTGGGGATGTGTCGATGAACGGGGGATACGGGATCCTTTTGGCGGCGGTCACCCTGAGCGCATTGCCCATTCTGGTAATGTACATGGCGTTCAACAAACAGTTGGTCAAGGGAATCGTGGAGGGCTCGGGAAAAGAATAGAGCACCCTGAAAAACAGCCGCGGCAGCGTGCAGGCTGCTTTGGAATACGCGGCCCGGCCGCCGCTTTGGCGGCGGGGCTTGCCCCATTGGCCATTTGAAACAAAGACCGTTTTGGGAGGAGAATAAAATGAGCGTGCCGCAGGAATTAAAACACGTTTGCCGCGTGGTACACCCCACGCAGGGGCTTCCAGCTGACAATAACCATGATCCTTCGAACATCGTTTTTTACAAGGGGCGCTATTATTTATGGTACACGCAGCATATGCGGCAAGAGCCGTATGGGCATTTTGCGGGCTGCAAAATCATGTGCGTGACCTCGCCGGACGGCGAGCACTGGGGCGAGCCGGCGGACGCGCTGCTGCCCGGGGCGGCGGGAAGCTGGGATGAGGGCGGCGTTCTTACAGCCAACGTGGTTTATGCAGATGGAAGATATTACATGTGGTACATTGGTGTTCCAAAGGGGTACAGCGACGAAAACGAGCTGCCCCGGAGCTGCGGCTGGGCCGCGGCGGCTACGCCGGACGGGCCGTTTGTGCGCGGGACCCGGATGCCGGCGATCGGGCCTGGCGCGCCGGGAGAGTGGGATGACTTTGCAGTGGACGACATCACGGCGCTTTATTGGAAAGGGGAATGGCGGATCTATTACAAGGGGACCAGCAGGGCGCAGAGAGACCCGGATCTCACGCAGGTGGGGTTTGCACAGGCACCGGCCATCACGGGCCCTTACCGCCGGAATGAACACAACCCGGTGATCCGCGGGCACGCCTTTTCGGTTTGGCCTTACCAAAACGGGCTGCTGCTGCTGACAGGGCTGAAAGACAAGGCCCATGAAGGATACATTTACAGGGGCGACTGGAACGACCCCAGGGGCAAGCAATTTCTTTATTACAGCGAGGATGGGATCTCTTTTGAACCGTGCTGCGAATTTGAAAACCGGGCAAGCGGTATTTTTGTGCCGCCGGGCGAGGCGGCACAGGACATCCGGAACTGCTGGGGAGTAACGGTGAATACCCGCAACGCTCATTTGGGGCGGTATATTGAACGGTTCGACTTTGCGCTGAGCGGGGAATAAGCCGCGGCAGGACCCGGATCGCAGGCGCTGGCCGGGGGATGAGCGGCAAATTGCACAACCTCAAAGAAAGCGGGGACTTGCCATGAAATGGATCATCGGCCTGGACATTGGAGGCACAAAATGTGCCGTGGTGGCGGCCCAGGTGGACAGCACGATCCGTGTAAAAGCCCGTGCGGCATTTCCCACCTGCGCGGAAAAACCGTTCGGGCAGATCCGGGAAAAATTGTTTGGCGCGGTGTATGAGGTGTTGGCCCAAAGCGGCATATCGATCCGGGAGGCGGCCGCGATCGGCGTGAGCTGCGGCGGCCCGCTTGACAGCAGACGGGGGATCGTGCTGTGCCCGCCGAACCTGCCCACATGGGTCAACATCCCTTTTGTGGAAATGCTGCGCGGGGAGTTTGGCGTTCCGGCATACCTGCAAAACGACGCGAAGGCCTGCGCGCTGGTGGAATGGAAGCTGGGCGCAGGCCGGGGCGCGCGGAACATGATTTTTCTCACCATGGGGACGGGCATGGGAAGCGGAATTATTGCGGAAGGGCGGCTGGTCTGCGGGGCCTGCGATATGGGCGGGGAGATCGGGCATGTGCGCATTGAGCCGGACGGCCCGGTGGGATTTGGAAAACACGGCTCGTTTTCGGGCTTTACCAGCGGCGGCGGCATTGCGCGCATGGCAAGGCAAATGGCCTTGGAGGCGCTGGAAAAAGGGCGGCCGTTTGCGTTTGCACCCGACCGGCAGACCGCTGCATTGGCCGACACAAGATATCTTGCGGCGGCGGCCAAGGCGGGGGATGAGGATGCACGCCGCATTTTTGAGATCGTGGGCGAGAAGCTGGGAAAGGGAATCGCCCTGCTCGTTGATATCCTCAACCCGGAGGTGGTGGTGATCGGAAGCATCTTCGGCCGGTGTGAAACGCTGCTGCGGCCCCGTATGGAGGAGGTGCTTGCCAGGGAATGCATTCCGTTTTCGCTGAAAGCGTGCCGCGTTGTGCCCGCGCAGACAGGGGAGCGGATCGGCGACCTTTCCAGCGTTATGGCCGCCGTGTATGGCGCGGGGATTGAGTTTGAGCCTGTGGGCGGCGCTGCTTGTGAAAGACCGGGCTGACCCTTGGCCGGGATGAAAAAGCACCCCATATTTTGTTGCGCAGGGAGAAAAGAATGATATAATCATATATATCGCTGCTTTGCGCCGCTTCGGCTGAAATTTGGTCAAAGCGCCGGGGGCCGCTTTTGCACATGCGCAGTGACCGCCCCGCAACGGGTGCGGGGAAGGGGGCTGTGTGAACCGGCTGCCCTGAAGGCGAAAGACATGACCTTGCAAAATAATGTGGGAAAGAGCTTAAAAGGATGGCCGAACGGATGCTGGAATACAACACCGGGTTTATTGACAACAAAGCGATCATCGGCATTTTGCGGCGCGCTTACAACTATGTGGACAAGCGGCTGATGGATCACGGCATCCGGGTGGCGTATATCCTTTCCCGCATGCTGCGCAGGATGCCGCAGGTGAGCGCGGCCCAGATGCGGGATCTGTGCTTTTTGGCCGCCATGCACGACGTGGGGGCCTACAAAACCGAAGAGATCGACCGGATGGTCCGCTTTGAAACGGAGGAGATCTGGGAGCACTCGGTGTATGGGTGCCTGTTCATCAAAAATTTTACGCCCCTGTTTGAATTGGCGCCGGCCATCCTGTTCCACCACACACCCTGGAGCGAGCTGGGGCGGATGGAGGACGTGAACCGCGAAAACAAGCATGCCGCCCAGCTGATCCACCTTGCCGACAGGCTGGATATCTGGCTGAACGCGGAGGGCGGCTCGTACGACGAGTTTGCCCGGGTCGCCCGCGCAGAGCGCGGCCAGCGCTTTGAGCCGTTTTTTGTGGATCTGCTGCTGGAGCAGGAGTTTGCCCCCTTTACGGCTGAGGAGGTGGAGTGCGACCCGGTGTTCCAGAGAATGCAGGCGGAAATTTCGTTTACCGGGGAAGAGATCCGGGACTATTTGAAAATGGTTATTTATTCGATCGACTTCCGCAGCCGCCATACGGTCACCCACACCATGACAACCACCAGTATTTCAAACGAGCTTGCGGAATATATGGAGCTGGGGGCGCAGGAGCGCAACAACGTGGTCTGCGGCGCGCTGCTGCACGATCTGGGGAAGATCGGCATTCCGGTTGAGATTCTGGAGTTTCCGGGAAAGCTCAGCCCGCAGGCGATGGCAGTGATGCGCACCCATGTGGACGTGACGGAGGAGATCTTTGGCGGGGATATTCCTTCGCCGATTCGCGAGATCGCGCTGCGCCACCATGAAAAGCTGGACGGCTCGGGCTACCCGCGGGGACTGAGGGCACAGCAGCTGAGCCTGGAGGAGCGGATCGTTGCGCTGGCGGATA
>NZ_DBGCTQ010000059.1:0-18905 GCF_048388525.1 Allofournierella sp. | reverse complement strand
ACTATATCCATTTTTACAACTTTGAGCGGTTTCAATTAAAATACCGTCTGACTCCGTTTCAAATACGGTGCCAGACGGTGTAATCCTGAGATATTCTGCGATTGGCTTTCCTTTTTACTATCTATTTTATCTGGGGCGGTTCACTTGAGGCAGGACGGGGGCTATTTTTCCATGGACAGCGCCGGAGCGGGCCGCGGCGCAAAATTTGTGTTAAAAACGCGGAATTTATGAATTTAATAGTAAAGATTTCCATTCGTCAGGGTAGACATTTCGGTTGTTGTGTTTTATAATAAAAATCGCAGGAAAATCATCTTCAAAACAGTGAATTTTGTCAGAATGGAAATCTTTACGTTTTCGTGCGGCAAGTGCCGTGGAGGAGAAAAAATGAAGCGAAAAGCGATACGGATGTTCAGCTTTGCGGCGGCGGCAGCGCTTGCAGTGGGCCTTTGGCTGCCCTTGACCTATGCCGACACGCCGGTGTTGGTGGAGGACGTTGCGGGGGCTGGGCAGGTGCAGAATATCCAGAAGCCTGAAGAGATGCCTGTGACCACGCCCCTTGAAACATCCACAGTCCAACCTTCAAATACGGCCTTGGCCCCCTCGATGAGCCCTGCTGTGCCGTCTGCGGCCGAGCCTTCTGCCCCGGCACAGGAAACGCTGGCTGCGACGCCAACGGAAACACCTGGGGAAAAAACGCTTGTGGGCTCGGTGCAGCTTTCCGAGGGTACTGCAGAACCCAACGCAGAACCATCCGGGCAGCCTGTTCAGGCACCCGAAGGAGAACCGGTGGAAGGGCCCGGAAAGCAGCCGGGAACAGAAGGCGATACCGGTTCGGCCGCCGGTACAAATGAGGAGATATTGCCCTTCCCGAAGGCCCGGAGCTTTTCCTTGCCGAACAATGCGGCAGAAGAAACTGCAGGCGACACTGCCGTGGCAAAAATTGGAGGAACCACCTATCCTACGCTGCAAGCGGCCGTGGACGCAGCCCAAGGTGGCGCTGAGATCGTTTTGCTGAAAGACATTGACGGCGGGGCCTTGGAGGATACGGGAACCGACATCCAGGCTGTTGTAACGGTGCCGTCCGACAAAGTGCTGACACTGGATCTGGCCGGCTTTAAGGTGACCGCCCAACTAAAAACCAACGGGAATAACTATGCGAAAAAATATGTTATTTTGAACGAAGGCAACCTTACGATCGTGGATTCCAGTGGAAACCAGAGCGGCACCATTTCCAACACCTATGATGCTTCGAACCCCTGCACCCGCACGCTTAAAAACGACAGTGGGGCAACGCTGGAGATCAAGGGAGGCGCCGTTACCAGCGCAGGCGCGGTGGCACTTTTGAACTCGGGTACCTGCACAATCTCGGGGGAACAAACCAAGGTCACTTCCACACGGGTGGGCGACGACGGCGGTTGGGATAATGCGTTCAGCGCCATTGAAAACCGGGCCAGCGGACAGCTGACGATCACGGGAGGCACGGTGGAAAGCCTTTCGCGGGCGGCCATCTTTTGTGACGGTGACACGGCCAAAGTTACCGTGACAGGGGGTTCTTTCAGCGGCCACGAGACTTACAGTGCGGTAAATGGCAGCGCAGCAGGTCAAACCATTACTGTTTTGGGTGGCAAGTGGAGCAGCGATCCGTCGCCCTATCTTGGGCAGAGCGCTTACGTGGAAAAGGTGGAAAACGGCGTTTACACTGTAAAAGCCATTACAGGCGCGCCGACAATGACCATCACGTCTGGGATGGATCTTGCCGCCGTATTGAACGGACTTGATCTGAAAACGGGCGCCAGCTGCACCCTTAGCGGAAATATTACCCTAAATGCCTCGGCTGTTTTGCCAAGGACCGCGAAGATCACGATCCCAGAGGGCAGTTCGCTCACCGTGGCCCAAGGGGCAGTGCTGACTTTGAACGGGACAATGGAAAACAATGGTGCGCTGACGGTAAAAGGCTACATGACGCAGCCCGGAAAGATCACGGGCAGCGGAAGCGTGAAGGGACTGCCCTTAAGCGGGGGCACCTATGCCATTTCCACCCCCATGGAGCTGCAATGGCTTTCTTATTTGAATGCCACAAATCAAATGCCCAAAACGGTTGTTCTGAAAAACGACCTGGACATGCCGCAAGGGAGCGCGTTCCAAACCATCGGTGAAGTGGAAGGCCTTACATTTGACGGCAGGGGCCACATAGTTTCGAACCTGCGGATCGAGGATCAAAACGGATATGCCGGCTTGTTTATCTGGCTGGGCAGTTCCGTTGTAAAAGATCTAACGCTGAAAGATTGTAATTATACAACGAATACGGGCACGCTTGGTGGCGTTGTGGGTCAGGCGGCAAACAGCACCTTTGAAAATATTGCGGTGAGCGGAGTCATTACCGCCTCCGGCGCGTCCTATGGGATGGGAGGTATCGCCGGTTCGGTCTATCAGGGGGGCGAAGAAACCACAGAGTTTATAAATTGCAGCAGCAGCGTGGATCTGTCGGGGGAAAAAGCCTACAATGTAGGATCCATGTTTGGCACGGCCTCGGGCAGTAAGGGCACCATTGGGGTCTATAACTGCGCACACAGCGGCGCCATTGCGGTGAAAGGCTCCATGGGATATGTGTTTGGCTTTGGATACCTGGACAAATCCGCTACCCTGGAGATCATCGGCTTCACCAATAAGGGCACTGTAAATGGGGAAGCGGGGGCCATTTCCAACGCGGCCGGAAACCCCAACACGTTCACTTACAAAACCAATTTTGCCGATGGCATCAAGTATAAGGCGGTAAAAACAAACAGCGGCTGGACGGTGTATGGCCCGGCCCAAATCGGCGAAGTTTATTACCCCACCATTGCGGACGCGCTGGCGGCGGCCAAGCCCGGCGAAACGATTTTGGTGAACCCCGGCACTTACACCGAACCGGTGAAAATCGAGGGGATTGCAGAGAACGTCACGCTGAAGGCGGCGGGGGAGGTAACGCTTACCGGCGGCATCACCGGCAGCAATTGGACTGGCTTGTGCATAGAGGGCTTCACCTTTAAAAACTGCGGTATCACGCTGATGGGGTGGCATGCTTCCGAGGAACGCTTTTTCCGGAATGTGACCATTCAGAACAACCAATTCCTCTCGGAAACGGGGAAGGGCTGGATCAATGTCAATATCAACCCCCAAAGGGATACCGCCACGGGACTGCGCTTTTTGAACAATGCGTTTGACGCCACCGCCATGGCGGCGGGTGGGGCGCAGAGCCTTGCGGCCATCAACCTGAGCTTGGCACTGAACAGCGGTGCGGCAGCGGAGAACCTGGTTTCCGGCAACCAGATCAAGAAGACCGGGCGCGGCATTCAGGCAGACGTGGTACCCGGCGGGCAGACACTGATCATCGAGAACAACACGATCGAGAGCACCTTGCTGCGCGGCATCCAACTCTCGGGCGCACAGGCAGGAACGGTAAAGGTGCAGGGGAATTTGGTAGAAAATTGCGGCACCGGGCTGCGCCTGCACGAGAGCTATGAGGGCACAGGCACCCTGACCTTTGAAAAGAACCGCTTTGTCGGCTGTGCTGAAGACCTGTGGAACCTTTCACCTAAAACCGAGCTGGACGGCTCAGGCAACTACTATGGCGGCGGGCTTCCAAGATGCAACTTCTCCACCGATGGGGCGCTGCTCAACTATAAGGTGAAGTGCGAAAGCTATTACGAGGACGAGGCCATGAAGGTTCTGCTGGCCGTTAGCGCGGCGGAAAGCCAGGTGGACAAGGACAAGGTGGAAACGCCTCCGGTGCCCGCCGGCGCCCCTGCAGGCACGGTTATCACCGATGAAAACAAAGAAACTGCGGTGGAAGGTCTGAACAACGAAATTGCGGCTAACCCCCACGCGGCCAGCCCGGCCCAGGGCCTTGCCAAAGCGGCCCATGAACAGCTGAGCGAAGGGGACCAGGTTTACCTAAAGATCGGGCTGAACGACCTGGAGTTAAGGGCGGATTACGATGCCGATCAAAATCAGGTGGTGCTGATGCCGGCGGTTCTTACTTTCAAGGTGGAGCCCTGGGTAAAGCCCGCCAGCGGCACAGAGGCCCGCATGGAAAACAACAAACTGAGCGGCGGGGCCATTACATTCTGCCTGCCGGTGCCCGGGGTCATTGCGCTGGGAAGCCAGGCGAAGGTAGAGCATCTGCGGCCGGACGGCACCGTGGCCGATACGCAGTGGCCGTTTGTGGAGCAGCAGGAGGGTGAAAAATTTTTGCCGGTGGCCGCCACGCATTTCAGCGATTTCGTGGTGACGTTCAACGCCTACAAGCCGCCGGAAAGCACCGGCAGCACGGGCGACACGGGTGATGCGGGCGACACGGGGGGAACCCCCGCCCCAACCCCGGTGCCTTACAATTGGCACGGCGTGCTGGCGCAGCTGCAGGCGCTTGGGGAGAAGGGCGCCCTGACGCTGGATGTGGCGCGGGAGATCGCGGTGCCCCAGTATATCTGGCAGCAGATTTTCGGCAAGGACCTGACAGTAACCTTTAAGCGGGGGGCGGATTCCTTCAGCTTTAACGGTGTGCAGCTGAAAAAAGCGGGATTTGACCCGGACAACGGGCATAACCTGACCGATCTGGCGGGCTACACCACACAAACGCTGGGGCAAAAAGCGAGCGCGACCCCCGCCGAAGCGCCCGCGGAGCAGCCGGAAACAACGGCAGAACCGGAGCCGACCCAGGCGCCCAAGCCCACCGAGGCGCCACAGCCCAGCGAAACGCCGCAGGCGGCGTCCAGCACAACACCTGGGCCCACAGCGGCACAGGGAGCCGGGCCGGGCGTGTGGCTTTGGGTGGCGATCGGCGCCGCCGCGTTGCTGCTGATCCTGGCGGCAGCGCTGGTGGCAGTGCGCCGGCGCAGATAAAAGCGCGCAGGCCGCGAAAGCGGCGGCCAGAGCGGGCGACCCGGAAACACTCGTTGTTCCGCTGCGGAAAGTTTTTACTTCCTGCCCCCCGGCGCTTGGCGCCGGGGGGCCTTTTTGCAGGGGGGCCGGCTTGACATTTTGTGGCTTTGCGTGGTTAAATAAGAAAGAATGTACAAAATATAGGGGACAGGTGCGCCAAAAAGCGCGCCGCCGCCGTTTTGACGGCGGTGCGGCGCGCTTTTTGTGAGGCGCGGACCGTTTTGCGAAAGGGAGAAAAGCAAGTTGGCAAAAAAACAGGATTACGGCAACGAGAGCATTACCAGCCTAAAGGGCGCTGATCGGGTGCGCAAGCGCCCTGCGGTTATTTTTGGCTCGGATGGGGCGGAGGGCTGCGCGCACTCGATCTTTGAGATTCTTTCCAACTCCATCGACGAGGCCCGCGAGGGCTACGGCGACCGGATCGTGCTTACCCGCTTTGCGGACGGCAGCATCCAGGTGGAGGACTTTGGCCGCGGACTGCCGGTGGATTTTAACAAGCGGGAGAACCGCTACAATTGGGAGCTTTTGTTCTGCGAGATGTACGCGGGCGGCAAATACGGTGCGGGCGACGATAACTACGAGTATTCGCTGGGGCTGAACGGCCTGGGCCTGTGCGCCACCCAGTACGCCAGCGAGTGGATGACCGCCGACGTGTACCGCGACGGCTTCCACTATCATCTGGAATTCCGTCATGGCGAGCCGGTGGGCAAGCTGCAGCAGGAGCCGACCACCCGGAAAAAGACCGGCACCACCATCCGCTGGAAGCCGGACACCCAGGTGTTCACCGACATCAATGTGCCCGCCGAGTATTTTGCAGATACCATGAAGCGGCAGGCCGTGGTCAACGCGGGCCTTACGCTGGTGCTGGCGGACGAGACCGGCGGCAAAAAGACCACCACCGAGTTCTATTACGAAAAGGGCATTGAGGACTACGTGAACGAGGTGGCGGGCCTGGACGCATTGACCCCCGTGCTCTACTGCGAGTCGGCCGCGACCGGCCGCGACCGGGAGGACCAGCCCGACTACAAGGTGAAGATGAGCGCGGCTTTTTGCTTCTCCAACAAAAACCAGCTTTTGGAATACTATCACAATTCCAGCTTTTTGGAGCATGGCGGCAGCCCGGACCGGGCGGTGCGCACCGCCTTTGTGAACCAGATCGACAATTACCTGAAAAACAAGGGGCTTTATAAGAAAAACGAGAGCAAGATCACCTTTGCCGACGTGCAGGACTGCCTGATTTATGTGTCCAGCAGCTTTTCCACCCGCACCAGCTATGAAAACCAGACGAAAAAGGCCATTACCAACAAATTTGTGGGGCAGGCCATCACCGAGTTTTTGAAGCACTACCTGGAAGTGTATTTTCTGGAAAAGCCGGACGAGGCCCAAAAGATCTGCCAGCAGGTGCTGATTAACAAGCAGAGCCGCGAGCACGCGGAAAAAGCCCGCCAGACCATCAAAAAGACCATGGTGAGCCAGCTGGATATCGCCAACCGGGTGCAGAAATTCGTGGACTGCCGCACCAAGGACGCCAGCCGCCGCGAGCTGTACATCGTGGAGGGCGATTCGGCCATGGGCGCGGTGAAGCAGAGCCGGGACTCTGAATTTCAGGCAATCATGCCCATCCGGGGCAAGATCCTGAACTGCCTGAAGGCTGATTATGACCGCATTTTCAAATCCGAGATCATCACCGACCTGATCAAGGTGATGGGCTGCGGGGTGGAGCTGGGGGGCAAGGCAAAAAAGGATCTTGCCACCTTCAACCTGGAAAACCTGCGCTTCAACAAGGTGGTGATCTGCACCGACGCCGATGTGGACGGCTACCAGATCCGAACCCTGGTGCTGACCATGATCTACCGCCTGGTGCCCACCCTGATCCAGGAGGGCTACGTGTATATTGCGGAAAGCCCCCTGTACGAGATCAACACCCGCGGCAAGACCTATTTTGCCTACACCGAGCCGGAAAAGGCCAATATCATGAGCCGCATCGGCGGCAAGGAAAAATACACCATCCAGCGCTCCAAGGGCCTGGGCGAGAACGACCCGGAAATGATGTGGCTCACCACCATGAACCCCGCGAGCCGGCGGCTGATCAAGGTGGACCCGGAGGAGGCCGAGCGCACCTCGCGGGTGTTCGACCTGCTTTTGGGCGACAACCTGGCGGGACGCAAGGAGCACATTGCCCTGCACGGGGCCGAGTATCTGGATGATCTGGATGTTTCCTGACCGGGGCGCATGTATTTGGACCGGCCGGCGCCGGCTGGCGGCAAAACGCCGGCCCGGCGGATCTGTAACTTTGAGGTGAGGAAAGAGAATGGCTAAAAAGCAACCCAAAAAAATCGTGCCCGCACGCCCGCAGCTGGGCGACGGGGTGGAGATACTGGACGCCGGCGTGGTGCTGCAAACGCCCATTACCGAAACGCTGGAAAAAAATTATATGCCCTATGCCATGAGCGTGATCGTGAGCCGCGCTTTGCCCGAGATCGACGGCTTCAAGCCCGCCCACCGCAAGCTGCTGTACACCATGTACGGCATGGGCCTGCTGAAGGGCGGGCGCACAAAAAGCGCCAACATCGTGGGCAGCACCATGCACCTGAACCCCCACGGCGATGCGGCGATCTATGAAACCATGGTGCGCATGGGGCGCAGCAACGAGAGCCTGCTGGTGCCCTTTGTGGACTCCAAGGGCAACTTTGGCAAGGCGTACAGCCGGGATATGTCGTATGCGGCAAGCCGTTATACCGAGGCAAAGCTGGACCCAGTGTGCGAGGAGCTGTTCCGCGACATCGACAAGGACACCGTGGATTTTGTGCCCAACTACGACGGCACCACCACCGAGCCGACCCTGCTGCCGGTCACGTTCCCCACGATCCTGGCCAACAACACCCTGGGCATCGCGGTGGGCATGGCGTCCAACATCTGCTCGTTTAACCTGGCGGAGCTGTGCGAGACCACCGTGGCCCTGATGAAAGACCCGGGGCACGACCTGCTCAGCACCCTGCCCGCGCCGGACTTTGTGGGCGGCGGCGAGATCTTATACAACGAGGAGGAGCTGCGCCGCATTTATGCCACGGGCCGCGGCAGCGTGCGGGTGCGCGCGATCTACAACTACGAAAAAGATGGCAACATGCTGGAGATCACCCGCATTCCCCCCACCACCACGGTGGAGGCGATCATGGACAAGATCGCAGAGCTGGTAAAGGTGGGCCGCGTGAAAGAGATCAGCGACATGCGGGACGAGACCGACCTGAACGGCCTGAAGCTGACCATTGACCTCAAGCGCGGCCAGGACCCGGACAAGCTGATGCAGAAGCTGTTCCGCATCACCCCGCTGGAGGACTCGTTCGCCTGCAACTTCAATGTGCTGGTGGGGGGGCAGCCCCGGGTAATGGGGGTTGCCGAGATCCTGACCGAGTGGACCGCGTTCCGCACCGAATGCGTGCGCCGGCGCACCTATTACGATTTGCAGGGCAAGAAAAAGCGCCTGCACCTGCTCAAGGGCCTGGAGGCCATTCTGCTGGACATCGACAAGGCGATCCGCATCGTGCGCGAGACCAGCGAGGAGGCCGAGGTGGTGCCCAACCTGATGATCGGGTTTGGCATCGACCAGGTACAGGCGGAGTATGTAGCCGAGATCAAGCTGCGGCACCTTAACCGGGAATATATCCTCAAGCGCACCCAGGAAACCGACGAGCTGGAAAAGGAGATCGCGAGGCTGGAGGCGATCCTGGGCTCGAACGCCAAGATCCGCCGCATCATTATGGAAGAGCTGGCCGCCGTGGCCAAGAAATACGGCCAGCCGCGGCGCTGCCCCATTCTGTACGAGGCCCCCGCGGCCGAGGAGGAAACCGAGGAGGACACAATGCCGGATTACCCGGTGACCGTGTTCTTTACCCGGGAGGGGTACTTCAAAAAGATCACCCCACAGTCGCTGCGCATGAGCGGCGAGCAAAAGCTCAAGGAGGGCGACGAGATCAACTGGCAGTGCGAGACCCACAACACGGTCTGGCTGCTTTTCTTCACCAATCATCACCAGGTGTACAAGTGCCGCGCGGGGGATTTTGCCGACACCAAGGCCAGCGTTCTGGGCGACTATGTGGCCGTGAAGCTGGGCATGGAGGAGGGAGAGATCCCGGTGTTTTTGGCGGTAACCGACGATTACAAGGGGCATATGCTGTTTTTCTTCCAAAACGGCAAATGCGCCCGGGTGCCCCTTGCCAGCTACGCCACCAAGCAAAACCGCAAAAAGCTGCTGAAGGCTTACAGCGACAAGGCGGAGCTGGCGGCCATGCTGCAGCTGCCGGGCGAGGCGGAGCTGGCCGTGCGCACCACGGCGGGCAGGCTGCTGCTGGTGCACTCGACCCAGATCAGCGAAAAGCAGACCCGTGATTCCGCGGGCGTGGGGGTCGTGACCCTGAAGAAAAACCAGCGGGTGGAGAGTGTGAAGCCTGCGGGTGAGGTGGAGCTGGCAAACCCCCACCGCTACAGGGTGCGCACCCTGCCCGCCGCAGGTGCCCTGCTGCGCCAGGAGGATCTGGCGGAACAGCTGCAGCTGGGCCTGTGAGCCATAAGCTGCGGTGGAGGAAAGGCTGTTTTTTGACCGTGCGGATACTTGCAATAAGATTTTTGGTTTGAAGTAATAAAAAAGGCCGCCGGAACCTGGCGCAAAGCCAGAAATTTCTTGCATTTTGCGGCCGGCTGTGATATTATTTATCGTGCATAATAAGCTAAGGGAGCGTTCACACTATGAGTATTATTGAGATCATCAGCGGCGTTGTGCTGATTCTGGCTGCTGTGGCCATCGTTGGGCTTACCCTCGCGCAGGAATCCAAGGGCAAGGGGCTTTCGGGCGCCATTATGGGCGACAACAGCATGATGGAAGCGGGCCGCACCCGCGCCAAGGACGCCAAGATGGCGAAAGCCACCAAGATCCTGGGCATCGTGTTCATCGTGGTAACAATTTTGGTCAGCGTTCTGAGCGTCATGAAAGGCTGATCCCAAGAGAGCAAGAGGGTCCGCGCTGGCGCGGGCCCTCTTTGTTTGCTGGGGGCTGGGAGAACCGGGAGGAGAAAACAAGATGTCGATACGTTCCAAGGTACTGCGCGAGATAGAAAAAAAGCCCCGCCGATTAAAAGAGCTGAAGGAAAAGCTGGGCAACGACAAAAAGGTGCAGCGGGCGGTGGAAGAACTGCTGGCAAAGGGCAGGATCTGCCAGAAACAGGGCGCTTATTTTGCGGTGAAAAGCCGCATGGCGGAGGAGGCGCTGCCCTGCACACTTGTAAAACTGGGCAGCAGCTTTGGGTTTGCCGCCCAGAATGCAGGGGGGCCGGATGTATTCATCCCATCCCGGGGGCTTTCGGGGGCGCTGCCCGGCGACGGCGTGCTGGTGCGCCTGTATGAAAAGCCGCGGGTGCCCGGCAGCCTGGAAGGCGAGGTTCTGGCGGTCACTGAACCGCGGCAAACCTTTGTGGGCACGGTGACGGAGGAAAACGGCAGGCTGTATCTGGCGCCGGACGAGTGCCCTTCGCTGCGCATCCAGATCAAAAAGAGCGCCGACGGCGGTGCCCAGAACGGCGACAAGGCGGCGGTGGAGCTGCTCACCCGCGGCGCCGATTATGCCGAGCACCGGGCGGGCGTGGCCATGCGTTTTGGCAGCGCGGGGGAGGCCAAGCAGTGCGTGCGCGCGCTTTTGTACAGCGCGGGGCTGTCCCGTCATTTCCCAGAAAAGGTCAAGGCCGAGGCACGCAAGCTGGCCGAGCCCCAGGCCGCCGACCTGAAAAAACGCACCGACCTGCGCCACTGGCCTATTTTCACCATTGATTCTGCCCAGACCAAGGACATTGACGACGCCATTAGCCTGGCGGTGAGCGAGGCGGGCTATGAGCTGGGGGTGCACATTGCGGATGTGAGCCATTATGTGCGCCCGGGCAGCGAACTGAACAAGGAGGCGCTGCGCCGCGGCACCTCGGTCTATTATGCCGACAGTGTGATCCCCATGCTGCCGCGGCAGCTGTCGAACGGGCTGTGCAGCCTGAACGAAGGGGCGGACAGGCTTGCGTTCTCCTGCCTGATGCAGCTTGATGCGAAGGGCCAGGTAAAGAGTTTCCGTTTTGAAAAGACCGTGATCCGCAGCCGGGTAAAGGGCGTGTACAGTGAGCTGAACGCCCTTTTGGAGGGGGCGGCGGACGATGCGCTGCAAAAAAAATATGCCGATGTGGCAGAGCAGCTGCCCGCCATGCGCGAGCTGTATGAAAAGCGCACCGCGCTGCGCAGGCAGCGGGGCGGCATTGAACTGGAAAGCGGCGAGGCCAAGCTTTTGCTGGACGAAGAAGGGCGCTGCGTGGGCGTGGAAAAACGCCGGCGCGGCCTGAGCGAGCGCATGATCGAAGAGTTTATGCTGCTGGCGAACGGGTGTGCGGCCAGGCTGGCGCGGGAAAACCAGCTGCCCTTTGTGTACAGGGTACACGAGGAGCCGGATCCGGAGCGGGTGGAAAAATTGCAGGCCCTGCTGCGGGCCTGCGGGCTGAAGGCACAATTTGCGGGCGAAGTTCCCACCCAGCCCGAGCTGGCGGCGCTGCTGGACTCCACCCGCGGCACCCCGCTGGAACGGCCGGTGCACACCGCGGTGCTGCGCACCATGGCCAAGGCAAAGTATGAGCCGGAGCCCAAAGGGCATTACGGCCTGGCGCTTGCGGATTACGCCCACTTTACAAGCCCCATCCGGCGCTATCCGGATCTGGCCATCCACCGCATCCTGAGCGATTGGTGCGCCGGGGTGGACCGGGGCGAAGTGAAAAAGCGGTATGAAAAATTTGCCGCTGAGGCAAGCGGGGAGTCCAGCGCGCGGGAGATGGCCGCCATGCAGCTGGAACGCGCGGCGGAAGGCTGCTACAAGGCCGAGTATATGGGCGCCCACCTGGGCGAGACTTTTGGGGGCATTGTGGCCGGCGTGACGCGCCAGGGCCTGTATGTGGAGCTGGAAAATACCGTGGAGGGGCTGGTGCGCACCGATACCCTGTGCAAGGGCGAACCCGAGCTGACCGAGGGTGTGCGCTGGCGCGACCCGCTGACCGGCCGCCAGTGGGATCTGGGGCAGGCTGTGCAGGTAAAGGCGCTGGCGGTGGACGTGGCGCTGGGCCATGTGGATTTTGAGCTTTTGGAAGACTGAGCCATGGCAGGCGGCGCGGCCCGAACGGGAAGGTTCGGGGCGGCGCCGCCCGTGCTTTATTTTACTTTGAAAGGAAACGTGCCGCCGTGGACCGTGCGTTGAAGACCAAGTTTGCCATTTATTCCGTCTGCTTTGTAAACCTGATGTATATGCTGCCCGCCGTTGCGGTGAGCGGTATGGTGGCGGCGTTCCCGCAGGCGGGCGAGAACACCGTGCTGCTGGTGCTCACCCTGCCGAACCTCACCAGCATTCCGGGGCTGTTGGCGGTGCCGGCGCTGGAGCGGCGCTTTTCGCAAAAGCAGCTCACGGCGGCGGCACTGGCCGCCAGCTTTGCCTGTGGGGCGCTGAGCCTTGCGTTTCATGCCGTGCTGCCCGTGCTCATTGCGCTGAGCGCGCTGCTGGGCATTGCCTACGGCATGACTTCGACCCTGTTCCCGCTGCTGGTGAGCGGCCATTTTTCCGGCGCAGAGCGCAGCCAGGTGATGGGCGTTGCCTCGGGCATGCTGCAGCTTGGCCGTGTGGCGGCGGTGCTGGTGGGCGGCGCGCTGGCCGGCTTTGGCTGGTATCACATCTACTGGTGCTTTGCGCTGGTGCTGGCGGCGCTGCTGGCAGCGGCCTTTTGGCTGCCCCGTGCGCCGGAAACGCAGGCGGGGGACCAGACCGGCCCGGAGGCCGACCGGTGGGATAAGCCCGCCACCGCGGGCCTTGCCGCCGTGGGGTTTTGCTTTGCGGCGCTCTACTTTATCACCTCAACTCACCTGTCGCTTTACATCGAGGGCAACGGCCTTGGAACGGCCGCAATGACCGGGGCGCTCACCGCCCTGGGCAGCGTGCTTTCCGGGGCTTTGGCGGCGGCTTACGGCTGGCTGCGCCGGTTTACCGGCCCGTATACCTTTGCGCTGGCGCTGCTGCTGCTGGGGGCGGGCTATGTGCTGGCAGCGCTGCGCGTCACGTTTTGGGGCGCGGTGGTGTGCATTTGCGGTGCATCCATGGGCATGGCGCTGTTCAGCCCCTGCCTGATGCTGGGCTTTGCGCGGTGCGCGGGCGGAAAGTATCTGCCCACGGTGACGGCGCTGGTACTTACCATTGTGAACGTGGGGTATTTTGTGTCACCCTACCTTACCGGCGCGCTGGGGACCCTGCTGCCGGGAAGCGGCGCTGCCCCGGTCTTTTTGGCCGCCGGGCTGCTTGCCTTGGCGGGCGCCGCGTTTTTGGCCGCACGGGCGGCCTGGAGGCGCTGAACGGGGCGGAGCCTGCAGCGGCATAAAAAGAGCAAAGACCGCCCCAATGGGACAAGACTCCTGTATAAAACTGGTAATAACTGACAATCCTGTTTGCATATCCTACTATCGACCGTTCTGAAAAGAAAGGGGAGCATGCAAATGGAGATTGCATTACTGCGCCGAAAGCCCGCCGGGGCGGCCGGCACATCCAGCCAGGGGAGCGAACCTGCGCTTCACACACCGGTTTTGGAACAGGAGCTGCGGGAATGCCTGGCCGAAATGCGCCACAACCAAATGCTTTTTGATCTGGAAACCGAGCCCGAACTGATCGATCAGAGGGTGTTCGAGTATCAGGCGATCCAGTGCCGTTACCGCTATTTACAGCGGCGTGCCCGGGCCATGGGGCTGCGGGCGATCCTGTGAGCGGGCTGCACCCGGCGGCGCTTGCGGCCGCCGCGGTTTTGGTATTGATGGGGTTTGCCGCAAGCCGCCACAAAAAGCCGCTGCGCGCCAGCCTTACTTCGGCGCTGGCAGGCATGGGGGCGCTGGGCGCAGTAAATATGCTGGCGCCCTTTACCGGGGTGGGCCTGGCGCTGAACGCATTCACCTCGTTCATGGCGGTGGTGCTGGGGGCGCCGGGTGTGGTGACCATGCTGGTGCTGAACCTGGTCTTCGGGCTGGCGTGAGCGGGAGTTTTGCACATGCGCGGCCGCGCAGCGGCTCAGAAAACGGAAGAAGGCGGGGCAGCGGGCTTTACAGCCGCTGCCCCGCCTTTTTGGAGGCTTATAAGAGCCTGTTTACCGCGTCGATGAAGAGCCGGGGCTTGAAGCGGTGGATATCGTGGTTGGAGGAGAGCTCGATCAATTCACAATCGCCGATAAGCTGCACGGCCTGCCGGGCCTGTTCGTCGGACGAGGCGGCCAGAAGGACGCCCCTCTCGGTATAAGAGGCTTTGGTGTGAAGAAAGACGGTGGGGACCTTGACGGCGGCCAGAAGATCGGCATGGGAAATGCCGCTGTGCCAGGAATAGTCGTAAAAATGCCCGCCAAAACGGAAATCGTACTGCGCGGTGTACAAAAATGTGAAATTAATGGATTCCGGCATGAAAAAATACTGCACCGGCTGCCCGGGATGCGTTTCGTGATAGTGCTGGGCATAATTTGCAAGGCCCTCCATGGAGGAGGCCATGTAAAGCTGCCCCCACAGGCAGCGGCGCATGTAATAGGCCTCCCAGCATTCGGTCTGCGGGCCTGCGGTGTAGTCGTGCATGGGCTTGTAGGTATCGAGGTAGGCAAAGCTGCTCTCAAAATTGCCCGGCTCGGTGGAGAAGACGGGTGGGTCTTCCAGCACGGCGCCCGCCACGGCGCTGCCGCCGTATGCGGCCACGTATGCGGCCAGCAGGCCGCCGGAGGAATGGCCGGACACCACGGCCGGCTGGCCCACCACCTGCTGTAAAAACCAGATCAGGTCGTCGCCGTTTTCCCGCAGGTAGTATTTGCTCTCATTGTGGGAGGAAGCGCCGTGGCCGTAACAGTCCACCGCATACACATGCCAGTTTTCGCTGAGCGCGGGCAGGACCCGGGCGTAATCGGCCCAGGTACCGGTCTGCCCATGGATGAGCAGCAGCGGCGGGCCTCCGGCCGGCCCCTCGGCGTAGTGGATCACCGAGCCGTCGGGCAGGGCAGCGTCCTTTTCTTCAAAGCCGGCAGAGATAGTGCGTTTCAGATCGCCCTGCCAATAGTGGAGGCAGCGATAGCAATAGACTGCGGCGGCAGCGGCGAGAAGGAAAAGAACCAATACACAGAGTACGAACACCTTGACCCCCTTTCTCATTTTTTCGCCTCGTCGGAGGGCAGATCCCCCTCAAAAATGTGCTCGGCCAGCCTGGCAAAGGTGTTTTTGGGCGGGATGGCGATGCCTCGCTTTTCGTCGGCCAGAACGATGATGGTGTCGCCGGGATGCAGATCGAACAGATCCCGCGCCTCTTTGGGAATCACGAACTGCCCTTTTTCGCCGATCTTGACCGTCCAGGCATATTTGCCCTTGGGATGTTTCATAAAGACGACCTCCTGAAAAAAGTATGAAAAGTATGATTTGTTTAACAAAACTATACACTTGTGAAGAGCGGAAGTCAAGCGCGAAAGCAATTTGTTTAAAATGCCGACAAAAAACAGCCGGGAGGGAGAAAACGAGAGGAGGGAAGAAAGCGCCGCGCCGGAATGGAAGCGCGGGGAATGAAACGCGTATCTTGTGGATTTTTGCCCTGAGGGGCTTTTGTTTGCCCCAGCTTTTGTGCTATAATGAGGCTTAAGATTGAATACTGGAAAGGTATACTTATGGCGAGCGAGCAAAATCAGGAGTTTCTTACCCTGCGGGACAGGTTTATTGAGAGCCGGTTCGGCCGGCTGAACCCGGTGCAGAAGCAGGCGGTGTTCTGCACCGAGGGGCCGCTGCTGATCCTGGCGGGGGCGGGCAGCGGCAAGACCACCGTGCTGGTGAACCGCATTGCGAATATCATCCGTTTTGGAACTGCCCACGGCTCCGACTGGCTGCCGCGGGAGGCGGCGGCAGAGGATGTGCAGGCCTTAAGCGCGGCGGTGGAGAGCGGCGGCGAGCCGCCCGACTGGCTGTGGCCCATGCTGCGGCGGGACGCCGCCCGGCCCTGGAACGTGCTGGCGATCACCTTTACCAACAAGGCGGCGGGCGAGTTGAAAAGCCGCCTGGCGGCCATGCTGGGCGAGGAGCAGGGGGCGGACGTGAACGCCTCCACCTTCCATTCGGCCTGTGTTCGCATGCTGCGGCGGGACGCCGACCGGCTGGGCTTTCCCAAAAGCTTTACCATTTATGACACCGACGACCAGCAGCGGGCCATGAAAGAGGTCTACAAGCAGCTGCTGGTGGACGACAAGTTTTTGCCCGTAAAGTCGGCCCTGGGGCAGATCGGCCGGATGAAGGACCAGCTCATCAGCCCCGAAGAGGCGCTGGAAGCCCCGGCCGACACCAAGGCGGGGCTGGTGGCGAAGGTCTACAAGGCCTATGCCGACCGGCTGCGCAGCGCGGGCGCCATGGATTTTGACGACCTGATCTACCACACGGTGTGCCTGTTTCAGGACCACCCGGACGTGCTGGAATACTACCAAAAAAAATACCGCTATGTGCTGGTGGACGAATACCAGGACACCAGCGTGGCCCAGTTCCAGCTGGTGCGCCTGCTGGCGGGCGGCTATAAAAACGTGTGCGTGGTGGGCGACGACGACCAGAGCATTTACCGGTTCCGGGGCGCCACCATTGAGAATATCCTGAACTTTGAGCAGCACTTCCAGGGCGCGAAGGTCATCCGGTTGGAACAGAATTACCGGTCCACCGCCTGCATCCTGAACGCGGCCAACTGCGTGATCCGCAACAACCAGGGGCGCAAGGGCAAGACCCTGTGGACCCAGAACGGGGAAGGGGAAAAGATCCATCACTACCTGGCCGAGAACGAGCAGGACGAGGCCAGCCAGATCGCCACCGTGATCGGTCAGAACCTGAAAAACGGCGCGCGCCTGCGGGATCACGCGGTGCTGTACCGCATGAACGCCCAGTCCGGCCCGGTGGAAACCTATTTTGCGCGGGCGGGCATCCCGTACAAGATCGTGGGCGGCCAGCGCTTTTACGACCGCAAGGAAGTAAAGGATATCATTGCTTATATGTCCATCGTGGCGAACCCCAGCGATGATCTGCGGCTGCGGCGCATCATCAACGAGCCGGCCCGCAAGATCGGCGGCACCACGCTGGACAAAATGGCCGACATTGCCGCGGGCCTGGGCACAAGCCTTTTGCATGTGTGCGGGCACGCGGCGGACTATCCGGCCATCAGCCGGGCGGCAAACGCGCTGCACGGCTTTTGGGGCATCTACCAGCAATTGCTGGATTCGGCAGAGAGCCAGCCGCTGGATGTGTTTGTGAGCGACATTCTGGAGCTGACAGGTTACCAAAAAATGCTGGAGGCGCAGGGCGACGAGGGCGCGGCGCGCCTGGAGAACCTGGGGCAGCTGGTGTCCAGCGTGAAGACCTATGCCGACCAGAAGGGCCCCGAGGCGAGCCTCGCGGGTTTTTTGGAGGAGGTCGCCCTGATCTCGGACATCGACAGCTACGACGAGGAGACCGACGTGGTGGTCATGATGACGATGCACGCGGCAAAAGGCCTGGAATTTGATTACGTATTCATCCTGGGCCTGGAGGAGGGGATATTCCCCAGCGAGCTTTCGCGCTATTCGGACGAGGACCTGGAAGAGGAGCGGCGGCTGTGCTATGTGGGCATTACCCGGGCCCGCAAGGAGCTGTATCTCTCGTCGAGCCAGAGCCGCATGATCTTTGGCCAGACCCGGCGCAACCGCCCCTCGCGCTTTTTGGAGGAAATTGAGCCGGAGCTTGTGGACGAGACCGAGAGCCCCGCGATCGCCAGGCACAGCTTTGGGGGATTTGGCAGTTTTGGGGGCTCGGGCTATTCCCAGGGCGGCCATGCGTTCGGAGCCGGCGGTTTTGGCGGCGCACAGGGCGCTGCGGCCCGGCAGTGGGGCGGCAGCGGCTGGGGCGCGGGCCAGGGGGCAAAGCCCTCGGGCGCAGGCGCAGGGCCGTTCGGCGGGCCCACGGTAGGGCGGCCCGCGGCGCCCATGCCGGCTGCCGGCGGCGCAAAGCGGGGATACCGGCCGGGAGATAAGGTGGAGCACAAGGTGTTTGGCCGGGGCGTGGTGCTCAAGGCCACCCCTGCGGCCGGGGATACGATTGTGGAGATCCAGTTTGAAAAAGCAGGTGTGAAAAAAACAATGGCGAACTATGCGCCGCTCACCCTGCTGGAAGAATGAACCAGGAGGAAGTGCCCAATGCTGAAGGTGAATCTGCTCGCGCATACCCCTGAGCCGGAAAAGGTGGTGGCCGCGGCGGCAAAGCTGTGCTATTCCGGCGCGCAGATCGACGAGTTGCTGGCTGGCCTTACCCCGGAAAAAAGCCGGGAATTTGTGGAAAGGCTGGCCAAAATGGGCCATGAGAGCCCCACCGAACACGTGAGCTTCACCTTTGCCGTGGAGGGGGTGTCGCGCAGTTTGCTGGCCCAGATCACCCGGCACCGCATTGCCAGCTACAGCGTGCAGAGCCAGCGCTATGTGCGCCTGGACGGGTTTGAATATGTAACGCCGCCCGAGGTGGCGGCGGAACCGGCGGCCAGCGCCGCTTTTGAGCAGGCGATGCGCGCGGAAAACGAGCAGTATGAGCGCATTGCGGCCCTGCTGAAGGAGGGGCACACCCGCCGGCTGATGCGGGAGGAGGGCCTGACCGAAGCCGCGGCGGCCAAAAAGGCCGAGAAGCTGGCCATTGAGGACGCGCGCTTTGTGCTGCCCAATGCCTGCGAGACCAAAATGATCGTGACCATGAATGCCCGCAGCCTGCACAACTTTTTCAGGCATAGATGCTGCTCCCGCGCGCAGTGGGAGATCCGTGCCCTGGCCGACGAAATGCTGCGCCTGGTATACCCGGTGGCGCCGGCACTTTTTGCCGCGGCCGGACCGTCCTGCGTAAAGGGGGCCTGCCCGGAAGGGGCCATGAGCTGCGGCGACAGC